>DASZNR010000150.1:0-54901 GCA_035551175.1 Amycolatopsis sp. | reverse complement strand
CGCCTTCCGCGCCGGCACCACGTTCAAGGACGTCATCTCCGGCACCAAGAAACTGCCGAAGGCGACCGCAGCCAAACGCACCACCACCACCGGCACCCGCACCACCACCCGCGCCGCAGCCACCCGCACCACCGCGACGCGACCCGCTGTCTCCCGCACGCGCGCCACCGCCGCCAAACCCGCGGCCAAGACGACGACCACGCGGGCGAAGGCGAGCACCACCAAGGCAGCCGCGAAGCCGGCCGCCAAGACCACCACCACGCGGGCGAAGGCCACCACGAAGGCCGCCGCCAAGCCGGCGGCGCGCAAGCCCGCCGCGAAACGCACCAGCGCTGCGAAGAAGAAGTAAGCACCTCAGCGCACCACATGCGGCAGGGCCCCCTCCCACCCGGAGGGGGCCCTGCCGCATGTGGCGGCCGTACCCGAAGCGCCGCGGTGGATCGGCTGTGCCGCAACAGGGCCGTGCCTGGGTCCGGCGCGCCGAGCTGCGGAGTGGCCTCCAACACCCGGCGCGGCCGAGAGTGCCCGGCGGACAACGGTCCGGCCAAACCGTCAAAGCACCCGCGACGGCTTCCGCCAACGGAGTGTCCCATCCGATCGGGGCAACGGATTTTTCACCGACAGCCGGTGCATCTCGGCCGGCTGTTCGCGCGCAGACATAACCCAGTCTCTATAGAATCCCGGCTTCGGAAATGGGGGAGAGGCACTTTTCGAAGCCATTCGAACAGTTGCCTATTCGCGATCTCCCGGGCCGGCGAAAAGGCCTCCCGCCGGAACCGGCGGGAGGCCTTCGATGCGAAAGACGGGTCAGCGACGCGCGGGCGCCGGCACCGGCAACGGGCTCGGGTGGTAATCGGCGCCCACGAGCTGGAGGCCGGATTCCCCGGCGTTGAACGAGAGCACCCAGAGCGAGCCTTTCTTGCTCGGCACGATCCCGCTCCGCGCGGCCGGGAGAGTGAGGCCGTCGCGATCGGCCAGCGCGCTCACGACGTCCGGGATCACCCCGCCCTGGCTGCAGATCAGCGGCGTGCCGCCGGCGGACGCAATGGCGAGCAGCCGGTTGATGCCGCGGACCGGGTCCGGCCAGTAGCCCTCTTCCGACAGCAGCTGCTCGTGGTGGATCTCCGCGCCGAGATCCTCAGCGACGCCCCGCACGGTCTGCACGCATCGCAGGCGCGGCGCCGAATACACGGCGTCCGGACCGAACAGCGGAAGCAAGGTCCGGAGTGCTTCGGCCTGCCGTACACCCGCTTCCGAGAGTGGGCGCAAGTCGTCGTCGCCCGTCCAGTCGCTGCGCTTGCCCGCCTTGGCGTGGCGGACGAGCAGCACGGTGCGCAGCGGCGCCGGCAGCGAGCAGAACGCCCGCAGCACGCCGACGTCTGCCGCGTTCGTCAGAAGTTGCTCGGCGGCGACGGGGGCGAGCCAGCGCAGTTCGTCGACCTCGTCGCCTGGCTCGAACGAACCCGACACGGCTTCGCCGCTGAAGTAGTCGACGGTTTTCGCCAGTGGCTTGCCGTTCGTCCGGGCGGGCACGGTGTAGGCGGTCTGCGCGAGGTGCCGGCCGAGTACCGCGTGGAAGCCGGTTTCTTCCCGCACTTCACGCACCGCGGTTGCGACGAGCGTCTCTCCCGGATCGAGCTTGCCTTTCGGCAGCGACCAGTCGTCGTACCGGGGCCGGTGCACCAGTGCGACTTCGATTCGGTCACCGGCATGGCGCCACAGCACTGCGCCGGCCGCGCGAATGTCCACGCTCATCCGGCGGCCCCGTGCAGCTTCGCCAGCTCCACCTGGTGATCACGGACTTGCGAGCCTGCCGCCGGGAAGGGCTGCCACTCGCCGGTCGCCGTGAGCACCCAGCACCGCGTGGCCGGGTCGAGCGCCGAGTCGAGGACGGCGTCGAGCTGGTTCGTGAGTTTCGGATCCTTCACCCGCACGAGCGCTTCGATGCGACGGTCGAGGTTGCGGTGCATCATGTCGGCGCTGCCGAGCCAGTGCGTGCCACCCGCGCGGAAGTGGAAGATCCTCGAGTGCTCCAGGAAACGGCCGAGGATCGAGCGCACGCGGATGTTGTCCGACAGCCCTTCGACACCCGGCTTCAGCGCGCAGATCCCGCGCACGACCACGTCGACCGGCACGCCGGCCCGCGATGCGTGGTAGAGCGCGTCGATCACCTGCTCGTCGACGAGCGAGTTGCACTTGATCCGGATTCCGGCGGCCTGTCCCGCGCGTGCCAGCTCGATCTCCTCGCCGATCGCACGCACGATGCCGCGGCGGATGCCGTGCGGCGACGTGAGGATCGTGCGGTAGGTGTCCTGGCGCGAGTAGCCGGTGAGCACGTTGAACAGGTCGGTGATGTCGGCGCCGATACTCGGGTCGGCCGTGAGCAGGCCGAGGTCCTCGTACAGGCGCGCGGTCTTCGGGTTGTAGTTGCCGGTGCCGATGTGGCAGTAGCGGCGGATGGTGGCGCCTTCCTGGCGCACCACCATCAGCACCTTGCAGTGCGTCTTCAATCCGACGAGACCGTAGACCACGTGCACGCCGGCGCGCTCCAGCGTGCGCGCCCACGTGATGTTGGCCTGTTCGTCGAAACGCGCCTTGATCTCGACCAGCGCCACCACCTGCTTGCCCGCCTCGGCGGCGTCGATCAGCGCGTCGACGATCGGCGAGTCACCCGAGGTGCGATACAGCGTCTGCTTGATCGCCAGCACCTTCGAGTCGGCCGCGGCTTGCTCGATGAAGCGCTGCACGCTCGTGGAGAACGAGTCGTACGGGTGGTGCACCAGCACGTCGCCCTCGCGCAGCGTCGCGAACACGCTCTTGGGCGTCTCGCGCTCGCCGAACGCCGGGTGCGTCGCCGGCACGAACGGCCGGTCCTTGAGCTCCTTGCGGTCCACTGCGGACAGCTGGTGCAGACAGGTCAGGTCGAGCAGGCCCGGCACCTCGACGACGTCGGCCGGGTCCACCTCGAGCTCCCGCAGCAGCAGGTCGAGCATGTGCTCGCTCATGTCCTCGGCGACCTCGAGCCGCACCGGCGGGCCGAAGCGCCGCTGCGCGAGCTCGCGCTCCAGCGCCTGCAGGAGGTCTTCGTCGCGGTCTTCCTCCACCTCGAAGTCGGCGTTGCGGGTGACCCGGAACACGTGGTGCTCGGTCACCTCCATGCCGGTGAACAGTTCGCCGAGGTGCGCGGCGATGAGTTCTTCCAGCGGCAGAAACGTGGCCGTGCGGCTGGTGCGCTCGGACTCCACGCGCATGAGCCGCGCCACGTTGCTCGGCACCTTTACCCGCGCGAAGCGTTCGGTGCCTTCCTCCGGGTCGCGGACGGTGACGGCGAGGTTGAGCGACAGGCCCGAGATGTACGGGAACGGGTGCGCCGGGTCGACGGCCAGCGGTGTGAGCACTGGGAAGATCTGTTCGGAGAAATAGCTCGAGAGCCGCAGCTGGTCGGCTCCCGAGAGGTCGCCCCAGCCGACGAGCCGGATGTTCTGCTCCGCGAGCTGCGGGCGCAGGTGGTCGCTGAACGCGCTCGTGTGGCGCTCCACCAGGTCCTGGTTGCGCTTGGAGATGTAGTCCAGCTGCTCGCGCGGCGTGAGCCCGTCGGCGCTGCGCACCGACAGGCCGGTGTCTTCGCGGCGCTTCAGCCCGGCCACGCGCACCATGTAGAACTCGTCCAAATTGGACGCGAAGATCGCGAGGAATTTCGCCCGTTCAAGCAAGGGCTGCGACTCGTCCTCGGCGAGCGCCAGCACCCGGGAGTTGAAGTCGAGCCACGACAGCTCGCGGTTGAAGTAGCGGTCGTCGGGCAAGGTCTCGACGGCGGTGGGTGCCGACGCCGCCGTCACCGCCGGGGGCGCTGAGGGGACCGCACCATCGAAGGACGCCGCGCGACGCGAGCGGGCCGGGCGCGCGGTCGCGTCGGTGCCGGCAACGGCCGCGGCCGAGGTGGCCTTGCGGATGCGCGTACTCTTCTCCGCGCTGGTCTTCTCTTGACCGGGCGTCTCTGCGCTCGACTTTTCCGGGCTGGTCTTCGCGGTTTTCGGTTTACCCGCCGCGTTCGCGCCTGCCTTCCCGGCGGTCGCGCGGGCCGCCGTCTTCACCGCGTCGGCGGTCTTGCCGGAGTTCGGCTTCCGTGTGGGGCTGCTGCGGCGCACCGGGGTCGCGGGGGCGTCAGCTTTCGCCGCGCTGGCCCTGCGCCGTTGAGGGGGCTGCCCCTTCCGGGCGGATGTGCTGGCGTCGTCTGTGCTCACGAGACCCATTGTTCACTACGAAGCAGCAGTTTGCGCAGACCGCGGTGAAGGTCCAATGAACACCTCAGCCCACCGGCAGGCATTCGTCGGGAAGCAGTGCCGTTGTGCGTTTGCCGACACCGAGTGAGGCCGCTCGGGCAAGATCGTCCGCGGTGTCCACGTCGCTGCGCACCGACACCAGCTCGCCGGTCAGCGCGACGGCACCGGAAATCATGTGCCGCTGGGCGGAACCCGCGCCGAAGCGTGGATCGAGCGGCCCGCCCGGCGCCGACAGCAGCAGTGTGGTGCCCGTGCCCTGGCGGTCGGCGACGAACGCGCGCCGCTGCGCCGCTTCGGCCAGCGCGGTGGCGAACTCGCCCGCGCGCAGGGCCGGCAGGTCCGCCTGCAGCGCGCCGACGATGCCGTGGGGCTCGTCTTCCCGCAGCAGCGCCGCACCGTGTCGCAGCGCTTCGTTGAGACCCCCGCCGCGGGGTTCGTGGACCACCTCCGCGCCGAGGACGGCCAGTTCTGACACCGCAGCCGGGTCGGCGGCCACCACGAGCACGCGCCGCACGCCCGCCACCGAGGTCACCGCTGCGAGCGTGTCGACGGCCAGCGCCAGTACGAGGTCGGCGTGCGTCACGCCGGCGAGCGCGCCCCGCAGGCGTGACTTGCCCTCACGCGGGTGCTTCAACGGCACGACCAGGTCCACGTCCACCCGTCCATCTTTACCCGATCGCTCCTCAGCACGTGGTGAGCGCACCCTCCTGGACTGCGCGAACCCCGGGCAGGCAGGATCGGCCCGAGCAGATCGTTCGAGGAGGAGACTTGGCCCGGCGTGAGAAGGGCGGCTTCTGGGTGGGGCTGGCCGCCGTTGTGTTCTACCCGCTGACCGCCATTGGAAAGCGGGTGTACCTGGGGGCGGAGAAGATTCCGAGGCAGGGGCCCGTGGTGCTGGTGATGAACCACATCTCGCACCTCGATCCCGTGGTCGACGCCGTGTTCGTGCACCGTCAGAAGCGAGTGCCGCGGTTCTTCCTGAAGGAAAGCCTGCGGCACGTGCCGGTGTTCGGCAAGATCGTCGACGGCTCCGGCCAGATCCCGGTGTCGCGCGGATCGAGCGCGGCGGGCGACAGCCTCAAGGCGGCGCACGAGGCCCTCGCCGAAGGCAAACTCATCGTGATCTACCCCGAGGGCACGATCACGAAGGACCCGGCCGGCTGGCCGAAGGAGTCGTTCACCGGCGTCGCGCGGCTCGCGCTGCAGAACGACGTGCCGGTGATCCCGATCGCACGGTGGGGCACCAACCAGATCTTCAACGGCTACACGAAGAAGTTCACCCCGTTCCCGCGCAAGACCGTGACCCACCTGGTCGGCGACCCGCTGGACCTCTCGGCGTACGCCGGTGCCAACACGCGCAGTGCCTCGACACTGCGCGAGGTCACGAAGCTGATGATGGACGAGGTGACCCGGCTGCTCGGCGAGATCCGGCACGAGGCTCCGCCGATCAAGGAGCAATCAACCAGTGAGCAGCCCGCCAAGGATTCGCCGGTGAACCAACCGTCCGCCGAGAAGGAGGAGGGCGGCGCCTGATGGCCGCCTTCGCCACCGACGTGCAGCGGGTGACCGTGCTCGGCGCCGGCTCGTGGGGCACGGCGTTCGCCAAAGTCCTCGGCGACGCCGGCCGCGACGTGACGATCTGGGCCCGGCGCGAGTCGATCGCCGGCGAGATCGCCACAGGCCACACCAATGAGTCCTACCTGCCCGGCACGGTCCTGCCCGGACGCGTCACGGCGACGGCCGACGCGGCGGCCGCACTCGACGGCGCGCAGGCCGTGGTGCTCGGCGTGCCGAGCCAGAGCCTGCGCGCGAACCTCACCGTGTGGCGCCCGCTGCTGCCGCGGGACGCCATCCTGGTGAGCCTCGCCAAGGGGGTCGAGCTGGGCACGCTCAAGCGCATGAGCGAAGTCATCGCGGAGCTCGCCGAGGTCGATCCCGGCGAGATCGTGGTGGTGTCCGGCCCGAACCTGGCGCGCGAGATCGCGGCCGCGCAGCCTGCCGCCGCCGTGCTGGCGTGCGCCGACCACGAGCGCGCGGTGGCGTTCCAGCGGGCGAGCTCGAACCAGTACTTCCGCCCGTACACCAACACCGACGTCGTCGGCGTCGAGCTCGGCGGCGCGTGCAAGAACGTGATCGCGCTGAGCTGCGGCATGGCCGCCGGCATGGGCTTCGGCGCCAACACCACGGCGACACTGATCACCCGCGGGCTCGCGGAAATGGCCCGCCTCGGTACGAAACTCGGCGCCGACCCGCTGACGTTCGCGGGCCTCGCCGGGCTCGGTGACCTCGTGGCCACCTGCTCGTCCCCCTTGTCGCGCAACCGCACGTTCGGCGAACGGCTCGGGCGCGGCGACACGCTGGAACAGGCGCAGGCCGCCACCGGTGGCCAGGTCGCGGAAGGCGTCACGTCGTGCTCGTCGATCCGCGAGCTCGCGCGCGGACTCGGGGTCGACATGCCGATCACCGACGCGATGCACCGCGTCTGCCACCAGGGTGTGGACCCGCGCGAAGCCGGTGCGCAGCTGCTCGGGCGCTCGCGCAAGCACGAGTGGAGCTGATCCTGCTCCCAGCAGATGAAACGGTTTGACCGGGCGAGCCTGCGCTGGTTCCCTGTGCTCGTGACGATGTGCCTGATGACCGTGCGGCGGGGGTCCTGTGACCTCGGCCCCGTCATGGCTGCGTCGTCGGTGTCGTGTCGCTGTTGTCGGTGAAGCCGCCCCGGCCCACGTTCGACACCCTTTTCGCTGCGAGGAAATCCCGCCATGTTCGCCGTCCCGGACAACACCCTGCTGCGTCCCGAAAACCCCGCTCTGCGCCACCCGGTGCGCGTTGCCCTCGAGGTGGCCGCCGACCGGGAACGCTGGGCGCACCTGCTGCGCTACGACCCAGACGAACGGTTTTCGGCACTGGTCGAAGAAAGCCGCGGCCAGGAGATCTGGCTACTCTCGTGGCTGCCCGGACAGCACACCGACCTGCACGACCACGCCATCGCGAGCGGCGCGTTCACGGTCGTTTCGGGCCGGCTGACGGAAACCGTCGCCCGCCGCTCGCCCGACGGCCGCGCTGTCACGGAGGTGCACGCGCTGGCCGCGGGGCAGTCCCGCGTGTTCGGGCCGGGATACGTGCACGAGGTGCGCAACGACGCGGCCGACCCGGCGATCTCCGTGCACGTCTACCGCGACGGGCCGCGTGCCATGCGCCCGTTTCACCTCGACCCCTTGGGCGGCCCGGTCCGCGGGTGAGCCCTACCGGTCGAGGTCGCCGCGCAAGCGGAACTCGGCTTCGATGGCTTCGCGCGAGGCGCCCGTCGCGAGCAGAACCTGGAGCAGCACACGGGATTTGCGCGGGTCGAGCCAGCCGGCCATGGTCGCGCCCAGCTTGATCAGGCTCGACTCGGAACCGTGGAACCCGTAGGTGCCACGGAACGTCGGGCCGGCACCGGTGCGTGACGCGACCACGATCGGGACTTCCGCCGTGGCGATCACATCGGCGGTGTGCGTGGAGACGTGGCCGACGCCCGGCGCCGCGACGACGACGCCGTGCGCACCGGCGGAAAGTACGAGCGACAGGAGCTCGCCCGAGTCCGCGATCCCGGCCTCCAGCAGCGGTACCAGACTGGTGAAGCCGGTGTCGGCCACGGCCAGTGCGACCGGGCGCGGGCCAGCGGGGTGGAAATAGTGCACGCGCCGCTCGGCGATGAACCCGAGCGGGCCCGCCGGGTTCGACGAGAACGCTTCGACGTGGCTCGAATGCGCTTTGCGCACCCAGCGCGCCGCGTGCACGTCGTCGTTGAACGCCACCAGCACACCGCGCCCGCGGCTGCGCGGCGACGCGGCGACGGTGAGCGCGGCGAGCAGGTTCGCCGGCCCGTCCGCGCTCGGCAGGCTCGGGTTGCGCATGGCGCCCGTGACGACCAGCGGCACGTCGGACGGCCAGGTGAGATCGAAGAACCACGCGGTTTCCTCGAGCGTGTCTGTGCCCTGCACCACAACGAGTCCCGACGCACCCGCCGCCACCTGTTCGAGACCCCAGGCGCGGGTGCGCACGAGCGTGGCGTAGTCCATCGACGCGCTGGAGAGGCCGGCCAGCGTCGCCGCCGTGACGTCCATCGGCAGATCCGCGCCGAGTTCGCCGAGCAGGTCCTCGGCGGTCAGCCGCGGCACCACGCCGGCTTCGAGCGAACGGCCGGGCGCCATCGAAATGGTGCCGCCCAGTGCGGCGACGGCGACGAGAGTACGAGTCATGCCCGCACTCTAGGAAGATTCACTGCCGCAGGCGGCGGCTCACCGCGATACGCGCGGAATTGTCGCGAAGTCGCCATTTCGCGCGTTGGTTCGCCTCCGTTCATGGGAAACGCGTGCCCGCGCGACGTGGTTTCAGGCGAGCGCCAGGCCCGCGGAGCGATGCACCCGGTGCTGTGTGTCCACGATGAGCACCTCGCAGTCCGGTTGCGCAGCGGCCCACGAGATGCCGTCGGTGCCGAGGGCGAAGGTGGCGGTGGCGAGCGAATCGGCGTGGGTGAGGTCGACCGCGGCCACGGTGACGCTCAGCAGGCCGGTGGCGGGGCGGCCGGTGCGGCCGTCGAGGATGTGGGGCCCACGTTCGTAGGTGGCGGAGGTGGCGATCGCACCGTCTCGGGAGGCGACGACGGCGCAGACCGAGTCGGCACGCTCGGGGTGCCGGATGCCGACGTGCCACGGCCGACCGGGTTCCGGTTCGCCGGCGGTGACGACGTCGCCACCCGCGTTGAGGCAGAAGCGGCGCGCGCCGGCAGCGTGCAGGCGGTCTGCGGCGCGTTGTACGGCCCAGCCCTTCACCACACCGGAGGGGTCCAGACCACGTCCGGGCAGCCGGGCGGAGAAGGCACCGCCGGAGAGCTTTTCGTAGTGGGCGCACAAGTCGAGAACTTCCTTGAAGTCGGCGCTCAGGTCGCCCGCGGCCAGCTCGCCACGGTCGTGGCGGCACACCTCGCTCTCGGCGCGGAACGGGCTGAACCGGGCATCGACCTCGTGCAGCCAGGCGAACGCGTCGGCCACGGCGCCGGTGAAATCGCCTTCGTCGCGCAGATCGAGCGACACCGGCAGGCCCATCACGTGCTCCACGTGCGTGGTCATCACCAACTCCTCACGTCCGGCGCTGCCGCCGGCGGCTTGAGGTGCGACTCGCCCGACTCCGCCGTGTTCTGCGCCGCCACGATACTCGAACCGGCCGAAGTGGACGGTGCCAAGATCACCGGTACCACCACAGGACATTGCTCGGCTGACGATTCGAATCGCCCTCCGCCGACGAACCCGGCGATCGGCACCTGACCCCATGTGAACCGCGCGCCGCACAGGACCGTGGACGTCATCTCCGGCGGCCCGCGGCGACGGCTCGGCGCGGCCGGTCGACACGACGCCGTGGGCCGGGGTCGGCACGGTCACGAAAGCTCCTCGGCTGGCTCACGAAACCCAGTGTTCGCGCGGAACCTGTGGCTAAGCTGAGTGCGACCTGTAGGTCGCCGGCTTCCCGGCGCCGAGGTGGTGTCGTCGCTCGGCGGCAGCCGGGTCGAGCGGCGGGCGCGGGAAGCAGCGGGCGTCTTCGACCGGCTTTCGTAAGGATGGCGCGGGCCCTACGGACAACGCCGTCGACGTCAGCCGAGTCCCACCGTGTTCACCGTGCGGGTCCCGGCGGCGCGCTCTGCCACGTGGCTGGGCACCGACCACCCGGCGGGCAGGTCGGCCGACGGCTCTGGTGCGCTGAACACCGTCTTCACCGGCAGTACCCCGGCCCACGCGGCGTTCGCGGCGACGTCCTCGGGGTCGTCGTCGGGTCCTTCGGCGCGCAGCTTCACCGAAGCCTCGGTGAGGTCGAGCGCGAGCACGCTGACGGCGGCGTACTCCTTGGCGTTCACGCCGCGCGCGTGCTCCCAGGAACCGGGGGAGAGGTGGTCGGTGAGCACGCGAAGGGCGTGGAGTTTCTCGTCCCGGTCGGTGATTTCGTGCGCGCGGCCGAAGACCACGGCGCTGCGGTAGTTCATCGAGTGGTTGTTGACCGAGCGGGCGTAGACGATGCCGTCGAGCAACGTCACGGTCACGCAGACCTCGATTTCGGCCGCGGCTTCGCGCAGACTGGCGGCGCCCGTGGAACCATGCAGGTAGAGCGTGTCGCCGTCGCGGCCGTAGCCAGTCGGGAGCACGAGCGGCGTGCCGTCGGGGACGAGGCCGAGGTGGCAGATCAGGGCCTCGTCGAGCACGGCGTGCAGGGTCGCGCGGTCGGTGGCCGCACGGTTCTTCTTACGGCCGAGAGTGGTGCGGGCGGTCGGCGAGAGACTCGACATGAGAGCAGTCTCGCCCGAGTAGTGGCATCCAGAAACGTCCACTTCTTCTACACTTGAGAAGTCCACTTTCGGAGGTGCTCTTGTCCTACGCCGATACCGCGCTGCCGGTCCGACTCGACCGCGAGGCGGCAACGCCGCTGGCCGTGCAGCTCGCCGACGCCTTGCGCGAAGCGGCGGCCGGTGGCCATCTGCGCGGTGGCGATCGGTTGCCCTCGACGCGCGCGCTGGCCGAGCGGCTCGGGGTTTCGCGCACGGTGACGTCGGCCGCCTACGAGCAGCTGCACGCCGAGGGCTGGATCGCCGGCCGCCACGGTTCCGGCACGTACGTGACGACACCGCCGACCCGAGCGGCCGCGTCCGTCTCACCGCCCGGCTCGCTGGTGGCCGAGCCCGAAACGGCGCCGTTTCTGGACCTGACGCCAGGCACGCCGTGGGCCGCTGGTCTGGACCGCGCGGCGTGGCGGCGCGCGTGGCGGGCGGCGGCGGACCCGGACCCGCTGGTCCGTGCACACCGCGCCGGGCTGCCCGAGTACCGCGCCGCGGTGTCGGAGCATCTGCTGCGCCACCGCGGTCTCGCGGCCGGCTCGGTGCTCGCGACGGGTGGTACGACAGCCGCTGTGGTCGAGCTCGCTGCAGCTGTGCTGCGGCGCGGCGCGGTCGTCGCGTTCGAGGAACCTGGTTATCAGCGCGCCGTGCAAGCCTTCCGGTCGGCGGGCCTGACGGTGGTGGGCGTGCCCGTCGACGAAGAAGGCCTGCGCCCCGACGCCATTCCGGCCGGCGCGCGCGCCGTGTACTGCTCGCCGGCGCACCAATACCCGATGGGCAGCCGCATGAGCGCCGCGCGCCGCGTCGAACTGGTGGAGCGTGCCCGCGCCGACGGCATGCTCATCATCGAGGACGACTACGACGGCGAGCTCCGCTTCGACGTCGCCCCGCTGCCCCTGCTGGCCGCCCTCGCACCCGACGTCGTCGTCCACCTTGGCACCACGAGCAAGATCCTCACTCCGACGCTGGGTGCCGGCTGGCTCGTGGCGCCGGCTACGGTCGCCGAGACCG
The DNA here is from genome assembly GCA_035551175.1 of Amycolatopsis sp. GTDB lineage: Bacteria > Actinomycetota > Actinomycetes > Mycobacteriales > Pseudonocardiaceae > Amycolatopsis. Next base: position 43,243 of record DASZNR010000150.1, on the reverse strand, counting down.
TGCTGGCCTACCGCGACCTGACGGGCACGCGCCCGTCGCCGGCCGGTCAGCGAGTCCTCGTGGAACTCGCCCGCCACGGCGATTTGGGGCGCCACCTGCGAAAACTGCGCCGGGAACTCGCTGAGCGCCGGTCGCTCCTCTCGGCGGCCCTGTCCGCCGCGTCCGTCCCCGTTCTCGGCGACGACGCCGGAGCCCACCTCGTCGTCCCGTTCCGCACCGCCGAGGAGGAAACGGATCGCATCGCCGCCGCGACCCGCCACGGCATCCGGCTCGACGGCCTCGCCCGCCACTTCGCCGGCCCGCCGACGGTGCACGGCGTCGCATTGGGCTACGCGGGCTGTTCGCGGGACGCGCTGGTCACCGCGCTGCCGGCACTGGTGAGCCTGCTCCGCTGAAGATCAGCGAAACAGCAGGTCCTGGCGGGCCGGACCCGTCGTTCGAGGTCGTCACCCGGTACGGTGAGCGACCATGAGGCTTGAGAAGATCCGCGTGGCGGTCGTGTTCGGGGGGCGCAGCAGCGAGCACACCATCTCGTGCCTGTCGGCCGGGAGCGTGATCGCGAACCTGGATCCGGAGCGCTACGACGTGCTCCCCGTGGGTATCACGCCGGCGGGCGGCTGGGTGCTGGGCACCGGCGACCCGAAGGAGCTGAGCATCCAGGGCCGCGAGCTGCCGACCGTGGAGTCCGGGCGGCCGCTCGTGCTCGCGGGGGATCCGACGAGCCGCGAGCTGCGCACGGTGGACCCCGGCCGAGCCACCGAGGTGCTCGGCACCGTCGACGTGGTTTTTCCGGTGCTGCACGGTGCGTTCGGGGAGGACGGCACCGTCCAGGGCCTGCTCGAGATGGCCGACATCCCCTACGTGGGACCCGGCGTGCTGGCGAGCGCCGCCGCCATGGACAAGGAGTACGCGAAGAAGCTGCTGGCCGCCGAGGGACTGCCCGTTGGCACGTACTCGGCGCTCCGGCGTGGACAGTCCACTGTGGCCATCGAGGACCGCGAACGCCTTGGCCTGCCGGTGTTCGTGAAGCCCTCGCGCGCGGGATCGTCGGTCGGGATTTCCCGCGTCGTCGACTGGTCCGAGCTGGACGCGGCCATCGAGCTCGCCCGGCGCACGGATCCGAAGGTGCTCGTCGAGGCCGCCGTCGTCGGGCGCGAGGTCGAGTGCGGTGTGCTGGAGTTCCCCGACGGCCGAGTCGAAGCGTCGCTGCCCGCCGAGATCCGCGTGCTCGCCGAAGGCGAAGACGCCTGGTACGACTTCGAGACCAAGTACCTCGGTGAAGACGCCGAGCTGGACATCCCGGCGAAGCTCGATGACCAGGTGACCGAACGCGTGCGCGCCATGGCCGTCGAGGCGTTCCGCGCGCTCGACTGCCAGGGGCTCGCGCGGGTCGACTTCTTCGTCACCGGCTCGGGTGACCTCGTGATCAACGAGGTCAACACCATGCCCGGCTTCACCACCAAGTCCGCCTACCCGAAGATGTGGGAGGTCACCGGCGTCGACTACAAGACGCTGCTGACCACGCTCATCGACACGGCCCTCGTGCGCGGCACCGGCCTGCGCTGAGCCGGCGGCGCGACCGCCGCGTCACCCACTAAGGTGATCACCGGGTGACGCCGGCCCGCGCGTGACCCGGTTCGGCGGTAGGAGAAACACACGTGCAGATCGCATCCCGGCTGGACCGGCTCCCGGTCACCCGCCGGCACCGGTACTTCGTCGCGGTCGTTGGGCTGGCGACGTTCTTCGACCTCTACGACCTGTTCCTCGCGGCCACGATCAGTACCGTGCTCACCCACGAGTTCGGCGTGGGCCCCGAAGCGCTGAAGTTCGTGCTCGCCTCGGCGTTCGTCGGGTCGTTCGTGGGCGCGGTGTTCCTCGGCAAGCTCGCCGACCGGCTCGGCCGGCGTCGCGCGTTCCTGTTCACCCTCGGCCTGTACTCGGTGTTCACGCTGCTCGGTGCGTTCAGCGGCGACGTGTGGATACTCGTCGTCTGCCGGTTCGTGGCCGGTATCGGTATCGGCGCCGAGCTTCCCGTCGCCGACGCCTACCTCGCCGACCTCCTGCCCGCGCGGGCCCGTGGCCGCGCCACGGCCTGGGCTTACACGATCGGCTTCTGCGGCGTGCCCGCCGCCGGCTTCCTCGCCCGTGCGTTCGCCGGCCACGCGCCGCTCGGCTTCGACGGCTGGCGCTGGCTGTTCGTGATCGGGGCGCTCGGCGCCGCGATCGTGTGGGCGCTGCGGTTCACGCTGCCCGAGTCGCCGCGCTGGCTCGCCGCGCGCGGGCGCGAAGAGGAAGCCGACGTGATCGTCCGCGAGCTCGAAGCCGCCGCGCCGCAGCCGCTCGCCGACCCCGAACCCGAACCGCCCGCACCGGAACCCGTGCGATTCACGGCATTGCTGCGCAAGCCGTGGGCGCGGCGCACGTCGATGCTCTACGTCTTCCAGCTGCTGCAAGCCTTCGGCTACTACGGCTTCGGCTCGCTCGTGCCGATCGTGCTGGCGGCCAAGGGATTCGGGCTCGTGAACTCACTGACGTTCAGCGCACTCACGTTCCTCGGTTACCCGATCGGCTCGGCGTTGTCCATCCCGATCATCGAACGCATCGAGCGCAAGTGGCTCATCGTCGCGAGCGCCGCCGCGATGGCCGTGTTCGGCCTGGCGTTCGGTTATTCGACCGCCGGCGCGGCGATCGCCGTGTTCGGGTTCTGCTACACCGCCGCGAGCAACGTGTTCTCCAACGCGTTCCACACCTACCAGGGCGAGCTGTTCCCGACGTCGTTGCGCGGCACGGCCGCGGGCTCGGCCTACTCGCTTTCGCGCCTGGCCACCGCGGCGATGCCGTTCATCCTGCTGCCGATCCTGCAGTCGGCGGGACCCACGACGATGTTCGCCGTCGTCGCGGCGGCTATGGTGCTGCTGATCGTGGACGTCGCCGTGCTGGGACCGCGCACCACCGGGGAGTCGCTCGAGACGATTTCCGGCCGAGCGGTCAGAACGTGAGCGGTTTCGCCGGCAACTTCGCGGCGACAACGTCCGCGACGGTCTGCAGCGGACCCGTGCCCGCGGAATTCGGCACGGTCAGCGCGAGATAGACCCCGCGGTCGACCACGTACCACGTGGCGGTGTCGTCTTCGGTCACCTGCAGCCACTGCACGCCGTTGACCACGCGCAGCTCGGAACTCCGCGTCAGGTCGTCGGGCCGGTCGAGCCCGCAGCGGAGCACGATCGCGTCGCCGGTACCCCACGCGACGGTGGCCTTCGGCGCCGGCTGCGCGAGCGTGCGGCGGGCCAGCTGCGTTCCGTTGGAGGTCAGCGTCTGCGGCATCGCGCCGATGACGGAGGCGCACGCCGAGGTTCCCGCCTGCGGTGCCGGTACGGCCACGAGCGGAAGCGGTCCGTTCGCGTCGTCCGCGGTCGCGGGGGCCTTGTTCTTCAGCACCGCGAAGACGGCGACCACCACGGCCAGCGCGACCACGAGCACGGCCGCGATCACGAGCATCACCCGGGGCGGCGCTCCGGTGTCGGTATCTGCCACTGAGTTAGTGCACCACGCGTCAGAGGTGGACCACCGGGCAGGTCAGGGTGCGCGTGATCCCCTCCACGTTCTGCACCCGCGCCACCACGAGCTGCCCCAGCTGGTCCACGGTTTCGGCGGTCGCGCGCACGATCACGTCGTACGGCCCGGTCACGTCCTCCGAGGTGGTCACGCCCGGCACACCGGCGATCTCCGCCGCCACCGCGGCCGCCTTACCGACCTCGGTCTGGATGAGGATGTATGCGTGGACCACGGCGTGCCCTTTCGTCGATGGCGGTCAGGTCGAGGTAGGAAGTCGGAGGACGGTGTAGGAAAACGTAACGCCGACCCTGGGAAAAACCTAGGGGATCCGACTGTCGGTGGTCGAGGCTTCGCACGCGGAGAGAAACAGGAGGTGACCGGTGTCACCGGACGATGGCTCGGTGGCCGGCACAGGCGAGTTCGCGCTGATCCAGGCGATCACCAGCGGACGCCGCCAGCCGGCTTCCACCTTGCTCGGCCCCGGCGACGACGCCGCGGTCGTGGCGGCACCCGACGGTCGCGTGGTCGCGACCACCGACGTGCTGGTGCAGGGCGTGCACTTTCGCCTCGATTGGTCGAGTCCGGAACAGGTGGGGCGAAAGGCGGTGGCCGTGAACCTGGCGGACATCGCGGCGATGGGCGCGAAACCGACCACCGTGCTCGTGGGGTTCGCGTGCCCGGCCGACACTCCCGCACAGGTCGTCGCCGAAATCATGAACGGCATGTGGGCGGAGGCGGCCCGCGCCGGGATCGGCGTCTCGGGCGGTGATCTCGTGAGCGCCGATCAGATCGTGATCAGTGTGACGGCACTGGGGGATCTGGAGGACCGTGAACCGGTGACGCGCGCCGGTGCACGCCCGGGTGACGTGCTCGCCGTGTGCGGACGCCTCGGGTGGGCCGCGGCGGGACTCGCCGTGCTGCGGCGCGGATTCCGCTCGCCCGTCGGCGTGGTGAACGCGCAGCGCGCGCCCGAACCGCCCTACAGCGCGGGTCCGCAAGCCGCGCTCGCGGGCGCGACCGCGATGGTCGACGTGTCCGACGGCCTGCTCGCCGATCTCGGTCACATCGCCGTGGCCTCCGACGTGGGGCTCGACGTGCAGACGGCCGAGCTCGACGTCTCCACGCGGCTGCAGGAAGTCGGCACGGCGCTCGGTGCCGATCCGTTGCGGTGGGTCCTCACCGGCGGCGAGGACCACGCGCTCGCGGCGACGTTCCCGCCGTTCGACGACCTGCCCGAGGGCTGGCGCAAGATCGGCGCCGTGACGATGCCGGGCTCGGGGGTGACCGTCGACGGCAAGGAATACGGTCACGAAGGCGGCTGGGAGCACTGGCGGCAGCAGTAGGCGATTCCGGGAACTCGGCCGCCCGGAACTGGGGCCAGTGCACAATGGACCGGTGGAGATCAGACGGGTCGCCTACGACCACCCGGACGCGGCCAAGCTGATGGCCGAGGTCCAGCTCGAATACGTGCGCCGCTACGGCAGCGAGGACTCCACGCCGATGGTCGCCGCGGAGTTCACGCCGCCACGCGGGCTGTTTCTCGTCGGGTACCTCGACGGGACGCCGGTGGCGTCGGGAGCGTGGCGCGCGCACGACGGGCCCGCGCCCTCCTTCCGGCCCGGCGATGCCGAACTGAAACGCATGTATGTCGTGGAATCCGCGCGGGGCAAGGGTTTCGCGCGGGCGATGCTGGCGGAACTGGAGCGCACGGCGGTCGCGGCGGGCCGGCTGCGGGCCGTGCTGGAGACGGGTACCGAACAGCCCGAGGCGATCGCCCTCTACGGTTCGTCGGGCTATACCGAGATCCCGGCTTTCGGCCACTACAAGGACCAGCCCGAAAGCCGGTACTACGGCAAGAACCTCGTGTGAGAGACCGGAGACGACATTGGCGATCTACGCGCTCGGCGACCTCGCTCCCTCGATCCACCCCGACGCCTACATCCACCCCGACGCGACCGTGATCGGTGACGTGCGCATCGGCCCGCGCGCGTCGGTGTGGCCGCAGGCCGTGTTGCGCGGCGACCACGGGTACATCGAGATCGGCGAACGCTCGAATGTGCAGGACGGCTGCGTGCTGCACTGCACCTCCCAGCACCCGACGATCCTCGGGCCGTCCTCGGCGATCGGTCACGCGGTGCACGTGGAGGGTGCGACGATCGGCACCGGCTGTCTCATCGCATCGGGTTCGGTGGTGCTCAACGGAACCGTGATCGACAACGGCGGCATGGTCGGCGCGGGCGCGGTGCTGTCGTACAACTCCCACGTGGGCCCCGGCGAGATCGCGCTGGGCGTGCCGGCGAAGGTGCGGCCGAACAAGTCGTTCTCGGCGGAGCAGATCGCGATGGTGGTCGATTCGTACGTGCGCCGCGGTGCCCGGTTTCGCGAGCAGCTGCGGCGGCTCGACCCGCCACGGTGACCTGGCCCACGCCGCGCTAGGGTCGATGGCCGTGACCGCACGACCGCTCCACGAAATCGTCGAAGCAGGCTGGGCGCAGGCCCTCGAGCCGGTGGCCGCGCAGGTCGCCGCGATGGGGGAGTTCCTCCGCGCGGAGATCGCGGCGGGCCGCACGTACCTGCCGGCCGGGGAGCACGTGCTGCGTGCGTTCAAACAGCCCTTCCACGACGTGCGAGTGCTGATCGTCGGCCAGGATCCGTACCCGACGCCGGGCCATGCCGTCGGCCTGAGCTTCTCGGTGGCGCCCGAAGTGCGGCCGCTGCCCAAGAGCCTGGTGAACATCTACAAGGAGTACGCCGAGGACCTCGGCTACCCGTTGCCGGCCAACGGCGACCTCACCCCGTGGGCCGAGCAGGGCATCCTGCTGCTCAACCGCGCGCTGACGGTACAGCCGGGCAAACCGAACTCCCACCAGGGCAAGGGCTGGGAGCAGGTGACGGAACAGGCGATCAAGGCACTCGCCGCGCGTGAAGAACCGATGGTGGCGATCCTGTGGGGCCGCAACGCCCGCAACCTGCGTCCGCTGCTCGGCGACATCCCGTGCATCGAGTCAGCGCACCCGAGTCCGCTCTCCGCGCACAACGGCTTCTTCGGCTCGCGCCCGTTCAGCCGGGCCAACCAGCTGCTGGTCGAACGCGGCGCGGCGCCCATGGAGTGGAAACTTCCCTGAACTTCCGGTGCCGCTGACAGACTCGTGAGTGCCGGCGCCGGTTCTCACCGGCACCGGCACTCACGAGTCCTGGTGGTGCGGCAGACGAAAATGGCGGGTGCCCTTCACGAGCACCCGCCACCGTTCGCTTCTCGCGCTACCCGCGGACGACCTTGCCCGCCTTGATGCACGAGGTGCACACGTTGAGGCGCTTGCGCTGGGACACGCCGACCTTGGCGTGCACAGTCTGGATGTTCGGGTTCCACCGGCGGTTGGTACGCCGGTGGGAGTGCGAGACCGACTTGCCGAAGCCGGGTCCCTTGCCACAGACGTCGCACACGGCAGCCACGTCGAACTCCTCTGTATCTGGGACAAAGAATGGCGCCCAGACTCGCTGGGCAACTCGACCATAGTAAACGAGCGGTCTGAGGCGGCTCGCCACGGGGTCGATACCCTCGCGGGGACCGGCGAGGAGGTTACGGGGTGCGGGTGCTGGACGTGGCGGCGGTGTCGGCCTGGTCGGCGGCCTGCGTGCACAGCTTGGGTGTGCTGCGGCCGGAGATCAACGGCATCAACGTCTATCCGGTCCCCGACTCCGACACCGGCTCGAACCTGCTGCACACGATGACCGGCGCGCGGGACGAGCTGCTGGCCGCCGAGCCGAGGAGCGCCGCGGAGGCGCTGGCCGTGCTCGCCCGGGGTGCCGTGGGGGCCGCGCGGGGCAACTCGGGTGTGATCATCTCCCAGGTGGTGCGGGGTATCGCCGACTGGGCTGCCGACGGCGGAGACCTCGACGGCGCCGGTCTCGCGAACGCCCTCGGGCACGCCGACCGGATCGCGACGAACGCGGTGAGCCGGCCCGTCGCGGGCACTATGCTCACTGTGCTCCACGTCGTGGCGGCCGCGGTTCAGGGCGACACGCGGTCACTGGGCGAGGTCGCCGCCACCGTTGCCGCCGCGGCGGCGGCCGCGCTGGAGGAGACACCCAAGCAACTGCCCGTGCTGGCCAAGGCCGGTGTCGTCGACGCCGGCGGCCGGGGGCTGGTCGCGGTGCTCGACGCGCTCGCCGGCGTCGTCGCGGAATGCGGACCGGCGGGGGAGCACGAGCTGTCGTTCGTGCTCCGGCTGAGCACCGAGTCCGCGCCGTACGCGTGGGAAGTGATGTACCTGCTGGACGGCGTCGACGAAGCGCGGCTGCCCGCGTTGCGCAAAGAACTGAGCGGTATCGGCGACAGCGTCACGGTGGCCGGTGACGGTGCTGGTGCACACGCCGTCCACGTCCATTGCGCCGACATCGGCGCCGCGATCGAAGCGGGCCTTCAGCTGGGGCGGCCGCGGGGGATCCGCGTGGAGCCGCTCATCACGCCGACGCCGATCGAGCCGGGCCACGGGCTTGACCGGTCGGTGGTGGCCGTGGTCCACGGCGGTGCGCTGGCCGAACTGCTGCGTGCGGAGGGCGTCGCGGTGCTGGCCGTGCCCGGCGACGAGACGCCCGGTGTCGAGGACCTGATCGGGCTGTTCAACGAGGTCGCCGGCCGGCACGTCACCGTGCTGCCCGGCGGCCCGGACCTCACCGCCGCCGCCGACGCGGCGGCCGGGCACGCGGTGGCGGGCGACCGCGACGTCGTGGTCATCCCGTGCGCGTCGCCGGTGCAGGTCCTGGCCGCGCTCGCCGTCCACGACCAGGGGCGGCGAGTGAACGACGATGTCGTCGCGATGGCCGAAGCCGCCGCCGCGACCAGGCGTGGCGAGCTGCGGATCGCGACCGAGGAGTCGCTAACCTGGGTGGGCCGGGCCCAGTCCGGCGACGTGATCGGCCTGGTCGATGACGAGGTGGTGCTGATCGAACCCGCACCGGCTTCGGAGACGAGTCTCGTCGCGGCCGCGATGAACGTGCTCAACCGCATGCTCGCACTGGGCGGTGAGCTGGTCACCGTGCTGAGCGGCGACGCGGTCCCGCCCGGTGTGACCGCCGAGCTCGCCGAGCAGCTCCGGCACGAGCACCCCGAAGTGGAGTTGACGAGTTATGCCAGTGGCCAGGCGGGGACCGTGCTGCTGATGGGGGTCGAGTAGACATGGCCGGACTGCGCGACAAGCTGCCGTTGCTGCTGGGCGCGAAGACGGCGAAGGCGCTGTCGGCGTCGCTCGGCATCGAAACCGTCTCCGATCTGCTGCGCCACTATCCGCGCCGCTACGCCGAGCGCGGCGAGCTCACCGACATCGCCGGCCTGGAGCTGGGCGAGCACGCGACCGTGCTGGCGCGGATCGAGAAGATCAGCAAGCGTCGCATGAAATCGCGCAACGGCACGATCCTCGACATGGTCATCACCGACGGGAAGCGTCGGCTGGCCTGCGCGTTCTTCAACCAGGCGTGGCGCGAGAAGGAACTCGTGCCCGGCAAGACGGGGTTGTTCGCGGGCAAGGTCACGGCGTTCCGCGACACGCTGCAGCTGGCCAATCCCGAGTACGAGCTGCTCGACGCCGAGCGCGAAGCCGAGGCCGTCGACAACTTCCTGGCCGAGATCATCCCCGTGTACCCGGCGGCGCAGGGCATGCCGACGTGGTCGATCGCCAAGTGCGTGCGGCAGGTGCTCGACGTGCTGGAGGTCCCGGCGGACCCGATGCCCGACGAACTGCTGAAGCGCCACGGTCTCCCGGGGCTGGAGCGGGCGTTGCGCGGTATCCACCGGCCCGAGGACTGGGCCCACCTGGAAAGCTCACGCCACCGCCTCAAGTGGGACGAGGCACTGGCCGTACAGCTGATTTTCGCGCAGCGGCGCCATTCCGCGGTGTCGCGGCCGGCGAAGCCGAGCCCGCACACCGACGGGGGGCTGGCCGACGTGTTCGACAAACGGCTGCCGTTCGATCTCACGGCGGGCCAGCGCGCGATCGGCGAAGAGATCGCTGCCGATTTGTTGACCGAGCACCCGATGAACCGACTGCTGCAGGGCGAGGTGGGTTCGGGCAAGACCGTGGTCGCGCTGCGGGCGATGTTGCAGGTCGTCGACTCCGGGCGGCAGGCCGCGATGCTGGCGCCGACGGAGGTTTTGGCGGCGCAGCACGCCCGGTCGTTGCGGGAAATGCTCGGCGACCTCGGCATGGCTGGTGAGCTGGGCGCGGCGGAGAATTCGACCCGCGTGACACTGCTCACCGGTTCCCTGGGTGCGAAGGAACGCAAGAAGGCGCTGCTGGAGGCCGCGAGCGGTGAGGCCGGGATCGTCGTCGGCACGCACGCGCTGATCCAGGACCACGTGCAGTTCGCGGACCTCGGGCTCGCGGTCGTCGACGAGCAGCATCGCTTCGGTGTGGAGCAGCGCGACGCACTGCGCTCACGCGGGGCGGACGGCACTTCGCCGCACGTGCTCGTGATGACGGCGACGCCGATCCCGCGCACGGTCGCGATGACCGTGTACGGGGATCTCGAAACGTCGGCGCTACGCGAAATGCCGGTCGGGCGCTCGCCGATCAAGACGACCGTGGTGCCGGTGGCGGAGAAGCCCGCGTGGTTCGACCGCGTGTGGGAGCGGGTGAGGGAAGAGGTCGCGAAGGGGCATCAGGCGTACGTCGTGTGCCCGCGCATCGGCGACGAGCCGCCGTCGGACAAGAGCGACAAGCGGCCGCCGCTCGCGGTGCTCGACGTGGCGCCGGACCTGGCGGGCGGGGCGTTGAACGGCCTTCGCGTTGCCGCGCTGCACGGGCGCATGCCGCCCGACGAGAAGGACGCCGTGATGCGCGCCTTCGGCGGTGGTGAGATCCAGGTGCTCGTGGCGACGACCGTCGTCGAGGTCGGCGTGAACGTCCCCAACGCGACGGCCATGGTGATCCTCGACGCCGACCGCTTCGGCGTGAGCCAGCTGCACCAGCTGCGCGGCCGCGTCGGCCGGGGCAACGTGCCGGGATTGTGCTTGCTGGTCACGGAAACCCTCGACGGCACATCGACGCGCGAGCGCCTCGCCGCCGTCGAGTCCACCACGGACGGTTTCGAACTGTCCCGGCTCGATCTCGAACTCCGCCGCGAGGGCGACATCCTCGGCGCGGCGCAGTCGGGCAAACGCTCGGGCCTCAAGCTGCTCTCACTGCTGCGCGACGAAGACGTGATCACCGAAGCCCGCGCACAAGCCCACGAAATCGTGGGGGGCGACCCGTCGCTGGCCTCGTACCCCGGCCTGGCCCAGATGGTGTCCGATGTCGTGGACATGGACCGCGCGGAGTACCTGGAGAAGAGTTGACGGTAACCGTGCGGCCCGCCGTGGTCGCCGACGCTCCCGAGATCGCCCGAATCCACGTCGCTTCGTGGCAGGCCGCCTACGAAGGGCTGCTACCCGACGATTTCCTGGCGGGCCTCTCGGCCGCGGCCCGGGAACCGTTCTGGGCGCGCGATCTCGCCGCCCCGGCGCCCCACCACACTGTGCTCGTCGCCGCGGATCCGGGCGGCTCCCTCACGGGTTTCGCCGCCACCAACCCGAGCCGCGACGGTGACGCCGACCCCACGACGGGCGAACTGGCTGCCCTCTACCTGCTCCGGTCGCAGTGGCACCGCGGCGTCGGCCGGCTCCTGCACGCCGCCGCGGTCGACACCCTCACTCCCCGCTTCACCACGGCCACCCTGTGGGTGCTGGCCACCAACACCCGAGCCCGCACCTTCTACGAACGCGCCGGCTGGGCCTCTGACGGCCGAACCAAGGTCGAACCGCTCGCGGACGGCGCGGTCGCGGTGGAGGAGGTCCGGTACCGGCGGTCCCTGGGTTGACCGGCGCGTTCGGGCCGGGTTCGTACCTCAGGGGGCCACGACGGCGCCGGTTCGATCACGCCGGGAGGCTCGCCGAGCGAACGAAAGGCACCGGCGCCCGTGGCGGTGTTGCTCCGCGTGGGACTTTTCACGGGGCCACGGCGCAGAGTGACGAGGCTGTCCGGTGGCGGCCTCGGGATTCGCCGACGAGGGTCAGGCGTTCTGGCTGATTCGCGATGGTCGCGCGTCGAATCGAGGTGCAGTCGCGGGTCGTCTGCGGCGCCCGGGATACGCCGTCCCGCTGTTCGGGGCCGCAATGGTGTGAGGATCGGCGCGTGCGTCAACGCGCCTCGAAGGCGCCGGCCCTCGTCGCCGCGGTGGTGGCGGCCGCGCAGGTGCGGGCGTGGCCGGGGGTGAGTGGTTCGCGGGAGATGAAGAGCCGATAGAACAGCGGGCCGCACGCGTTGCGGATGACCTCGGCGGCATCGGTGGCCTCGGGGATTTCGCCGCGGGCGGCGGCGCGCGCGACCAGTGCGGCGGCGCGGGCGTGCCGGTCCTGGTAGAAGCTGTGGAGGGCGTCGGCGGCGGGCTGGGAGTGGAAGGCGGCCACGACCGACGCCGTCGGGAGTTCGCGGTGTCCGGGTTCGGTGAAGGAGCGCACCACTTCCAGCAGGAGTTCGCGCAGGTCGCCCTCGAAGGTGCCGGTGTCGGCCGGCGCCCAGTGGTGCTCGGTGGCGCTGCGCAGCGCGGCGGCGACCAGGCCGTCGACCGAGGCCCAGCGGCGGTGGATGGTGCTCCGGTGGACCCCTGAGCGTTCCGCGACGGCCTCGACGGTGAGCTGCGTGACGCCCCGCTCGGCGAGCAGTTCGAGCGTTGCCTGCACGACGGCGGCACGGGTGCGCTCCGTTCGCCCGCCGGGGCGCCGGGTGCCGGGCAATTCGGTTGCCAAATGCGACTCCAGTAGCGTTAGTGTGTCCAGTATGCCAGCTCTCGACGCCCGCGCACCCCTTTCGCCGGACGACGTCACGCCGATCGCCGACCTCGTCGGCGACGCGCGCATCGTCGCGATCGGCGAAAACAACCACCACATTCGCGAGTTCGGCGAACTGCGCAACCGCTTGCTGCGTCACCTCGTCGAGAACCGCGGCTTCACGGTGCTCGGCTTCGAATCCGGCTTCGCTGAAGGCGAGCTCGTCGAGGCCTGGCTGCGCGGCGGCACTGGCGACGTCGCCGAAGTCGGCCGAGACGGCTTCACCTTCACCCTCGGCGACTCTCCCGAAGCCCATGCCTTGCTCACGTGGCTGCGTTCGCACGGCGGCGTCCGCTACGCGGGACTCGACGTCCCCAGTTCCGGCGGTTCGCCTGCGCCGGCGCTGCACGCCGTGCGACGCTACCTCGCCGCCGTCGACCCCGAGGCCGTCCGGTTCGTCGAAACGGCGCTCGCCGCGACGGAGCCGTACGCGGCGGCCAGCAGCGCCGTCGCGCCCGGTCGTTACGCGGCGTTGGACGCTCCTGCGCGCGACAGGGCAACCGCCGCGTTGACGACGTTGCTGGCCCACCTGCACGCCCTCGCGCCCGTGTACCGCGACCCGGTCGCGCACGCCGTCGCCGAGCATCAGGCCCTCGGCGCCCTCCGCGTCGACACCTACCTGCGTGAACTCGCGGCGATGAGCTCCGGTGCGGTGCCGTCGATGTCGGCTTCCTCGCGGGACACCTACCAGGCGTCGACCGTGAAGCTGCTTCGCCGGTTGCACGGGGAAGACACGAAGATCGTCTTGATGGTCCACAACGGACACTTGCAGCGTGTGCCCTTCTCACCGTTCCCGGGCTTGACGTTCCCCTCGGCGGGCACGCACCTGGCCGCCGAATTCGGTGACGACTACTTCGCCATCGGCCTCACCGCGGGCGCCGGCACGACCACGGGACTCGCGCCCGACGACGGCGAACGGCTCGGGTTCCGCGTGTACGCGGAAGATCTGCCGCCGGCCGCGGACGGCAGCGTCGAAGCCGTGCTCGCCGGCTCCGGACCGTGCGTGGTCGACCTGCGTGCAGACCGTCGCGCGGGCGTGACCGGCATGCGGCACGCGACCCAGTTCACCTCCGTCGACGTCGGGCAGGCCTTCGACGCGCTCGTGTACCTGCCGGAGATGTCGGTCAGCGGCCAGGTAACCGGCCAGCCCATCGGGTGACACCGAGTTGCCGGCCGCTCGCCGCCGGGATACCACCCAGGCATGCGGATCCGTCGTGCTCTCCCGGTGACAGTTCCTATCCTGCCAACCCTGCCTTTCCTGTCGATTCTGTCGATCGTTCTGCTGACGGTGGTCGGTTCGCCCGCGTTCGCGGCCGGCGGCGGCACACAGGACAACCCGCCGAGCTGGGCGCTCGACCGGATCGACCAACGAAGCGGGCTCGATCAGAAGTACCGCTACGAAAGCGATGCCGCCGACGTCACCGTGTACGTGATCGACAGTGGCGTCGACGCGAAGCACCCCGATTTCCAGGGCCGCGTGCAGCCCGGCAAGGACTTCCTGACCGGTGGCACGGACACTTCCGACACCAACGGCCACGGCACGCGCGTCGCCGGCATCGTCGCGGGCCGCAGCTACGGCGTGGCCAAAGCCGCGCAGATCTTCCCCGTACGCGTGCTCGACAAGGACGGCGGCGGAAGCATCGACAACATCCTCGCCGGCATCGATTGGGTCACGAAGAACGCGCACCAGCCCGCCGTCGCCTACCTCGGTATCGGCGGTGTGGCCAATGACCAGCTCGACACCGCCGTGGCCGGCCTCGCGGCCGTGATGCCCGTCGTGGTCCCGGCGGGCGAAGGCGGAGAAGACGACAGCCAGGTCTCGCCGGCGCGCGTGCCCGCCGCGCTCACCGTCGCGGCGAGCGACGTGCAGGATCAGGTCGCGACGTTCTCGGACTTCGGTACCCCCGTCGACCTCTACGCGCCGGGCGTCGACATCCCGGCGCCGCTGGCGGGTACGTCGGATGTCGGCACGTTGTCGGGTACGTCGATGGCCGCCGCCGTCGCGACGGGCGCCGCCGCGGTCTACCGCTCGCTGCACCCGGACGTGGCGCCGGCCGACGTCGACAAGGCGCTCGTGCGGGACGCGACACCGAACGTGCTCAAGAACGTGCCGTCCGGAACCGCGAACCGGCTGCTCTGCACGGTGCCCTCGCCGACGTCGTGACCCTTGCGGCCGGGCCCTGCGGGCCGCATCATGCACGCAGGCCGGCCCGCATGATGTCCATCACGTGGGACATGTCTCCCGGAGAGCGAGAACGACCGGGTACCGTGCCTTGATTACCGATCCGAAACTGGAAGGACCGGGCATGTTCCGCAAAGTGCTGGTGGCCAATCGCGGTGAGATCGCGATCCGAGCGTTCCGCGCCGGCTACGAACTGGGGGCGGGCACGGTTGCCGTGTTCCCGCACGAAGACCGCAACTCGCTCCACCGGCTGAAGGCCGACGAAGCGTACGAGATCGGCGAGCCGGGCCATCCCGTGCGCGCGTATCTCTCGGTCGAAGAGATCGTGAAGGCGGCCCGGAAGGCGGGCGCCGACGCGGTTTACCCAGGTTACGGCTTTCTCTCGGAGAACCCTGACCTCGCGCTCGCCTGCGAAGAGGCCGGGATCACCTTCGTCGGCCCGAGCGCCGAAATCCTCGAGCTCACGGGCAACAAGGCCCGCGCGGTCCAGGCCGCGCGCGAGGCGGGCGTTCCGGTGCTCGGCTCGTCGGCGCCCTCGAGCGATGTCGACGCACTCGCTGCGGCGGCCGAGGAGCTCGGCTTCCCGGTGTTCGTCAAGGCCGTTGCCGGCGGGGGCGGCCGCGGCATGCGGCGCGTCGAGGACCCAGCCCAACTGCGCGAGTCCATCGAAGCCGCAGCACGCGAGGCCGAGTCCGCCTTCGGCGACCCGACGGTATTCATCGAGAAGGCCGTGGTCGAGCCGCGCCACATCGAGGTTCAGATCCTCGCCGACGGTGCCGGCAACGTCATCCACCTCTTCGAACGCGACTGTTCCGTGCAGCGCCGTCACCAGAAGGTGGTCGAGCTCGCGCCCGCGCCGAACCTCGACCCTGAGTTGCGCGACCGCATCTGCGCCGACGCCGTGAAGTTCGCGCGCCAGATCGGCTACCGCAACGCGGGCACCGTCGAGTTCCTCCTCGACCGCGACGGGAACCACGTGTTCATCGAAATGAACCCGCGGATCCAGGTCGAGCACACGGTGACCGAGGAGGTCACCGACGTCGACCTCGTGCAGTCGCAGATGCGCATCGCTTCGGGCGAGACGCTCGCCGACCTCGGTCTGTCGCAGGACAAGATCTACCTGCGCGGTGCCGCGTTGCAGTGCCGCATCACGACGGAAGACCCCGCCAACGGCTTCCGCCCCGACACCGGCCAGATCAGCGCCTACCGCTCCCCGGGTGGCTCAGGTATCCGCCTCGACGGCGGCACCGCGTTCTCCGGCACGGAGATCAGCGCGCACTTCGACTCGCTGCTCGTGAAGCTCACCTGCCGCGGCCGCGACTTCAAGACCGCCGTGGGCCGGGCCCGCCGCGCCGTCGCGGAGTTCCGCATCCGCGGCGTCGCCACGAACATCCCGTTCCTCCAGGCGGTGCTCGACGACCCGGACTTCCGCGAAGGCCGCGTCACCACGTCGTTCATCGAGGAGCGCCCGCACCTGCTCACGGCCCGCAGCTCGGCCGACCGCGGCACACGGCTGCTCACCTACCTGGCCGACCAGACGGTGAACCGCCCACACGGCGAACGCCCGCGCATACCCGACGCCACCACGAAGCTCCCGACGCTGCCGGCCGACCTCGTGCCGCCGGACGGCTCGAAGCAGAAGCTCACCGAGCTGGGCCCGGTCGGCTTTGCCCGCTGGCTGCGGGAGTCGCCGCTGCTCGGCGTCACCGACACGACGTTCCGCGACGCGCACCAGTCCCTTCTCGCCACGCGCGTGCGCACGAAGGATCTGCTGGCCGTCGCCCCGGTCGTCGCCGCGACCGTGCCGCAGCTGCTGTCGCTCGAGTGCTGGGGCGGCGCCACCTACGACGTCGCGCTGCGGTTCCTCGCCGAGGACCCGTGGGAGCGCCTCGAACAGCTGCGCAAGGCCGTGCCCAACATCTGCTTGCAGATGTTGCTGCGCGGCCGCAACACCGTGGGTTACACGCCGTATCCCACCGAAGTCACGCACGCCTTCGTCGAAGAAGCGACCGCCACCGGCATCGACATCTTCCGTATCTTCGATGCGCTCAACGACGTCGAGCAGATGCGCCCGGCCATCGAAGCCGTCCGCGAAACCGGCACTGCCGTCGCCGAAGTCGCTCTTTGCTACACCTCCGATCTCTCCGATCCGAACGAAAACCTCTACACACTGGACTACTACCTCAAGCTCGCCGAGCAGATCGTCGGAGCGGGCGCGCACATCCTCGCGATCAAGGACATGGCGGGCCTGCTCCGCGCACCGGCCGCCGCGAAGCTCGTGACGGCGCTGCGCAAGGAGTTCGACCTCCCTGTGCACATCCACACGCACGACACCGCGGGCGGCCAGCTGGCCACCTACCTCGCCGCCATCCAGGCGGGCGCCGACGCGGTCGACGGCGCGGTGTCGTCCATGGCCGGCACCACGTCGCAGCCGTCGCTCGGGTCCATCGTCGCGGCGACCGATCACTCCGATCGCATCACCGGTCTGGACCTGCAGGCGATCGGCGATCTCGAGCCGTACTGGGAAAGCGTGCGCAAGATCTACGCGCCGTTCGAAGCCGGCCTCGCGTCACCCACCGGCCGCGTGTACCACCACGAGATCCCGGGCGGTCAGCTCTCCAACCTGCGTACGCAGGCCATCGCGCTGGGTCTTGGCGACCGCTTCGAGGACATCGAGGCCATGTACGCCGCGGCCGACAAGATCCTCGGCCACCTCGTGAAGGTCACGCCTTCGTCCAAAGTGGTCGGTGACCTCGCGCTCCACCTCGTCGGCGCGGGAGTGTCGCCCGCGGACTTCGAGGCGGACCCCGGCAAGTTCGACATTCCGGACTCCGTGATCGGCTTCCTTCGTGGTGAACTCGGCGACCCGCCGGGTGGCTGGCCGGAACCGTTCCGCACCAAGGCACTGCGTGGCCGGTCGGCGGCCAAACCCGTGGCGGAACTGTCCGAAGAGGACCGCAAAGACCTCACCGACAACCGGCGCGGCACGCTGAACCGGTTGCTGTTCCCTGGGCCGACGAAGGAGTTCGAAGCCCGTCGTGAGGCCTACGGCGACACGAGTGTGCTGTCGAGCAAGGACTTCTTCTACGGCTTGCGTCCGGGTGAGGAGTACGCGGTCGACCTGGAACCCGGGGTGCGGCTGCTGATCGAGCTGGAGGCGATCGGCGAGGCCGACGACCGCGGCATGCGCACGGTGATGTCGACGCTCAACGGCCAGCTCCGGCCGATCCAGATCCGCGACCGCTCGGTCGCTTCGGACGTCCCGGCGACCGAGAAGGCCGAGAAGGGCAACCCCAAGCAGATCGCGGCGCCGTTCGCCGGTGTCGTGACACTGCAGGTGGCGGAAGGTGACGAGGTCGAGGCCGGCGAGACCGTGGCGACGATCGAGGCCATGAAGATGGAAGCTTCGATCACCGCTTCGGCGGCGGGCAGGGTCGGGCGTTTGGCGATCACCTCCGTTCAACAGGTCGAGGGCGGGGATCTGCTCATCGTGCTCGAATAGCGGGCCACCGCGCCACTTTCCGATGGAGCGAACGGCCCGTTCGTGCTGCGTTCGGCGCGAGCGGGCCGTTCGCGACACTTGACGCTCGTCGTTGTCGGTGAGCCGCGCTACCGTCGGGCCCATGCTGATCAACGCGGTGCCGCAGTGGCAGGGCGCGACCGGTCCTCGGGCTCGGGGGCTGATCGAGGGCTGCCTCGCGCTTTCCGAGCTGGCCGGGCACGTCCTGGACCAGCCGGTGCACCACATCCACCAGGACCCGGCCACCAGTGACGTGCTCGCGGGTGTGGCCAACCGCGAAGTGCTGACCGGTGCGAACCGCGTGGCGCAGCTGGCCGCGCTCGAAGCGCCGGGTGGTCCGGTGCTCACGATCGGCGGCGATTGTGGGGTGGAGCTGGTACCGGTGGGTGTCGCCCGGTACCGCTTCGGCCCCGGGCTGGGTGTCGCGTGGTTCGACGCGCACCCGGACCTCAACACGGGTGTGTCGTCGCCTTCGGGAGCGTTTCACGGCATGGTGCTGCGGTCGTTGCTGGGCGAGGGTGACAAGGCGTTCGCGGCGAGCCCCGCGATCGAGCCGGGCCGGGTGGCGTTGTTCGGCACGCGGGTGTTCGATGCCGCGGAAGAACAAGCCGTGCGCCGGGGACTCGCGGTGCCGGCCGAGGACGTCGCGGGCGCGCTGCGGCAGGCAGGTGCGGAGTCGGTGTACCTGCACGTGGATCTGGATGTGCTGGATCCACGCGAATTCGGTGCCGTGAACTGTCCCGAGCCCGGAGGGCTCACGGTGTTCGAGCTCGCGGAGGCGATCACCGGTCTGTCCGGATTGGACGTCGTCGGGGCGGGGATCACGGAGTGCGTGGGCACCGAGCTCGCGGTGCTGGAGCCGGTGCTGAGCGCGGTGGGGAGGCTGCTGATGCGAGCTTGAACCTCTTGGTCCGCCGAGGTTTCCGGGTCAGGGATCGGTCAGTGCCGTGCGCACGGCACTGACCGCGTCGGCCGGATCCGCGCCGAGTTCCCGGACGCGCCGGGCGAAGTCGTCGGCGGCGGAGCGCAGCAGAGTGGCAGGGTCTGGCCGCTCGGCGGCGCCGGTGACGACGGTTCCGCGAGCGCGACCAGTCGTGACCCAGCCGGCGGCTTCGAGTTCGCGGTAGACGCGGGCGACAGTGCCGGACGCCAGCCCGAGATCGCGGGCGAGCTGGCGGATCGGTGGGAGCCGGGAGTCGACGGGCAGGGCGCCGGTGCTGATGGCGCGCACGATCTGGTCGTGGACCTGGCGCCAGGGCACGACCCCGGTGTCGGCGTCGACGACTACGCGCAGCGGCATCCAGTTCGCCGTCTACTTCGCCGTCGCGGCGTCGGGAAGCGTGCGCGGTGGCGAGACGATCGCGATGAACGCGGCGAGCGTGGCCACGAACGCGAGGAACGACGGGAACGTGCCGCCGGGCCAGGCGATCACGGCGCACGAGCCCGTGGCGAGTCCGAGCGCGACGCGGGCGCTGCGGCAGCGCAGGGCGAGGTCGACTTCGACGTCGCCGGTCGCCGGACGGCGCACGGCGAGCAGCATCACGCCCCACGCGACGGCGGCGGCCGCGAGCGTCAGGGCGAACAGCGCCCACTTGCCCGCCACGGCGAGGTAGAGGGCGGAGCCGGCTGTCACGAGCGCGGTCACGGCGATCGCCCACGGCGGCGCGCAGTCGAGCACCCCACGGGGCGCCAGCACGGCCTCGCGGCGGTGGCCGCGGGCCGGGCGCTGCGCCAGGACCTCGGCGAGGAGACCGCCGAGCAGGAGGGTGGCGGCGATCGTGCCGAGGCCGTCGGAGTCCGGCAAGCCGACGGGGATGAAGGGCAGCCCGATGAACAGCCACGGGTACCACAGCCTCCGCCGTCGCAGGTACTTCACGGCGACGGCCACCTGGCCCGGCGCCGCCTGCGGCACACCCCACTTGGCGAGCAGCCGCGCACCTTGCCGGTCGCCAGGCCACAACACGATCAGGATCGCCAGCCCGAACAGCCCGCAGAACACCGCCACGCCGAGCGCCGAGTCGAGTTGCATGGCACGCCCTCTCTTGTATCAACTACATGGTACAAGGGGTGTCGTTGCACCGCACGGCAATCAGCGGCCTGGCGTGGGCGGCCGGCGGAGTGCCAAGGACTGGGCTGCGTCATGATGGTCCGGCCGAATGCCAGCGACCGTGGCGGCCCCGGTGGTCTTGGTGGCGCACACAAGACTGTGCTGGCCACATCCCTCGGCGGCCTGGCCATCCACGATCCTTGGTGTCGTTTCGACGCACGATCCCTGGTGTCGTCGCCCCATGATCCCTCGGCGGCGTGGCCACCCGCGGCCCCTTGGGGTCGTGGCAACTCACGATCCCTGGTGTCGTGGCTCCAGCTCGCGGCCGCGCAACGATCGCGGCCAAGCGCGACAGGGGGATGACTCGTGGTGGGAGGCAAAGTGGACGCAAAGGAAATCCCGGCTCAGGCTGAGCCGGGATCTCCCGTGCACACGGTCAGTTCTTGAGGCTCGCCACGAGTTCGTAGGACCGCACGCGGTCCTCGTGCGCGTAGACCTGCGTGGTGATCATCAGCTCGTCGGCGCCGGTGTCGGCCAGTAGTTGCTCGAGTTCCTTGCGGACGGTCTCGGGCGAGCCGATCACGGTCGAACCGAAGCGGTCGGCGAGGAACGCGCGGTCGGACTCGGTGTACGGGTACTGCGCGGCCTCCTCGGGCGTCGGCATCGCGACCGGGCGGCCCCGGCGCAGGCTGAGGAACGACAGCCCGCTCGGGCCGGCGAGGAACTGCGCGCGCTCGTCGGTTTCGGCCGCGATCACGGCGACGCCGAGCATCACGTACGGCTCTTGCAGCACCTCCGACGGCCGGAAGTTCTCGCGATACAGCTGCACCGCCGGCAGCGTGTTCTCCGACGCGAAGTGGTGCGCGAACGAAAACGGCACCCCCAGGCGCCCGGCGAGCTGTGCGCTGAAGCCCGACGACCCCAGCAGCCACAGCGGCGGCTTGTTGCCCTCGGCCGCCACGGCGTTGACGCCGCGTGCCGGATCGCGCTCGAAATATTCGAGCAGCTCCATCAGCTGCTCCGGAAAGTTCTCGGCAGTCAGCCCGCCCGGCCCGCGCAAGGCGAGCGCGGTGCGCTGATCCGTGCCGGGCGCCCGCCCGATCCCGAGGTCGATCCGCCCCGGATGCAGCGCCTCCAACGTCCCGAACTGTTCCGCCACCACCAGCGGTGCGTGGTTCGGCAACATGATCCCCCCGGAGCCGACGCGGATGGACTCCGTCGCGTCGGCCACCGTGCCGATCAGCACCACCGTCGCCGAGCTCGCGATGCCCGGCATGTTGTGGTGCTCCGCCAGCCAGTAGCGGCGATATCCCAGCCGCTCGGCCTGGCGCGCCAGATCGATCGAATTGCGTAGGGCTTCGCCGACCCCCTGGCCCTCCGAAACAGGCGCGAGATCAAGCACGGACAGCGGCACGTCAGACAGTGAGCTCACGTGCACCTCCAACGCATGGGGCGGCTGTTCCCTTCCCGGCTGGTCAGGCCCCTTCCCGGGCGGTCAGGCCGACGGGAGCCAGTCCGGGTTGGACGCCAGGACGACCAGCTGCTGCGTGGCCCGCGTCAATGCCACGTACAGCACCCGCCGGCCCGTCGACGATTCCGTGACGAGGTCCGTCGGCTCCACCAGCACCACGGCGTCGTACTCGAGACCCTTCGAGTCCAGACTGCCGACGACCTTCAGCCGTTCATCCCGGTGCCCCGACAACCAGCCGGTGACCTCCGGCACCCGGTCCATCGCCGTGATCACACCCACGGTGCCTTCGACCGCGCCGAGCAGTTCCTTCGCCGCCGCCTGAGTCGCGCCTTCCAAGGCGGCGGCTTCGACGGGCCGTACTTCGGGGTCGATGCCGGTGGTCCGGACCGCGTGCGGGAGTTCGCCGGGCTCGGCGTGGCCGGCGACGACCTTCGCGGCGAGGTCGAAGATCTCCGCGGAGTTGCGGTAGTTGGTGCGCAGCGTGTAGCGGCGGCGGGCGGTCTTCGCGCCGAAGGCCTGATCGCGCGCGAGGGCGGCTTCTTCCGGGTCCGGCCACGAGCTCTGCACCGGGTCGCCGACGACGGTCCAGCTCGCGTACTTGCCGCGGCGGCCGACCATGCGCCACTGCATCGGCGAGAGGTCCTGCGATTCGTCGACGACGACGTGGGAGTACTCGTCGTAGTGCTCCGGCCGATGGGGCGCCCCACCGGTGCTGCCGCGCTCGGGTGTGGCCTCCAGCACCTGACGGCGCCGGCGTTTGGGCTCCGGCCCGACGAGCATGCGCAGCTCGTCGAGCAGCGCGACGTCGGCGACCGACCAGCCGCGCGAACGGTTGGCGAAATCAGCGGCGAGCAGAGAGATCTCACGCCGGTTCAGCACGCCCTTCGAGGCCGCGGCAAGTCGTTTCTCGTCGCCGAGCCACTTGAGGATCTGAGCCGGGTACAGAACCGGCCACCACACCACGAGGAACCGGTGGAAGTCGATGCGCTCGCCGAGATCGGTGATCACGTCGGCGCGCTCGAGCTCCTTGCCGTCGGCTTTGGCGTACTCCTCGGCCTTGTCCGCCAGCGCGGCCAGCAGCAGCTCGGCCGTTCGCACGCGCGCACGGTTGGGCGGCGCGCCCTGCGTGTGCGCCTTACGGCGCACTTTCTCCAGCTCGCGTGCGGAAAGCTTCAGCACCTCGCCGCGGTACACGATCTTCATCTCCTGCGGCGCTTCGGGCGGCGTGTCACGCAGCGCGCGCAGCAGCACCTTCCGCATCCGCAGCGATCCCTTGATCGCGGCCAGCTCCGCGTTGTCCTGGCGGGTCGCGTCGAGTCCGTCGAGCACCTCGCCGAGCGCCCGCAGTTCCACGTTCGTCTCGCCCATCGACGGCAGCACGCGCGAGATGTAGGTCGTGAACACCCCCGACGGCCCGATCACCAGCACGCCGGCGCCGCCGAGTTGACGGCGGTGGCGGTAGAGCAGATACGCCGCGCGGTGCAGGGCCACGGCCGTCTTGCCGGTGCCCGGCCCACCCGTGATCTCGGTGACCCCGCGCCAGGGCGCGCGGATGACCTCGTCCTGTTCCTTCTGGATCGTGGCGACGATGTCGCGCATCTTCTCGCCGCGCGAACGGCCGAGCGCGGCCATCAGCGCGCCCTCGCCGACGATCTGCATGTCGTCGGGCACGGCGTCGGGGATCAGCACGTCGTCGTCGACGTCGAGCACCGTCTGCCCGGAGCAGCGGATGACGCGGCGGCGCACCACGTCCATCGGCTCTTCCGCCGTGGCCTGGTAGAACGCGGCGGCCGCCGGCGCGCGCCAGTCCGTGACCAGGTTGTCGAACTCGTTGTCGCGGATGCCGAGGCGCCCGACGTAGATGTGCTCGCGGTCGAGGTGGTCGAGCCGGCCGAACACGAGTCCTTCGTACTCGGCGTCGAGCGTCTGCAGCGTCTGGTTCGCGTGGTACACCATCATGTCGCGTTCGAACAGCATCGACGCCTGCTCGAAGATCGCCTCGCGCTGCGCACCCTGCCCGAGTTCGTAGCCCTTCGTGCGCATTGCCTCGGCCTGTTCCCGCAGCTCGGCGAGCCGGGTGTAGACCCGATCCACATGGGCCTGCTCGGCGGCGATCTCAGCTCGCCGCACCCGGGGTTCCGACACCAAACGCTCCCTGATTAGCTCGACCGCCTCTTGAGGGCGAAGAACGACTGTACGCGCCCGCGCGCGAGGGATTCAGCAAGTCCTGCCCAACGCCACATCGTGGACATCGGCGAAGATGGCGACGTGACGAGGATCGTGGCGGGCACGGCGGGTGGACGCCGGCTGAAGGTGCCGCCAAAGGGCACCCGGCCCACGTCCGAGCGGGTGCGGGAAGCCCTGTTCAACGCCCTCGAAGTGGCCGGCGAACTCGACGGCGTGCACGTGCTCGACCTCTACGCCGGCTCCGGTGCCCTCGGCCTCGAAGCCCTTTCGCGGGGCGCGGCCGGCGCGTGGTTCGTGGAAGCCGACCGCAAGGCCGCCGACGTCCTGCGTGCCAACGTCGGCGCGCTCGGCCTCGGCGGCACCGTGCGCGCGTCGCCCGTCGAGGCCTTGGTCGCCGCGCCTGCCGCGGCGCAGTTCGGGCTCGTGCTCGCCGATCCGCCGTACGCGGTCGAAGCCTCCGCACTCGGAAAGGTGCTCGCCGCGCTCGACGCCGGTGGCTGGCTCGCCGACGGCGCACTGGTGGTGATCGAACGAGCCGCTCGTGACGGCGCACCGGACTGGCCCGCGGCCTTCACGCCCACGCGCGAC
Source organism: Amycolatopsis sp. (assembly GCA_035551175.1). Lineage (GTDB taxonomy): Bacteria > Actinomycetota > Actinomycetes > Mycobacteriales > Pseudonocardiaceae > Amycolatopsis. Next base: position 18,830 of record DASZNR010000150.1, on the reverse strand, counting down.
AAGAAGTACGGGGACACCGCACTGCACTGGGCCGAGTACACCCGCCGCGCGCAGGTGTGACGCACTCGTCACGAAGCGCGCGCGAAGGGTCGCGGCTTGGTAGCGTCCGCCCATGCGGCGTGCGGTCTGTCCCGGCTCCTACGATCCGGCCACCAACGGGCACCTCGACATCATCGAGCGGGCGTCCCTCCTGTTCGACGAAGTCGTGGTCGCGGTGGGGGTGAACAAGAACAAGAAGGGCCTCTTCAGCGTCGAGGAACGCATGGAGATGCTGCGGGAGATCACCGCGGGGGTGCCGAACGTGCGCGTCGACTCGTGGCAGGGCCTGCTCGTGGACTACTGCCGTGACAACGACATCGCGGCCGTCGCCAAGGGCCTGCGCTCGGTGAGCGACTTCGACTACGAGCTGCAGATGGCGCAGATGAACCGGGAGCTCACCGGGCTCGAGACGCTGCTGATGGCCAACAATCCGGCGTACGGTTTCGTGTCGAGTTCGCTCGTGAAGGAGGTCGCGGCGCTGGGCGGCGACGTCGAGCGGCTCGTGCCGCCGATCGTGTTCGAACGCCTCGCCAAGGTCTTCTCACAGCAACGCTGAGGGCCGCTTGCACGGTGATCGGGACCCGTTCGCCCGAACGGGTGGCGACCATCGTCGGGACTTCGGCCCACGCTCGAAGCTGTTCACTTGACGGCCGCCTCGTGACCACTGCCTCGGGTTACGGTCCGAAAATGGCCAACCACCGTTCGCGCTTAGCTGCCGTCCTGTTCGCCTTGCTGGTCGGTTTCCTCGGGTTCGGTACCGCCGCGACCGCGGCGCCCGCCGTCCCGCCGGCTCCGGCGGCGCCCCTGCAGGCGCTTCAGAACTCCTGCGGGGACCTGTCCGGCTTCTCGCACACGCCGCTGTCGGCGCTGCCCCCCGAAGCGGCGACCACCTACGACCTCATCCAGAAGGGCGGGCCGTTCCCGTACCCGAAGAACGACGGCGTTGTCTTCGACAACCGCGAGGGCATCCTGCCGTCCTGCTCGTCCGGCTACTACCACGAGTACACCGTGCCCACGCCGGGCGCGGACAACCGCGGCACGCGCCGGATCATCACCGGTGAAGGCGGCGAGTACTTCTACACCGGCGACCACTACGCCACCTTCACGGTCATCGACGTCGACGGCGGCGGTGGCACCAGCCCCACCTGTGGCGACCTCTCCGGCCTGAGCAAGATCGGCTACTCGTCCCTGTCCGCGGCCGCGAAGTCGGTCGTCGACCAGGTGCGTGGCGGCGCGACCGGCCAGACCTACGAAAACCGGGAGGGTGTGCTCCCGGCGTGCGCCGCCGGCTACTACCAGCTGTTTCCGGTGGGCACCGACGACCGCGTGATCAAGGGCGACGGCGGCGAGCTGGCCTACACCCCGGACCACTACTCCACCTTCAAGGCGATCGACCTCGACGCCTGACCCCGGTTGTTCCCTCCGTCCCGCCCACCCCGTCCGGGCCGGGCGGGGTGGGCGGCACGGCGGTCTCCGAGACCTTCGCAAGAGGACACGCCCAGCTCGGCCTGCGTTCACCGGTTCAGGCTCGTCAGCAGGCAGACTGATCGGCAGGGAACGGGGATCAATGCTTGAGGGAGTGGCCGTGTACCGGGTTTTCGAGGCACTCGACGAGCTCGTCACGATCGTCGAAGAGGCCCGCGGGGTGCCCATGACGTCGAGTTGCGTCGTCCCGCGCGGCGACGTCCTCGAGCTGCTCGACGACGTCCGCGACGCGCTGCCCGGCGAGGTCGACGACGCACAGGACGTGCTCGACAAGCGCGACGACCTGCTGCTCGCCGCCCGCAAGGAAGCGGGCGAGGCCGTCGGCGCCGCCAACGAAGAGGCCGAGCGCACCGTCTCCGAAGCGACGTCCGAGGCCGAACGCATCCTCGCCGACGCACAGGCTCGGGCCGAGCAGATGCTGGCCGACGCCCACAGCGAAGCGGAGCGCATGGTCGCCGCGGGGCAGGCCGAGTACCAAAACCTCACCGACCGTTCCCGCGCCGAGTCCGAACGCATGATCCAGGCCGGGCGCGACGCCTACGACCGCGCCATCGAAGACGGCCGCGCTGAACAGGCCCGGCTCGTGTCGCAGACCGAGGTCGTCCAGGCCGCCCACGCCGAGTCGGCCCGCATCGTCGACGAAGCCCACACCGAGGCCGACCGGCAACGCGGCGAGTGCGACGCCTACGTGGACGGCAAGCTGGCCGAGTTCTCGGAGCTCCTCGCGACGACGCTGCGCACCGTCGATTCCGGCCGCAACCACCTCCGTTCGCCCGTAAACCTCGGTGGTTCCGGCGGTGGCCGCTCGACGTTGTACGACTACCAGGTCTGACCTGGGGCTTCTCGCTCGCCGCCCGGGCCAGGGTCCGGGCGGGAAGTGACGCTCGGCACCAGCTCGGAAGTGGTGTGCGGCGGTGCGTACTCTGGTGACTGATGTCCGAGAACCAGCCCCAGAACACCCGCCCCGCGCAGCTGGACGACCGCAGCCCGTGGGTGGTGGACACCCATGAGCTCGGCCGCCACGCAGGCCTGAGCCGCGAGGTGCGCCGCAGCGTGCCGGTCGACACCGCGCTCGGAGTGCCCGACGTCATCTCGATCGAGGCCGGCGCCACGATCGAGCTCGACCTGCTCCTCGAGTCGGTCGTCGAGGGAGTGCTGGTCAGCGGCACCGCGAGCGTCACGGCCACCGGCACGTGCTCACGCTGCCTGGACCCCGTGACCGAAGACGTCGAGGTCGACCTCACCGAGCTGTTCGCCTACCCCGGTTCCGCCACCGAGGAGACCACCGAGGAGGACGAGATCCCGCGGCTGGTCGACGACAAGATCGATCTCGAGCCGATCGTCCGCGACGCCGTGGTCCTCGCCCTTCCGCTCGTGCCGCTGTGCTCGGAAGACTGCGCCGGACTCTGCACCGAATGCGGCGTCAAGTGGGCCGATCTCGAGCCCGGACACGGGCATGAGAAGATAGACCCTCGGTGGGCCGCGCTGGTCGAGCGATTCGACAAGAACGCGGGCGAAACGCCTGCGCACGGCTCCGAAGAGCAAGCCTGACGAGCGTCCAGCTCGATCCGGGAGAAGTCAGTTCGGCTCGTGAACGCGGGCAGACAGGTGTAAGGAGATCTACTCGTGGCCGTCCCGAAGCGGAAGATGTCGCGATCCAACACGCGCGCGCGCCGCAGCCAGTGGAAGGCGGCTCCGGTTCAGCTGGTGCCCTGCTCCAACCGCGCCTGCCGGCAGCCGAAGCTCCAGCACGTCGCTTGCCCGGCGTGTGGCCAGCACAACGGCCGCCAGGTCGTCGAGCCCGCCTGATCGGGCAGCCGAAAATGGGGGGTAAGTCCGCCGGAGGTCCCGCGGCCGATCCCGCAACACTGCTCGAGGCGCTCGGGGTCGAACTCGACCCCGAGCTCCTTCGGCTTTCGCTGACCCACCGTTCGTACGCTTACGAGAACGGTGGGCTCCCGCCCAACGAGCGGCTGGAGTTCCTCGGCGACGCGGTGCTGGGCCTGGTCGTCACCGACCACCTGTACACCACGCACCCGGACCTGCCGGAGGGGCAGCTCGCCAAGCTGCGCGCCAGTGTCGTCAACATGCACGCGCTGGCCGGTGTCGCGCGCGGGCTCGGCGAAGGCGGTCTGGGCGCGCACCTGTTGCTGGGCAAGGGCGAGGAGATGACCGGCGGCCGTGACAAGGCGAGCATCCTCGCCGACGGTCTGGAAGCCGTGATCGGCGCCGCCTACCTCGCCCACGGCATCGAGATCGCCCGCAAGCTCGTGCACCATCTCTTCGACGGCTTGCTGGCCGAGGCGCCCCTGCGGGGTGCGGGCCTCGACTGGAAGACCAGCTTGCAGGAGCTCACGGCCTCCGCGGGTCTCGGCGTCCCCGAGTACCGCGTCGAGGACACGGGACCGGACCACCGCAAGGAGTTCACCGCCACGGTGCTCGTCGCGGGTCGGGATCTGGGCACCGGTGCGGGCACCACGAAGAAGGAAGCCGAACAGAAGGCCGCTGAGACAGCGTGGCGTGCGCTGTCCGAAGAGCAGGAGAAGTCGGAATTCTGAGCCACCGGCCGGGGACTGTCGTACCCCGCGGGCAGAATGAACGGCATGCCTGAACTTCCCGAGGTCGAGGTCGTCCGCGCCGGCCTCGAGGCCCACGTCGCCGGCCGGACCGTCAGCAAAGTCGAGGTGCTTCATCCGCGCGCCATCCGCCGGCACGCGCTCGGTGGCGAAGACTTCACGGGACGGCTCGCCGGTGTCACGATCGAGGCGGCGCGTCGTCGCGGAAAGTACCTCTGGCTCGAGCTCTCGCACGGTGAGGCCGTGCTTGCGCACCTCGGCATGAGCGGGCAGATGCTGGTGCAGTCCGAGGGTGCGCCGGACGAGAAGCACCTGCGCGTGCGGGTTCGCTTCGATGACGACGGGCCGGAGCTACGGTTCGTCGATCAGCGCACGTTCGGCGGCCTCGCGCTCGATGAGTTGCTCGACGTCGATGGCGATCTGCTGCCTGGCACCATCGCGCACATCGCGCGCGACCCCATGGACCCGAAGTTCGACCCCGACGCCGCCGTGAGGGCGCTGCGCTCCCGCCGCACCGAGGTGAAGCGGGCGCTGCTGGATCAGACACTCGTGTCCGGCGTCGGCAATATCTATGCCGACGAAGCGTTGTGGCGGACCAAACTCCACGGCACCCGCCAGACGGGAAAACTCACCGTCGCGCAGGGTCGGGCGTTGCTCGCCGCGGCCACCGAGGTCATGACCTCGGCGCTGGCGGTGGGCGGCACGTCGTTCGATGCGCTGTACGTGAACGTCAACGGGCAGTCCGGGTACTTCTCGCGGTCGCTCGATGCCTACGGGCAGGAAGGCCTGCCGTGCCGGCGGTGCGGCACGGCGATCCGGCGTGAGGCGTTCATGAACCGCTCGTCGTACTCGTGCCCGAAGTGCCAGCCGCGGCCGCGGGTCCGCGGCTGAACGTTTCCAGGTCCGAATGATCTTTTCCGCCGTTTGGCGGTTTGCTGTGCGCACTACTGCGCAATGCGTGGTACCGTTCCAAGCGCAAGACTGGAGGGTGCCGTGGAGATCAGTCAGCTGCTCAAGGGAGTGCTGGACCTGGCGGTGCTGGCCGTGTTGCGCGAAGAAGACGGGTACGGCTACGACGTGCTCCGAAGACTTCGCGTCGCCGGCCTGGAGGAAGTGGGCGACGCTTCCGTCTACGGCACGTTGCGCCGGCTGTACAAGGCCGGCCTGCTGACGTCGTACGTGGTGCCGAGCGAGGAAGGCCCGCACCGCAAGTACTACAGCCTGAATGAGCCGGGGCGGGCGCGGCTGCAGGAGTCGGGGAAGACGTGGCTGAGGTTCGCGTCGACGATGAACGGGTTACTGGGAGAGGCAGCATGAGTACGGAGAAGCCCACCGCCGTGCGGGTGTACCTGGCGAGGGTCCGCACCGCGCTCGCCGATCTGCCTGCGGGGGAGATCGAGGAGATCCTGGAGGACGTCCGGCCGCACCTGGCCGAGATGGAAACCGAGCTGGGAGCCGACGCGCGCGTCGAGGCACTGATCGAACGGCTCGGCACGCCGGAGAGCTACGCGGCCGAGCTGCGGGCCTCCGGCGGTTACCCGCCACCGCCTGCGTCTGCTCCGGGGGAAGCGGCGACGGAGGTGCTCGCGCCGGAGCCCAAACCGAGCCTGTTTGGCGCGCGCTTTGCGTTGTGGGGTTTGGTCTTCTGTGCGCTGGGGCTCGCGTTGTTCGCGTTCTCCGCGGCGGTGCGGCTCGATCCGGACGCGTTGCTGGGGTTGCTGATCCTGGTTCCGGTGTTCGCGCTGAGCGTGTGGTTCCTGGCACGCCGCGGTCTTCCGGCGGTGCTGGAGTTGCCGGAAGTGGTGCGGTTGCGCACCGCGCTGGGGTCGTGGCGCGAGGAGCGCCGGGACGACAAATTCGTGGCGTACCTGCGTTCGCTGAAGCCGGCGTGGTGGATCGCGTGTGCGCTGGTGCTGGTCGCGTTCGGCTTGCTGCTGATGGTCCGGCACACGTACGCGGCGCTCTTGCTGCCGTTCCTCATCGCAGCGGCCGTCGCGGTGGTCTGGGCGGGCCCACGGGCCCGTACGGACCGGCGGCTGCTTTGGGTCGCGGTGCCGGTATCGGCGTTCGTCATCGGCGGCGCCTTCGGTGGCTTCGGCGCGGCGATCGACCTGCTCACCAGCCGCAGCTACTACCCGGACACCACGTCGTACTCATCACCGGCCACCGACACCTACGGTAACAACCAGCTGCGCTACGGCGACGAAGACGTGGAGAACGTGTACGCCTTCGACGCCTCGGGCAAGCCGCTCACCGACGTCTACCTCTACGACGCCCAGGGCCGCCCCCTCACCGTCACCCGCTACGGTTGCGAACCCGACACCGGCACCAAATCCAAACTGGGCGCGGACAACCGCTTCCCCCGCCCGCAGCTGGTTCAGGGCACCGAAGACGACAGGGGCAACCTCGACGGCTACAACGGTTACCGCGCGTACTGCCACGAAAGCACTGCCGTGCCGTTCGCGGCGGCGATCCCCGAGCCGACGACTTCGGCCTCACCCTCGAGCTCGGCTCCCGCGAAGCCGCCGTCGAGCTCCACTCCGCCGCAGACCACCACCGCCAAGCCCGCTCCACCCACGAGGTAGAGCCGCGCGGGGGGCGGGGAAGCAGAGGTCGGGGCTGCTTCCCCGTCCCCCTTCGCGTGGTTGTTCGCCGGGACGAGACTTGACAAGAGGCTGGAAAGACCTATTCGACGAATGGTGGGTTTCGCCGCCGGCGTGCCGGTTTGTGTCCAGGGTGCTGAGACCACTTCGCTCGTCGGCGTTGGTTGACCAACCATCCACGATTGGCCTCTGTGGCACTGCTGGCTGGGAGCGCCCTGATGAGTTTGAGCCGGGCCGGTTCACCGGGCCGAGTTCGTAAGGCCGTGGCGTCCATTCCTGTTATTCGCAGCCTCGCCGAATTCGGGGCCGACGTGTTCTGGCGAACTACCAGCGCGGGTCCACGTGCTGTCGACAACTAGTACGACTGCCTGGCACTGGAATTTGGTTTGACCCTTTCTCGAAGGATGGCTCTCCGGTCTCTCCGGCGGACTTCTCATCCGGGCTGGAAGGTGCTTTGCGCGCTCACGGGGAGATCCCGAAGTCGAAAGTTTCGAGGTGTCCAAAGTTGCCGTGCCAGCAGAGGCTGCGAGCGCGTTCTTCACGTTGAAAAGCCTAACTGTGGCTCCCGCGGTCCCTGAAATCGAAGTGCAGCGATTTCGGCAAGTCTTCATTCTTCTTGTCAGGCTGCATGAAGGTTGCAAGCGGAAGGCTGCGAGCCTGTTTGACCTATTATGTGGATCGCACCACAATCGCAGTTGCCGACGACGGCGGGGCGTCCACCCGAACCGCAGTGCCTCATTTCTTGGTGAGCTGGCCCCCTTTTGCGCAGAGGGATTACCTGATCACATCGTCGAGCACGAGGTGGCGCCGACCCCACTGCGATCGGGCGTTCGATCTGGTCAGCTGGTTCCTCGGGTCGGCAAGGTAGCCGATCCGCGCTTGTAGGTCGTCGGGGCCGTTCGTGGTGAAGGACGCCGGGGGAGCGCATCGCGCGTCGGTTACAGTCGGTCACCGCGCACAAGCTCGGGCGCCCGGATCAGTGGATCCGGGCGCCCGAGCTGGGGAACTCGCCTCAGTGGAGGAAGGCCGACCGGGCGGCGAGGTCGGCGAGGAGGGCGCGGCCCTTTTCCGCGTTGCGGGGCGGGGAGAGCACGTCGTAGCGCTGGGCGACGAGCTGGCTCTGAGAGACGAAGCCGCGTTTGTTGCGGTTGGCGGCGTAGCCGAGGGCGCCGAACAGGAGGTTGAAGGCGACGCCCGCGACGAGGCCGATGACGATCGACAGCAGTCCCGCGGCGGGGTTGAGCAAGCTCAGCACCAGGCCGAGGAACAGGCCGAAGACGGCGCCCGACATGGCGGCGCTCGAGAGCATCTTGCCCCAGCTCATGCGGCCGGCGATGCGTTCGACGAGCATCGGCTGCACGCCGACGATGGTGACGTCGTTGATCGGGAAGTCGGTGCTCGCGAGGTGGTCGACGGCGGCCTGTGCCTTCTCGTAGGAATCGTAGGAGCCGATCGGCCAACCCGTGGGCATGGTCGGGAACTGCGGCCGCGCCTGCTGCTGGCTGAACGTGGTCTGCGTGAATGCTTCTGTCATCCCTCTCACCTCTCTTGTCCAGTTCAACGCTCGGCGTGGCCGGTTTGGTCCCGCACCACCAGGATTCACAGATTCTTCTCAGCCGGGCAACCCGGACATACGCGACGTGGTCTTAATGGATCAGGAAAATACCTTTTAGCCGATTGACCGCGCAGACCCGTGGCCGGTAGGAAGAACCCGTAAAGGATCCCATCCAAACCTTTGGGCGGTGCCATGGCCGGCAGGCGAGGGTTGCTCACGCTCGACGCACTCCGCGAGCGGGTCGCGGCGGGCTCGATCGACACGGTGGTCGTGGCGATCACGGACATGCAAGGCAGGCTGCAGGGCAAGCGCTGCTCGGCCGAGTACTTCCTCGACGAGGTGGCCGCCCACGCCACCGAGGCGTGCAACTACCTGCTCGCCGTCGACGTGGACATGAACACCGTCGACGGCTACGCGATCTCCTCGTGGGACGCCGGCTACGGCGATTTCGTGCTGCGCCCGGACCTCATGACGCTGCGGCTGCTGCCGTGGCACGAGGGCACGGCGATGGTGCTCGCCGACGTCGAGCGCGTGCAGGGCGGACCCGTCACGGTGTCGCCGCGGCAGATCCTGCGCCGCCAGCTGGACCGGCTGGCCGAACGCGGCCTCAAGGCGTACGTCGGCACCGAACTCGAGTTCATCGTGTTCGACGACAGCTACGAAGCGGCGTGGGACAAGCGCTACCACGGCCTCAGGCCCGCCAACCAGTACAACGTGGACTACTCGATGCTCGGCACCGCCCGCATCGAGCCGCTGCTGCGCCGTATCCGAACGGAGATGGCGGGCGCCGGCCTGTACCCCGAGTCGGCGAAGGGGGAGTGCAACCCTGGCCAGCAGGAGATCGCCTTCCGCTACGCCGAGGCGTTGACGACGTGCGACAACCACAGCGTGTACAAGAACGGCGCCAAGGAGATCGCCGCACAGGAGGGCAAGAGCCTCACGTTCATGGCGAAGTACAACGAACGCGAAGGCAACTCCTGCCACATCCACCTCAGCCTCCGCACGACCGACGGTAAGGCGGTGCTGCCCGGCGACGGCGACCACGGCTTCTCGAAGTTCATGCAGCATTTCCTCGCCGGGCAGCTGGCCACGCTGCGCGAGCTCACCTACTTCTTCGCCCCGAACGTCAACTCCTACAAGCGGTTCGTACGCGGCAGCTTCGCGCCGACGGCCGTCGCGTGGGGCACGGACAACCGCACGTGCGCGCTGCGGGTGGTCGGGCACGGCGATTCGCTGCGGTGCGAGAACCGTGTGCCGGGCGGTGACGTGAACCCGTACCTCGCCGTCGCAGCGCTGGTCGCGGGTGGCCTGCACGGCGTGGACAACGAACTGCCGCTGGAACCCGAGTTCATCGGCAACGCCTACACCTCCGACAAGCCGACCGTGCCCACCACGTTGGGGGAAGCCGCCGACGTGCTGTCGGGCAGCCGGGTCGCGCGCGAGGCCTTCGGAGACGAGGTGGTCGACCACTACCTCAACGCCGCCCGCGTGGAGCGGGAAGCGTTCGAGAAGGCCGTGACCGACTGGGAGCTGATCCGTGGTTTCGAACGCCTGTGAACGACCCGTGATCGGGTTGACCACCTACGCCGAGCAGGCGAAGTTCCTCGCGTGGGACACCCCGGCCACGCTGTTGCACCGCAACTACGCCGACTGTGTCGTCGCCGCGGGCGCCATCCCCGTGCTCCTGCCGCCGGTCACCGACGCGTATGCGAGCCTGGTCGACCGCGTCGACGGGCTCGTGCTCACGGGTGGCGCCGACGTCGACCCGCACCGCTACGGCGTCGAGCCGCACCCGGCCACCTTCACCCGCCCGGACCGCGACGCATTCGAGTTCGGCCTGTTCGAAGCGGCGAGAAGAGCGGGCAAGCCCGTGCTCGGGGTGTGCCGCGGACTGCAGGTGATCAACGTTGCGCTCGGCGGCACGCTCGCCCAGCACCTGCCGGACAAGCTCGGCGACGTCGCGCACCAGCCGGCGCCCGCGACGTTCGGCACCAGCAGCGTCACGCTCGTCGACGGCACGCGCGCCGCGGACGTGCTCGGGCCCGAGACGAAGGGCCAGTGCTATCACCACCAGGCGATCGACCGGCTCGGCGCCGGGCTCGTCGCGTCCGGGCACACGTCCGACGGCACGATCGAAGCCGCGGAGCTGCCCGGGGAGTTCGTGCTCGGCGTGCAATGGCACCCGGAGCAGGACACCGCCGACGTCCGTCTGTTCCACGCCCTGGTCGAAGCAGTCAAGGAGCGGAGTTGACCCAGACTTTCGAGGTCCTCAACCCGGCGACGGGGCAACTCGTGCGCACGGTCGAGCTCACGAGTGCCGAAGCCACCGATGCGGCGATCGCGCGAGCACACGCGGCCTTTCCGGCGTGGCGTGCGGTCGCACCCGCCGACCGGGCGCGACTGCTGCGCCGCTTCGCCGACGCCGTCGAGGCCGACCTCGAGCACCTCGCGCGGCTGGAAGTCACCAACTCCGGTCACACGATCAGCAACGCACGCTGGGAAGCCGGCAACGTCCGCGACGTCCTGAACTACTACTCCGCCGCGCCCGAACGCCTGATCGGCCAGCAGATCCCCGTCCCCGGTGGCGTCAACGTCACGTTTCACGAGCCCCTCGGCGTGGTCGCCGTGATCGTGCCGTGGAACTTCCCGATGCCGATCGCCGGCTGGGGGTTCGCGCCCGCGCTCGCCGCCGGCAACACCGTGGTCCTCAAGCCGGCCGAGCTCACCCCACTGACCGCGCTCCGGCTCGCCGAGCTCGCGCGCGAGGCGGGCATTCCCGACGACGTCTTCCAGGTGCTACCCGGCCAAGGTTCCGTGGTGGGACAACGGTTCGTGGACCACCCGCTGGTGCGCAAGGTCGTGTTCACCGGGTCCACCGAGGTCGGCAAGCGGATCATGGCCGGCTGCGCGGCACAGGTGAAACGCGTGACGCTGGAGCTCGGCGGCAAGAACGCCAACATCGTGTTCGCCGACTCCGACCTTGAAAAGGCGGCCGCCACCGCGCCGTACGGGGTGTTCGACAACGCCGGTCAGGACTGCTGCGCGCGGTCGCTGATCCTCGTGCAGCGCAGCGTGCGCGAACGGTTCATGGAGCTGCTGGAACCCGCCGTGAAGGGCGTGGTGGTCGGCGATCCCGGTGCCGAGGCGACGGAGATGGGCCCACTGATTTCCGCCGCGCACCAAGCGAAGGTGTCGTCCTACCTCACCAGCGACACGCCCGTCGCGGTGCGCGGTAGTGCGCCCGACGGGCCGGGGTTCTGGTTCGCGCCCACCGTCGTCACACCGCCGGATCTCGCCGATCCGCTGGCCCGGGACGAGATCTTCGGCCCGATCGTCGCGGTGGTCCCGTTCGACGACGAGGCCGACGCGATCCGCATGGCCAACGACACCGACTACGGCCTGTCCGGCTCCATCTGGACCCGCGACGCGGGGCGCGCGTTCCGCGTCGCGCGAGCCGTCGAGTCCGGGAATCTTTCCGTGAACTCGCATTCGTCGGTTCGCTACTGGACGCCGTTCGGCGGGTTCAAGCAGTCGGGCCTCGGGCGCGAGCTGGGTCCCGACGCGCCGGCCGCCTTCACCGAGACCAAGAACGTTTTCCTGAGCACCGATTAGCACCGATCAGCACCGAGAAACACCGATCAGCACTGACCCGCACCTGCGAGCACGGAGGTTCGACACAGATCATGCAGCGTTTCGAGGGCCGGGTCGCCGTGATCACCGGCGGGGCCAGCGGGATCGGGCTCGCGTCGGCGCGCCGGCTGGCGAGCGAAGGGGCCAAGGTCGTGATCGGCGACGTCGCACCCGAGGCCGGGAAGGCGGCGGCCGACGAGGTCGGTGGCCTGTTCGTGCCTGCCGACGTGACCGACGCCGAACAGGTCGAAGCCTTGTACCGCACGGCCGTCGACCGGTTCGGGGCCGTGGACGTGGCGTTCAACAACGCCGGCATCTCACCGCCCGAGGACGACTCGATCCTCACCACGGACTTCGAGGCGTGGGACCGCGTGCAGCGCGTGAACCTCACGTCGGTCTACCTGTGCTGCAAGGCCGCGCTCCCGCACATGCAGCGCCAGGGCCGGGGTTCGATCATCAACACCGCGTCGTTCGTGGCGGTGATGGGCGCGGCGACGTCGCAGATTTCCTACACCGCGTCGAAGGGCGGGGTGCTCGCGATGAGCCGCGAGCTGGGTGTGCAGTTCGCACGCGAGAACATCCGGGTCAACGCACTGTGCCCGGGCCCGGTGAACACGCCGTTGCTGAAGGAGCTGTTCGCGAAGGACCCCGAACGCGCGGCGCGCCGACTCGTTCACGTGCCGCTGGGCCGCTTCGCCGAGCCGGAGGAGATCGCGGCCGCCGTCGCGTTCCTGGCCAGCGACGACGCCAGCTTCATCACCGCGTCGCAGTTTCTTGTGGACGGTGGCATCTCGGGCGCCTACGTCACGCCGCTGTAGCCGTCACCGGGACGCGCGCGCCCGCCACCAGGCCGTCGTCACCAGCGGCTCGGCGGGTGTGGCGTGAATCGTCCGAGGTAGACTCACGATCGAAGCGGCAGGTACGGTGGCCGCACACCAAACTGAATACCGGGCCGTTCGAGCAGGAGCGGGAGAGCCCCACGAGAGCGGTGGGGCACCGAAGGAGCAAACTCCCCGGAATCTCTCAGGTACCCACTACCGCTTTGTGCGAGGCCACTCTGGAAAGCAGGCGCACCCGCGCCTCACCCAAGGTGAAAGCCGCGTGTCGGGATCGCACTGCGCGGTGAAACTCTCAGGTGCCCATGACAGAGGGGGAGTTCCCAGCGCACCGACGCGCCCGGTGCCCGGCCCGAGGAGCTCCCATCACGTCCACACCGTTCGAAGCCCGCCACATCGGCCCCGCCGAGGCCGAGCGGGACAAGATGCTCGCCGAATGCGGTTACGGAAACCTGGATGCGCTCGTCGAGGCGGCCGTCCCGGCCGCGATCCGCGCGACGCGGGGGTTGAACCTGCCGGCGCCGGCGTCGGAGGAGGAAGCCACTGCCGAACTCCGCGCGCTCGCGGCACTGAACCGCCCGATGACGCAGATGATCGGCCTCGGCTACTCCGACACCGTCACACCCGGTGTGATCCGTCGCAACGTGCTGGAGAACCCGGCGTGGTACACGGCGTACACGCCCTACCAGCCCGAGATCTCGCAGGGCCGGCTCGAGGCGCTGCTGAACTTCCAGACGATGGTTGCCGACCTCACCGGCCTCGCCACGGCCAACGCGTCTCTGCTCGACGAATCGACCGCCGTCGCCGAGGCCATGACGTTGATGCGGCGCGCGTCGAAGTCGAAGTCGAACGTGATCGTGCTCGATGCCGAATGCCTGCCGCAGACCGTAGCGGTCGTGCGTACGCGCGCGGCGGCGCTCGGCATCGACGTGCAGGTCCGGGACCTGCTCACCGGCCTGCCGGAGGAGTTCTTCGGGGTGGTCGTGCAGTACCCTGGCGCTTCGGGAGTGCTGCGTGGACGTGGCTTCTATCACGCGGTCTCCGAGGCCGCGAAGGCCGCGGGCGCGCTGTACACGGTGGCCGCGGACCTGCTGGCGCTCACGCTGATCACGTCGCCCGGTGAGTTCGGCGCCGACGTCGCCGCGGGTTCCACACAGCGCTTCGGTGTGCCGCTCGGCTACGGCGGCCCGCACGCCGGGTACCTGGCGGTGCGTTCGGGACTCGAGCGTTCGCTGCCGGGCCGGCTCGTGGGTGTTTCGGTCGACGCCGACGGCAACCAGGCGTACCGGCTCGCACTGCAGACCCGTGAGCAGCACATCCGCCGTGAGAAGGCGACGTCGAACATCTGCACCGCGCAGGTGCTGCCGGCCGTGCTCGCCGCGATGTACGCCGTCTACCACGGCCCGGACGGCCTGAAGGCCATCGCGACCCGCGTGCACGAGCTGGCGTCGGGTTTCGCCGCGGCCCTGCGCGCCGGGGGCATCGAGGTCGTGCACGAATCGTTCTTCGACACGGTCGTCGCGCACGTTCCCGGCCGGGCCGCCGAGATCCACGCCGCCGCCCGCGAAGCGGGTATCAACTTGGGCCACGTCGACGCCGACCACGTGCGCGTGGCGTGCGACGAGGTCACCCGGCCGGACATTCTCGCGCAGGTGCTGCGGGCGTTCGGGGTCGCGGCCTCGCCGGAAGCCGCGACCGCGCTGCCGTCCACCCTGGTGCGCGAGAGCGGGTTCCTGTCCCACGAGGTGTTCTCCACGCACCGCTCCGAAACGGCCATGCTGCGCTACCTGCGCAAGCTCGCCGACCTCGACTACGCACTCGACCGCGGGATGATCCCGCTCGGCTCGTGCACGATGAAACTCAACGCCACCACGGAAATGGAGCCCATCGGCTGGCGCGAGTTCGCGGGCCTGCACCCGTTCGCGCCGGCCGAGGACGCCGAGGGTTACCACCGGCTCGTCGAGCAGCTCGCGGGCTGGCTCGCCGAAGTCACCGGCTACGACAAGGTGTCTCTGCAGCCCAACGCCGGCAGCCAGGGCGAGCTCGCGGGTCTGCTGGCGATCCGCGGTTACCACCGCGCGAACGGCGAGCCGGAGCGTGACGTCTGCCTGATCCCATCGTCGGCGCACGGCACCAATGCGGCGTCGGCGGTGCTCGCGGGGATGCGCGTGGTCGTCGTGAAGTGCACCGGCGAAGGCAATGTCGATCTCGAAGACCTGCAGGCCAAGGTGGACACCCATCGCGACACGCTCGCGGCGATCATGGTCACCTACCCGTCAACGCACGGCGTGTACGAGCACGGCATCGAGCGGCTCGCGAAGATCGTGCACGACGGCGGCGGCCAGGTGTACGTGGACGGTGCGAACCTCAACGCGTTGCTGGGTCTGGCGAAGCCGGGCGAGTTCGGCGGTGACGTGTCGCACCTGAACCTGCACAAGACGTTCTGCATCCCCCACGGCGGCGGCGGCCCGGGCGTCGGCCCGGTCGCGGTGCGCGCGCACCTCGCGCCGCACCTGCCGAACCACCCGCTGCTGGAGCAGGCCGGCCCGGCCACCGGCGTCGGCCCGGTCAGTGGCGCGCCCTACGGTTCCGCGTCGATCCTGCCGATCTCATGGGCGTACGTGCGCATGATGGGCGAGCCGGGGCTGACCACGGCCACGAAGGTCGCGGTGCTGGCCGCGAACTACGTCGCCGCGCGCCTGTCGCCGCACTACCCGGTGCTCTACACGGGACAGGACGGCCTGGTCGCCCACGAGTGCATCCTCGACCTGCGCGGCATCACCAAGGCGACCGGTGTGACCGTCGACGACGTCGCGAAGCGGCTCATCGACTACGGCTTCCACGCGCCGACGATGTCGTTCCCGGTCGCGGGCACGCTCATGGTGGAGCCCACCGAGAGCGAGGACCTCGGCGAGATCGACCGCTTCTGCGCCGCGATGATCGCCATCCGGCACGAGATCGACGAGGTCGCCGCCGGGCACTGGACGGCGGAGACGAGCCCGTTGCGCGGTGCACCGCACACGGCGGAGTCGCTGGTGGGTGAGTGGAGCGCCGACTACGACCGTGAGCTCGCCGTGTACCCGGTGGGGGTGTCGCGCAAGAACAAGTACTGGCCGCCGGTGCGGCGGATCGACGGGGCGCACGGCGACCGCAACCTCGTGTGTTCCTGCCCGCCCCTCAACGCGTACGAAGGCTGACCGCTCGTGTCCGAGAAGACCCCCCTGCACGCCGTCCACCAGGGACTGGGTGCGTCGTTCACCGATTTCGCGGGCTGGTCGATGCCGGTCCGCTACGCCAGTGAGCTGGCCGAGCACCGCGCGGTGCGCGAAGCGGCCGGGCTGTTCGACCTGTCGCACATGGCCGAGCTCCACGTGCGCGGTCCGCAGGCCGCGGACGTGCTCGACTACGCGCTGGTCGGCAACCTCTCCGGCGTGAAGCCGGGCCGCGCGCGGTACACGATGATCTGCGACACCGACGGCGGCGTCCTCGACGACCTCGTCGTCTACCGCCTCGCCGACGAGGAGTACTTGGTCGTCGCGAACGCCGGCAACGCCGACGTGGTCGCCGAAGCGCTGGCCGAGCGCGTGGCCGGTTTCGACGCCGTGGTGGAGAACCGGTCCGCGGACACGGCACTGATCGCGGTGCAGGGCCCCCGCGCCGTCGACGTGCTGGCCGCCGTGACCGACGCGGATCTGGCCGCGCTCAAGTACTACGCGAGCGTGGCGGCTGTCGTGAAGGGCCACGACCTGCTGCTGGCCCGCACCGGCTACACCGGCGAGGACGGCTTCGAGCTGTTCGTGCCCGCCGCCGAGGCGCCCGCGTTGTGGCGCGCGCTGACCGACGCCGGTGAAGCGTTCGGCCTCGTGCCGTGCGGGCTCGCGTGCCGCGACACGTTGCGGCTGGAAGCCGGGATGCCGTTGTACGGCAACGAACTCACGCGCGAGCTGAATCCGTTCGCCGCGGGGCTGGGCCGCGTGGTGAAGTTCGAGAAGCCGGGCGACTTCGTGGGCCGTGCGGCACTTTTGGAGTTGGCGAAGGCCGACGTCCCGCGCGTGCGGGTCGGCCTTCGCGGCGCCGGACGGCGGGCGCCGCGGCACGGGTACGCCGTGCTCTCCGGCGACGCGGTGATCGGCGAGATCACCAGTGGTGCGCTGTCGCCGACGCTGGGTTACCCGATCGCCATGGCCTACGTCGATCGGGCGCACGCCGAGCCGGCTGCGATGCTGTCGGTCGACATCCGGGGCCGGATCGAGCCGGTCGAGGTCGTCGCACTGCCCTTCTACTCCCGAGCCTAAGGACCAGCCCGATGAGCATTCCCCAGAACCTGTTCTACACCAAGGAACACGAGTGGCTGTCCGTCGTGGACGGTGTGGCCACCGTCGGCATCACCGCCTTCGCCGCCGAGTCGCTCGGTGACATCGTCTTCGTGCAGCTGCCGGCCGTCGGCGGCACCGTCACCGCGGGCGAGGTGTTCGGCGAGGTCGAGTCGACGAAGTCGGTGAGCGAGCTGTACTCGCCGGTGAGCGGCGAGGTCCTGGAGGTGAACGAGACCACATCGGACACCCCAGAGGTCATCAACTCCGACCCGTACACCGAGGGATGGCTGCTGAAAGTGCGGCTCACCGCCGACGTCCCGGAACTGCTCGACGCCACCGCATACGCCGCGCTCACCCAGGAGAACTGATGACGACCTTCGACGCCCACCTGTCCGATGTGGACCCCGAGGTCGCGGCAGCCGTGGCGGCCGAGCTCGACCGCCAGCAGTCGACGCTGGAGATGATCGCGTCCGAGAACTTCGCGCCCGTGGGTGTGCTCGAGGCGCAGGGTTCGGTGCTCACGAACAAGTACGCCGAGGGCTACCCGGGCCGGCGCTACTACGGCGGCTGCGAACACGTCGACGTCGTCGAGCAGCTCGCGATCGACCGTGCGAAGGCCCTGTTCGGCGCCGAGCACGCCAACGTGCAGCCCCACTCGGGCGCGCAGGCCAACGCGGCGGCGATGTTCGCCGTGCTGAAGCCGGGCGACACGATCCTCGGCCTCGACCTCGCGCACGGCGGTCACCTCACACACGGTATGAAGATCAACTTTTCCGGGAAGCTCTACAACGTGGTCGCCTACCACGTCGACAAAGCGACCGGGATCGTCGACCTCGCCGAGATCGAGCGCCTGGCCCTGGAGCACAAGCCGAAGCTGATCGTGGCGGGTTGGTCCGCGTACCCGCGGCAGCTCGACTTCGCCGAGTTCCGCCGGATCGCCGACCTCGTCGACGCCCGGCTGATGGTGGACATGGCGCACTTCGCCGGACTGGTGGCCGCGGGGCTGCACCCGTCGCCGGTGCCGCACGCCGACATCGTCACCACGACCACGCACAAGACGCTCGGCGGCCCGCGTGGCGGCCTCATCCTGTGCCGGGAAGAGCTGGCGAAGAAGATCAACTCGGCGGTGTTCCCCGGCCAGCAGGGCGGGCCGTTGGAACACGTGATCGCGGCCAAGGCCGTGGCGCTGAAGATTGCCGCGAGCGACGAGTTCCGCGAGCGCCAGCAGCGGACTCTCGAAGGTTCACGGATTCTCGCCGACCGGTTGTCGCGTTCGGACTGTGCTGAGGCGGGCGTGCGGGTGCTCACCGGCGGCACCGACGTGCACCTCGTCCTGGTGGACCTTGTCCAGTCTGCTTTGGACGGTCAGCAGGCCGAGGACCGGCTGCACTCCGTGGGAATCACGGTGAACCGCAATGCCGTGCCGTTCGACCCACGGCCGCCGATGGTCACCTCGGGCCTGCGGATCGGCACGCCCGCGCTGGCCACGCGCGGCTTCTATGCCGACGACTTCACTGAGGTCGCGGACGTGATCGCGGAGGCGCTGAAACAGGACTTCGACGAGTCCGTGCGCCAGGCGCTGCGCGCACGGGTCGAGCTGCTGGCGAAGAAGCACCCGCTGTACTCGGATTTGTCGCGATGAGCGCGCAGCCAGAGGGACGGAAGCTGTTGCGGCTGGAAGTGCGCAACAGTGAGACGCCGATTGAGAAGAAGCCGTCGTGGATTCGTACGCGGGTGCGGATGGGGCCGGAGTTCACGGAGCTGAAGGGTTTGGTGCGCCGGGAGGGGTT
>DASZNR010000149.1:0-63488 GCA_035551175.1 Amycolatopsis sp. | reverse complement strand
CGAGTGGAGCGTCTGCTCCTTGGCCTTGCGGTACAGCCGCGAACGCTGGCCGCGGTAACCGCTGGCCAGTTCGAGAGTCGCGCGACGCTTCTTCTGGGCGTTGACCGCCCGCTTGACGCGTGCCACTGGTCCATCCTGTCGGTTCGGGGGGCGCGGAGACCCCGGGTGTGGTCAGAGAAAGCGAGGGCTCACATGCCGAGCAGCCGCTTGACGCGGCCGGCTTCGGTCTTGGCAAGCTCCGTGGTGCCCTCGAGACGGCGGGTGACGCGGCTGGACTTCTTCTCCATCAGGTGACGGCGGCCGGCCTTCTGGCGGCGCAGCTTGCCCGTGCCCGTCACGCGAACGCGCTTGGACGTACCGCTGTGCGTCTTCATCTTCGGCATGGTTCTACTGTCCTCTTCCGTGCGGCGGCACACCGGTGGCCCGGTGTGCCGCTGACTGTGCTGGGCGCTGCTGGAGGCGTTACGCCTCGGGAGCCGGCTCGGCCTTCACGGCCTTCGGCTTCACGTTCTTGTGCGGGGCCAGCACCATGATCATGTTGCGACCGTCCTGCTTGGGCGACGATTCGACGAAGCCCAGCTCGGTGACGTCGTCGGCCAGCTTCTGCAGCAGCCGGAAACCGAGTTCCGGCCGGGACTGCTCGCGGCCGCGGAACATGATCGTGACCTTGACCTTGTTGCCGGCCGCCAGGAACCGCGACACGTGACCCTTCTGGGTCTCGTAGTCGTGCTGGTCGATCTTCGGACGCAGCTTCTGTTCCTTGATGACCGTCATCTGCTGGTTGCGGCGGGACTCGCGGGCCTTCTGCGCGCTCTCGTACTTGAACTTGCCGAAGTCCATGAGCTTGGCCACGGGCGGACGCGCCTGTGGGGCGACCTCGACGAGGTCGAGGTCGTGCTCCTGGGCCAGCCGCAGCGCATCTTCGATCCGGACGATGCCGACCTGTTCACCGTTGGGTCCGACAAGCCGGACCTCCGGCACCCGGATGCGTTCGTTGATGCGTGTCTCGGAGCTGATGGGCCCTCCTTGGTCCGAGTGACTACTTCTCTTCTCGACCTGGTGCCCACATGACTCAGGCCCCGTCGCCGACATCCAGCCGGTTACGGGGCCCGCTCTGTCTCCGATCGCCTCCGGCCATACTGACCGAACGCTTCGCCGCGGTGACGGATGGACTCATCCATCGCCTCGGCGAGACCGGACCCGGACACCTGAAGCGGTGACGCGGGTGGGAGCGGGGCTCCACTTGCCGCCCCCGATCGCTCGAGGACTGGTCGCACGTGGAAGGGTACCAGACGTGTCAGAACAACCTTCGGAACAGGCCCCGTATTCCCCGGACGTGCGCGACCTCGAGGATATCCCCAGCGTCGAGGTCATCAGCCGCGCGGCCGTGATGCTGATGTCCGCCGCCGCGGAGCGCCTCGGCCTCGCCGACGAGAACCCGCAGGCCTCGGCCCGCCGCGACCTCGACGAGGCCCGCCGCCTGATCACGGCGTTGGCCGGGCTGGTCACGTCGTCGGTGGAGTACCTGGGCCTGCACGCCGGCCCGCTGCGCGACGGCCTGCAGTCGCTGCAGAAGGCGTTTCGCGAGGCGTCCGCCGTGCCGGACGCGCCGGGCCAGGGCCCGGGTGAGAAGTACACCGGCCCCGTTTACTGAGCTGCACACCCGAGGCCCGTTCGCGCGCGCCGCGGACGGGCCTTCGTCGTCTCCGGCATTGCGGCCCAGTTGTGTGACATCTAACATGTTAGATGTGAGCCCACTTCCCAAGGTCACTCGGCCGTTGCTGCGTGACGAGGCCTACGACCGCATCCGCCGCGCGGTCATCGACGGCACGCTGGCCCCCGGCACTCCCCTGCGCGACGCCGAACTCGCCGAGGAGCTCGGACTGTCACGCGCGCCGGTGCGCCAGGCGCTGCTGCGGCTGGCGCAGGACGGGCTCGTGGAGTCGAAGCCGCAGAGCTACACGCGCGTGGCGGCGATCGAGAGCGACGACGTACGAGACGCGGTGCAGCTCGTACGCGCACTCCACGAGTTCGCCGTCCGGCACGCCCTCCCCCGCCTCGGCGCCGATGACCTCGCCGCGATGCGGGCCGCCAACAAACGGTTCGCCCACGCCGTGTCGACCGGCGACGTGGCGGCGGCGATCGCGGCCGACGACGAGCTGCACGACATTCCCGTGCGCACGTGCGGTAACCGCGCCGTCGCCGCGACACTCGACCGCTATACGCCACTGCTGCGCCGTCTGGAGTACGCGCGGTTCACCTCACTGCCCGCCCGGCGCTCGGTCAAGCGGCACGCGGAGCTCATCGCCGCGATCGCGGCCGGTGACGCCGAAACCGCCGTCGCCGTCACCGCCACGATCTGGTCCGATCTCGAAGCAACCATGGAGAACCAGTGACGCTCGCCGATTTCCCGCGTTTCCCGCTGCTCGTCGGCCCTTCGCCCGTCCACCGCCTCGAACGGCTCACCGAACACCTCGGCGGCGCGACGGTGTGGGCCAAGCGCGAGGACCTCAACTCGGGGCTCGCGTTCGGCGGCAACAAGACCCGCAAGCTCGAGTATCTCCTCGCCGACGCACTCGCCAAGGGCGCGGACACGCTCGTGTCGATCGGCGGCGTGCAGTCCAACCACACCCGCCAGGTCGCGGCGGCCGCGACGCGAGCAGGCCTGAAAGCCGTGCTGGTGCAGGAGAGCTGGGTCGACTGGCACGACACGCTGCACGACAAGGTCGGCAATATCCAGCTGTCGCGGATCATGGGTGCCGACGTGCGGCTCGTCGGCGCGGGCTTCGGCATCGGGTTCAAGAAGAGCTGGGAAAACGTGCTCGCCGAGGTGACGGCGGCTGGCGGCAAACCGTACGCGATCCCGGCGGGTGCGTCCGACCACCCGCTCGGCGGGCTCGGGTTCGCCGGCTGGATCACGGAGCTGGAAGCGCAGGAGCGGGAGCTCGGGGTCTTCTTCGACACTGTCGTCGTCTGCTCGGTCACCGGCAGCACGCAGGCCGGGATGGTGGCGGGCGCCGCGCTGGGTGCCCGGCCCCGGCGGATCATCGGCATCGACGCGTCGGCCGAGCCCGCCGAGACCCGCGACCAGATCACCCGCATCGCGAAGGCCACGGCGCAGCTGATCGGTGCTCCGGCCATCCGCGATGTCGAACTCGACGAGCGGTACCACGCCGGCACCTACGGCATCCCCGACGAGACCACCCTCGACGCGATCCGCATGACCGCCCGGCTCGAAGGGATGATCACGGATCCGGTGTACGAAGGAAAATCGATGGCCGGCCTGATCGATCTCGTACGCCGCGGCGAAATCCCCCGCGAGTCCACCGTGCTCTACGCGCACCTCGGGGGCCAGCCGGCCATCAACGCCTACACGAGCGTGCTCAGCTGACCGCCGTTCCGGGCCCCCGGGAAAACGAGGGCCCGGACGCCGTCAGTCGAGCACGCACAGCACGTCGATCTCCACCAGGAGACCGGCGGGCAGTCCCACGTAGACGGTGGTGCGGGCCGAGTGCGGCGCTTCGCCGATCAGCTCGTCGTAGACCTCGTTGAACGGCGCGAAGTGGCTCGTGTCGGTGAGGTACACGCGCACCATGACCGCGTCGGACCAGCCGGAGCCGGCTTCGGTGAGCAGAGCTTCGATGTTCTTGAACACCTGCCGGGTCTGGGTCGCGATGTCGTCGCCGACGATGGCGCCGGTCGCGGGGTCGAACGCGACCGTGCCCGCGATCTGCAGGATATTGCCCTTGCGGACGGCTTGCGAGAACTTCGCCGGCGGCTGCGGCGCGTTCTGCGTGCTGATCGCCGTCTTGCCC
This sequence comes from Amycolatopsis sp., assembly GCA_035551175.1. Classification (GTDB taxonomy): domain Bacteria; phylum Actinomycetota; class Actinomycetes; order Mycobacteriales; family Pseudonocardiaceae; genus Amycolatopsis. Next base: position 59,673 of record DASZNR010000149.1, on the reverse strand, counting down.
ATCAGTACCCCTTTCCGTTCCCCGTCCATCCATTCTGGACGGAAGCTTCTTCGGTGGCGGCCAGCAGCTGCGGGACGAGCGCGAGCAGGCGGTCGAAGTCCAGCAGCACTTTCGGCACCGACATCGACGCCGCGGCGAGCACCTCGCCACCCGTGCCCCGCACCGGCGCGGCGATGCAGTGGATGAAGTCCTCGTGCTCGGCGTTGTCCACGGCGTAGCCGCGGTCGATGACCTTCGTGAGCTCTTCGAGGTAGGCCTCGGGTGAAGTGATCGTGTTCGGCGTGAGCACGGGATAGTCGAGCGAACGGGCGAGCTCTTCGCGCCGCGCCGGCGGCATCGCCGCGACGAGCACCTTACCGACGGCCGTGCAGTGCAGTGGCGCGCGTTTGCCGATGCGCGAATACATGCGCACCGAGTGGTGGCCCTCGAACTTGTCGATGTAGACGACCTCACCGTCCTCATAGGACGCAAGGTGCACCGTGTGGCCGGTGCTGTGGTTGAGCGCCGCGAGCGCGTCGTGGGAGCCACGCCGCACGTCGTGGCCCTCCAGCGCCTGGTTGGCGAGGTCGAACAGCGCGCTGCCGAGCCGGTAGTGGCGCGGCCCGTCGCGGCGAACGAAGTGGTGCGACGCGAGTGTCCGAAGCAGGCGCAGCACGGTCGTCTTGTGCACGCCGATCTCCTCGGCGAGCTCGTCGAGCGTCTTCGCGCCCCGGGCAAGTCCGGCCAGCACGGTCAGCGCCCGGTCGAGGCTCTGGCTCACGCGATCATCACACCCTCGCCCGTCAGGCGGGCCTTGGCCCACGCTTCGGCATCCGCCCGCAACAGCGCGGTCACGACCGGTTCCGGCAGGGGCGCGCCGACGTCGTCGTGCGTCAGCAGGGTCGCGGCGGCCTGGAGGTGCCCACGGCGCAGACGGGCCGCCGGGGCGTCGCCGCGCAGCGTGGCGGCGAGGAAACCGGCCGCGAACGCGTCGCCCGCGCCGACGGGTTCGACGACGTCCACGCGCAACGCGGGCTCGAACACCGGTGCCGCGTCGCCCTCGACGAGGGTCGCGCCGCGTTCGCCGTGCTTGACGACGAGGGTGTGCGGGCCGGGCAGCAGCTTCCGCAGCCGCGCAGGGTCGCCGGTCCCCCACACTCGCTCGGCTTCGTCATCACCGGTGAACACGAGGTCGGCGAGACCGGCCAGTTCGGCCAGCACGGCGAGGTCTTGGCCCAGCACCGGCCGGTGGTTGACGTCGAACGACACCAGCCGCTCGCCGCGCGAGGCGGCCAGCAGCGCGCGCACGAGGGCGAGGCAGCTGTCCGACAGCGCGGGGGTGATCCCGGACAGGTGCAGCACGCGCACGCCGTCGAGGCGCAACCGCTCGGCGAGGTCCGGACCCATCGCGGACGCGGCCGAGCCCGCGCGGTAGTACCGCACCGGGCTGCCCTGCGCGCCGCTTTCCTTGATGTACAGGCCGGTCGGGCGCGTCTTGTCGATCTCGACGCCGCTCACGTCGACGCCCGCGGCGGCGATCTCCCGCACCAGCGCACGGCCGAAGGGATCGGCGCCGACCGCGCTCACCCACGCGCTCGGCACGCCGAGGGCAGGCAAGTGGCAGGCGACGTTCGACTCGGCGCCACCGATGGTGCGCAGCCAACTGCGCACCCGCTCGGGCGGCCCGGGTTCGGCCGGCACGAACAGGGCCATCGACTCGCCGATGCAGAGCACCTCGGGCGGGCTGGTCACTCAGTTTCTCCCCGTTTCATCACCCCGTTGACCTGTGACGAACCGGATGCTACACCTATGGCGCGCATTTTGCGCAACGTCCGTTGCAACATACGCAACCAAGGTGGCGGTTCCATGACCCTTTCCGAGCACCCGGCTCTGGCCGACGCCGTCCGCGCGGGTCGCGCCGAGCGGATCGACTGGCGATTCCGCTCGATCGCGCCCACGCTCTCCGGGCTCACTCTCGACGAGGCCGCGGCGCGGCGCGCGAACCTGTTCGCCGACGGATTCTTCGGCCCGTTCGTGGTGCTCGACGCCGCCGCGGTTGAGCACAACCTCGCGACGATGGCGGCGTGGTGCGCCGGCCACGGCATCGCGCTCGCGCCACACGGCAAGACGACCATGGCGCCGGAACTGTTCCTCCGCCAGCTGGCACACGGTGCGTGGGGCGTCACCGCCGCGAACGCGGGGCACCTGCGGATCTACCGGGCGTTCGGCGTATCACGGATCCTGCTGGCCAACCAGCTCGTGGACCCGGCAGGCCTGCGCTGGCTCGCGGGCGAGCTGGCGGCGGATCCGGAGTTCGAATTCGTGTGCTGGGCCGACTCCGTTCGTGGTGTCGAGCTGATGACCGAAGCGCTGGCCGGCGCGCCACGACCGATCGATGTCCTGGTGGAACTCGGCGGCGCGGATGGGCGCACCGGCGTGCGCGACCAGGAGACGGCACTGGCCGTCGCGGAGGCGATCGCGAAGAGCCCGGCGCTGCGGCTGCGTGGCACCGGCGGGTACGAGGGCGCGCTGTCGCACGACACCGACGCCGCCGCGCTCGCGAAGATCAGCTCCTATGTGGACACCCTGCGCGACGCGGCGATCACGTTCGCCGAGAAAGGACTGCTCGCCGAAGGCCAGGTGTACGTGACAGCCGGCGGCAGCGCGTACTTCGACCGCGTGGCCGAAGAACTGACGAAACCGTGGCCGTCCGAAATGGACGTGCTGCCGATCCTGCGCAGCGGCGCCTATGTGACGCACGACGACGGCTTCTACCGGGAGATCTCGCCGCTCGGCGTGCACCCGCGGCTGGCCGGTGTCGAACCGTTTCACGCCGCGCTGCACGCGTGGGCGCAGGTCACGTCGAAGCCGACGGCCGAGCTCGCGCTGCTGACCGCGGGCAAACGCGATCTGCCCTACGACGAAGGCATGCCCGAGCCGCAGCTGCTGCGCAAGAACGGCGAGCACGGCCCGCTCACCGAACTCGCCGGGCACTCCGTCACCAAGCTCAACGACCAGCACGCGTTCCTCGCGCTGCCCGCCGGCTCGCCCGTCGAGGTCGGCGACTGGGTGCGGCTCGGTCTTTCGCACCCGTGCACGACGTTCGACAAATGGCCCCTGCTGCCGGTGGTCGACACCGACGGCGAGACCGTCGTCGACTTCGTGCGGACGTGGTTCTGATGGATCTCGTGCTCCGTGGCGCGTCGGTCGCGGACGGGACCGGCGGCCCGATCACCCGCCGCGACGTCGGCCTCGACGGCAGCCACATCGCCGAGGTCGCCGAGCCCGGCTCCCTGACGGGCACGCGGGTCCTCGACGTCGACGGGCTCGTGCTGGCGCCCGGGTTCGTCGACATGCACTCGCACTCGGACCTGCAGCTGCTCGCGAATCCCGAGCACCTGGCCAAGCTCTCCCAGGGTGTCACCACCGAGGTCCTCGGGCAGGACGGCCTGTCCTACGCACCCGTCGACGACACCGTGCTGGAGAGCTTGCGTGAGCAGCTCGCCGGCTGGAACGACGACCCGCCCGGCTTCGACTGGAACTGGCGCTCGGTCGGCGAGTACCTCGACCGGCTCGACAGCGGCATCGCCGTCAACGCCGCCTACCTCGTGCCGCAGGGCACCGTTCGCATGCTCGCGCTCGGATGGGCGGACCGCCCGGCGACACCGGCCGAACTGACGCACATGAAGGAGCTCGTCGCGACCGGCCTCGCCGAAGGCGCGTTCGGCCTGTCGTCGGGGCTGACCTACACGCCCGGGATGTACGCGGACACGGCTGAACTCGTCGAGCTGTGCCGCGTGGTCGCCGAGCACGGCGGCTACTACAGCCCCCACCACCGCAGCTACGGAGCGGGCGCGCTGGAGGCGTTCGCCGAGATGGTCGAGGTGTCACGCCGCTCGGGCTGTCCCCTGCACCTCGCGCACGCGACGATGAACTTCTCCGTCAACCAGGGCCGCGCGCCGGAACTGCTGAAACTGCTCGACGACGCGCTCGACGCGGGCGGCGACATCACGCTCGACGCCTACCCCTACCTGCCCGGCGCCACCTACCTGTCCGCGCTTCTGCCGAGCTGGGCCACCGAAGGCGGGCCCGAAGCGACCCTCTCGCGACTGTCCGAACCGGACACCCGCGAGCGCATTCGCGCCGAACTCGAAGAGTCCGGTTCGGACGGTGCACACGGCGTGCCCATCGACTGGTCGGTCATCGAGATCAACGGCGTGCGCCGTCCCGAAAACGCCTGGCTCGTGGGCCACAGCGTCGCCGACTCCGCTCGCGTGGCGCGGAAACCGCCGGCCGAGCTGTACTTCGACACACTCGTGGCCGAACGGCTCGGCACGTCGTGTCTCATGCACGTGGGCCACGAGGAGAACGTGCAGGCGATCATGCGCCACCGCACCCACACCGGCGGCTCCGACGGGCTGCTCGTCGGCGACCGCCCGCACCCACGGGCCTGGGGCACCTTCCCCCGCTATCTCGCCAGGTACGTTCGCGAGCTGGGTGTGCTCGGGCTTGCCGAGTGCGTCGCGCACCTCACGGGGCGCGCGGCGACGCGACTGCGGCTGCCCGATCGGGGGTTCGTGCGCCCCGGGTACGCCGCCGATCTGGTGCTGTTCGATCCTGAGACCGTCGCCGACACCGCGACGTTCGACAACCCGCGCCAGCCCGCCACGGGCATCTCCCACGTCTTCGTGAACGGCGTCGCCGCGCTCGCGGACGGCCTTCCCACCGGCGCCCTCGCCGGTCACGCCCTTCGATCCCGCAGGAGGGTCCGATGATCCACTGGCTGCACACCACGACCGGAGGCCTGCTCACCCTCGCCGCGGTGTCGATCGCGGTGTTGCTCGTGCTCATCATCAAGGTCAAGGTCGAGCCGTTCATCGCCCTGATCGTGGTGGGCGTGCTGACCGCACTCGCCGCGGGACTGCCTGTCGGCTCGCTCGTGGGTACCGCGCAGAAGACCTCGGATTCGTTGCTGGAAAAGGGTTTCGGCAGCATTCTCGGGCACATCACGGCCATCATCGGGCTCGGGACGCTGCTGGGGTCGATCCTCGAACGCTCCGGTGGCGCGCGCGTGCTGACCGCGGCGCTGCTGCGCGCGTTCGGCGAGAAGCGCGCACCGCTCGCGATGGGTTTGTCCGGCCTGATCTTCGGCATCCCCGTGTTCTTCGACATCGGCATCTTCGTGCTGGCGCCGCTGGTTTACGCCGCGGCCAAACAGGGCGGGCGCTCGATCGTGCTGTACGCGATGCCGTTGCTGGCCGGCCTGTCGATCACGCACGCGTTCATCCCGCCCCACCCCGGTCCCGTCGCGGCCGCCGGGCTGCTGCACGTGGACCTCGGCTGGCTCATTCTCATGGGTGCGGTGTGCGGCATCCCGGCGTGGTTCATCGGTGGCATCCTCTACTCGACGTGGATCGGCAAGCGGGTGAACGTCCCGCTGGCCGAGGAGTTCGCGAAGCTCGCCGGCGACGACGACGAAGAAGTGGCGAACCCGCCCTCGCTCAAGCTGGTCGGCGGCATCATCGCGATCCCGCTCGTGCTGATCCTCGTGGGCACGTTCGGCAGCATCGTGCTGCCCAAGAGCTCCGCGGCGTCGGGAGTGGCGGCGTTCGTCGGCACACCGGCGATCGCGCTGACGATCGCGACACTGCTCGCTTCGTGGTTGCTGGGCCATCGCCGTGGCATGAGCGGCAACGACCTCGCTCAGCTCTCGGCCAACGCGCTGCGGCCCGTCGCGATGATCCTCCTCGTGGTGGGGGCCGGTTCGTTCTTCGGTGCCGTGCTCGCCGCGACCGGCATCGGCAAAGCCGTGGCGGGTTCACTCGGCGACGCCGGCCTCCCGGTGATTCTCGCGGCATACGTGATCAGCTGCGGCCTGCGCATCGCGCAGGGTTCGGCGACGGTCGCGATCGTGACCACGAGCGGCATCGTGGCGCCGACCGTGGTCGAGCTGCACTATTCGCAGGCACAGCTGGCACTCGTCGTCGTCGCGATCTCCGCGGGCTCCATCATCGCTTCGCACGTGAACGACGGCGGCTTCTGGATCGTGTCCCGCTACTTCGGCCTTTCCGTGCCCCAGACGCTGAAAACCTGGACCGCGTTGGAAACGGTCCTTTCCCTCAGCGGTTTCGCGGTGGCAGCAGTCGTCATGGCACTGGTCTGAACCGCCGGTCGGTGACGCGACGTGGCGCACCGTGCCAGAACGCCGGTTGGTATAGGACGTTATACAGGACCGTAGCGATACCACACCTCGGGCCGGCCGACTTGGCCGTAGCGGGGTTCGCGGTGGGCCAAGCCGTTGTCCGCCAAGTACTCCAGGTAGCGGCGGGCCGTCACGCGCGATGCGCCGATCGCGGTGGCCGCCGAGGCGGCGGAGAGTCCTTCGTCGGCAGCGGCCAGCGCCGAGGTGACGGCTTCGAGTGTCTCGCCGCTCATGCCCTTGGGCAGCGCGGTGTGCTCGCCCGTCCGCAGGGTCGCGAGGGCGCGGTCGATCTCGGCCTGGCCCGTGACCTCGCCCGACGCGCGGTGGAATTCCGCGTAGCTCTCCAGTTTCTCCCGCAGCGACGCGAACGTGAACGGCTTCAGCAGGTATTGCACCACGCCGACCGAAACCGCCGCCTTCACCAGTGCCAGGTCGCGCGCCGACGTCACGGCGATCACGTCGATCGGCAGCCCGGCCGCGCGCAGCGACCGGCACACGGAGAGGCCGTGGGTGTCGGGCAGGTAGAAGTCGAGCAGCACGAGGTCGACGGGTTCGCGTTCGCAGAACCGCAGCGCGTCGCCGCCGGAATGCACGACACCGGCCACGACGAAGCCGGACAGCCGCTCGACGTAGAGCCGGTGCGCCTCGGCGGCCACCGGTTCGTCCTCCACCACCAGCACGCGGATCACCGCAGCGCCTCCTGCCTCGGCAGCCGGACCGTGAACACCGCTCCGCCGTCCGTGGCGACGTCGACGCTGCCGCCGTAGCGCCGCACGGCTTGAGCCACGAGCGCCAGCCCGAGGCCGTGCCCCTCGGCCGCTTTGGTCGACCAGCCGCGGCGGAACATGTCGCCGACAGCCTCCTCCGGCACGCCGGGCCCGTTGTCTGCGACCCGCAGCAGCAGCCCGGATTCGTCGCTGCGCGCGGTGACGACCACACCCGGGCGTCCGCTCGCGCCGCGCACGGCGGCGTCGATGCCGTTGTCGACGAGGTTGCCGAGGACCGTCACGAGGTCGCGACCGGCGACGGCGAGATCCTCGATCATCGTGTCGGGCGTGATCGTGAACTCGACGCCGCGCTCGCTGGCCTCCGCGGCCTTGCCGAGCAGCAGCGCCGCGAGTACGGGTTCGGAGACCGCGCTCATCACGCGGTCGGTGAGCTCCTGCGCGAGCGCGAGCTCTGCCGTCGCGAAGTCGACCGCGTCTTCCGGACGGCCGAGCTCCACGAGCGACACGACGGTGTGCAACCGGTTCGCGGCCTCGTGCGCCTGGGACCGCAGCGCTTCGGCGAGGCTGCGCGCCGTGGTCAGCTCACCGGTCAGCGCCTGCAGTTCGGTGTGGTCACGCAAGATCACCACGGTGCCCTGCGCCCGCCCGCCCGAACGCACGACGGTCGTGCTCACCACCAGTACCCGCGTGTCCGTGAGGTGCAGCTCCTCGGTGCGGGTCTCGTCCGACGTGAACGCGGCCACCAGCTCGTGCGGCAGACCGAGCTCGGCGAGCGGCCGGCCCGCCGGGTCACCGGAGAGGCCGAGCAGGGCCCTGGCGCCGTCGTTGCACAGCCCGACGCGGCCGTCGCCGCCGACCAGCAGCACGCCTTCGCGCACGGAGTGCAGCACGGCTTCGTGGTACTGGAACAGGTTCGACAGCTCCCCCGGCGCGATCCCGCGCGTCTGCCGCTTGAGCCGCGCGCTCACGAGCCAGCCGCCGCACGCGCCCACGAGCAGCACGGCCGCCGCGACTCCGGCGAGCGGCCACACCCGGTCCCGCAGCTCGGCCGAGATCGCCGCGATCGTGATCCCGACCGACACGAGCGCGACCACGCGGTGGCCCGCGTCGAACACCGGCACGACCGCGCGCACCGACGGACCGAGCGATCCCGTGTAGACCTCGGTGATCACCCCGCCGTGCTGCGCGGCGGTGATGTGGCCGAGGAACGGCTGCCCGATCAGCTTCGGATTCGGATGCGTGTAACGGATGCCCTGCGGCGTCATGATCGTCACGAAGTCCACGCGGGCGTCGGCGCGGACCTGCTCGGCGTAGAGCTGCAGCGAGGCCGACGGGTCCGGTGTGGACACCGCGTGGACCACGCTCGGCGCGTCGGCGATGGCGTAGGCGACCGACAGGGACTGGTCCCGCGCCCGGTCGGTCACCGTGCGCCCGGCGTCGAGGTAGGCAATCGTGATGCCGCCCGCGACGAGCACGAGCAGCACCGCGAGCTGGAGCACGAGCAGCTGCCGGGCGAGACTCCAGCGGCTCGACCGGGTCCGCGACGGGGCAGGCACCCGCCCATACCAGCACATCCTGAAGCGGCCCACGAGACCGCCCTCGCGCCGCACCGTCCGAAGCGGACCGGGCACGGCAGGCGAAATCAGGTCACGAACTCAATGAACACAACCGTGACGCTGCTCATCCCGGCCAGCATAGTGACCGGCGATCCCCCACCCCCAGCTGGAGGCAACGGTGCCGACACCGACCCCCGCACCCGCCGCGCCCAAGCGCGACCGGACGCGTTACCTGTACCTCACCGTGATCGTCGCCGTGGTGCTCGGCGTGCTGGTCGGCCTGATCTGGCCGTCGTTCGGCAAGCAGCTCGCACCACTGGGCACAGGATTCGTGAATCTGATCAAGATGATGATCTCGCCGATCATCTTCTGCACCATCGTGCTGGGCATCGGCTCGGTCGCGAAGGCAGCGAAGGTCGGCAAGGTCGGTGTGACCGCACTGGTCTACTTCCTGGTGATGTCGACGTTCGCGCTCGCCATCGGACTCGTCGTCGGCAACATCCTCCACCCGGGCAGCGGGCTGCACCTCAACCCCGCCGACGTGTCCAAGGTGCACGAACAGGCCAAGGGCGGCGAAGGCGGGGTCGACTTCCTGCTCGGCATCATCCCGACGTCGTTCGTCTCGGCCTTCACCGAGGGCCAGGTCCTGCAGACGCTGCTGATCGCGTTGCTCACCGGATTCGCGCTGCAGAAGCTCGGCAAGCGCGGCGAGCCGATCCTGCGCGGCGTCGAGCACGTGCAGCGCCTCGTGTTCCGCATCCTGTCGATGATCATGTGGGCCGCGCCGGTGGGCGCGTTCGGCGCGATCGCCGCCGTCGTCGGCGCGACCGGCTGGGGTGCGCTGCGCAGCCTGCTGGTGATCATGCTCGGTTTCTACGTCACCTGCCTGATTTTCGTGTTCGGGGTTCTCGGCGCGGTGCTGTGGCTCGGTGCCCGCGTCAACATCTTCAAGCTGCTCGGCTACCTCGGGCGCGAATTCCTGCTGATCCTCTCCACCTCGTCGTCGGAATCGGCGTTGCCGAGGCTGATCGCCAAGATGGAGCACCTGGGTGTCAGCAAGCCCGTCGTCGGCATCACCGTGCCCACCGGCTACTCCTTCAACCTCGATGGAACGGCGATCTACCTGACCATGGCCACGCTGTTCATCGCCACGGCCCAGGACGAGCCACTGGCGCTCGGTGAGCAGATCACGTTGCTGCTGTTCATGATCATCGCGTCGAAGGGCGCGGCGGGCGTGAGCGGTGCCGGCATCGCGACGCTGGCGAGCGGGCTGCAGTCACACCGGCCGGAGCTGGTCGACGGCGTCGGGTTCATCCTCGGCATCGACCGATTCATGTCCGAAGCCCGCGCGCTGACGAACTTCGCGGGCAACGCCGTCGCCACCGTCCTCATCGGATCGTGGATGAAGGAGTTCGACCGGGACAAGTCGCGCCGCGTGTTCGCGGGCACGGCCCCGTTCGACGAAGCCAAGCTGCTCGACGAGACCAAGGCAGCCGAGCCGCCGTCCGGGGAGAAGAAGCACGAGCCCGTACCGGTCGGCTGACCCGCCGATTCGCATCCGCTCCCCCTCGGCGGGTGCGAACGGTGCCGTGGTCGTGAGCGTTCCCCCGTGCTCACGACCACGGCACCTGATTGCCCGACGAGGCTATCCGGCGTCGTAAACCTCCCGCGCGAGCGCGATCTCCTCGCGGTGGCGCTGCGCCCATTCCACGAGGCCAGAGAACGTCGCGTACAGCTCACGCGCCATCGGCGTCGCCTCGTACTCCACGCGCGGCGGCACGGTCGGGTACACCGTGCGCACCAGCAGGCCGTCGCGTTCGAGGTTGCGCAATGTCAGCGTCAGCATGCGACGGCTGATGCCCGCCACCGCACGTTCGAGCTCCGTGAACCGCACCGGACCGCCCGTGGTCTCCATGAGGATGCCGATGGCCCACTTGCCGCTGATCCGGTTGAGCACCTCGAGCACCGTGCACGCGTCGAGTTTCGCCGGGTCGATCGTGGTGACCTGGTCGGGCACAGCGGTGTTCCCCTGGCACATGGAAGTGCCTCCTTCCGCCGGCTCCAATGGTCACACAAGATGGCCCCGGTAACAAGAGATGCCCTGGGCACGACCTGGGGTTCTCTTCGGATGATCTTCTGAAGGGACCGACATGCCGGAAGTCCGCCGCCGCGCGACCGCACTCGTGGTGCTGTGCGCGGCCGCGCTCATGGTCGTGCTCGACGGGACCATCGTCGCCGTGGCCGTGCCCTCGATCCAGACCGAGCTCGACTTCTCACCCGCGGGGCTGGCATGGGTGGTCAACGGCTACCTCGTCGCGTTCGGCGGGCTGCTCCTGCTGTCCGGACGGCTCGGCGACCTCGTCGGCAGGCGGCGGGTGTTCCTTGCCGGGCTCGTGGTGTTCACCGCGGCGTCACTGGCCGCCGGACTCGCCGGCAACGCGACGGTCCTCGTGGTGGCGCGGTTCGTGCAGGGGGTCGGCGGCGCACTGTCGTCGGCCGTGGTGCTGGGGCTGATCGCCACGATGTATCCCGAACCGCGCGCGCGTGCCCGCGCCCTCGGCGTCTTCAGCTTCACGCAGGCCTCCGGCGCGTCGATCGGGCTCATCGCCGGCGGCGCGCTGACGCAGGCGCTCGGCTGGCACTGGACCTTCTTCGTCAACCTGCCGATCGGGGTGGGGGGGCTCGTGCTGGCGCCACTGGTGGTGGATGCCGACCGCGGGCGTGGCCTGCGCGGTGGGCTCGACGCACTGGGCGCGGTGCTCGTGACAGCCGGGGTCATGCTCCTCGTCTACGGGGTCGTGCGAACCGGCGAACCGCTGCCACTCGCGGGCGGGGTGGCGCTGCTGGTGGCGTTCGTGGTGCGGCAGGCGCTGGCGCGCACGCCGTTGCTGCCGCTGCGGCTCTTCCGCGTCCGTGCGGTCAGCGGTGCCAACCTCACGATGGTGCTCATGGTCGCCGGGTTCATGGGCTTCCAGTTCGTGACCGCGCTCTACCTGCAACACGTCCTCGGGCTCGACGCGCTGCGCACCGGCGTGGCGTTCCTGCCGGCACCGGTCATGCTCGCCGTGTTCTCACTCGGGGTCTCGGCGAAGCTCACGGCCCGCTTCGGGCCCCGCGCCGTGATCGTGGCGGGGCTCGCGGTGGTCGTGGTGGCGTTCGCGCTGCTGACGACCGTGCCCGCGCACGACGGCTACTTCCTGCCCGTGTTCCCGGCGCTCGTGCTCATGGGGTCCGGTGCGGGCGCGGCGATCCCGGCCGTGATGGGGCTCGCGATGTCGGACGCGGATCCCGCCGACGCCGGTGTCGCTTCGGGTCTCATCACGACCACGCAGCAGGTCGGCGCGGCGATCGGCACGGCGGTGCTCGCCACGGCGGCGGCTTCGCGAGCCGCCCGGCTCGAAGCCGCCGGTGCCGCGGCCCGGGAAGCCCTGGCTTCGGGTTTCCGGCTCGCGTACGGGCTCAGCGCCGGCTTCGTGCTCGTCGCGACGGTGGCCGCCGCGCTCGCGCTGGCGCGACCGGCCCCGGCACCCCGGCTGTGCGTGGCCGATCAGGCGAGGTAGGCGACGAGCCCGCGGTGGCCCCGGCGCATCATCCACGCGTGGTTCGCGCGGAAGAACGGCCGGGCCACCGCGTCGAGCCGGCGCAGCAGCGGTTTGCGGGCTCGCACGTGCTGCGTGATCTCCAACCTCGTGCCCGGGCCGGCACCGTGCACGGTGCCGGCGAGAAACCCTTCGAGGTCCCCGCTCAACCCCACCCGCAGACGTCCCGACGCGGCGTCCTGCTGCTCGCGGTGCATCGCGATCACCAGGCGGTAGGGCAGGTTCGAGCGGCAGACGACCTCGGCGGTGTCGTCGTCGAGGCGGCGCACCGACCGCACGTCGGGCCACCAGCGCGGGTACGCCTCGAGGTCCACCACGGCGTCGAACACTCGCGGCGCCGGGGCGGCGGGAAGCCACCACGTGCTCCGGAACCGGTATTCGGCGCCCGCCACCGCCTTAGCCCCCTGGACCTTCAGACCTTCGCCGACACCAGATCGTGCCCGTCGAGGGTGACGATGCCGACGGACACGACGTCCGACGGCGCGACCAGCGCCGAGCCGTCGAGCCCGAAGCCCTCCCTGCTCCACTTCTCCGACACCGCCCAGCTGCCGGCGTCCCAGTGCGTGCCGTTCCTGTCGGTGATCACGAGCTTGCACTTCTCGCCCTGGGGGAGGCCCTTGACCGCCACGTGTACCCGCACCCAGCCCGGTGCCGGCACCACTGATGCGGTGAGGCTGGCGCCCGTCGCCGGGTTCGTGGCGGACACTTCGCGCGTGCCGGGCACGGCGGCCTGCTGGGTCACCGGCGCGGGCGCCGTCCCCCGTCCGATGAGGACCCCACCGCCCAGCGCCACCACGGCGACGGCAGCCGCAGCGACGACCGCGCCCCCGCGCCGTCGTCCCCGCCGGTCCGCTCGGTGCGCCGGCGCTGTCACGCGGGCCGCGGCCGGCTGCTCGTCGGCGCGAATTTGCCGCATGGTGCGCTGCAGCAGCAGATCACCACCCTCGGGCGGGCCGTCGAGGAATGCCTCGGGCGGTACCTCGTCGAGCGCCTCCCGCATTGCGCGGAAGTCTTCGAGCTCGGCACGGCACTGCGCGCACGTCGCCAGGTGCCGCTCGAACTCCGCGGCCTCTTCCGGTTCCAGAGCGCCGAGGACGTACGCGCCGAGCTGCGCGTGTTCCTCGTCGACCGCGCTCATCGCACTGCCTCCGTTCCGCCGCTCGACATCGCCGCGCGCAAGGCACGCAGCGCGTAGTACGACCGGGATTTCACGGTGCCGGGCGCGACCCCCAGCCGCTCGGCCGCCTCCGCCACCGATCTCCCTCGATAGTAGATCTCCACGAGCACGTCGCGATGCTGTTGCGACAGGCCTTCGAGGGCACCCAGCACGGTCATCGCGTCGACCACACCCTGCGCATGGTCGCGCTCCGCGGGCGCTGTGGTCTCCGGCCCCTCGGCGACTTCCGCGGGCCGCGCCGCGCGGGCCCGGGCGCGGTCCGTCACCAGATTGCGCACCACGGTGAGCAGCCAGCCGCGCACCGAACCCTTTCCGTCCTCGGTCAGGTCACCGGCGTGCTTCCAGGCCCGCACGAGCGTCTCCTGCACCACGTCTTCGGCAGCCGCGCGGTCCCCCGTCAGCCGGGTGGCATACGCCATGAGACTTCGGCCGTGTTCCGCGTAGAGCTGCTCCACGAGCTGCTCCGCGGCGGCCTTCGACGAGCGCCCGTGTCCGATCGCCACCCTCGACCTCCCGGCGGTGTTCTGGGTAGGCGTGGACGTTACTGCACGGGCCGTTCCCCGATCCCCCGCACGACGCGCTTCGACGGACGGGCGCCACGGCACGGGTCGCCACACCTCACGTGGAACCGCCGCCGTGGTCACCGGGATCGCCTCCTCCGCCGGGTGCCGCACATGTGCTCAGACGGGGGAACCGGATCAGACTCCCCCGACACCCGTCACACGGACGTTGTCCGCGCGCGGTTCACCGCGCCGTAACATACGGTTCCGGAAATTCGCGGCCGGAGCAGACGCCGGTGCCTTCGCGGTCGCCGGGATGTCGCTGACGTTCCTGCGGTCCGGGCGGACCGACCGCACGACCACGAAGCGGACTGCTCGCGGAGATCCGAGCAGGGCAGCGCGGGCTTCGCCGGCCGAGGCCACCGACCCCGGCGCGCCGAGGTGCGCCGAGGTGCGCACTCCGGGCACGCGGAACAGCTCGTTCCCCTCGGCCGCCTTCCGTCCGGGCCGATCACACCTGCCGTGCACACCGGACGATCGGCAGGGATTGACGCCGCGCGGCGGCCTTCCGGCGTGGAAACCGCCGCGCGGGCCGGGTCAGATCGGGTTGAGGACGTGCCGCAAGAAGTCGCCGGTGAAGCTTTCCGGCACCGACGCCACGTGCTCGGGCGTGCCCTCGGCGACGACCGTGCCGCCACCGGAACCACCCTCCGGACCCATGTCGATGATCCAGTCGGACGTTTTGATCACGTCGAGGTTGTGCTCGATCACGATCACCGTGTTGCCCTTGTCCACCAACCCGTTGATCACACCGATCAGCTTGCTGATGTCCTCGAAGTGCAGGCCCGTGGTGGGCTCGTCGAGGATGTACACGGTCTTGCCGGTCGAGCGCTTCTGCAGCTCGCTGGCAAGCTTCACGCGCTGGGCTTCGCCGCCGGACAGCGTGGGCGCGGGCTGGCCGAGCCGCACGTAGCCGAGCCCGACGTCGACGAGCGTGGCCAGGTGCCGGTGGATCGCCTTGATCGGCTCGAAGAACTCGGCGGCCTCCTCGATCGGCATGTCGAGGACGTCGGAAACCGTCTTGCCCTTGTAGTGCACCTCGAGCGTCTCGCGGTTGTAGCGGGCGCCCTTGCAGACCTCGCACGGCACGTAGACGTCGGGGAGGAAGTTCATCTCGATCTTGATCGTGCCGTCGCCGGCGCACGCTTCACAGCGGCCGCCCTTGACGTTGAACGAGAACCGGCCCTGCTGGTAGCCGCGCACCTTCGCTTCCGTGGTCGCCGCGAACAGCTTGCGAACGTGGTCCCACACCCCCGTGTAGGTCGCCGGGTTCGACCGGGGCGTGCGCCCGATCGGCGACTGGTCAACGCGCACCAGCTTGTCGACGCCGGCCAGCCCGTTCACCCGCGTGTGCCGGCCCGGCACCTGGCGCGCGCCGTTGAGCTTGTTGGCCAGCACCTGGGCGAGGATGTCGTTGACCAGCGTGGACTTGCCCGACCCGGACACGCCCGTGACGGACACGAGACAACCCAGCGGGAACGACACGTCGATCCCGCGCAGGTTGTGCTCGCGCGCGCCGACGACCGTGAGCTGCCGCTTCTTGTCGACCGGGCGCCGGATCGCCGGCACCTCGATCGACCGGCGGCCCGAGAGATAAGCGCCGGTGAGCGACTCCTTGCTCTTGAGCATCTTCTTGTACGGTCCACTGTGGACGATGTGCCCACCGTGCTCGCCCGCGCCGGGGCCGATGTCGACGACCCAGTCGCTCGACCGGATCGTGTCCTCGTCGTGCTCCACCACGATCAGCGTGTTGCCGAGATCGCGCAGCCGCGTGAGCGTCTCGATGAGCCGGTGGTTGTCCCGCTGGTGCAGGCCGATCGACGGTTCGTCGAGCACGTACAGCACTCCCACCAGGCCCGAGCCGATCTGCGTGGCGAGCCGGATGCGCTGGGCCTCGCCACCGGAGAGGGTGCCGGACGCACGGTCGAGCGAGAGGTAGGTGAGGCCGACGTCGAGCAGGAAGCGCAGCCGCGCTTGGATTTCCTTCAGCACCGCACCGGCGATCATCGCCTCGCGCGGCCCGAGCACCAGCTCGTCGAGGAACTTCGACGCCTCGTCGATCGACAGCGCGCAGACCTCGGCGATCGACCGCTCGCCCTGCGTGGCGTGTTCCAGCGTGACCGCCAGGATCTCCGGCTTGAGGCGCGTGCCCTGGCAGGTGGGGCACGGCACCTCGCGCATGTAGCCCTCGTACCGCTCCCGCATGTACTCGGACTCGGTCTGTTCCTGGCGCCGCTCGAGGAACGGGATCACGCCCTCGAAGTTGGCGTAGTACGAACGCTGCCGGCCGTAGCGGTTGCGGTAGCGCACATGAACCTGCTCGTCGACGCCGTGCAGCACCGCCTTCTGCACCTTCGCCGGCAGCTGCCGCCACGGGGTGTCCATGCGGAAGCCGATGGCCTCCGACAGCGATTCGAGCAGCCGGATGAAGTAATCGGCGCTCTGACCGCCCGCCCACGGCGCGATCGCGCCCTCGGCCAGCGACAGCTCGTCGTCGGGCACCACGAGCTCCGGGTCGACCTCCTTGCGGATGCCGATGCCGGTGCACTCGGGGCACGCGCCGTAGGGCGAGTTGAACGAGAACGACCTCGGTTCGAGGTCCTCGATCGCCAGCGGGTGCCCGTTGGGGCACGCCAGGTTCTCGGAGAAGCCCCGAACGCGGTGCGGGTCGTTCTCCGGCAGGTCGACGAACTCCAGCTCGACGAGCCCGTCGGCCAGCCGCAGCGCCGTCTCCACCGAGTCGGTGAGCCGCTGGCGCGAGCTCGTCTTGACCGTGAGCCGGTCGATGACCACGCCGATCTGGTGCTTCTCCTGCTTCTTCAGCTTCGGCGGGTCCGTGAGCGGGTGCACCTTCCCGTCGACGACCACGCGCGCGTACCCCTGTTGCTGCAGGTTCTGGAACAGATCGAGGTACTCGCCCTTGCGCCCACGCACGACCGGCGCGAGCACCTGGAACCGGGTACCTTCCTCCATTTCCAGCACCTGGTCGACGATCTGCTGCGGCGTCTGCTTGCTGATCAGCTCGCCGCACTTCGGGCAGTGGGCCTTGCCCGCACGGGCGTACAGCAGCCGCAGGTAGTCGTAGACCTCCGTGATCGTGCCCACCGTCGAACGCGGGTTGCGGGAGGTGGACTTCTGATCGATCGACACCGCGGGCGAGAGTCCCTCGATGAAGTCGACGTCGGGCTTGTCCATCTGTCCGAGGAACTGCCGCGCATAGGCCGACAGCGACTCGACGTAGCGGCGCTGCCCCTCGGCGAAGATGGTGTCGAACGCGAGGCTCGACTTGCCCGATCCGGACAGGCCCGTGAACACGATCAGGCTGTCGCGGGGCAGATCGAGATCCACACCGCGGAGGTTGTGCTCGCGGGCACCGCGAACAACGAGGCGATCAGCCACGCCCACGTCCCTTCACATCAATGTCACTGTCTCGGTCGGCAGTGTGCTTGCGGTGACCACACTGTGCTCTGGTAACCGCACTGCTCTGGTAACCACACTGCTCTGGTAACCACACTGCTCTGGTGACCACATCCGGCCCGGTGGGGAGTCCCGGCACGGGTGGCCGCGCCCAGGCTAGGACGGGCCACCGACAAAAACCTGACTTCATGTCTTCGACCTGGTGTTTCCGGGGTCCGGACCGGTGGTGCGCGCCGCGGCCGGGGTTCGCCGGGGCAGGCCGGTTCCCGGATGGAAACGATACGAGGTCTCCGTGCGGCGGGTGATCGCCGGGGCGACCGGGGCCCGGCGGCCATCACCCAGGGCCGGGGACGACGTGCAGGTCATCGTCGAGGATACAGGGCGGGGCGACCAGAGCCCGGTCTTCCCCGCCGTCCGGGCGCTCACTCGATGGGTGCTGAACGGTTGCGGCTGGGCCGGACCGCGAGCGCCCGGCTACCGTGTGGTCGTGAACATCGCCGACACCTACACCGGGCACGTCGAACCGGGTGGCGACGCCGCCCGCCGGACGCTGGACGCGCTGACCATCACCAAGCTCTCCGTGGGACCGATGGACAACAACGCGTACCTGCTCGTCTGCCGCACCGACAACGAAGCGTTGCTGATCGACGCCGCCAACGACCCGGACCGCATTTCCGACCTCATCGGCCACGGCCCCGACCGGCCGGCGCTGCGCACCGTCGTGACCACGCACCAGCACCAGGACCACTGGCAGGCCCTCGGCGCCGTCGCGGGCGCGAACGGCGCGAACACCGCCGCGCACCCGCTCGACGCCGAGCCGCTGCCCGTGCCGCCCGACTTCCTCGTCGAACACGGCGACACGCTCAAGGTCGGCCAGGTGACGCTCGAGGTGATCCACCTGCGCGGCCACACCCCCGGCTCCATCGCGCTGCTCTACCGCGACCCCGCCGGTCACCCCCACCTGTTCACGGGCGACTCCCTCTTCCCCGGCGGCATCGGGCGCACGACCAGCACCGAGGACTTCGCGTCGCTCCTCGGCGACGTGGAGTCGCGCATCTTCGCCGAACTCCCGGACGACACCTGGTTCTACCCGGGCCACGGCGACGACTCGACCCTCGGTGCGGAACGCCCGAAGCTCGCCGAGTGGCGCGAACGCGGCTGGTGAGCCCGTGCCCGTGGCAGCCGGGCCGTCGCGGCGGACCGCGCTAGCACAGGGGAAGCTGCCACAGGGAACCGCCACAGGGGAATCCGTCTGCTCCCGGCCGGCGTTCGGCGCCGAGGTCACTCGTATCCCGAGGAAGCCGGCCGGGGGCCCGTCGCGGTCAGGCGGACGGACGGGCCCCACGCCGCAGACGGTTGCGCGGCGCGGTCAGCTCGCGCGTTCGTAGGGCAGCTTCTCCCCCGCCTCCACGGCGAACGGGAGCCGGTTGCCCTCGGGCGGTAGTGGGCACGTCGCGAAGTCGATGAACGCGCACGGCAGGTTCGTCGCGCGGGTGAAGTCCAAACGCACGCGGCCCTGGTCGTCGGGCTTGCCCAGCTGCAGCGAGCGGTTCGCCGGGTAGGTGGTGACCCCGCTGGTCGCGTCGGCGAACAACACCATCAGCCCGCCGTCGGGCTTGCCGAAGACGGTCAGCGTGTGCTCGGTGCCCTCGTGGGTGAACCGGACGACGCCGGGTGCGGTGTACACGTGCGACAGCCCTTCCACGACCGCGCCCACGGTCACCGGCCGCGGCTCGTCGAACGGCTCGAAGCGGCCCTCGAGAACCCACCGCTCGTCCGGCTCGTACGACGGGATTCCGCGGAAGTTCCGCACCACCGGCCCTTCGGGGTCGTGGACCCGCAGCAGGTACCCGCTTCGGCGGGCCACCTCGATCTCCACCGCGCCGGCGACGACGCGTGTCGTCGGCCCGCTGTTGACGAGTTCGAACCGTGTGACGCCGGTGATCGGCGCGCCCTCGTAGCCGAGCTCGGCGCCGTCGGGGTCCACGTAGGCGGCTTCCGTGTCCTGCCACCACTTCCCGGGCACGCCCGGGTATGTTCGCGGCTGGTCGTCCAGCCAGTCGAGCGAGACGATCGAGAGCCAGCCGTGCGGTGCCGCCAGCTCCTTTTCCCGGGTTGCCTTCCAGTCCGCCCAAGCCTGAGTGAACTCCTGCGTGCTCGTGGTCATGCCCGTCCTTCCGTCGGCTCGTCTTCGGCTCAACGCTCAAGGTCGGGCGATGTTTCCCCGCGGCGCGATCGTGGGACGCAACCGACCGCGATCGGCACTGTGGATCTCGCGATCGCAGTAGGATTCGCCTTCCCGGGCAAGGGGGCACGATGGGGGAACTCGGCGAAGCGGAGAGACCCGCGGCCGCGCGGCGAGCGCCGTTCGCGGCCGGTGGGGTGGCGCTCGTGGCGCTCGTGCAGGCCACCGTGCTCACGGCGCTGTCCGGTGGCTACGGCTTCCACCGCGACGAGCTCTACTTCGTCGCCGCCGGCAAACGCCTTGCCTGGGGTTACGTCGACCAGCCGCCGCTGACACCCGCGCTCGCTAGACTGGCGACGTCACTTTTCGGCGAGACACCGGCCGGCCTGCGGGTGGTCGCGACGGTGGCCGCGGTGGCGACGGTGGTGGTGCTGGCCCTCGTCGCCCGGGAGCTGGGCGGCGGATCGACCGTGCAGGTCGTGACCGCCGTGGTGACGGCGCTATCCGGATACGTGGTGGTGGTCTCGCACATGCTGGCCACCAATTCGGTCGACGAGCTCGTGTGGGCGACGCTCTGCCTGTTCGCGATCAAGCTGCTGACCGGCGACACCCGGTGGTGGCTCGCCATCGGCGCGATCACCGGCATCGGCCTGCTGAACAAGTGGCTCGTGCCGCTCCTGCTGCTCGCATTGGGGGTCTCCGTGCTGATCACGGGGCCCCGGTGGATCTTCCGCACGTGGTGGTTCCCCGCAGCCGTGGCGCTCGCGCTCGCGCTGGTGACGCCCGTGCTCGTCTGGGAAGCGCACCACGGTTTTCCCATGATCACGTTCGCGGGTGGGATCAGCGCGCAGGACGGCGGGGACAATCGCTTGAGGTTCGTGCCGCTGCAGCTCGTGTACCTCTCGCCGGTGCTGGTACCCGTGTGGGTCGCCGGGATCGTGCGGCTGTGGCGGACGCCGCGGTTGCGCGCCGTCGCCCTCGCCTACCCCGTGTTGTGCATCTTCCTGCTTGCAGCAGGCGGAAAGCCGTATTACTCGCTGCCGCTGCTCGTGGTCTGCACGGCCGCGGGAATCCAGCCCGCGCTCGACTGGTTCGCACGCCGCCGCGCCCGCCGCTGGTGGTTCGCGCCCGCCGCGCTCGGCGCGGCCGTCTCGCTCGTGGTCGGGCTGCCGATCCTCCCCGCGCCGGCACTCGGCCCCGTCCTCGCGCTGAACAAGGAGCAGGGCGAGCAGGTCGGGTGGCCCGGGTTCGTCGCGACCGTCGCGGGAGTGTGGCGGCAGATCCCCGGTCCGCGCCGTGTCGGCGCCGTCGTCTTTACCACCAACTACGGCGAAGCCGGCGCGATCGAGCACTTCGGACCGGACGAGGGTCTGCCCGCGCCGTACTCCGGCCATTTGTCGTATTCCGACTGGGGCCCACCACCCGACCGGCTCGACGGTCCCGTGGTGCTGGTCGGTCGGTTCGACCGGCTGGCCCGCGCGTTCACCGGTTGCCGGGTCGCAGCCGTCGAAAACACCGGCGTCGACAACGACGAGCAGGGCGTGCCCGTCGCGCTCTGCGCCGGTACCACCGCGCCGTGGTCGGCGCTGTGGCCGAGCCTCCGTCACTATTCCTGACCCGCTCGGTAGGGTCGCCGCGTGAGCGAACAGGCCGTGGAGATCTACACCGACGGAGCGTGCAGCGGCAATCCAGGCCCCGGCGGCTGGGGCGCTTTCCTGCGGTACGGGCAGCACGAACGTGAGCTCTACGGCGGCGCGGACACGGTGACCACCAACAACCGCATGGAGCTCATGGCGCCGATCCAGGCGCTGGAGAGCCTCACGCGCCCGTCGATCGTGAAGATCTACACCGACAGCACGTACGTACGCAACGGCGTCACGCAGTGGATGCCGCGGTGGAAGAAGAACGGCTGGCAGACGCAGGCGAAGCAGCCCGTGAAGAACGCCGACCTCTGGCAGCGCCTCGACGCCGCGAGCGAGCGGCACGAAGTCGAGTGGCTGTGGGTCAAGGGCCACGCCGGGCTGCCCGAGAACGAACGCGCCGACCGGCTCGCCGTGAAGGGCGCGCAGGAAGCCGCGCAGTCGGGGGTCAAGCGTGCCCGCGGCTGAGAACTGCCCCTGCGGTCTGCCACAGCCCTACGCCGAATGCTGCGGCCGCTTCCACGACGGGCGCCAGACCGCGCCCACGGCCGAGCTGCTCATGCGCTCGCGGTACAGCGCGTTCGCCCTCAGGAAGCCCGCGTACCTGCTCGCCACCTGGCACGCGAGCACCCGCCCGAAGCGGCTGCGCCTCGACGACCGCGAGTGGACCGGCCTCGACATCCTCGGCCGCACCGGCGGCGGGCTCCTGCAGAACGAGGGCACCGTCGAGTTCCGCGCGCACTACCGCGGCGGTGGCCGGACCGGTTCGCAGCACGAGAACAGCCGCTTCGTCCGCGAGGCAGGCCAGTGGTTCTACGTGGATGCGCTGTAGAGCCCGTCCCACAGCCGGCGCTGATCGCCGTCCGGATCGGCCACGGTTGTGCTCACGTCGTCGAAAAGCCGGGTGATCCGCTCGCCCGGTTCGTAAGGCGGCCAGCCGGGGTCGCCGGTCGCGACGTTGCACGCGCAGCCACCGCGACGGGGTTCCTCGTGGCCTCCGTGCCGGCCGGCGAGTAGTTCTCGGCCCCACTGCGCGGAAGTACGCGATCTTGGCCGATCGTCAGCCGGCGTCGGCAATGTCGCCGAGCACGCGCTGCAGCGTCGCTCGCGCGGCCTCGCCTTCCGCTGCCACCTGCCACAACCGTTGCACGATCACCTCGTACAACGCGACATCATCGGCATCGGACGCGGTCAGCTCTGTGTGGTTCACCTCGACGAGCACCGTGTCGTCGTGGATGGTGAATCCGTGCATGGTGATCGTCGGCAGTGGCCGGTCGAGCCGGATGATGCCGAGCCGCACGTGCGGGATCCCGATGAGATTCAGCAGCCGGTCGATCTGGGCGCGCATCACCGGGACCGGGCAGATCGGGTAGCGGAGCGCGGACTCGCCGATCAGGATCTCGACGCGTTTGGCCGGGTTGTAGAGCACGTTTTGCCGCTGGATCCGGGCCCCGACCGCCGCGTCCGTGTCGGCGTGGGTGCCGTGCATGTCGGCAGCCAGTTCGAGCAGGTGCCGTGCATAGGCCGGCGTTTGGACCAGACCGGGCACGACGAAGAACTCGACCGACACGATCCGGGCGGCGTCTTGCTCGGCGACGGCCTCGGCCCGCTGCCGGTCGGAGTGGCCGTGGCGAAGTTGCCGTTTCCAGCGGTCGCGTTCGAGACGGAGATCGAGCAGCTCGCGGCGCAGCCGCTGCTCGGTCTCCGGATCCGCGCCGACCGCTGGGAACCACACGTCGAGGTCGTCGTCCGCGGGCAACGTGCGGGCGTTCTCGATCCGGGAGACCTTCGAGGCCACCCAGCCGATGTGGGCGGCGAAGTCCTTGCCGGTGGCGTAGCCGGCGTTGATCCGCAGGCGGCGCAGCTCGCCCGCGAAGATCTGGTGGTCCCGTTCGATCACCGCGCCATCGTGACAAATGCCGCGTGCGGTATCGCTATCGGCCATGCTGTGTCGCGGCATCTGCGGTGTTCGGCGAGCGCGGCCGGGTCGTCGTCGACCACCACGCCGGTCAGCTCCTTGTCGTCGGTGAACTGCAGGATCGCTACCTGTTCGTCGTCGAGCAGGTAGAAGTCGTAGCCCGGCAAGCCACGGTCGCGGGCGGTTGCTTCGGGCAGCCAGCGGACGTCTTCGCCGGCTGCGACGTTCGGGCCGATGGCTTGGCGCATCCACGCCAGGTAGTCGTTGAGCGGTTCGGTGAAGACGCGAACGCGCTGGAACGGGATGCCGTCGGCCCGGAGCCGCGCCAGGTGCGTGAGCCATGCGCGGTCGTCATCGGTCTGTCGGGTGGGTCGGCCGGCGAGCCACCGCTGCACCTCGGGGAGGTCGATGGCGCACTCGCCTTGGCATTCCCACCGCCACGACGAGCGCCGCACCGAGCGGAGTAGCTCAGCGAACTCGTCGCCGGGGTTCAGGTGCCGTCGTGTCACGCGCCGCACTTGAGGTCGTCGAGCAGCGCCGCCGGGACCTCGACCGCGGTCTCGTGCGCGGGCAGGCCGCGCTCGCGCAGCGCGGCGAGCGCTTGCGGGTCCGTGATGCGCGAGCCCAGGCACCGAGGTCATCACCGACCCGGAGTCCGGCGAAATCATCGTCAGCGAGGACCGGTCGTGACCCCGCACGGGATCACGCGTGCGACACCGTTGCCGTCGCTGGTGAAGATGCGGCCCGAGAAGTGGCAGATCGCACGAATGAGCAGGCACGACAAGGTGATCTCGACCTGCCAGTACTGCCGCACCCTCTACCGCAACGCGGGCGCCGCGAACCTCTGCGAGCACTGGCACCACCCGATCCCTGCGCTTCGCTGATCTCCCGGTCGCCGCGCTCTGACCCCGACCCGGCGCGGCGACCGGGTTCCCAGGTAACCGGTGGGCACCGCGAGGATCGTGCCCATGGTGTGGCCGCCGTTCGGCTGCCAGGCGGCCAGCGTCTGAACGGTTGCCGAGGGACAAGCCTTAGCGGCCAAGCCGATGTTCCGGACGCATTCGTGGGCGCCGACAGGGTCGTGCTTCGTCCGCGAAGCAGGCCAGTGGTTCTACGTGGATGCGCTGTAGAGCCCGTCCCACAGCCGCCGCTGCTCGCCGTCCGGATCGGCCACGGTGGTGCACACGTCGTCGAACAGCCGGGTGATCCGCTCGCCCGGCTCGTAGGGCGGCCAGCCGGGGTCGCCGGTCGCGACGAACCGGACCCAGGCCTCGAACATCTTCGTCGCCATCGCCTGCAGCCGGGCCGGATCCGGCTTGGCCAAAGCGAAGAGGAATCGCCAGTTCTTGTTGCCGATGTCGTCGAACATCAGCGGCAGGTCGAGTCCGTGCACGGCGCCGAGGCCGCGCCCGCACGGCGCGATCCGCCAGTCGAGCCGGTACATCCACGCGGAGCCGCCCGCCGCGTGCTGCGACTCCGCCAGCCGGATCGCGGGCAGCCACCAGTCGCCGGCGGTGCGGACGCGGTTGCGCAGCTGGTCCTCGGGCCAGTCCGGCAGCACCTTGCGGTACGCCTCGACGCCGGCGTCGATCCGGTCCTCGTTCAGCATCGTCGAACCCGTGCCGAGCAGCTTCGCGCGGCCGGACTGCAGCCACGAAAACAGGTCCTGCTCGTCGGCCGTGGTGCCGGTGAGCAGGCGGACGTCGCGCGCCGAGCCGGCGGCCACGGTGGCACCCGGGATGGTCGGCAGCAGGTCGCCGTCGACGATCACGCGGTAGGTCACGAGAGAACCCGAAGCGGCCGCGACCCGTTGCTGCGCCTCGATGATCCGCGGCACCGGCAGGGTCGCGAGCTCGGCCGGGGTCACGCCGAGATCGGCCAGCACCGCCTCGGCGACGGCCTCACCCTCAGCCGGCGTGTGCACGACCGAGCCGACGCCCGTGCCGCTCTGGACGATCGCCTGGCCGAACAGCCCGTTGGCCCGCGGCACCGCGAGGATCGTGCCCACAGTACGGCCGCCGTTCGACTGTCCCGCGAGCGTCACCCGGCCCGGGTCGCCTCCGAACGCCGCCACGTTGTCGCGCACCCATTCGAGCGCCAGCACCTGGTCGAGCAACGAGAGGTTGCCTTCGGACACGCCGGGCAGCCGCAGCATCCCGAGCACGCCGAGGCGGTACCCGACGGTCACGACGACGACCCCACGGTGCGCGTACGCCGACGCGTCGAACTGGTGCGGTGAACCCATCACCCCGCCCCCGCCGTGGATCCACACGAGTACCGGGTACGAGCCGGGCGCCTCGGGCGCGTACACGTTGACGTACAGGCAGTCCTCGTCACCGGTGAAGCTGCGGCCGGTAACGTCCGGCTGCGGAGCGCGCGCGGCGAACCGCGTCGCGTCACGGACTCCGGCCCACCGCGCGACCGGCCGCGGCGGCCGGAACCGCAGCGGACCCACCGGCGGCTCGGCGTAGGGCACACCCAGGAACACAGCCACTCCGCCGCCGGTTTCGCCGCGCACCCCGCCGGCCGGCGTCTGAACCGTTGTCACGGGGGCAAGCCTAATGACCTGGCCGATGTCCCGGACGCGGTCGCGGGCGCCGACAGGTCATGATTAGCCCGTGAACATCGCGGCGGAATTGGTGGCCCTTGTCGTGACGGTCCTCGTCGTCACGGTCGTCGCCCGGCGCCTGGACTGGTCGGCGCCGCTGTGCCTGGTCGCGGTCGGCGTCGCGGCGTCGTTCGTGCCGGGCGTGCCGGAGTACGACCTCGACCCCGAAGTCGTGCTCATCGGGCTGCTGCCACCACTGCTGTACTCGGCGTCGATCCAGACGTCGCTGGTCGCCTTCCGGAAGCTGCGCGGGCCGATCGCGACGCTGTCGGTGGGGCTGGTCGTGTTCACCGCGTTCGGGGTCGGGCTGGTCGCGTGGGCCGTGATTCCCGGCTTGCCACTGGCCGCGGCGATCGCGCTCGGTGCCGTCGTCGCGCCGCCGGACGCGGTGGCGGCGAGCGTCGTCGCGCGCCGGGTCGGCATGCCGCGCAAGCTGGTGCGGCTGCTGGAAGGTGAGAGCCTCTTCAACGACGCGGCCGCGCTGGTGACGCTGCGCACGGCGATCGCGGCCGTCGCCGGCGCGGTCAGCGCATGGCAGATCGGACTCGACTTCGTACTCGCCGCCGTCGGCGGGATCGTGGTCGGCCTCGCGGTCGGGCTGCTCGCGACGGTGCTGCGCAAGCGGCTCGACGAACCCGTGACCGACACGGCGCTCTCGTTCGCCGTGCCGTTCGTGGCCTACCTGGTGGCCGAGGTGGCGCATGGGTCCGGCGTGCTCGCCGTGGTCGTCTGCGGCCTGATGCTGGGCCACCAGCAGCCGCGCATCCTCTCCGGCTCGGCGCGGCTCGCGTCGCGGCTCAACTGGCAGACCGTGCAATTCCTGCTGGAGAACCTCGTCTTCCTCTTGATCGGCCTGCAGCTGCGCAAGATTCTCGAAGAGGTCGGCAAATCCGGGCTTTCGGTGTGGGCGCTCGTCGGCATCTGCGCGGCCGTCCTGGCCGCGACGATCGCCACGCGGGTGCTGTGGATGGGGGGCATCGGCGTCTACAAGCGCATCACGGCGCGGTTCACGGCCAAGGTGAAAATCTGGCCATGGCGGTATTCGGCCGTGATCGCGTGGGCGGGCATGCGCGGAGTGGTCACGCTCGCCGCGGCGTTCGTGCTGCCGGCCGACACCCCGCAGCGCGCGGTGCTGGTGCTCGCCGCGTTCACGGTCGTGGCCGGCACGCTCGTGGTACAGGGCATGACGCTGCCGTCGCTGATCCGGCGGCTGCGGCTGCCCCGGCCCGATCCAGCGGAAGACGCGCTGCAAGAAGCCGCGGTCGTCAACGACATGACCCGGGCGGCGCTCGCGAAGCTCGAAGAGATCACCACTCCGGACGATCCGCCGGACGTCATCGAACGGTTGCGCGACCGCCTGCAGTACCGCGCCGACACGGCGTGGGAGCAGCTCGGCCGCCAGAGCGCCCTCGCCGAGACGCCGAGCGACGCCTACCGCCGGCTCCGGCTTCAGCTGCTGGAGGTGGACCGCGAGCAGTTCCTGCTGGCGCGCGACAACGGCACGGCCGACGACACCGTGCTGCGGCGTGTGCTGGCTCGCCTCGACATCGAGGAGTCCCTGCTCGACCACACCGCCGACGACACCGAAGTGACCGTCGAGCGCGAGCTGAGCACCCCGGCCGCCACGGCGCGCTCGTGCAAGCACCTGGCGCACCCGTGGAAGGAGGTCGAGCCGAGCGCGCAGGACGTCTGCCAGGCCTGCCTCGACGAAGGCACGACGTGGGTGCACCTTCGCATGTGCCTCAAGTGCGGCAACGTCGCGTGTTGCGATTCCTCGCCGCGCAAACACGCGACGCGCCACTTCCACGACGAACGCCACCCGGTGATGCGCAGCTTCGAACCGGGCGAGACGTGGCGCTGGTGCTTCGTGGACAAGCAGCTGGGCTGAGCCCGCCGGCACGGATAGGGTCGGCGGCATGAGCACGCCCGAGCAGGAAGTCGAATACCGCCAGCACCGGTTCGCCCCGCCACCGGGAGCCACCGAGGTCTTCCTGGTGCGCCACGGCGAATCCGCGCCCGCCCGCGCCAGTGCGCCGTTCGACCTCGTCGACGGCCAGGCGGACCCCGACCTCGCGCCCGAAGGCCGCGACCACGCCGCACGAGTGGGCGAACGGCTCGCCCACGAGCGCCTCGACGCGCTCTACGTGACCACGCTGCGCCGCACCGTGCAGACCGCGGCGCCGCTCGCGGAGAAGCTGGGGCTCACGCCGACGGTGGAGCCGGATCTGCGCGAGATTCACCTCGGTGACTGGGAAAACGGCCTCTTCCGCCGGCACACGACCGAAGGCCATCCGATCGTCGACGAGCTGTGGAAGCAGCAGCGCTGGGAGCTGATCCCTGGCGCGGAGTCCGACGAGGTCTTCGGCCGGCGCGTCCGCGCGGCGATCACGCGGATCGCCGCCGCGCACCCCGACCAGCGTGTCGCGGTGTTCACCCACGGTGGCGTGATCGGCGAGGTGCTCGCGCAGGCGAGCCGCGCGGTCGACCGCTTCGCGTTCCTGGGCGCCGACAACGGTTCCGTGTCCCACCTCGTGGTCCTCGGCGATCGCTGGATCATCCGCCGCTTCAACGACACCGCGCACTTGGCCGCACCGCTCGGGTAACGCCGAACCGGTTCGGCACGGCGGCCGGACCCCGACGAGCGTTCACCTCCGCGACGGAGCCCGGACCAGGCGAGCGTCACGAGGTGCCCGGTCCCGGCGCCCGCGGTTCACGCCGAGCAGCTGAGCTGCGTGCCCTCGCCCGAGACGGATCTCTCGGCGACCACGGCGCCGTCGACGGTGATGCGGCAGGTGAGGCCATCGGCGGTGGCGCTCTGCACGGCGAGGCTCGCGAAGCCGGCTTCTCCGGCAGGCGCGGTGCGGGTGACGGTGACCGACCACGGCGTGGTGACCTCGGCCAGCTGCTGAAGGCCGGCGTCTGCACCCACGTACGTGAGGTTGCGAGCGCCGCCCGCGCCGAGGAGTGAGTAGACGATGGTACGGGTGACGTCCTGGACGGCGACGGGTTCGGCGCGCGCGACTTCGGCCGGGTGGGCCGGCTCGGGATCAGTGGCGGTGGGCGCGGTCTTCGGCATGACGTAGGCGGCCACGGTGAACGCGACCGCGATCACGGCGACCACGACGACCACGCTGCCGAGCGGCTTGAGCCGGCCCGGACCACCCCCGCCCCGCGGGGTCTCGGCAGGAACACTCATGGAGAGGTCTTCTCTCGTTCGAGCGCACTTCGATCGAGTACGTCAGTACGTTTCTCGTCACGCCGTCACTCCGTGTTAGCCGACCCGGGAAAGTTCGTAAAAATTCACCCGGGTGGGTGTGCCGCCGACCAGTCACGGGGCGGCCACCACGGCCGATGTCCGATGACGCGGTCGGATGACCCGATCACGGAGCGTCAGGCCGATGGCGCTTGTTCAGCCGGCAGGCCGAGCACACCCACCCGGGCGAGCCGAACGGGCACGCAGCGGCGTCGCCAATCCCGAGCCACTCCGTGTCCCAGGGTCTGGCTGCTCGTCCGCATGTTCGACGGTATGCGCGTCGCGCGGACGACGGTGACGGTGCGCGAAGGTCTGCTCGTCGAGCGGCGGAAGAACGCGAAGCTGTCGGGCCGAGCGCCGGGCCGATCTCGTGGCGCGCCGGGCCGTCGATCGGAGCTCGCATTCTGTCGTACCGAGCGGCGAGAATGGGTGGCGTGTACGCGGAAAACCTGCCGCCCGAGCCGGTGCGCACCGTCGTCCGGTGCCGGTGGCGGTCGGTCGAGGCGGGACCGAAGCGGATCGTGCCCGACGGGTGCGTCGACCTCGTCGCAGGCGACGGCGAGGTGTTCGTCGCGGGCCCGGACACCGGGCCGTGGTCGTCGGTCAGCACGCCCGGCGCGATTCTGACCGGCCTGCGGTTCCACCCGGGCGCGGCGCCGGCCGTGCTCGGCGTGGCGGCCGACGAGCTACGCGACCGCCGCGTGCCGCTCGCCGAGCTGTGGGGCGGACGCGGCGCTCGGCTGGCCGACGCCGTACTCAGCGGGCAACGCACGCTCACCGACGTCGTCCGCTCCCGGATCGCTGCTCCGGACGAGACGGTCGCCGGAATGCTCGCCCGCCTGGGCGCGGTGCCGTCCCGGGTGGGCGCCCCGCCACCGGGCCTCGGCGAACGCCAGCTGCGGCGGCGCTTCACGGTGGCCGTCGGCTACGGCCCGGCGACATACCTGCGCGTGCTTCGACTGCAACGCGCGATCGCCCTCGCTCCGCGCACGAGGGGGCTGGCGGCACTCGCCGCGCGTGCGGGGTACGCCGACCAAGCCCACCTCGGCCGCGAATTCCGTGCGCTGACCGGCCTCACGCCGGGCGCCTACTTCTCCTGAGTCACCGATTCCTGTTGCGCAGCCAGGAAATGCGCGATGTCGGCGGTCGCCGGGTACAGGTCGCGGTAGCGCGCGTAGAACTCGTCGTAGACGTCCGCGCGCACCGGATCCGGCCGCGCGACCTCGGCGACGGGATTCCAGGCGTCGGCGTCAGGGTCGAGTCCCACGGCGACGGCGGCCAGCAGCGCGTCACCGAACGCCGCGCCGATCGTCTCGGCAGGCACGTGCTGTTCCGCTCGCGTCACGTCGCTGACGATCTGCGTCCACACGCGACCCTGCGTCCCGCCGCCGACGGCGACGAGCCGGCGACCGTCCGCCGGACCCATCGTCTCCAGGTTGTGGCGCACGCCGTAGGCCGTGCCTTCCAGCGCCGCACGGTAGAGGTCGGCTCGGCCGTGGGAAGTCGTGAGCCCGGCGAGCACGCCGCGCGCGGCCGGGTCCGGCACGGGCGTGCGCTCGCCGGCGAAGTACGGCAGCATCAGCAACCCGCGGCTGCCGGCCGGCACTTCGCCCGCCGCGGCCACCAAGTCGGTGAACTCGCCGCCGACGAGTTCGCGCAGCCAGTCCGTGATCGCACCGGACGTGGCCATTCCGGCCGCGAGCGAATACGTGCCGGGGTAGACGCCGTTCGTCGCCCACAACCCCGGCACCGGCCGCGGCTGCGCGGCGGTCTGCACGAGGAACATCGTGGTGCCGTACATGAGCATCGTGTCGCCGGGCCTACGGACACCGGCACTCGTGGCCTCGGCCCACGCGTCGATCGTGCCGCAGGTGACGGGAAGTCCCTGCGGCAGCCCGGTCTCCGCGGCCGCGGCGGCGGTCACCGTGCCGGCGACCTCGGTCGGCCACGCCAGCCGCGGCAGCGTGACACCGGGCGCGACGAGCCGCGCCCAGTCCTCGGCCCACGTTCCCGCGCGCAGGTCGTACATCGGGTCGCACTGGCTCGCCGAGTGGTGGTCGAGCACGTACTCGCCGGTCAGCCGCAGCACGAGGTACGAGCTCGCCATGAGGAACAGCTCCGCGCGCTCGGCGACATCCGGCTCGTGGCGCCGCAACCAGCGCCACTTCGGCCCGACGGCCTGGCTCGACAACGCGCTGCCGGACCGGTCCACAATGGACTGCTCGCCCAGCTCTTCGGTCAGCTCCCCGATCTCCGCGCTCGCCCGCGTGTCGACGCCGTAGAGGATCGCGGGTCGCAACGGATGGCCGGCGGCGTCGGCGGGCAGCAGCACCGGTCCGATCCCGCTCACGGCGAGCCCGGCGAGCGGCTGGTCGTCCGCCGCCGTGACGAGTTCGCGGACCAGTGCGGTGAAATCCGCCCACCACACGGTTTCGGCGTCGTGCTCGAACCAGCCCGGCCGGGGCCGGGAGGTGGTGTGCGCGCGGCTCGCGCGCGCCAGTATGGTGCCGTCCGCGCGTGTGAGCACGCCCTTGGCGCTCGAGGTGCCGATGTCGATGCCGACCAGCAGTCCCGGATGCACGCGTCTCCCCCGGTGAGCGGACGGTAAACGATTACCGGGGACGCTATTCTTCGGGTACGAGGGGTGTCAAGACGACGAACACTGGCGAGGAGGCACGGTGGCCACCATCAGCGACGTCGCCGCGCGCGCCGGCGTCTCCACCGCCACGGTGTCCAGGGCGCTCAACGGCAAGTCCACTGTGGACCCAGAGCTCGCCGCCCGGGTGCAGGTGGCCGCGGAGGAGCTTGGCTACCACCCCAACGGACTGGCCCGCAACCTCCGCCGCCAGGAGACGGCCGTGCTCGCCCTGATCATCTCGGACGTCGAGAACCCGTTTTTCACCGCGATCGCGCGCGGAGTCGAGGACCTCGCGCAGGTGTCCGGCTACTCCGTCGTGCTGTGCAACTCCGACGAGAACGAGGACAAGGAACGCCGCTACATCGACGTCGCGCTCCAGGAGAGGGTCGCCGGCGTCGTGCTGTCCCCCACCAGCCGCACCACGAACGTCGACCGGTTGCGCCGACAGGGCACGCCCGTCGTCGCGGTCGACCGGCCGCTCACCGGCGCCGACGGCGACCAGGTCCTCGTGAACACGCGCCGCGCCGCCCGCGTGGCGACGCGGCACCTCGTGGCCCGCGGCTACCGGCGCGTCGGCTGCCTGTCCGGCCCCCCGGGCGTGCGCACGGCCGACGACCGGCTCGCCGGCTACGTCGACGCCGTCGGCCAGGCAAACTGCCTCTTCCGCCGCGCCGAGTACCGTGCCGAAGGCGCCCGCGAGGCAGCCGCCGAGCTGCTGGACCTGCCCCAGCCACCTGACGCGCTGCTGGTCGCCAACAGCACGATGACCATCGGCGTCCTGCGGGCCCTTACGGACCATCACCTGCGGCCCGGCCGCGATATTGGCATCGTCTCCTTCGACGACGCCCCGTGGACCACCCTGATCGACCCGCCGCTCACGGTGGTCGCCCAGCCCGCCTACGAAGTCGGCCGCGTCGCCGCGCAACTCCTGCTCGCCCGCATCGCCGACAGCACCCGCCACCCCACGACGACCACGCTGGAAGCCCGGTTGATCGAACGGCAGAGCTCTCGTCGCAGCGCGGCGTCAGCGACCTGAATCCACGCCGGGTCGATGACGGATCCCTTGGTCCGCGACCGCCACCGCGAAGGCGGCCTCACCACCGGCTGTGCCACCGCGAGCGCGACGCCTAGGTCTCACCGACGCGCCGCCGACCGGCCGCGATCGTCCGAGACGGACGACGTGCCTGGTGGACCGGCGACACCGACCCACCAGGCACGTCCCACCCCCTGTCCCCCCAGCGCCGGTGACCCGCAGGTTCCCCGGGGCCCGCACCAGTACGAGGTGGGAAATCGATTACCAATCGAACGTAAGGGCGCCGTCGCGGGGTGTCAAGCGCACGAAAGCCTGGACAACCCGGTCAGCAGGCGGGCACACTGAGCCAACATCGCCTACGCGTCGTGTCGCTTTCTGTGCACTCCGTGTCGACCTCTGGTGATTTTCCCCTCAGATGAGGGATCGAACCGCACGAATCCGCACACACGCGCTAGTCTGAGCGCATGTCAGTCGCGCTGGAGAACGTCCTCGCCAAAGCGGGGCTCAAGGCCGACGCCACCGAGTTCCTCACGCTCGTCGAGGACGCGGCCCGCAGGCTGTCGCCACCGAACCCGGATCCCTCGCACTACTTCTCACCCGACCAGCAGGCCGCGCTCACCGACGCCGGGCTCGACCTCACCCCGCACTCCGACGGCGAGCCTGATTTCCGGGCCCGCACCGTCGCCGCCCACGCGGTGCTCGCGGATTCCGCGCTCACCGTCACGCAGGCCGCGAAGGCGCTGAACGTCGACGACAGCAGGATCCGCCACCGCCTCAAGGAAGGCCGGCTCACCGGCTGGAAGGACCAGGGCTGGCGGCTTCCGTCGTGGCAGTTCACCGGGACCGGCGTGCTGCCCGGACTCGAAGTGGTGCTGCGCGCGGTCCCCGAGGACCAGCCGGCGCTGGTCGTCGCCGCGTTCATGAACAGCACGCAGGACGATCTGCTCATCGGCGACCAGCCCGCGACACCGCGCCAGTGGCTGCTCGCAGGCGGTGATCCCGCGCAAGTCGCGCGCCTCGTCGCCACACTCGGCTCGCCGTTCTAGGCTGAGCCGAAGATCAAGATCACCGACCCAGGACGGATGACCCCCGACGCATGGCCCGGCTCCCCTTGCCGCCCGCGCGGTCCGTGCTGGTCACCGAGCTCGACCGCGCCCACGACGTGGTGGCGGTGCAGCCCGAGACCAGGCTGGTCCGCATTTTCACCGCCCACGGCAACCACCCGCAGCAGTGGAATTCGTTCCGCGACACCGGGCCGTTGCCGCACGGCCGCTTCGACCAGCAGTCGCCCGGTCGCGGCGGCCAGCCGGTGACCGATCCGGCCAACGGCGTGCTCTACTTCGGCCTGACGGTGCGCACCAGCGTCGCCGAGGTGTTCCAGACCAGCTCCACGGTCGACCGCAAGACGCGCGGGCCGCGGCTGGTCATCGTGCGCCCGACCCGCACGCTGCAGCTGCTCGACCTCACCGGCCTGTGGCCCACGCGCGTTGGCGCCTCGCAGGAGATCTCCAGCGGGCCGAAGAAGATCACGCAGGCGTGGGCACGGGCGATCCGCTCGGCGCTGCCCGACCTCGACGGGCTGTGGTACCGCTCGTCGATGGACTCCGGGTTCCCCGCGGTGTGCCTGTGGGACCCGCCGGCGGGAACCGCGCTGCCGATCGCCCCGGACGTCCTGTTGCCGATGGACCATCCGGGGCTCGACGTGCCGCTCGGCCGGGTCTGCGAAGAGCTGAACTACACACTCCTCAACTGACTCACCCCAGGTGTTGTGACCACCAGTCGAGCACCGCGTCGAAACGCTGCACGCGGTGGCGCGGCCGGCCCGAGCGCGACAGCTCGTGGCCCTCGCCCGGGAACAGCAGGAACTCCGCGTCGGCACCGGCGCGCCGCAGCGCCACGAACATCCGCTGCGCCTGCTCCAGCGGACAGCGCCAGTCCTGTTCGGAGTGGACGACGGCGAACGGGATGCTGATGTCGGCGGCATACGTCAGCGGACTGCGGTCGCGCAGCACCTCGGGGTCGGTGCCGACGTAGGCGTCGACGAAGAAGTAGCCGATGTCGGAGCTGCCGAGCATCGAGTCCCAGGCGTTCACGGCCCGCTCGCTCCACGCAGCCTTGAACCGCTCCGGGTGGTGCGAGGCGACCCAGCTCGTCATGAACCCGCCGTAGGAACCACCCATGATCCCGACGCGCGACGAGTCGAGGTCCGGCCGTTCGAGCGCCTTGTCGAGCAGGGCCAGCACGTCGTCGACGTCGACGGTGCCGAACCCGAACGTGATGGCGCGGCCGTGGCTCTGCCCGTAGCCGGCGGACCCGCGCGGGTTGCCGATCACCACC
The DNA here is from genome assembly GCA_035551175.1 of Amycolatopsis sp. Lineage (GTDB taxonomy): Bacteria > Actinomycetota > Actinomycetes > Mycobacteriales > Pseudonocardiaceae > Amycolatopsis. Next base: position 24,843 of record DASZNR010000149.1, on the reverse strand, counting down.
GCGTACCCGACCGACGCGTACACCTGGGCTTCGTCGAACACCGCCCAGTCCTGCTGCGCGAAGGGTCCACCGTGGACCACCCGCAGCACTGGGTGGGGCCCGTCACCTTCCGGCAGCACAAGCCAGCCGTGCACAGGGTAACCGTCGGGCGCGGTCGTGGTGAGCTCCTCGACTGGCCGTAAACCCTTGTCCCGCAACGGCTTCGAGTAGTCCGTGAGCACCCGCGGGCCGTCGGTGCCGAGCACGACGACGTCGCCGGCGCTGGTCGGCGTCGCGACCACGGCGACGACCGTGTCCCCGTCCGCTGCGAACCCGCGAACCACGGCGGGACCGGCGTGCAGCACGCGCAGGTCCGCAAGCACCGCATAGTCGGCGTTCGCCGGCACGGCCCGCAGTTCGACCGCGCCGCGGTTGCGGACGGCCACGAGCAGCTCATCGCCGGCCGGCACCGCGGGGCCCGAGCCGCTTTCGACGTCGACGGTCTCGATGTCGGTGAGCCGCCGCGCCTTGACCGGGCCGCCGGTGCCGAGCACGGCGGCGTACAGACCGGTGTTGTTGGCTTCGCGGTGTCCGTCGGCGTAGGACGAGCCGTAGAAGAACAGCGTGCCGTCCGGGCCGAACACGGGCTGCTCGGCGTGGCCTTCGCCCACGACGAGCAGCTCCGGTTCCGCACCGTCGAGCGGGAACGCCACGAGGTCGCGGTAGTCGGTTTCCGCCCGGTCCCAGTCCTGGGGCACGGCCACGACAACCCGCTCGCCGTCGGGTGTCCACACGGGATCGCCGACGTCGTAGGTGTCCGGCGAGACGGGTTCCGGCTCCGCGCCGCCGCCCTCCACCACGGCCACGGCGTCGAGCACGAACAGTCGTTGCGGCCGGTCGCGCAGGAAGCCGATATTGTCGATGCGGTAGTCCATGCGCGTGATGCGTCGTGGTGCCTCGGCGGGCGATTCCGGTGTTTCGCCGTCGGCGCCCTCGGTGCCGTAGCGACCGGCTTCGGGCACCCGCGCGGTGAACGCGACCCGGCGGGAATCCGGCGCCCACACCGGCGTGCCGGCGCCAAGGGGCAGTTCGGTGATCCGCTTGGCATCGCCACCGGCCGCCGGCATCACGTGCACCTGTGGCTTGCCGCCCGGCCCCTCGCCCTCGCCGGCCCGCAGGAACGCGACCCACCGCCCGTCGGGTGAGATCGCCGGCGCGGAGTCGCGCGGGCCGTGCGTCCACGGCGTGTCGCCGCCTGAAAGCGCCACGCGGCGGATCGAGCTGTGGTTGGCATTGGCCTCGAGGTCGGGGTGACCGACCGCGGTCAGCACGAGGTCTCCCTTGAGTGCGGGATGACCGGGGACGACGAGGGCTTCGATGTCGGCAGGTCGCATGCCGACGACCGTACCGGATCATTAGCGAAGCGAAAGACTTATTCCGCGGGGACCGCCGCCCGCTCGTCCCGCTTCGCCTTCGCCAGGCTGGCGACGGTGGTGACGGCCAGCACCACCACGATCACGCCGAGGGAGATCCAGTTGTTGATGTCCAGCCAGGCGGGGGCCACGTGGTACTCGTGCAGTGCGTGCACGAACAGCTTGGCCCCGATGAACGCGAGGATCACTGCCAGCCCGTAGGACAGGTACACGAGCTTGTTCACCAGACCACCAAGCAGGAAGTACAGCTGGCGCAGGCCCATCAGCGCGAAGGCGTTGGCCGTGAACACGAGGAAGGCTTCCTGCGTGATGCCGAAGATCGCCGGGATGGAGTCGACGGCGAAGAGCAGGTCGGCCGAGCCGATGGCCACGATGACGACCACCATCGGCGTGATCATGCGCTTGCCCTCGCGCCGCACCACGTACTTGTGGCCGTGGAAGTCGTCGGTGACGGGGGCGATCTTGCGCACCCACCGTGTCAGCGCGTTTTCCCGGTACTCCTCGTCGTCTTCGTCCTTGTTGCGCAGCATGCTGATCGCGGTCCAGATCAGCACCCCGCCGAAGAGGAAGAACACCCACACGAACTGCGCGATGAGCGCGGCGCCGACGGCGATGAACACGCTCCGCATGCCGAGCGCCAGGAGGATACCAACGAGCAGCACGCGGTGCTGGTGGACGGCCGGCACCTTGAACGACGCCATGATGATCATGAAGATGAAGAGATTGTCGACGCTCAGCGAGTACTCGGTGATGTACCCGGTGAAGAACTGGACGCCGGGGTCGTGCCCGGCGAACACCCACACGCCGATCCCGAACAGGACGGCGACCGCGATGTAGAAGATCACCCAGCGTGCGGCTTCGCCTGCTCGGACCTCGTGGGGCTTGTGGTCGACGATCACCAGGTCGAACGCGATCAGGGCGAGAATTCCGCCGACGGTGGCAATCCACAACCACAGGGGAACGATCATTCCAGCAACCTCCGGATAGTGCGTAGCAGCAACTAACCGGAGGTCTCTTCCGCCGATTTCACAACCGGCCGACGGTGCCGGGGGCCAAGGCCACCGTGCTGACGACACCGCCGCGAAGGAATACTCCCCTCACAGCCAGTCCAGTCTGCCGGTTACCGGGTGCGAACGCCAGCGGAGGTTGCCCCCGTCACCGGACTGGCCCTGTTACCTGCGTCACCGCAGGGGTGGATCTTGCGTGTTCGGGTGAAAAAGATGTCTGATCCGTGTGAGCCCGGAGAGCCACTCTCAGGAAAGCTCCCATAACGTCTGCACGTGCCCCGAATCCCGCTCCCGCGCACGCGCGGTGCCCGGCTCACCGCGCTGGCGGCGGTCGTGGTCGTTGTCGCCGCCGTCGTGGCCGTCTGGACCACGCGCGGCTCGGACGCCGCGCCCGTCCGGACCCAGGACGCGTTCCTCGCCGTCCCGGCCGCGCCCGGCTCCTCAGACCAGGTCCGCATCGACACCACCACCTACTACCCCGAGAAGACACCGGCGCCGGCGGTGCTGCTGGCCCACGGCTTCGGCGGCGACAAGTCCAGCGTGGACCCGCAGGCGCGGGAGCTCGCGCAGCGCGGGTTCGTCGTGCTCACCTGGTCGGCGCGCGGGTTCGGCCGAAGCGGCGGCAAGATCGGGCTCAACGGTCCCGACGCCGAGGTCGCCGACGCGAGCCGGCTCATCGACCACCTGCTCGCAAGCCACGACGTGGCCATCCGCGCAGACGGCAAGCCGGAGCTCGCCGTCACCGGCGCGTCCTACGGTGGTGCGCTGTCGCTGCTGCTCGCCGGCACCGACAAGCGAGTGGCGGCGATCGCGCCGGTGATCACCTACAACGACCTCGCGCAGGGGCTGATCCCGAACGCCGCCACGACCGCCGCGCCCGCGGCGAAGACCCCGGCGGCGGGTGCGTTCGCGCCCGACGGCGTGTTCAAGAAGAGCTGGGCGGGCATCTTCTTCTCCGCCGGTTCCGGCGCGCCCACGGCGGGCTCGTCGTCGGCGGAGGCACCTGAGGCCGGCGACGAGACCACCGACAACGGGAGCACCGCGGGGCCGGCGGGAGGAGGCGGCACCGAGCCCCAGAGTTCCGCGCCGCGGCAGCGCCCGGCGCAGGCGCCCGCGGCCGACCCCTGCGGGCGGTTCACCCCGCAGGTGTGCCGGGCCTACACGGAACTCGCCACGACCGGGAAGGCCGACGCGCAGACCATCGCGTTGCTGCGCCGCATCTCGCCCGCGTCGGTGACGAGCAAGATCACCGTGCCGACGCTGCTCGTGCAGGGTGAGAACGACACGCTCTTCGGCCTCGACCAGTCCGACGCCACCGCGCGCCAGATCACCGCGGCCGGCGGCAAGGTCCGCACGATCTGGTACACCGGCGGGCACGACGGCGGCGTCCCCGGGCCGCAGCTGCGCGCCAAGATCGCCGACTTTCTGTGGTCCGCGGTCACCGGCGACAGCGACCCGGGCACCGGCTTCAGCTACGACGTGCAGGGCACCCTCCGGGCCGACGGCACACCGTCGGTACGCACCGTCAGCACCAGCGCGTACCCGGGCTTGTCGGGCGCGGGCACCCAGCGCGACCGAGTCGCGTTGCAGGGCCCGCCGCAGCCGGTGGTGCGGCCCGCGGGCGCGAACCCGGCGGCCGTGAGCGGGATACCGGGCCTCAACGCGATAGCGGGCAGCTCGTCGCGGCTCGCGCCGCTGTTCAGCACCGATCCGCCGGGCCAGTCGGCGCAGTTCCGCACCGCGCCGCTCGACCGGCAGCTGCTCATCGCGGGGTCGAGCACCGTGCACCTTCAGGTGGCGGCCGACCCCGCGCACCCGCTGCCGGAGGCGGTGCTCTTCGCGAAGCTCTACGACGTGGGCCCCAACGGCTCGCGCGTGCTGCCGGCCAACAACATCGCGCCGCTGCGGGTGCCGAACCTGCCGGCCGACGGCACGCCGGTCGACGTGACCGTGACGCTCCCGGGCATCGTGCGGCCGATCGAAGCGGGTCATTCGCTGCAGCTCGTGGTCGGCACCACCGACCAGTCGTACTCGACGCCGACCGCGCCGGGCGTGTTCCGCATCGGACTGGCGCCGGGTTCGGCGCTCTCGGTGCCGGTCGTGCCGGGCACGTCGGTGGGCACGCCGGCGCCGATCGGCCAGCTGATCGGGATCGGCGCGACGCTGCTCGTCGGCATCGCCGCCCTCGCCTTCGCCGCGATCCGGCGCCGCCGGGCTCACGACGTCGACCCCGAACTGGCGGGCACGCCGCTCGTGATCAAGGGGCTGCGCAAGCAGTACGCGGGCGGGTTCGTCGCGGTGAAGGACCTGTCCTTCCGCGTGGAGCCCGGCCAGGTGCTCGGCCTGCTCGGGCCCAACGGCACCGGCAAGACGACCACGCTACGCATGCTGATGGGGTTGATCACGCCGAGCGCGGGTGAGATCCGCGTGTTCGGCCATCGGATCACCCCGGGTGCGCCCGTGTTGTCGCGCATCGGCTCGTTCGTGGAGGGCTCCGGGTTCCTGCCGCACCTGTCGGGCAAGGCGAACCTCGAGCTGTACTGGGCGGCCACGGGCCGTCCGGCCGAGAAGGCGCACTTCACGGAGGCGCTCGAGATCGCGGGCCTCGGCGACGCGGTGAACCGGCGCGTGAAGACCTACAGCCAGGGCATGCGGCAGCGGCTCGCGATCGCGCAGGCGATGCTCGGCCTTCCGGAGCTGATGGTGCTCGACGAACCGACCAACGGACTCGACCCGCCTCAGATCCACCAGATGCGCGAGGTCCTGCAGCGGTATGCCGCCACGGGGCGCACCGTCGTCGTCTCGAGCCACCTGCTGGCCGAGGTCGAGCAGACCTGTTCGCACGTGGTGGTGATGCATCGCGGCACGCTCGTGGCCTCCGGCGAGGTCGGTGAGCTCACCGCCGCGGGCGGCGAGGCGACGTTCCGCGTCGACGACCCGGCCACCGCGGCGGCGGCCCTCAAGGGCGTCGGCGGGGTCTCGGACGTCGACGTCGACGGGGACCTCGTGCACGCGAACCTCGACGGGCTGCCGCGCGCCGAGGCGGTGGCGACGCTCGTGCGCGCGGGCGTCGCGGTTGAGCAGGCCGGGCCTCGACGCCGGCTCGAAGACGCGTTCCTGCAGCTGGTCGGAGACGATTCATGAACGACACCAACGGTTCCGGCGGCGTGCACACCGATCCCGCCGCCCTGCGGGAGCTGAGCGAGCTGGCGACGGCGGAGCAGGCGGAGGTCGGCCCGGACGGCGCCGTCGCCGGCTACCGTGCGGAGCGCACGCTGCGCCTCGGCGTGGAGCTGAGGCGGCAGTTCAAACGCCGCCGTACGCAGCTCGTGCTCGCGTTCGTGGCGATTCTGCCCTTCATTCTCGTGGTGGCGTTCGAGGTCGGGCAATCGAACCCGAACCGGCGCTCGGGCGGGTTCGTGGACCTCGCGACGGCGAGCGCGCCGAACTTCGTGGTGCTCGCGCTCTTCGTGTCGGGCACATTCCTGCTGCCGATGATCGTCGCGCTGTTCTTCGGCGACACGATCGCGAGCGAATCGTCGTGGTCGAGTCTGAAGTACCTGCTGGCGATCCCGGTGCCGCGCCACCGGCTGCTGCGGCAGAAGGCGGTCGTCTCGGGTCTGCTGTCGGCGGCGGCGCTCGTGCTGCTGCCGTTGGTGTCGCTGCTGGTCGGCGTGATCTGGTATGGGACAGGCGACGCGATCAGCCCCACGGGCGACGCGGTGACCTTCGGTGACAGCATGATCGCGCTGGTCCTGTCCACTGTGTACATCATCGTGCAGCTGGCGTGGGTGGCCGGGCTGGCGCTGCTCCTGAGCGTGTCGACGGACGCTCCGCTTGGCGCGGTGGGCGGCACGGTGCTGGTGGCGATCCTGTCGCAGATCCTCGACCAGATCACCGCCCTCGGGGGCCTGCGCAACTACCTGCCCACGCACTTCTCGTTCGCCTGGATCGACCTGATCTCCACCGACGTCGACTGGTCGAATCTGGCGAGTGGGGTGCTCTCGTCGCTGATCTACACGACCGTGTTCCTGCTGCTGGCCGGGCGCCGGTTCGCGACCAAGGACGTCACCAGCTGACCGCTCGTCCGGCCGTCCTCCACGGGAACGGCCGGACGGCGGTAACGTCTCCCCGCGTGACTACCCACCTTGCGTTCGACGGCGACGTCGCTGTGCTCACCCTCGACCACGGCCGCGGCAACACCCTCGATACGGCCGGCTGCCGGGACCTCGTGCTCAAGCTCGGAGAGGCGGCCGACGGCGCCAAGGCGACCGTGCTGACCGGATCGGGCAGCCTCTTCTGCGCCGGGGTCGACCTGCTGGCCCTCGACGAGGGTGGTGCGGCCTACGTGAGCGAGTTCCTGCCCGCGCTGTCCGACCTGTTCCTGGAGCTCTTCGGCTTCCGGCGGCCACTGGTCGCGGCCGTGAACGGCCACGCGATCGCGGGTGGCATGGTGCTCGCGGCGGCCGCCGATCACCGCGTCGCCGCCGCCGGGACCGGGCGGATCGGGGTGACCGAGCTGCTCGTCGGCGTGCCGTTCCCGCTGGCGGCGCTGGAAATTCTGCGCTGTGCGTACGGCACGACACCGCTGCCCGCGCTGATGTACAGCGGCGCCACGCTGACCGTCGACGACGCACGGGCCCGCGGGCTCGTCGATGAGGTGACCGCGCCCGAGGAGCTGCTCGGCCGGGCCCGCGATCTGGCCGCGCGCCTCGGCGAGCTGCCCGCCGACGCGTTCGCACACACGAAGGCCCAGCTGCGCCAGCCCTACCACGAGCGGATTGCCGAGAACGGCGCGTCGGACGACGGGCACGTCGAACGCATGTGGCGCTCGCCCGCCACGCTCGCCGCGGTGAAATCCTATGTGGACCGTGTGCTGAAATCCTGATCCGGCACGAAGCCGCGAGGATCACGGACGCGCCGGCGTCCCCCGATCCGGACTCACCGAATTCCAGCGGCATCCATCCCGCGCAGCTCCTTCTTCAGATCCGCCACCTCATCCCGCAACCGAGCCGCGAGCTCGAACTGCAGATCGCGAGCGGCCTGCATCATCTGGTCCGTCATCTGCTGGATGAGGTCGGCCAGTTCGGCGCGCGGCATGGTCGACACGTCCTTGTCGACGAGCATGCCGGAGCTGCGGACCCGGTCACCCTGTTCGGGTTTCTTGCCGCGCGACGAGTTACGGCCCGAGCCGCCGACGGCGACGGACTCGGCGGAGTCTTCGGCTTCGCTGTAGACGCGGTCGAGAATGTCGGCGATCTTCTTGCGCAGCGGCTGCGGGTCGACGCCGCGCTCCTCGTTGTAGGCGATCTGCTTGGCGCGGCGGCGATCCGTCTCGTCGATGGCGTGCTGCATCGACTCGGTGATCTTGTCCGCGGACATGTGGACCTCACCCGACACGTTGCGCGCCGCGCGGCCGATGGTCTGGATCAGCGACGTGCCACTGCGCAGGAAGCCCTCCTTGTCGGCGTCGAGGATCGCCACGAGCGACACCTCGGGCAGGTCGAGGCCCTCACGCAGCAGGTTGATGCCGACCAGCACGTCGAAGTCGCCCGCGCGCAGCTGCCGCAGTAGTTCGACGCGGCGCAACGTGTCGACCTCCGAGTGCAGGTAACGCACGCGGATACCCAGCTCCAGCAGGTAGTCGGTGAGGTCTTCGGCCATCTTCTTGGTCAGCGTGGTGACGAGGACGCGCTCGTCCTTCTCCGCGCGGTCACGGATCTCGTGGACCAGATCGTCGATCTGGCCCTCCGTGGGCTTCACGACCACCTTCGGGTCGACCAGGCCCGTCGGGCGGATGACCTGCTCCACGAACTCGCCGCCGGCCTGGCCCATCTCGTACGGGCCCGGCGTCGCCGACAGATACACCGTCTGCCCGATGCGGTCGGAGAACTCCTCCCACGTGAGCGGCCGGTTGTCGACCGCGCTCGGCAGGCGGAAGCCGTAGTCGACGAGGTTGCGTTTGCGCGACATGTCGCCCTCGTACATGCCGCCGATCTGCGGCACGGTCTGGTGCGATTCGTCGATGACGAGGAGGAAGTCCTCGGGGAAGTAGTCGATCAGCGTCGCAGGTGCCGAGCCGGGGCCGCGGCCGTCGATGTGCCGCGAGTAGTTTTCGATGCCGGAGCAGAAGCCGACCTGACGCATCATTTCGATGTCGTACGCGGTCCGCATGCGCAGCCGCTGGGCTTCGAGCAGTTTCCCCTGCTTCTCCAGCTCGGCGAGGCGCTCCTCGAGCTCCACCTCGATGCTCTTGATCGCCTTTTCCATGCGCTCCGGTCCCGCGACGTAGTGCGTGGCCGGGAAGATCCGCACCTCGTCGACCTCACGGACGATGTCGCCGGTGAGCGGGTGGAGGTAGTAGAGCTTGTCGATCTCGTCGCCGAAGAACTCGACGCGGATCGCCAGCTCCTCGTATGCCGGGATGATCTCGACGGTGTCGCCGCGCACGCGGAACGTGCCCCGCGCGAACGCGATGTCGTTGCGGGTGTATTGGACGTCGACCAACGCCCGCAACAGCACGTCGCGGTCGACCGTGGCGCCGACCTCCAGCTTCGTCGAACGGTCGAGGTAGGACTGCGGGGTGCCGAGGCCGTAGATGCACGACACGCTGGCCACCACGATCACGTCGCGGCGCGAGAGCAGGTTCATCGTCGCCGAGTGACGCAGCCGCTCCACGTCGTCGTTGATCGACGAGTCCTTCTCGATGTAGGTGTCCGTCTGCGCGATGTACGCCTCGGGCTGGTAGTAGTCGTAGTAGCTGACGAAGTACTCGACGGCGTTGTTCGGGAACAGCTCACGCAGCTCGTTGGCCAGCTGCGCGGCCAGCGTCTTGTTGGGCGCCATCACCAGCGTCGGCCGCTGCACGCGCTCGATCAGCCACGCGGTGGTCGCCGACTTGCCGGTGCCGGTGGCGCCGAGCAGCACGACGTCCTTCTCACCCGACTTGATGCGGCGCTCGAGCTCGTCGATGGCCGCCGGCTGGTCACCGGCGGGCTGGTACTCGCTCACGACTTCGAACCGGCCGCCGGTGCGGGGCACCTCGGAGACGGGCCGGAAGTCGGACTGCGCGAGAACGGGGTGTTCGGTTGCGAATGCCACGTCCACCAGAGTAGGCCGACCCCCCGACAGTTTTCAGCCACGGCTGCACTGACCTGGCAGGATGGGCCGATGACCGACGTGCACCCGCCGAAACTCGAGAGCTTCGACCCGGCCGCCGGAATCAACGTGGACAACAAGGGCGTGGTGCGCCACGTCGAGGAGTTCCGTGAGGAGCCGTTCGGCCTGTACCTGGCGCGGCCGACCCCGGGGCGAGCGCAGTTCCGCTACCTCGAGTCGTGGCTGCTGCCCGAGCTGGGCCTGCGCGTCACCGACTTCTGGTTCAACCCCGGTCACGAACGCGACCAGGACTTCTACCTCGACGTCGTCCGCGTGCGGCGCGAGGGTGGGCGCTGGCTGACCACCGACCTCTACCTCGACCTCGTGCTCAAGGACAAGGTCGCCGTCCGCGTGATCGACACCGACGAGCTGCTCGCCGCCGTCACGGCCGGGTTGCTGCCCGCGGCCGAGGCGGAGTACGCGCTGGAAACCGCGTACGCCACCGTCGAAGGCCTCGCCGCGCACGGGTACGACCTCGCCGGCTGGCTGGCCACCAGGAACGTCGCAGCGACCTGGCGGCGCCGCTAGCCCATCCACCGATCGGTGGATGCCCACCGCCGCGTGGTGGATGCGGGGTGTGGCCGTTCCGGCGATCCGCCGCGCCCGCTTCGCACGGGAAGCTCGATCACGACAGGGACAGTGATCGAGAGGGGACGGCGGACATGCCGGTGATCGAGGTCGGGCACCTCCACAAACGCTACGGCGAGAAGGTCGCGGTGGACGATGTCTCGTTCACCGTCGAGGACGGCGAGATCTTCGGGATCCTCGGCCCGAACGGAGCGGGCAAGACGACGACGGTCGAATGCCTCGAGGGCCTGCGGGCTCCCGACGGCGGCACGTGCGAGGTGCTCGGCCTCGATCCGCGCCGCGACGGGCCGGAATTGCGCCAGCGCGTGGGCGTGCAGCTGCAGGAAAGCCGGTTGCCCGACCGGCTCCGCGTGGGCGAGGCGCTGGAACTCTACGCGTCGTTCTACCGCAAGCCCGCCGACATCGAGCGCCTGCTGAAGCTGCTCGGGCTCACGGACCAGCGCGCCACGGCGTACAAAAAGCTCTCCGGCGGGCAGCAGCAGCGGCTGTCGATCGCGCTGGCGCTCGTCGGCAACCCCGAGATCGCGGTGCTCGACGAGCTGACCACCGGCCTCGACCCGCAGGCCCGGCGCGACACGTGGAGCCTCGTGGAAGCGGTGCGCGACGAAGGCGTGACGGTCGTGCTCGTCACGCACTTCATGGAGGAGGCCGAACGGCTCTGCGACCGCATCGCGGTGATCGACGCGGGCCGCGTCGCCGCCATCGACACACCCGCGGGCCTCGTCCGGCGGGCCGGCGACGAGCAGCGCATCCGCTTCCGCCCGTCGGCGCCGGTCGACGTCCGCGCGCTCGCGCAGCTGCCCGACGTGCTGCACGTCGAGCGCCACGGCTCGCAGCTTGTGGTGACCGGCCGCGGCGGCGCGCTGCAGACCGTCACGTCGTTCCTTGCCCGCAACCAGGTGCTCGCCGGTGACCTGCGGGTGGACCAGACCAGCCTCGACGACGCGTTCGTGGCGCTCACCGGCCGCAAAATCGATTGAGGGGCAAGGAAATGCTGGCCAAGATGACCGCCGTCGAGGCGAAGTTGTTCGTGCGGGACCCGGGCGCGCCCGTCACGGCGCTCGGCATTCCGCTGGCGCTCGTGCTCGTGTTCGGCCTGATGCCGGGTGCCACCACACCGAGCGCCGACTTCGGCGGGCACGCCGCGCTGCCGACGCTCATCGCGCCGATGGCCGTGGCGACCCTGATCGCGATGCTCGCGGTGATGCTGTTTCCGGCCGCCGTGGCGACCTATCGCGAGAAGGGTGTGCTGAAGCGGCTGTCGGCGAGCCCGATCCCGCCGAGCCGGCTGCTGGGCGCGCAACTGCTCGTGAACCTGGGGGCCGCCGTCGTCGCGATCCTGCTCGTCGTGGGGGTGGGCAGAATCGCGCTCGGTATGGCGCTGCCGGAAAGCCCTGGCTGGTTCGTGATCGTGGTGCTGCTCGGCGCGCTCGCGCTCTTCTCCGTCGGCGCCTTGATCGCGGCGCTGGCGCCGACGAACCGCGCGGCCAGCGCCACCGGCGCTGCCGTGTTCTTCCCGATGCTGGCCCTCGGCGGCGTCTGGGTGCCGAGGGAGCAGCTGCCGCCGGTGCTGCAGCACCTGGCCGACGTCCTGCCGCTCGGCGCAACGCTCGGCGGGCTGCGGGAAGCGGCCGCCGGCCACGCGCCGGAGCTGCTGCAGGCCGGTTCGCTCGCCGTGACGGCCGTGGTGTGCGCGGCGATCGCGGCCCGGGCCTTCCGGTGGGTGTGACCATGAGCGTGACGACCCAGCCAGCGCCGGTCCAGACGGCCGCCGTGTTCCGGTGGCGGCCGGTGTGCGCCGTGGCCGCGGCACTCGGGACAGCGCTGCTGCTGACGGCCGGCCGCTATGGCTACATGGGCGACGAGCTGTACTTCCTCGCCGCCGGCAAGCACCTTTCGTGGGGCTACGTCGATCAGCCGCCGATGCTGCCGCTGCTGGCCCGGCTGATGGACACGCTCGCTCCCGGTTCGGTGTTCGTGTTGCGGATCCCGGCGATCCTGGCGTCGGTCGCTGCGGTGGTGGTCGCCGCGCTGATCGCCAGGGAGTTCGGCGGGCGGGGCAAGGCGCAGGTGCTCACGGCGGCGACGTTCGCGGTGGCCTCGCAGTTCCTCGGGGGCGGGCACTACCTGGCGACCTCGACGTTCGACCCGGTGCTGTGGACCGTGGTCCTGTGGTTGCTGGTTCGCTGGGTCCGCACGCGCCGCGACGGGCTGCTGCTCTGGGCCGGCGTGGTGACCGCGGTGGCGCTCTACGTGAAGTTCCTGATCGGCGGGTTCTGGCTCGTTGCGGGCGTCGCGCTCCTGGCGGGCGGACCGCGCGAACTGCTGCGCCGGCCGAAACTGTGGGCGGGCGCCGCCGCCGCCGTGGCCGCTCTGATCCCGACGGTGATCTGGCAGGCGACCCACGGCTGGCCGCAGCTCGGCATGGGCACGGCGATCGCGGCCGAGGTCGAGCAGCTGTGGGGTGGCCGGATGCTGTGGCTGCCCGAGGCGCTGGTCATCGCCGGGCTCCCGATCGGCGTGGTACTGCTGTGCTACGGGCTCTGGCGTCTGCTGCGCGCGGAGCACCTGCGGCCGTGGCGGTTCCTGGCGTGGACGACGCTCGGGCTCGCCGTGGTCTTCGTGGCGGTCGACGGCCGGTCCTACTACATCGCCGGGATGTTCGCACCGTGCTGGGCGGCCGCGGCGGTGGAGCTCGAACGCGGGCAGGCGTCTCGGTGGTGGCGCTGGCTCGCGACCTGGCCGGTGTACGTGCTGACTGCGGTTCTGAGTCTGCCGACGGCGCTGCCCGTGTGGCCGCAGCCGTGGCTGGCCGCGCATCCGGGGCTGCCGTCACCGTCGTTCGCGTTCGCCGAAATCGGCTGGCCCGAGGCCGCGCGGTCGGTGGCGGGCGCGTTCGCGAAGCTGCCCGATCCGGCGCACACCGCGCTCGTCGGCGAGTCGTACTGGTCCGCGAGCGCGCTCGAGCACTACGGCCGTCCCCTCGGCCTGCCCGAACCCGCGAGCCCGAACCGCGGTTACGTGACACTGGTCGTGCCACCCGATTCCGACACCTCGGCGCTGTGGGTCGGCGAAGACCCGCGGCCGCTGCTCGGGCACTTCGCGGCGCTGCGGCCCGTCGGAAAGGTCAGCACCGGAAACGCGGTGCCGAGCGTCGCGGACGGGATGCCGCTTTGGCTCGCGACCGGGCGCCTGCAGCCGTGGGCGCAGATCTGGCCCGGGCTGGCGAACGACTGAGCGGGTTGTGCCCGGCGCCACACCGCGGGAGGTGGTGCCGGGCCCGGCCCGTAGGGTGCCGCGCAGCGGGCCCGACAGCGGACAGGAGCACTGGAGCGACCATGGAAGCCGTGAGCACGGCCGAACCGGCGACCGCGTCCGGCGGCGCCGCCCGCGCCGTCGCGGATTTCGCCCGGCGGCCCGTGACGCTGCTGGCGGCGGGCACCGCGGCCGTGCTACTGGCCACGGCGGGCCGCTACGGCTACTTCGGTGACGAGCTCTACTTCCTCGCGGCCGGCAAGCATCTCGCCTGGGGGTACGCCGACCAGCCGCCGGTGCTGCCCCTGCTGGCCCGGCTCATGGACACCCTCGCTCCCGGCTCGCTCGTCGTGTTCCGCATCCCGGCGATCCTCGCCACGGCTGCCGGCGTCGTGATGACCGCGCTCATCGCCCGGGAACTCGGCGGCGAGCGCAAGGCGCAAACCCGTGCGGCCGCCGCGTACGCGATCTGCGGTCAGTTCGTGGGCAGCGGGCACTATCTCGCGACGTCGACGATCGACCCGCTGTGCTGGGCGGTGGTGCTGTGGCTGGTGGTGCGCTGGCTCCGCACCCGCGACGACAACCTCCTGCTGTGGCTCGGGCTGGTCACCGCCGTCGGGCTCAACGTCAAGTTCCTCATCGGCGCGTTCTGGGCCGTCACCGCCGTGACCGCGCTCGTCTTCGGCCCTCGTGAGCTGCTGCGCCGCCCGAAGCTGTGGGCCGGGGCGGGCATCGCGGCGCTCGCGTGCGTGCCGACGCTCGTGTGGCAGGCGCGCAACGGCTGGCCCCAGCTGGGCATGGGCGACGCCGTGTCGCGCGAAGTCACCGAAGCCGGCGGGCGCGCGAACTTCCTGCCCGCGCTGCTCACGGGAGCGGGACTGGTGATCGGCGCGCTCGGTGTGCTGTACGGCGCGTGCGTGCTGCTGGGTGCGCGAAGCTTGCGCCCGTACCGGTTCCTCGGCTGGACGGCCGTGGGGGTCGTCGCGTTGTTCCTCTTGGCCGACGGACGGTTCTACTACGCCGCGGGCATGTTCCCGATCCTCTGGGCCGCCGCGGCCGTGCACCTCGAAGGGCGCCGCCCGGCGCTGTGGTGGCGCTGGGTCCCGACCTGGCCGGTGATCGTCGCGTCCGCGCTCTACAGCCTTCCGTACGCGCTGCCGGTGTGGCCCGTGCAATGGCTGGTCGAGCACCCGGACGCACCGCACCCCGCGTACGCCACCGAGGAGGTGGGCTGGCCGGACCTCGCGCGGTCGGTCGCCGACGTGTACCACGCCCTGCCTCCGGCCGAACGCTCACGCACCACGCTCGTGACGGCCGGCTACTGGGCGGCGGGCGCACTCGACCGCTACGGGCCGGAAGCCGGCTTGCCCGAGGCCTACAGCGGCAGCCGCGGTTTCTGGTACCTCGGGCACCCGGCCGACCGGTCCGACGAAGTGCTCTTCGTGGGTGCCGATCCCGGGAAACTGGCGCCGCACTTCCGCGGCACGCGCATGATCGGACGGGTGACCAACCACCTCGGCGTGCCCAACGCGAGCGAGAACCTCCCGATCTGGCTGCTGACCGGCCGAACCGAGGCGTGGCCGGTGATCTGGCCACAGCTGAAGGACCTCAAGGCATGAGGCTCGAACCCCCGCGGGACGTCACGATCGACTGGCGGGGTTCACTGCTGCCGCCCGTGGCACAGCGGCACGCGGATCCACCGCCGCGCTGGCACTGGTGGTTCAGCCGGGCCGAGACGACGGCACCGTTCGCGCTGCTCGCCGTGCCCACACTGCTGAGCATCCTGCGGCCCGACCAGACCGGTGCGCACCGGCTCGGCACGCTCGCTCTCGCGGCCGCCGCCGCGGTGTGGCTGGTACTGACCACCACCCTCCCGGGCGCGCGGCTGCGCGAGCACGGGGCGTTCGCGGCGCTCACGTTCGCCGGCGTCGTGAGCTTCGGCGCGGTGCTGCAAAGCCGCGAGACGTATTTCCTCATCTTCATGGTGCACGGCTTTTTCGCGGCCATGCGGATGCGCCCCGTGCCGGTCGCGATCTTCGGAGTGGCCGTCACGTCACTGCTGATCAACACGGTGTCGAACGGCGGGCCGATCCACGCGCTGGTGACGGCGCCGGCGATCTGGGTGACGCTCGTGATCATCCAGACCGCGGCGATCGGCGGTGGGGGCGCAGTGTTCGCGGCGGTCGGACGGCAGAGTGCCGAACGCAAGCGCATGCTCGACCAGCTCGCCGCGGCCGAGGCCGAAAACCGTGGCCTGCAACGGCAACTGCTCACCCAAGCCCGCGAAGCCGGCGTCCTCGACGAGCGCCAGCGCCTCAGCCAGGAAATCCACGACACGCTCGCGCAGGGCTTCACCGGCATCATCACGCAGCTCGAAGCGGCCGCGCAGGCCCAGGACGAACCGGCCGAGTGGCGCCGTCACCTCGACACGGCCGCAGCGCTCGCGCGGGAGAACCTCACGGCGGCGCGCCGATCCGTCAACGCGCTGCGCCCGGCAGCACTGGAAGCCGCGACGCTGCCCGACGCCCTCGCCGAGGTCACGCGTCTGTGGAGTGATCGCACGCGTGTGCCTGCCACGTTTTCCGCGACGGGCACGCCGGTGCCGCTGCACCCGGAGCTGGAAGCGACACTGCTGCGCATCACCCAGGAAGCGCTGTCCAATGTGGACAAGCACGCCCGGGCGGGCCGCGTGGGGCTCACGCTGTCGTACATGGGCGACGAGGTGACCCTGGACGTCCGCGACGACGGGGCCGGGTTCGACCCCGCCGCCCCGCGACCGGGCGAAGGCGGCTTCGGGTTGCCCGGCATGCGCAGCCGCGTACAGCGGCTCGCGGGCACCCTCCACGTGGAATCCGAACCCGGTGCGGGCACGGCGATCTCGGTCGAGCTGCCCGCGATCCCGGCTGCCACACTGGACCAAATCGACACCGAGGGGGCGTCCGCATGATCGTCACGCTGCTCATCGCCGACGACCACCCGATCGTCCGCGACGGTCTGCGCGGGATCTTCACCGGCGAGCGCGGCTTCGAGGTGCTGGGTGAAGCGGCCGACGGCGCCGAGGCCGTCACGCTCGCCCAGTCGCTCGAGCCCGACGTGGTGCTGATGGACCTGCGGATGCCCGATACCGACGGCGTCGCCGCGATCACCGAGCTCGCCCGCCTCGGCAATCCCGCGCGCGTGCTGGTGCTCACGACGTACGACACCGATTCCGACGTGCTGCCCGCCATCGAGGCCGGCGCCACGGGTTACCTGCTCAAGGACGCACCGCGCGAGGAGCTGTTCCGCGCCGTGCGCGCGGCCGCCCGCGGCGAGGCCGTGCTCTCCCCTGCCGTCGCGAGCCGGCTCATGGGGCAGATGCGCGCGCCGGCGAAGGAACCGTTGTCGCAGCGGGAGATCGAGGTGCTCACGCTCGTCGCGCGCGGCTCCACGAACAAGGACGCGGCCAAAAAACTGTTCATCAGCGAGGCGACGGTGAAGACGCACCTGATCCACGCGTACGCGAAGCTCGGCGTGAAGGATCGGGCGGCCGCCGTGGCGGTGGCCTTCGAACGGGGTCTGCTCGGTTCGTGATTGGCTGGGCGGCATGGTTCCCGAGACTCCCGCCGCGGTCGCCGCACTCGCCGTCGCCACCCGGTACTGCTCGCCCGCGCTGCTCAACCACTCCGTCCGCGCGTATCTGTGGGGCGCCCGCTACGCCGCTGCACACGACATCACGTTCGACGACGAGCTCTACTGCGTGTCGGCGCTGCTGCACGACGTCGCGCTGACCCGCGAGTTCGACAACCACCACCTCGCGTTCGAGGACGCGGGCGGGCACCTCGCGTGGATGTTCGGCGTCGCCGCGGGCTGGCCTGCGGAGCGTGCCGCGCGCGCCGAGGAGATCGTCGTACTGCACATGCGTCCGGACGTCACCGCGGCGGCCGACCCCGAATCGCACCTGCTGCAGGTCGCGACAGCCTGGGACGTCGCGGGCCGGCACCCCGACGAGTTTTCCCCGCAGGTGCGCGCCGAGGTGCTCGCGCAGTACCCGCGGTTGGACTTCGGCGCCGAGTTCCTGGCGTGTTTCGAAGACCAAGCCGCCCGCAAACCGGGTACTTCGGCTGCGCAGGCCGTCGCGAACGGCGTCGCCGAGCGAATCGCGGCCAACCCGCTCGGCTGACCCCCCACAGGGCTCTTCCACCGCAGGGCCCATCCATCACCGGGTCTTTCCACAGCAGGGCCCTTCCACCACAGGGCTCATCCGTCACCGGGCCCTTCCACCACAGGGCCCTTCCACCACTCCGCTCTTTCACCACCACCGCACTCTTTCGCCACAGAGCCCGGCCGCACGGCGCCCATTCACCGCAGGACATCTTCACCACGGCGCCTCTGCACCACAGGGCGAATCAGCGCGAGTGCCGAGTCACCCCAGCGCCCGTTCACCCCAGCGCCGATCAACCCAGCGCCCATCAACAACGCCCGCAACAACGCCAATTCACCACAGGGCGGCTCCCCGCGCCGCAACCCGCGCGGCCGCGGCGACAGCGAACTCCTTGGCCGGCAACGGATCCAGCTGCCGCCCGTCGCGCAGCCGGGGCGCGACCGCACCCGCGCCCGCTTCGCGTGCGCCGACCACCAGCTGGTACGGCACGAACCGCGCGCTGCGGATCCGCGCAGCGAGGCTGCCGTCGCCGGACTGCTCCGCGCGCAGGCCGGCGGCGAGGCAGCGGCGGACGGCGGCGTCGGCGGACGGCAGTTCGGCTTCGGACACCGGCAGGACCACGACCTGCACCGGCGCGAGCCACGGCGGCAGCGCGCCGCCGTGCTCTTCGAGCAGCTGCGCCAGTGCGCGTTCGATGCTGCCGAGCAGGCTGCGGTGCACCATGACCGGCCGGTGGACGGCGCCGTCCGCACCGACGTACTTCAGGTCGAACCGTTCCGGCTGGTGGAAGTCGACCTGCACGGTCGAGAGGGTCGCCTCGCGGCCGGCGCTGTCGACGACTTCGACGTCGATCTTCGGACCGTAGAACGCCGCTTCGCCGGGCGCCCGATCGTAGACGAAGCCGTCCAGTGCTTCGACGAGCAGCTGTTCCGCACGAGCCCAGTGTTCCGGTGCACTCGCGTAGTCCCCGTCGCCGGACAGCGACAAGCGGTAGCGCGCCGGGCGTAGGCCGAGATCAGCGTGCACGCGGCCGATCAGCTCCAGCGCCGCGCGCACCTCGGCGGCCGCCTGGTCGACGCGGCAGAACACGTGGGCGTCGTTGAGCTGAATCGCCCGTACCCGGCTCAGACCGCCGAGCACACCGGACAGCTCGGCGCGGTACATCCCGCCCAGCTCGGCCAGCCGCACCGGCAGCTCGCGGTGGCTGCGTGCGCGCGAGCGGTAGATCAGCGCGTGGTGCGGGCACAGGCTCGGCCTCAGCACGAGCTGCTCACCGCCGATGGCGATGGGCGGGAACATCGCGGCACGGTAGTGCTCCCAGTGACCGGATCGCTCGTACAGCTCGCGTTTGGCGAGCGCTGGTGAGTACACGTGCCGGTAGCCCGCGCACCGTTCGACGTCATGGAGGTATTCCTCCAGCTCGTGGCGCACGACCGCGCCGTCGGGCAACAGGTACGGCAGGCCCGCGCCGATCAACGGGTCGTGGGCGAACAGGCCGAGCTCACGGCCGAGCCTGCGGTGGTCGGGCATGGGGTCCTCCTCGGGGCAGTGCGAGGTGACAACCCGACGAAGCCCGAGGGGGTGGCCACCCCGGGGCTTGGTCGCTCAGTTCTCAGCGCGCCGGGACGGCGTCCGGCGTCGTCGTGGAGAACGAGCGTTGCATGCTTGCGACGTTAACAGCGCGCCCCGCCCGCGAGCACCCGATTTTCACGGCCGCCACGACGAGACGGCCGCCCACGCCTCCGCACGCGTGAAGGCCTCGTTGATCCAGCCCTGTTTCTCCTCGGCGTAACCCGCGACTGAGCCGTCGGCCGCGTGGTCGTGGGCCAGCCGAGTTTTCACCGCGGCGTAGGCGTCACGTTCGACCGGGTCTGCGCGGATCCAGTCGCGAAACAGCAGCGCGAGCCGCCACGCCGGCGTTTCGGGCGAGCGGACGTGCAGGTTCACCGCACGCTTCGGGTCGGCACCCACGTGCAGCCGTTTGGGCCACGGGGTGGCGGAGCCGTCCTGCGGATCGTCCCACCAGTCGCCCTCCACTCGCGGAAAGCCGGCATCGGCGAGCGCTTCCGAGATCGCGTCGGCGTCGGCGAGGGTGGGGACGATGAGCTGGAGGTCGAGGACGTCCTTGGCGGGCAACCCGGGCACGGCGGTCGAGCCGATGTGGTCGGCACGCAGCAGCCGCTCCCCCGCGACCTGCCGCAGGCGGGCCAGCCGGCGCTCGGCCTGCAGCGACCAGCTCGCGTCGTAGGGCGCGATCACCGGCGACATCGGCGGGCGCGGCTTGCGCAGCCGCAGATTCGCCTCGAACGGCACCAGCCGGTCGGCCCACAGCGCGTCGACCTCGGCGAGCACGGCGTCTTCGGCGCCGCCGTTGTCGAGCCACACGTCGGCGACCGCGCGGCGCTGTTCTTCGCTCGCCTGCGCGCGGATCCGCGCCCGCGCGTCGGCCTCGGCCATGCCGCGGGTCTCGACGAGGCGGCGCACGCGCACCTCCACCGGCGCGTCGACGATCACCACCAGGTGGTACGCCGGTGCGAGATTGTTTTCGACGAGCAGTGGGATGTCGTGCACGATCACCGCGTCGTCGGCCGCTTCGGCCATCAGCTCGGCCGTTCGCGTGCCCACGAGCGGGTGGACGATCCCGTTGAGCCGCTTACGTGACTCCTCGTCGGCGAATGCCTTCGCGGCGAGCGCGGGCCGGTCGAGCGAACCGTCCGCGGCAAGCACGTCCGGCCCGAACGCCTCGACGATCGCCGCCAGCCCCGGCGTGCCCGGCTCCACGACCTCGCGGGCGATCCGGTCCGAGTCGATGAGCACGGCCCCGTGTTCGGCCAATCGGCTCGCCACCGTCGATTTCCCCGCGCCGATCCCGCCCGTCAGGCCCACTCGCAGCATGGGGCCCACCCTAACCAGCCGCGGTGACCACCGATCGGGGGACGTCAGCGCGCTGCACGTGCACTCGCACGGGTACGTACACAGTCCCCTCGAACCGCGAGAACTTCTTGTGCCGATCCGGGTGACACGCCGTCGCGGCTACCCGGATTTCGGGGTCCGAGTGCGTACCGTGCGCGGCGGAAGGGTCGCCCATACGGAGGAACGATGGCGGAAAAGCACGTCGGTCGGCACCGGCTCGGCACACCGGGCCTGGTGCACTGCGTCGCCTACCGCTCGGTGGCCGACGCTCTCGCCGAATACCGGCGGACGTGGCTCAGCGCCCTCCTCGTGCCCGCCCAGCACAGCTTCGCCGGGCTGCGCCGCCGCGCCCGTGCCGCAGCCCTCGAACGCATCTGGGTTCCCGCCGTCTCGGCGTGACGCTCGGCGCTCGCGTCAGCGCATCCACCGCGATCACGATCACGCTGCCCGGCGGACGACCGGGATTGCGTCCGGACCGTCGCGCTGGCCCGTGGCGAGCCGCTACCGCGCCGCCGGCGTGGCAGTGGTGCGGAAGCGCGCTCGGTAGGCACTCGGTGGCACGCCCACTTCGCGGGCGAACACCCGGCGCAACGTCTCCGCGGAGCCGAAGCCCGTGCGGCGCGCGACCACGTCGAGCGGCTCCGTGCCGGTTTCCAGCAGCTGACGCGCCGCTTCGAGCCGGGTACTTTCCACGAAGCGGGCCACGGACGTGCCCAGCTGCTCGCGGAACAGTCGCGTGAGGTGGCGGACGCTCACGCCTGCGTCCCCGGCCAGCACCGACAGACTGTGGTCGGCCCCAGGGTCGGCGGTGACGCGGTCCATGAGCCGGCGCAGCACGGCGTCGCGCGCCGGCTGCGCGGCCAGCCGCACGCTGAACTGAGACTGCCCACCGGGCCGTTGCAGGAACACCACCAGGTGCTTGGCGACGAGCCGCGCGGCGGCTGAGCCGAGGTCCTCCTCCACGAGCGCCAGCGACAGATCGATGCCGGACGTGATGCCGGCCGAGGTGATCACGGGCCCGTCACGGACGAAGATGGCTTCGCAGTCGACCTCGACCGTCGGGTAACGGCGCGCGAGCTGGTCGGCGAGTTCCCAGTGCGTCGCCGTGCGGCGACCCTCAAGCAGGCCCGCGGCGGCGAGGGTGAACGCCCCCGCGCACACCGAAGCCGTACGACGCGCCTGTCCCGACAGGCGCCGGACCTCGGCGAGCAGGTGCGGGTCGGCCACGGTCCGCTGCCAGTCCGGTCCGCCGGGGACGACGAGCATGCCGCCGTCGACGGTCGCCTCCTCCAGCGCGACGTCGGCACCGAGGCGGGTGCCCGTCGTCGTCCGGACGTCCGTGCCGCCCGGTGAAGCGGTGAGCAGTTCGTAATTCGCGCCGTGCTCGTTGGCCATGCCGAAGACTTCGAGCGGACCCGTGACGTCGAGCAGCCGCACCGAGTCGTAGACGACCACCACGACCCGGTCGGCCCGCACACCCCGCCCCATCGACCGCGCTCTCAGACCAGCTTCGTCTGCAGGTCGATCTCGTGCTCCAGGGTGCGGTGCACGGGGCACTTGTCGGCGATCTCGAGCAGCTTCGCCCGCTGCTGGTCGTCGAGGTCTCCCTCCAGCTCGATCTCGCGCGTGATGCGGCTGATCATCCCGACCTCGGATTCGCACCGCTCGCAGTCGCGTGCGTGGATGCGGTCGTGGCGCAGCTTCACGGTCACGTTGGCCAACGGGATGTTCTTGCGGTCGGCGTACATCCGGATCGTGATCGACGTGCACGAGCCCAGCGCGCCGAGGAGCAGGTCATACGGAGTCGGACCGCTGTCGTCACCGCCCACCGACACCGGCTCGTCGACGACGAGCTCGTGACCGCCCGCGATAACGTACTGCGTGTATCGCCCCGCGCCTGCCTCGCTGACGACGACAGCGCCCGGTTCCGCTCCGGTCATCCGGATTCCTCCTGCTCAGGTATCCGATGATTCTTCCACTTGATCCAACGTCTGTTGTGGACTCGGACCTGCCGCGTCGTGGCGTGCTGCACAAGTGCGATCCCGTCCGCCCGGCGAAGTTCCCAAGCGCCCGCAAATATCGTATCTTCGGCAGGCGAGACGCGGGCCCGCCCTGCGCGGCACACGGCGAAGGGGGTGACGGTCGTGGCCACCCGCCATCTGCCTGCGCAGCCGGCCGAGCAGCACAACCGCGCGCGGTTCCTCAACGCGGCGCTGGCCGTGCTCACGGAGCGCGGTGTCGGAGGGCTCACCGTGCGCGGCGTGGCCGAGGCGGCCGGGGCGTCCACGATCACCGTCTACACCCGGTTCGGCGGCCGCACGGGCCTGCTGGACGCGCTGTACGAGCGGGCGTTCGACCTGCTGCAGGAAGAACTACTCACCGTCCCGCCCGAAACCGACGACGCCATCGCCGACCTGCTCGAGGTCGCGCTCGCCTACCGCCGGTTCGCGCTGGAAAGCCCGGCCCGTTACGCGATGATGTTCGAGCGCTCGGTCCACGGTTACGACCCGGATCCGGACCTTCGCACGGCCGTGCTGCGCACGACGTTCGCCATGTTCGTCCGCAAGATCATGCGCGTCAGCAGTGATCCCGACGCCGACGCGCGCCGTTCCGGTTATCTGCTGTGGACGTCGATGCACGGGCTCGTCAGCGTCGAGCTCACGACCCGTTCCCAGACCCCCCTCACGGACTGGTTCATCGAGCCGACCGACGAAGCCAACGAAGCCGCCTACCGCGCCGGCGTGCTGTCGATGATCAACGGTCTCGGACTCCGCAATTGAGGCACAGAAACCCGCTGGAACAAACGGAAAACATCGCGGCCCCGGTCCGAACCGGACCGGGGCCGCGATGGTTCAGAGCTCAATGCTCAGGCGTGGCTCACGCACCACCGGAAAGCTTCTCGCGCAGTGCCGCGAGCTGCTCGTCGCTGGCCAGCGTGCCACCGCTCTTGGCCTCGGCCGGAGCGGAGGAGGTGTAGGTCTGGTCGCCACCCTCGACGACACCGGTCGCGGCGTCGGCAGCCGCTTCCGCGTCGGCCTCGGCGGCCTTCTTGACCTGCGCCATGTGGGCCTCGTAGCGCGTGTGGGCTTCCGCGTACTGCTTCTCCCACTCCTCGCGCTGCTTCTCGAAGCCTTCCTGCCACTCCTGGGTGTCCGGGTCGAAGCCTTCGGGGTAGATGTAGTTGCCCTCGGCGTCGTACTCGGCGGCCATGCCGTACTGGGTCGGGTCGAACTCGGTGTCCGGCGTGACGCCCTCGTTGGCCTGCTTCAGCGACAGCGAGATGCGACGACGCTCGAGGTCGATGTCGATGACCTTGACCATGACGTCGCCGTTGACCTGAACGACCTGCTCCGGAATCTCCACGTGGCGCTCGGCCAGCTCGGAGATGTGCACCAGACCCTCGATGCCCTCCTCGACGCGCACGAACGCGCCGAACGGCACGAGTTTGGTGACCTTGCCTGGCACGATCTGACCGATCGCGTGGGTGCGGGCGAACTGACGCCACGGGTCTTCCTGGGTCGCCTTCAGCGACAGGGACACGCGCTCGCGGTCCATGTCGACGTCGAGGACCTCGACCGTGACCTCCTGGCCGACCTCGACGACCTCGGACGGGTGGTCGATGTGCTTCCAGGACAGCTCGGAGACGTGCACCAGACCGTCGACGCCACCCAGGTCCACGAAGGCACCGAAGTTGACGATGGACGACACGACGCCCTTGCGGACCTGGCCCTTGGCGAGGTTGTTGAGGAACTCGCTGCGAACCTCGGACTGCGTCTGCTCGAGGTAGGCGCGGCGGGACAGGACCACGTTGTTGCGGTTCTTGTCGAGCTCGATGATCTTCGCCTCGAGCTCGCGGCCGACGTACGGCTGGAGGTCACGCACGCGGCGCATCTCGACGAGGGAGGCCGGCAGGAAGCCCCGGAGGCCGATGTCCAGGATGAGGCCACCCTTGACAACCTCGATGACGGTGCCCTTGACGGGCTCGTCCTTCTCCTTGAGCTCCTCGATCGTGCCCCAGGCGCGCTCGTACTGCGCGCGCTTCTTGGACAGGATCAGGCGGCCTTCCTTGTCCTCCTTCTGGAGAACGAGGGCCTCGACCTCATCGCCCACGGAGACAACCTCAGCCGGGTCGACATCGTGCTTGATGGAGAGTTCACGCGAGGGGATGACACCCTCGGTCTTGTAGCCGATGTCGAGCAGGACCTCGTCGCGGTCGACCTTGACGATCGTGCCTTCGACGATGTCGCCATCGTTGAAGTACTTGATCGTCTTGTCGATCGCCGCGAGGAAGTCTTCCTCCGACCCGATGTCGTTGATGGCGACCTGCTGGGGCCCGGTGGGGGCGGTCGGGGCGGTGGCGGTGTCGGTG
>DASZNR010000148.1:0-1508 GCA_035551175.1 Amycolatopsis sp. | reverse complement strand
CGAGCCGGTCCACCTGCTCGGGCGCACGCTCGTCAGCCATCCGGCTCGCCACCTCCTCCGCCACGCGGACCCACCCTACCTGCGGGAAGGGCGATGACCGGCTCGCCGGGCGGGTTCAGCGCGCCCGGGTGGCCACGAGCGAGCCGACGGCCGCCCCGATCACCACGCCGCCATACACATCCGTCGGCCAATGCACGCGAGTCCGGACCCGGCTGTAGCACGACACCACCGCCAACGGCGCCACCACCGCGCCCGCGGCCGGGGACGTCAGCGCGACGGCCACCGTGAACGCGGCCGCCGTCGTCGCGTGCGTTGACGGGAACGCCGAGGACGTCGGCTTCTCGGGCAGGGCCCGGTTGGCGGGCAGGTCTCCCGCCGGTGGCCTCCGGCGCCGGACCAGCGCCTTGACGCCGTGGCCGAGCGCCATCGCGGCCGCGCCCGCGACCAGCCCGCGGCCTGCCGCGCGGCGCCGCGGCCCGGGGCGGCGGGCCAGCACCGCGGCGACGAGGCCCCAGAGGAAGCCGCCGCGGGCGAGGAAGCCGACTGTCGTGACCGGCCACGCCGGCCGGGTGGCGGGCAGCTCGTTGTCGTCCAGCTCGCCTTCCGCGCGGCGGGGCAATTCGCTCGGCATGCCCTCTTTTTCCCGGGATCGCCCCCGGTCAACCCTCGCTGTCCATCGTGGAGATTTCGGCCGGTGCGTAGACCAGCTCGAGGACTCCGGACGGGAAGGCCGTGCTCTTCACCAGCCGCAGGTTCAGGGGCTGATCCAGCTCGGGGAACAGCGGCGCGCCCTTGCCGGTGGCGGCGGGCAGCACCCACAGCCGGTACTCGTCGACCACGCCGAGCTTGATCAACGAGTGCAGGAACGAGGTCCCCCCGGCGGCGACGAGGTCCTTGCCCGGCTCGGCCTTCAGCTTGGCGATCTCCTCCGCCGTGTCACCGTCGGCGATGCGGGTCTCAGGCCAGTCGTCGGCCGATTTCAGGGTGCGGGAGAACACCACCTTCGGGATCTCGTTCATGGCCTTGGCCGACGGGTGGCCGGAGCCGGGCCAGAACCCGGCCATGGCCTCGTAGGTGGTGCGCCCCATGAGGAACGCCCCCGCCTCCCACAGCCGGTCGACGAAGTACTTCTCCTGCTCGGGGTCGTCGATGCCCATCATGACGTCCCGGATGCCGTTGTCCCCGTCGGCGCTCTTGCCGTCGAGCGAAACGTAGAAGCCCAGAATCAATTTCCGCATGGGATGACCCTCACATGGACAACTCAAGCTGTCAAGACAACTTTTGTTGTCGGTGAGGTCGGGGTCCCACACCGGCGACCTCGATGAACCGGCGAGGTCACCGGTGCCGCCACCTCCCCTTCCCCGGCCCTGCTCAGGCCACGTCGTTCCAGACGTAGTCCAGGCGGTTGCGGACCTCCACCACGCCGGACAGCTCGCGGATCGCCCGCGTCACCGGGTCGATGTCGCTGCGCCGCTCGACGCGTCCGACCACCGTCACCACGCCGGCCC
>DASZNR010000147.1:0-23127 GCA_035551175.1 Amycolatopsis sp. | reverse complement strand
CACTCACTGCGCGACCTGCGCGATCTTGGTGATCTCGCGCGCCTGCGGCTGCTGCGCGGCGTGCGGGTGCTGCGGGCCGGCGTACACCTTCAGCTTCTTGGCCATGGCGCGGCCGAGCTTGTTCTTCGGCAGCATGCCCTTCACGACCTTCTCGACCAGCTGCTCGGGCTTGGTGTCGAGCAGCTCGCCAAAGGAGCGCTTGCGCAGACCACCGGGGTAGCCGCTGTGGCGGTACGCGAACTTCTGATCGCGCTTGTTTCCGGTGAGCGCGACCTTCTCGGCGTTGACGATGATGACGAAGTCACCGGTGTCCACGTGCGGGGCGTAGGTCGGCTTGTGCTTGCCGCGCAGCAGCGTGGCGACCTCGGTCGCGAGCCGGCCGAGCACGACATCCTCGGCGTCGATCACGTGCCAGGCACGAGTGACGTCGCCGGGCTTGGGGCTGTACGTGGGCAAGGGTCTACCTCGTCGTCAACAATTGCGTGTGGGTTCTGTGCGGGCCTAGCGCTGACGCGCCGCAACGCACAACGACATATGAAGATACCCCCCTGCTCACGTGACCCGTGCAGCGGGGTGGCCCGGCGACCGTGATCACGGGTCCGGGCCGTCGGGGATTCTACCGGACCGCGCGCCGGAACACCCCGCACGCCGTCCGCGAAGATGAGACGATCCGCGCGGACAGCCGACGACCCGGGGGACCCCATGACCAAACGGACCGCCTGCGCCACGCTCACGGTGGGCGCAGTGCTGCTCGCGTCCGCGTGCGGCCACGCGCGCGCGGGCACGGCCCTGCCCGACGGCGACCAGGTGTCGGCGTACGTCGGTGCCAAGTTCGAGAAGGTCATGCCGAAGCTGGAGGACTCGATCCTCGCCGCGCGGAACGTGACCAACTCCTTCGACGCCTACTTCCGCTTCGACGACAAGTGGCTCAAGAACACGATCACCTCCGCCCGCGCCGGCAGTCCCGAGAGCCGTGTGGTGCACAACCGCTCGGAGCGCAATCCCGACCAGATCATCGACACCTACACCCCCGCCGACGGCCCGCTCGAATACCTGTACCTCGGGCCCGCGTACAAGTCGCTCGAGCCGACGGCATGGGTGTCGATGCCGAAGGCGGCGGCGGGGCTGACCCAGCCGTGCACCTGGGGCGGCGTGTACGAGGCCTGCAAGCTGGCACAGGCGGTGGATGGTTCATACCAGGCCGACAAGTCGGCCGTGCGCGGCGCGAAGAGCTCGCCCGACGGGTCGATCGAGCTGACCGTGAGCGTGCCCCTCTCGCAGGTACTCGACAAGGGCGTGGCGGAGTTGCCGCCGGATCTGCAGGCGAAAGTCGGGCCGCAGCTGAGCAAGGCGCTGATCCCGGCGACGATCAAGGTCAAACCCGACGGTTCGCTCGACGACTTCACGCTCGCCGCGAAGTTCTCCGGCGACGGGCACAATCTCGAACTGCACTACGAATTCCGGTTCACGGGTACGGCGTCGGCCGGGGACATGCCCAAACTGCCGGACCCGAGCCAGATCACAAACCTGCCCGACGACAACGCGAAGCAGGACTTCTACCGACGGCTCGGCCAACTGGTGGGCAGCTGATGAGCTTTCGAGGGGACCTCCGATGACCCAGCCGCCGCA
Organism: Amycolatopsis sp.; assembly: GCA_035551175.1. Classification (GTDB taxonomy): domain Bacteria; phylum Actinomycetota; class Actinomycetes; order Mycobacteriales; family Pseudonocardiaceae; genus Amycolatopsis. The sequence goes on along the minus strand of DASZNR010000147.1, from coordinate 21,498 downwards.
CCAGCCCGAGCAGTGGCCGCCTTCCGGGCCACCGCAAGGAAATCCGGCCCAGTGGCCGGCCGGATGGCCCACACCGCAGCAGAACGGCCCCGCCGTTCAGCCACCGGCCGCTCCCGCGCCATTCGGCGGTCAGCCGCCGTACACCGGTGCGCCACAACATTCGCACCCGGGACAGCCGTACCCAGGACAGCCGCACTCGGGACCCCAGGAGCAGCCCTACGCAAGGCAAGCCACGCCGGAAATGGCGCAGCAGCACCAGAATCCGTCGTACGGCGGCGGGTTCCAGCCGTCGGCATACGGCGGGCTCGGCGCTTTTTCGGCAGAGGCGGTGAAAGGCGCGCCGAAGCCCAAGCGGCCGTGGGTGATCGGCGGCGCGGTGGTCGTCCTGCTCGTGATCGCCGGTGGCGCGGGGTGGCTGCTCGGCGCGTTCCGCGGCGACACGCTCGACCAGAAATCGTTGGAGGACGGCGTGGCCCGCGTGCTGGCCGACAACTACGGCGAGCCGGGCGCCACGAACGTCAGCTGCCCTGCCGGTGAGTCCACAGTGAACGGAACGACGTTCGACTGCACTCTGCGGCTTGCCGGGCAAGCGAAGAAGGTGACCGTGCGAGTGCTCAACGACAAACCGGAATACTCGGTCGGAGCGCCCCACTGACCGAACCGTTCGAAACGAGGCCATCCCAAACGGGGTTGCACCCACCACCGCCCCATCCACCGCATCGCGGGAGAGGCCCGACCCGGTCGTGAGTGGCGAAGCCGCTTAGAACCAGCTAAGAATCGGCCGGCGCACTCACGAGCCCTGCCGCACTGACGTATGGGTAAAAAAATCGCCGGTCCGCAATAAACGCAGACCGGCGATCGCGAGAAAGCGGAATCAGAACAGGTTCTGAACGCTCTTGTCGCCCGCGCGCAGCTCGTCGGCAACCTCCGGCAGAGCGTGGGACATCTTCTCCAGGAACTCCTCGAGCTGCATGTAGCTCTGGTACCACTTGTCCTGAAGCTGCTTCCACTGGTCCTGCGCGTCACCTTCCCACTCGTTCATGAGCGGGTTGAGGTAGCTCTGAAGCTGGTCGTGCTCCTGCTGCAGCTGCTGCTTGGCGGCACCGCAGTCGGCGCCGGCCTGGTCGATGGTCGCGTAATCGACGACAATGCGGCCGTCAGACATCGTTCACTCCTTTTTCGAGTGGGTAAGCGAATGGTGAAAGTCTGGTGTGGAGAATTGTCAGCCGAGAACGCTGCCGATACCGGACGAGCCGAGGCTCTTGACCCGCGAGTTCGTCTCGTCCTGGTTCGCGCTGTAGGCACTACCGGCCTTGTCCAAGCGGTCCGCGATATCCGCCAGTGCGTCGTTGACCTTCTTGAAGTCCTGGTCGAACTCGTTCATGATGTTGTTGAACGTGGTCGCGGCGTCACCCTGCCAGAGGCTGCGCGTCGACTCCATCTTGGACAGCAGCTGCTGCTTGTGCCCGTTGAGCTGCTGCACGTTGTCGTGAACCTGCTTGGAAGCCTTGGTGAGCTCCTCCGGAGTTCCCTTGAAGCCGCCAGCCATGGGAACTACCCCCTTCGTTGGTCGTGGTGAGCACTGGGCTCTTGTCTGCGCCGTACGATCCTACGACGAAGACAGTGCCAGGTTCGGTTCACACCTAGTACAAGATTTCCCAAGGTGTTTGCATTAGTTAACGACGCGATGCGGAACCGGCTCGTTCGACGCCCGGCCCCGATCCCGGAAATCCCGGCTGACCAGGCCTACGACCTGCGGCGAAGAAGTTTCAAGTGGGCCGGTTGAGGATTCGCAACTGCGAAAAGTCCTCGTCATCATCACTCGTCTGAGGTGTGGCGGGACCCGCCGCGGTGTCCGACGGAACCGCAGGTGGTGGCTCTTCCACCGGCAACGGAAGACCGCAGGCCGCGCGGAATCGGCGGGCCGCACCGCGCAATCCGGCCGGCGTCGCGTCACCGCCGGCAGCGCCCGCGAGCCGATTGCGGCCGTAGGCCTTCAGCAGTTCCCGGTTTTCCTCACGATGGTGCTCGGAGCGGGCGAGCGCGGTACCGGCGACGCGCCGCGCATACGTGACCGCGTCCTGCCCCGCCCTCGTGAACGACGCCGCGGCTGACTCGGATTCCGACCGCACGGGCACTCCTTCAGCTGGTGATCTTCAGCGTCCGCACGACTTGTTCACAAGCCGTGTCGACGCGCTGCCGCAATTCGGGGACCTCGTACTGGCACCCCACGTGCACCCGGATCCGGCCCTGCACGACCACGTACCAGTTCACAGTCAGCCGGTCGCTTTTCCGTTGGTGGTACCCGATGACGGTGCGGCCACCGTACGTCAGGTCCGGCTCGAACGCGCTGTAGCCCTCGTTTTCCTGTGCTTGTGAGCGCAAAGTGTCCACGAGCCTGGACCGATCGGCCGTCGCGTCGTAGTCCATCACGTATTCCTGGGCGACCAGGAGGTCGTTGCCGGCGACCGCGTCCTGCGGGTGCAGGATCACCTGCCGATCGGCGACCTGGTCGGAGGTCTGGACCCAATCAGTGGGCGCGACGAGGCTGAAGTCATACTGCGAAAACGTACGGCCCTGCTGGGCCGACGGCTGGTTGCCGCCCTGATTGACGAAGTAGAGGACGGCCCCCGCGACGAGGGCGACCACCACCACGACGGCGCCGATCCCCCACAGGAGCCGGTTCCGACCGACCTTGCGCGGCTGCTCCGGCGACCACGACGCTGCCGCGGGGGCGGCCGGCGCGCCGACCGGGCGCGGCGGAAAGACGGGTACTGGTCCGGACGACGGCCCCGGTCGCGGCTGCTGCGCCGGTCGCGCCGGAACGGGCCGGGGCGCGGACTCGCCCGGACGTAGGACATCGGTGCGCCGGTCGGTACTCGCGGGCCGAGCCACCGCCGCACCCGCGCGATCCGAATCCCCGAGCACTGCCCGCAACGCGCCGCGCGCCACGACGGTCTCCGGCTGGTCGAGACTCGTGGGGACGACGCCGGTGCGCTCGTGCACGAGCCGCGAGATCATCGGGATCCGGCTCGACCCGCCGACGAGGAAGATCGCCGTGAGCTGCCGGGGCCGTAGGCCGGCCTCGGCGATCGCCGCGCTGGTGAGCTCCACCGCGCGCCCGAGCGGCGCCGCGATCAGCTTTTCGAGGTCCTCGCGGGTCACGTGCGCGTCGGTGAACGGTGGCGGCATCGGAACGTCGGTGTACGCATGGCGCGACAACGTTTCCTTCGCACCGCGCACGTCCTGCCGCAGCACCCGGCGGCGACGCCGGTCCGCGAGCTCGCGTCCGGTGACGAGCTGCCGCCACGCGTCCGGGTCCGCGCTCGACACCAGCGAACCCACGTGTTCCAGTAGGGCTTGGTCAATGTCCGCGCCGCCGAAACTCGGGTCGCCGCGCGTGGCGAGCACCCGGAACCCGCCGCGCGGCGCGGCGCGGCCCGGCCCGGCAGCGCTCATCGGCAGCCGTTGGACGACGCTGACGTCGACCGTGCCTCCGCCGAGGTCGAGGACCGCGAGCGCGTCACCGGGCCGTCCACTGAACTCCACGGCCTGCCCGCCTGGACGGACCACCGGGGTGAACGTCGCCGCGTGGTACACCGCCGCGGCCACCGGTTCTGGCACGAGCGCGACCTCGTGCGCGAGCCCGCCCGCAGCCTGGCGGAGCAGCCGCGTGCGGATCGCCCCCCAGTCGGCTGGGTGCGTGAGCACCAGCAGGCTCACCTCGGCGTCGCCCGCGATCCGGCGCGCCTCGGCGACCGCGCGACCCAGCACCGCGTGGATCACGTCGGTGACCAGCAGCACCGAATCACCCAGCAGCAGTTCGCCTTCGTCGATGCGCCGCTTCGAGTTCGGTTCGTACCGCGACGGGTCCACGGCGGCTTGGCGCTCCGCCTCCTGTCCGACGAACAGGGTGCCGTCGGCGGCCGCATAGACCGCCGACGACATCAACGGCTGGCCGTCGACCACGACGACCTGCGGCTCGCGGCCATTAACGGACGCGACGACGCAGGTGCTGGAGGTGCCGAAGTCCACCGCGACCCGCAGTGTCACCCGGCACCTCCGACCCAGTCGGGGCGGCCAGCGGCTCGGCTCAGTCCGGCTCGATCCACGACACCTGCACGAGCTGCCTGCCGTTCTTGCGGCTGAGCATCACGCCTCGGCCCGGCGGCAGCGCGCTCGGCTTGATGTTGCCGATCAGTGCGCCTTCGTCCTTCGACCCGTTGCCGACCATGCCCGGCGCGGCGATTTCCTTGAGCTTGCCGACGATCGGGTCGTAGGTGGCGCGCGACGCACCACCGGTGCGACGCACGATGACCAGGTGGAGGCCGACGTCCTTGGCTTGCGCGAGGAAGTCCGACAGCGGCCGCAGCGGGTTGTTGGACTGCGTGGCCACCAGGTCGTAGTCGTCGACGAGGACGAACAGCTCCGGTCCGGTCCACCAGGACCGGTTCTTGAGTTGTTCCTGCGTGACATCCGGGCCCGGCAGGCGCCGGTTCATCGAGCCGACGACGTCGGTGATCATGTCGTCGAGCTGGTTGGCCGACACGGCGTAACCGAGCAGCGAGTCGCCTTCGAGGAACCCGAGCATCGTGCGCCGGTAGTCGACCAGCAGGATCACGGCTTCCTTCGGCGTGTACCGCTCGGCGATCCCGCGGCCGATCTGGCGCAGCAGGTTCGTCTTGCCCGACTCGCCGTCCATGAACGCGAAGAAGTGCGGCTCGGCGTCGAAGTCCAAGTAGACCGGCGCCAGGTTGTCCTCGGCGAGGCCGAAGGGCACGAGCTTCGTGTTCCGTTTGCCGTCGAGGGACAGCACCTCGTCGTAGGTGACCATTTCCGGCAGCAGCCGGACCTGCGGGGCGACCCGACCGGTCCAGGCGCCGCGGATCTTCTGCACGGCATCGCTGACACCGGCGGCGAGCGTGTCCGGATCGCCGGATCCGTCGATGCGAGGCAGCCCGGTGAGCAGGTGCAGCTTCTCCCTGGTGATACCGCGGCCGGGGCGACCCGGCGGGACGTTGACGGCGACCTTGCGGTCCATCTCCGACTCGGTGGGGTCACCGAGCCGCAGCTCGAACCGGGTGCCCATCATGTCCTTGATCGCGGGCCGGATGTCGGCCCACCGGTTGGCCGAGATGATGACGTGGATGCCGTAGGCGAGACCCTGCGTGGCGAGCCGGGTGATCGCACCTTCCAGCTCCTCGAAGTCGTCGCGCAACGCGCGCCAGTTGTCCACGAGCAGGAACGCGTCGCCGAACGGGTCCTGCTCCACGGTGATGTCGCCGCGGCGCTTGCGGTTCCGGAAGTCGACCATCGAGTCGACGGCCATGTCGCCGAAGCGGACTTCACGCTCGGTCAGCAAGGTGGACAGCTCGGCCACGATCCGGCGGGCCTTGTCCGGCTCGCGCCGCGCGACCGCGACCCCGCCGACGTGCGGCAGGTCGGCCAGCGACGCGAGCGTGCCGCCACCGAGGTCGAGTGCGTAGAACTGCACTTCCTCGGGGGTGTGGGTGAGCGCCATCGACATGACCAGCGTGCGCAGCATCGTCGACTTGCCCGACTGCGGGCCGCCCGCGATGACACCGTGTCCCGCGGCACCGGAGAAATCGGCCCACAACAGGTCGCGCCGCTGTTCGAACGGCCGGTCGACGATGCCGAGGGGCACCTGCAGCCGTCCGTTGCCGAAGAACCCGACCGGGGACAGTCCGCGGTCTTCGGTGGGGTTGAGGTTCGGCAGCATCGTGTCGAGCGAGTTGGGCTCGTCCAGCGGCGGCAGCCACACCTCGTGCGCGGGCGGGCCCTGGCCGACGAACCGGTCGACCATCACTTCCAGCTCGCTGGGTTCGGTCGCCTCGTCCGTCTCCGGCTTCGGCGCCTCCTCCACCGGTTGGGGCTCGGGCTCCGGCTCCGGCGGCAGCTCCACGAAGTCGGGGACGAACAGCTGCGGCCGCTTGTCGGCGCGCACCACCGTGGCCGCGGGGCCGGCGGCCTTGATGCCGGCGGGCCGGTACGGACCCGACACGTAGGACGCCTTGAACCGCACCATCGTCGAGGTGTCGAACTTCAGGTAACCCGAACCCGGGATCGAGGGCAGTTCGAACGCGTCCGGCACGCCGATCGCGGCCCGGGATTCCGCCGCGGAGAACGTCTTCAGGCCGATCCGGTAGGACAGGTAGGTGTCCAGACCACGCAGCTTGCCTTCCTCCAGCCGCTGCGACGCGAGCAGCATGTGCATCTGCAGCGATCGGCCGACGCGGCCGATCTGAAGGAAGATGTCGATGAAGTCCGGCTTCGCCGTGAGCATCTCGGAGAACTCGTCGATGCAGATGAACAACGCGGGCAGCGGGTCGAGGTCGGCGCCGGCCTCGCGGGCCTTCTCGTAGTCCCACACGTTCTTGTAGTTGCCCTTGGCCAGCACTTCCTGGCGCCGGTTCACCTCGCCCGCGATCGCGTCCTTCATGCGGTCGACCAGCGTGAGGTCACCCGCGAGGTTGGTGATCGTCGCGGCGACGTGCGGCGCCTTGTCCAGGCCGAGGAACGTCGCACCACCCTTGAAGTCGACGAGGATCATGTTCAGCGACGTACTCGAATGCGTGGCCAGCAAGCCCAGCACCAGCGTGCGCAGGAACTCCGATTTACCGGAACCGGTCGCCCCGATGCACAGGCCGTGCGGGCCCATGCCCTCGACCGCCGCTTCCTTGATGTCCAGCTCCACGGGCTGGCCGTACTCGCCGACACCGAACGGCACCCGGTAGCGGTCGCGCACCGGACGCGGGCGCCACGCCTGCTGCACGTCGAACGTCATCGGGTCGCCCGGAATGCCGAGCAGTTCCAGCAACGTCGGGTTGGACAGCAGCGGCTCGTCGTCGTTGGTCTCCGCACCGCCACCGCCTCCGACGCGGTACGGAGCGATCAGCCGCGCCAGCGACTCGACCTCGATCAACGACAGCGTGTCCGGACGACCGAACCACTCGACCCCGCCCGCGCTGCGCGCACCGAGCCGGTCCGGCTCCACCACGAGCCGCAGGCCGCGGCGGGCCGCGAGGTTGCCGAGCGAGTCGGACAGGTCGATCAGCGTGACGCCGACGAGACCCTCCTCGAGGATGATCTGCTCCTCGCGCGTGACCTCGGCGTCGTCGATGATGATCACGACGTGCGGCTGGTCCGGCGCCGGCGTGGCGTTGCGGGAGAAGCGCTGCCGCTCCCGCAGCTCCTCATCGAGCCACTGCTCGATCTGCGCCAGCGAACCGGCCATCATCCGCATCTGGCCGATGCCGTCGGACAGCGTGGGGTGCTGCACGTGCGGCAGCCACTTCGCCCACTCCCACTCTTCCTTCGCCCGCCCCGCCGTGGCGACGGCGATCATCACGTCGTCCGGGCTGTGGAACGTGATCAGCTGCGCCAGCATCGCCCGGGTCAGACCACGGGTCAGACCGCGCTCACCCTGCAGGCTCACCGCCGCGAACCCGCGCAACGTGATCTGTGTCGGCAGATCCGGGACGATCGAGTGCGCACGCACGAACCGGCGCAACGCCAGCGTGGCGATCGGCTCCAGCTCGTCGACCGGACCCGTCTGCGGCGGAACGAGCCGCGTCGCGAGCCGGTGCGAGCTGCGCCCGACCCGCAGGTGCAGGAAGTCCTGGTCGTTCTGGCGGCGCTCCCACATCCGGCGGCTCGCGGCCAGCGACCACAGCGACTGCGGATCCGGGTGCACCCATTCCAGCGCGGCGCGCTGATCGACCATCGCCTCACGCGCACGGTCCCGCATCTGCCCGAGATACCGCAGGTAGTCCTTGCGGTCCTCGTCCATCTCGGCCTTCTTGGCGCCGCCGCCCCGGCCACCACCGCCGCCACCGGCCATCATGCCGACGGTGCCCATCAGCATCATGCCGCTCATCATGATCGTGGTCGGGTTCCGGCCACCGGCCGTGAACATGAAGACCATCATCCCGAGCGACGCGAAGATCATCACGCCCGGAATCGCCTTCGCGACGATGTTGCCCGGGATCGTGCGAGGTACTTCGGGTGGGGGTTCGAGGTGCACCTCGCCGCCCGGCGGGCGCGGCGCCGCCAGCCTCGGCGACTTCTTGAACTGAAGCGTGCTCATCGAAGGACCCCTCTACTCCAACTCGACGACGGCCGGCCGGCTCCCGAGCCCGGGCGCGCGTGACAACCTATCGAACGTCGCCGGGAAATTCCGGCCAGCGCCCGATAGTGCACCGCAGCTGCCCCCTGACAGAACCCTTGACAGAACCCTTGACAGAACCCTCGGCAGAACATGGACGGAAACCGACGGTCCACGGAGCAAGCCCGCGAACCCCTTACCTCTGATCCGGGGAGTGTACGACCAGCCACCGTCAGAAAGTGACCGAATCGGCGGATCCCACCTGGTCGCCGGACCCGGCGGTGTACGTTCGCCAGGAATTTTCGGACAGTCGATGAATCGCGCCCGCGGGTTCGGTATAAGTTCCCCCGGGAGTCGAGTCGTCAGAGCGGGGGCGTCAAGTGGCAACGGGCACGACGGTATTCAGCAGGGTGACGGTGGTGGCACCGAACACCCGGATCGACGTCGCGCTGCCGGCCGACGTCGCGGTGGCCGATCTGCTGCCGATGCTGCTGGAGATGGCGCGGGAGACCTCGCCCGACGGCGGGGCGCGCCACGGTGGCTGGGCGCTGGCCAAACTCGGCGACGCGCCGCTGGACCCGAGCCGCACGCTCGCGTCGCTCGGTGTCGTCGACGGCGAGCTGTTGCAGCTGCGCAAGCGCAACGAGAACCCGCCGCCGCCGCTGTACGACGACGTGGTCGACGCCATCGCCGAGTCGACACCGGACACGTTCCGGCCATGGACCAAGGAGACGGCGCGCCGCTTCGGGCACGTCGCGGGCGGGCTCGCGCTGTTCCTGTCGGCGCTGGCGCTGTTCATGGGCGGTTCACTCTACGGCGGTTCCTCGATCGCGTCGGCCGTCATCGGCGGGCTCGGCGCGATCGCCTGCGTGGCGGTCGGCGCAACGCTGGTGAAGGGCTACCAGGCCGAGAGCACGGGCGTGCTGATCGCCGCCTCGGGCGGGCTGCCGCTGGCCTTCGTCGCCGGCTTCTACATCGTTCCCGGGCTCACGGTTCGGGCCAACCTGCTGCTGGGCGCGGTGCTCGTGCTCATCGTCGCGGCGGTCTGCATTCTCGTGATCGGGGCCGGCATCCGCGTGTTCATCGCCGCCGCCACCGCCGGGGTGTTCGGCGCGATCGCGTTCCTCGTCGCAACGCTGGTGACCGTGAGTGCCGCGGGTGTCGCGGCCGGCGCGGTCGCCGTGTCACTCGCGTGCATCTCGATGCTGCCGCGGGCCACGATCTGGCTCGCGAAGCTGCCGCTGCCCCACGTGCCGAGCACGGCCGAGGAACTCAAGGAGGACTCCGGGTTCCCAGACTACCAGGCGATCGAGCAGCGCACCGCCGTCGCCCACGACTACATGACCGGTCTGATGATCGGCTGCGGGGCCACCACGGCAGTGTCCGCGGTGATCGCCGCGACCGCGCCGGGCGTCTTCGGGATCGTCCTCGGTGTCGTCGCCACGCTCGTGCTGCTGCTGCGCGCCCGCGCGTACGCCAACGGCGCGCAGGCCATCGCGCTGCTAGCGACCGGAATGGTGTCCGCGGCCGGGATCCTCGTCGGCTGGCTGTTCTCAGCGCCGGCGGAAAACCGCCTGCTGTACGTGTTCGGCGCGCTGATCCTCGTGGCGGCGGGTTCGCTCGTGGTCGGCGTGATCTTCCCGAACCAGCGCTTCTCACCACCGTTGCGCCGCTCCGTCGAGATCTTCGAGGCCATCTGCATCGCCGTGGTGCTGCCTCTGGCGCTCGGCGTGATGGACCTCTACACGACGTTGCGCCACCTCAACCTCAAGTGAGCAGGCAGATGCGCTCGCGGCGGAGTTCCCGGCGGCTCGGGTTCGGGGGCCGTGCGGGGGTCGTGGTGCTCGCGGCCGGGATCGGCGTGTTGTCGCCGCTGGCGGTGCTGCCGGCGTCGGCGCAGATGCCGACCGACACGAGCGGCACAGCGGGCACCTGGGCCACGCCACCCCCGCTGGGCGACGTGCAGCCACCGGTCGACACGCACTCGCCGGACAAGACCTACACACAGAAGAACGCCTGCGTTCAGCGCAGCCTGGACAACAACACGCCGATCAACATCATCCCGTGGGGCCAGGCGTACCTGCAGCTGGACAAGGCTCAGCAGATCGTGAAGGCGGCGAAAGGCAATGTCGGCGGGAACCAGAAGGTCGCCGTCGTCGACACCGGCGTGACGCCCCACCCGTGGTTCCAGAACCGGCTGCAATCCGGCGGCGAATACGTCGCGACGCCGACCAACGGCCAGCCAGGCGGCCTGCAGGACTGCGACGGCCACGGCACCGAGGTCGCCGGCATCATCGCGGGCAATCCGCAGGATTCGAAGGTCGGCTTCATCGGGGTCGCCCCCGACGCGACGATCGTCTCCTACCGCCAGCTGAGCGAGAACTACGCCGAAAACACCAGCAACACGGGCGGTTCTTCGAGCAGCAACCCCGGGCAGCAAGGCGGGCAGAACACCGGCCAGCCCGGTGGCTCGAGCGGCGGGCAGCTGCCGCCGAGCAACGGCGGCGGAGACCCCGGCGGTACCGGCACGGGGCCGCAGCAGAACAACAACGGCGACACCCGCCAGCTGCAGCAGGAGGGCACCGCCGGAACGCTGCACACGCTGGCCGAGATCATCCGCGGCATCGCCGACCGGGGCGACATCGGCGTCGTCAACATGTCGGTGGACCACTGCCGCGCAGCCGACGGCACCGGCAGCATCCAGTCCGGCGAGCAGGAGGTCCAGGCCGCGGTCAAGTACGCGGCGGACCACGACGTGGTCGTCGTCGCGGCCGCGGGGAACGTCTCCGACAAGTGCCCGCAGAACGATCAGGCGGACCCGAACAAGCCCAAGTCGATCGTCACGCCGCCGTGGTTCTCCAACGACGTGCTGTCGGTCGGCGCGATCGACCAGACCGGTGGTGTCGCGTCGTTCAGCGTGCACGGGCCGTGGGTCGGGGTTGCCGCGCCCGGTACCGACATCGTGTCGCTCGACCCGGCCGAGGGTTCGTCGGGACTGGCGAACCTCACGATCAACAACGGCCAGAGCTCGCCCATCCAGGGCACGAGCTTTGCCTCACCGTACGTCGCCGGCCTGGCCGCGCTCGTCCGCGAGATGTACCCGAATCTCAATGCGCGCCAAGTGATCCAGCGCATCGAGGCGACGGCGCAGCACCCGGCCGCGCCGGGAGGGCGTGACGACTTCGTCGGTTACGGCGTGATCGACCCGGTGGCCGCGCTCACCGCGAACCTGCCGGGCGACGTCGGCCGGCTTTCCGCGCCGCGGCCGGTGGTGGAGGCCGCCGCGCTCCCGCCTTCGGACTCCACTAGCTCCACGCCGATGATCGTGGCGCTCGCGGGCACCGGCGGCGGCGTGCTCGCACTCGTGATCACGCTGTTCGTGATGCACACGATCCGGCGTAACCGCCCGGCCGCGCCACCTGACTGAGCCGGTCTTCTTCCGACGCCCGAAAGGGCCGCCCACCGCGTCCGCGCGGTCGGCGGCCCTTTCGGTCACTTCGAGGGTTTTTTGCCCTTGGTGGGCTTCTCAGGGCGCGGATCCTCCCCGATCACGGGCGGCGTGACCTGTTCCGGCTCGCCAAGCAGCTCCGACGGCTTGGCCAGCGTGCGGTTACGCGCCTTGCGCTGTCCTCCACCACCGCCGCCGCCCATGCCACCCATACCTCCCATGCCGCCCATCGGCATCATGGCGAACCCACCGCCCTGCGCCGCTCCGGGCGGCGGCGCGACAGGCGCCGGTTCGGCCTGTATGGGGAGCGCACCGGCGTCCACTTGGGAGAGGTGCTGATCGACGCCGCTTTCCTTACCCTGGTGGGGATCCGCTGCGGCGGAGTCGGTCGCCGCAGAGGCGGAGACGGCGTCGTCCGTGCTGCCCGGTGAATCCGGATCCAACGCATCGACCGGCTGCTGCCCGGGCGAATCCAGCGCATCGCCCGGCTGCTGCGCGGCCGAGCCCTGCGGAGCGAGCTCCGACGACGCCGATCGCGCCGCCGAATCCGCCTTTTGCGCGCCTGCGGGAGCCGCATCGGGCTGTGGCGCCGTCGGCACGAAATCGACGTCGTGGAGCCGGAACTGCTCCGCCGGGTAGTGCCGGCGGCCCTCGATGCTCGACTGCTGCCCCGCGGGCGCGTCCACGCCATCGCAGAGGCGGCAGAACTCCCGCAGCACGTCTTCCGCGGCATCGTGCAGCGACTTCACCGACTGCCCGGTCTCCCGCAGTTGCGCGCGCGAACGTCCGGCGCCGCCGACCGGCAGCATCGCCGACTCCGACAGCAGATCCGCCGCGTCCACGAGCACCTGCGTCGCGTCGCCGACGATCTTGCGCAATGTCCCGGCCAGTTCGTCGACGGCACCGGCCAGGTCATCGAGCGCGTCCTCCACACCTTCACTCGCGGAGCGAATTTCACCTAGGTAGGTGACAAAGGCGTCGGCGTCATCGCCGGACCACGAAGCGTCGAGGCGGCCGAGTTCGTCGGACAGGTCGGCCGAAACCGAGCCCGCCGTTCGCGCCGCCCCGCGCAGGCGCTGCGCTTCCTCGTCGAGGTCTTCCCAGCGGCCGACGAGCGGGTGGTAGTACGTGGCCACGGGGTCGGTCACCCCGAGTTCGCCCGCCAGCTCGGACACGAACGTCAGCGACGGCTCCGTCACGAGCGCCTCCCGGCCCGCTTGATCTTCTCGGCCGCGTCGGCGTCCCGCTGCGCGTGGTGCGCCGTGAGCTGATCGAGCGCCGCGGCGGCCGAACGCAGCGCCGCCGCGCCGGCTTCCAGCTGCTGCCGCAACGCCGTCGACGCGCGCGTGTACGACCGGTCGACGCCGAGTCGTTCACCCAGCTCACCGTAGGTCTGCGCGGTGGTCGCGCCCGCGCCGATGCCGGCCGCTGCGCCGTCCAGTTCGTCGGCGGCTTTCGCGACCTTGGCCGCATAGCCGCCGACGACTGCTCCGTCGATGTTCAGCGCGTTGTTCCCCGCCGCCACGACTTCCTCCTCACCCGAGTGGGTCCGAGCGTGTGTCCGGACTGTGACGGACACGGCCGGGCGGCGGTTCCCGGTTCAGCCGCCCGACTGCTGCCCGGCCTGCTGCGCCGGGAACGAGCCGGCGTTCGGGTCGATCGGCACGGAATCGAACTGCTTCAACACGTTCTGCGTGTTCAACGACGCACCCGTCGGCAGCAGGCCGATGATCGACTCCGGTGCCGGTAACGGGTTGTCGAGGCCGAGGGCCTTGGCCGTGTTGAGGTCCGGCACTCCGTAGCGCAGGCCACGGTCGGAGATGAGTTGGATCGGGCCCTTGCCGAACGTGGCGCTCGACTCGGTCGCCGACGACACCACCGCGCCGAAGCCCGGCGGCATGAAGAAGCCGGTGATCGGCAGACCGTTCGGCCCCGTCGTGCTCACGCTCTGGACCTTCGACGAACCGTCGGCGTTCAGTGTCTCGGCCGGCATTTTGCTGCTCACGTACACCGACGTGTGCGCCCTGTTCTTGGCCTGGTCGTAGGACCAGCCCATGCACGCCACCGGCGAGCCCTGCGTCGCGTCGAGGACGGTCGGCGTCTGCTGCGGGTAGTCGTCGACGTTCACGTAACCGTCGTCGCCCTTCTGCAGCTGCTTCGGACCGTTGATGGCGCTGAGGCCGAGGTCGAGGATCTTGCTCGAGCTACCGTTCTTCGCGACCCGGATGATGTCGGCAACGGCGGGCGACACCTTCTCGATCCCCGTCCGGGTGATCAGCCAGAAGTCCGGGTTGCCACCGGCGGGCGTGGTCGAGAAGACGTCACCGACGACCAGGCCCTCGAAGTTCTGCTGTGGTGCCGAACCCGCGCCGTCGACCTGCGGCGGCACCAGCTGCCCGACCTCGGGGATCGCGTTCAGGAACGCCTGGGAAACCTTGCGTGCCTTGGACGGCAGCTGCAGCGCGGCCTTCACCGGGTCGTCGTTGTCCAAGCTCACCTGGGCACGCACGGTGTCGGCGTCGGGCCGGGCCTGCGTGGGCGCCAGCCGGTAGATCAGGTACACCTTGCCGTTGCCGGCGTCACCGAGGAGCGCCTGGCCGTTGGTCAGCTCGGTGCCGACGTTCGCGACTCCGCCGATCACGGTGGTGTCGGTGCGGTTCACGCTGTCGGGCTGCGGTAGCTGCGGGTCGAGGACCACCTGGTCACAGACCGCCCAATTGGGGGAAATTCGTTGCGACGCGTCGGGTAGCAGCTGGGGTCCGTCCGGGATCCCCGTCAGCTTTTCGCGCGGAATGTTCTTCAGCTGATCGTCGGAGACGACGGTCGGAGCCACCACGGGCGCCGAGGCCGGAGTCGCCGACGCACCGCCGCCTTTCTGCCCCTGCGACTGCTGCGCGAGCAGGATCAGCCGCGCCGACGCGAGGTTGAAGGTGGGGATCAGCTTCTGCGGATTCCCGGTCACCACGTACACGGTGCCGGACTGCTGGCCGATGACGATGCTGCCCGAGCCGGGCACCGATGGAGCCGGGCTGAGCAGCGCCCACAGCACGAAAACGACCGCGCCCAGCACGCCGAGGATGACCCCGACGACGGTCGCCCGCGAGTGCGTGCGCATCGGATCGTGCAGCATCACCGAATCGCGCCGCACGAGCGCCGACTGCATCCGGCGCATGACGAACTTGTAGGCCTGAACCTGAGACTTAGTCGTGGGTGTTGATGGCATTTCCGACCTACAGTCCTCCCCGTCGCGGTACGGTTCCGCAGGATAGCCGTACGGGGACCGTCTGGTGTGGGGTTTCTACCAACTCAAGCTAGGGTCGGACACCTCGGTACCGGCTTTCCGGGAACGTAGCACTCACGAGGGGAAGAGAACGCGCGGATGTCCGTCACGACGCCTCCACGTCCGCCTGGCCCGCCGGGGCCGCCGCCGCCACCCGGAGGACGCCCTCCTGGTCCGCCGCCGCGGCCGGGTAGATCAGGTGGACCGGGTGGGGTTCCGGGCGGGCCCGGCGTCCCGGCCGGTCCCGGTGGACCTGGCGGTGTGCCTCGCGGTCCCGGTGGGCCGGGCGGTCCCGGCGGGCCGAGTGGTCCGGGCGGGCCAGGCGGTCGTGGTGGACGTCCTGGTGGACCTGGTGGACCTGGTGGGCCCGGCGGACCTGGTGGCCCCGGTGGCCGGGGTCCCGGCGGAGGCGGACCCGGTGGCCCTGGCGGTCCAGGCGGAGGTGGACCGGGCGGGCCGGGTGGCCCTAACGGTCCCGGAGGTCCCGGAGGTCCCGGTGGCCCGGGAGGGCCCGGCGGACCTGGTGATTCCGGCGGTTCCGGCTCCGGGCCCGACGGTCCCGGCGCGGGTGGCTCCCCCGCGGCGACGGCGACCGCGACCCGGATGGCACCGCCGTCGCGGCAGCGCTCGGGTGGCATCAACCTCGGGCCGCTGCCGGTGGCGAACCTCGTGCTGCTGGAGCTGGGCGTCGCAATCGGGTTGATCCTGCTCGCGATCGACAGCGAGAAGCTCAAGTACATCGCCGCCGGCGTGGTCCTCGTTTTCCTGATCTTCGCGTTCCTGCGCGTCGGCGGGCGCTGGTTCACCCAGTGGCTGGGGCTGACGACGCGCTACCGTTTCCGGTCGCACGATCGGGTCGCGACCCCACCGCCGCCCAGCGCTGTCGAGGAGCTGGCCGCGGAGGACACCACGGTCACCGGCCCGGACGACGCGCGCGTGAATCTGCTGCGCCTGGCCGTTCCGGACCTCGTGGTCGCGCACGGCGTCGATCACGAGCGTCAACAGGTCGGCCTCGCGTGGAACGACGGCACGTGGACCGCGGTGCTGCTCGTCGAGCCTGCCCCGGCGCTCATCACGCAAGCGGGCGGAGCGCCGAGCCTGCCGCTGTCGGCGCTCGCGCCGTGCCTCGAAGACCGCGGCGTGGTCCTCGACTCCATCCAGATGATCTGGCACAGCTACCCGGGTTCCGCGGCGCTGCCGTCGGATTCGCCGGCGCTCAGCTCGTACATGGAGGTGCTCGGCCCGCTCCCCGCGGCCGCGCGGCGAACCACGTGGATCGCGGTTCGGCTCGACCCGCGACGTTGCCCGGACGCGATCAGGGAGCGCGGCGGCGGTGTCGTCGGCGCCCACCGCGCGCTGATCGGCGCGCTCTCGCGTGTGCGCAACGCGCTGGAGTCCAAAGGCATCCCGACGCGTCCGCTCGACCCGGACGAGCTGCTGCGCGCCAGCATCTCGGCCGCGGAGCTGACCGCGGTCGCCGGGTCACCGGACAAGGTGGCACTGCAGGAAAGCTGGACCGGCGTCACGGCGGCCGGCATCGGGCACTCGAGCTACGCCATCACGGGCTGGCCCAAGGGCAAGATCAGCGGGAGCCTCGAAGCGCTCACGAGCGTTCGTGCGCTGTCGGCGACGGTCGCCATGGCGATTTCACCTGCGACCGACGAAGGCCGCATCGGCTTGCGCGGAGTCGTACGCGTGAGCGCCCGCAACCCGCGTGAGCTGGATGCCGCCGCCCAGCGGCTCAAGGCCGTTTCGGACCGGCTGAACGTGGAGCTGACCCCGATGAAGGGCCTGCAGATCTCCGCGTTCTCCGCCACGCTGCCGATCGGAGGCACGGCATGAGCACCCGCTTGCGCGACGCCGGGCAGAACGCCGGCGTCGCTCCGGAGTTCACCGTCGACCCCGCGATGCTCGACGCGATCAGCCCGTCCGGCGACCGCGGCGGCATCGTCCTGGGTTCCGGACTCAAGGGCGAACCGCTGACCATCTCCGCGCTGCGGTCCACACCGACGCGCATCGTGCTCGTCGGCGGGTTGTACCTGGCCCGCCAGGTGGCGCTGCGGGCGATGGCGGTCGGTGCCTGGGTGGTCGTGTCCACTGGACGGCCCGCGGCCTGGCAGGTCGTGTCCCAGTCGGCCGGCACCCGCGACGGACGCCCGTCTCCGCTGGTGCAGATCCGGCGCCTGTCGCCCGTCGAGCTGCCGCGCCCGTCGGAGGACGCGCCGCTGCTCGTGGTCACCGACGGCGGCCCGACGCCGCAGGACCTCTTCCCGCCGCGCTCGCCCTGGCAGACGACGGTGTACGTGTTGCCGTACCTGCACCCGCAGGCCGGCGCGACGGCCAACGCCGCGGACCTGGTGCTGATGCAGCGCCTGCCCGCCGGGCAAGCCGAGCTGGCCGCCCGCATCTGGCGCCTGCCGCCGCAGATGATGCGACAGCTGACCACGCTCAAGGACGACCAGGTCGTGGCGCTCGGGCGCAACCTGTGGCGGCCGTTGCGGCTCGTCACGACGCAGAAGGAACAGCAGATCCTGGGCCCGGTCCGCCGCGGCGACTGAGGTTCACCCGGCCGATCGGCCCCGCGCGGGCCGATCGGCCGATCAGCGCATTCGGCCACGACGGCCGCTGCCGGTTCGGTCCAAAGTGGTCGGTCGCGAGCCCACGGCAGCCCGCACCCCCTGTGGGCCCACGCCGTGCGAGCCTCGTCGACGCCGCCCGGCGCGTGCACGGGCCGCCCGAATCCGCCGGCCGCCAAGCAGTCACCGGTTCGAGCGGGTCACCAGGTGCGCGTCGAGGAAACCCCGCTCGGACTTCGGATCGTGCACGAGCCGGGCGATTTCGCCGAGCCCGGCCACGGCGAGCAGTTCGGCGAAACGGTCCACCGGCCAGCTGTAGGCCGGCGCCACCTTGTGGTCGAACCGGACCGGCTCGGTGCCACCGGTCGCGAAAAAAGACGTCAGGGCCAGGCCACCGGGCGCGAGGACACGCACCTGCTCGGCGAGCAGCGCAGGCAGTTCTTCCGGCGGGGTGTGGATCAGCGAAAAGTGCGTCACCAGGCCGCCGAGTGAGCCGTCGTCGATCGGGAGGTCCGCCATCCGAGCTTCGTCGAACCGCAGCGCCGGAAACGACCGCCGGGCGTGCTCGACCATGCCCGGGGACAAGTCGAGCCCGAAGGCGGCGACCCCCAGGTCGTTCAGGAACGCCGTGATGTGCCCGGGGCCGCACCCGACGTCGGCCACGCGCGGGTTTCCGGTCTCGCGGACCAGTTCCGCGAACGTCCGGACCATTGTCCGGGTGAACGGCATCGTCGCCAGCCGCGGGTCGCAGAACAGCGACGCGTACAGCTCGACGACCCCGTCGTAGGCCGCCCTGGTCTCGTCCTGATGCGCTGCCACGAACGGAGAAGCTACCGGTCCAGGGCCGAGCGGACGTTGCGGGTCTGCTCGGCGCGAGCGGCGAGTTCCGCGTCCGGCGGGTAGTCGACGGCCGTGAGCGTGAGACCGTGGGCCGGGGCGACCGCGCTTTCGCGTTTCCCGCCCTGCAGCACGGAAGCGGGCCACGTCCGGGTACGGCGGCCGTCGCCGACGAGCAGGAGGACGCCGACGAGGCTGCGGACCATCGAATGGCAGAAGGCATCGGCGCTCACGCGGGCCTCGAGCAGGTGCTCCTCGAGGCGGACCCACACCAGTTCCTGCAGCTCACGGATCGTGGTGCCGCCCTCACGCTGCTTGCAGAAGGCCGCAAAATCCTGCAGGCCGAGCAAAGCTCGGGCGGCTTCGTTCATCGCGTCGACCGAGAGTGGCCGGCCCCACCCGAGCGTGTCGTTGCGGCGCAAGGGATCCACGCCCCACGGAGCGTCGGAGACCCGGTACCGGTAGTGGCGGCGGATCGCGGAGAACCGGGCGTCGAACCCCGCCGGCGCGACGCGGGCGTCGAGCACGCGGACGTCGGCGGGCAGGAGTTTGTTCCACCGGCCCGTCATACGCGCCAGGTCCGGGATTCCCCGGGAATCCACCGGCACTCGGCCGGGTGCGTCCGGCGCCAGCGGCACGACGTCCACGTGCACGACCTGCCCAGTCGCGTGCACCCCGGCGTCGGTGCGGCCCGCGACGACCACGGACTTCGCGAGCGATGCCCCCGGCGGCTGCCGCTGGAGAACCTGTTCCAGCTCGGCCTGCACGGTGCGCCGACCGGGCTGACGGGCCCAGCCGGAGAAGTCCGTGCCGTCGTAGGACACGGACAGGCGAAGACGGACGAGCCCGCCCTCCCCGGAGGGAGTGGCGGGCTCGTCCGGTGTCGAGTGCGCCGTCAGGACTCAGTCCTTCTTGGCGTCCGCGTCGTCGGCGGCAGCGTCATCGGCAGCTGCCTCGTCGGATGCGGCTTCCTCGGTGGCGGCAGCCTCCTCGGTGGCGGCGGTTTCCTCGGAGGTGGCCTCCTCGGTGACAACAGCAGCCTCGGCCGGCTTCTCGTCCTTCGCGAACCTCGTCTTGCGAGCCCGCTCGGCCTCCGACGTCACGGTCTTCTCCGCGACCAGTTCGATGACCGCCATGGGGGCGTTGTCGCCCTTACGCGGCATCGTCTTGGTGATGCGGGTGTAACCGCCGGCCCGCTCCGCGAAGTGCGGACCGATCTCGGCGAACAGCTTGTGCACGACGTCCTTGTCACGCACGACCTTCTGCACCTGACGGCGGTTGTGCAGGTCGCCCCGCTTCGCCTTGGTGATCAGCTTCTCGGCCAGCGGGCGCACCCGGCGGGCCTTCGCCTCGGTCGTCGTGATCTTGCCGTGCTCGAACAGCTGCGTGGCCAGGTTGGCCAGGATCAGCCGCTCGTGCGCGGACGACCCGCCGAGACGGGGTCCCTTCGTGGGGGTGGGCATCGGTTCTCCTCGTTCAGCTGCACAGCTTGAGGCCTACGCGGCCTTACAGCTGTTCCGTCTCTGCGTAGTCCTGGCCATCGTCGTGGCCCTCGTCCGAAATGCCGCCGCCGATGCCGGCGACGCTCCCCGACCAGCCCTCACCGTCGTAGCTGGTCGCCGCCGCGGTCGGGTCGAACCCGGGCGGGCTGTCCTTGAGCGCCAGACCGAGACCGACGAGCTTCATCTTGACCTCGTCGATCGACTTCGCACCGAAGTTGCGGATGTCGAGCAGGTCCGCCTCGCTGCGCGAGACGAGCTCGCCCACCGTGTGGATGCCCTCGCGCTTCAGGCAGTTGTACGACCGGACGGTGAGATCAAGGTCCTCGATCGGCATCGCGTAGGCGGCGATGGTGTCCGCCTCCTGCGGCGACGGGCCGATCTCGATGCCTTCCGCGTCGACGTTCAGCTCGCGAGCGAGACCGAACAGCTCCACCAGCGTCTTGCCGGCCGACGCCACCGCGTCGCGCGGCGTGATCGATGGCTTGGTCTCGACGTCCAGGATCAGCTTGTCGAAGTCGGTGCGCTGCTCGACACGAGTGGCCTCGACCTTGTACGTCACCTTCAGGACCGGCGAGTAGATCGAGTCGACCGGAATCCGGCCGATCTCGGCACCCGCCTGCTTGTTCTGCAACGCCGGGACGTAACCGCGGCCGCGCTCGACGACGAGCTCGATCTCGAGCTTGCCCTTGCCGTTCAACGCCGCGATGTGAAGGTCCGGGTTGTGCACGGTGACGCCGGCCGGGGGCACGATGTCGGCAGCCGTGACCTCACCGGGGCCCTGCTTGCGCAGGTACATGGTGACCGGCTCGTCCTCTTCCGAGGACACCACGAGCTCCTTGAGATTCAGGATGATGTCGGTGACGTCTTCCTTCACCCCGGGAACGGTGGTGAACTCGTGCAGCACGCCGTCGATGCGGATGCTCGTCACGGCCGCGCCCGGAATGGACGACAGCAGTGTGCGCCGCAGCGAGTTGCCGAGCGTGTAGCCGAAGCCGGGCTCCAGCGGTTCGATGGTGAACCGGGAGCGGGTCTCGTTGACCGTCTCTTCGCCGAGAGCCGGCCGCTGGGAAATCAGCATTTCTTGTTTTCCTTTCCAGACGACGCCCGCCATATGACGTCGAAGGGATGGCGTGGCGGCGGCGCACTCGGGGCGCCGCCGCCCGTAACTCGATTACTCCGTTGTCTGGGGCGAGCCCCAGACACCATTCCCCAAAAACTACTTGGAGTAGAGCTCGACGATCAGCTGTTCCTGAACCGGAACGTCGATCTGCGCACGCTCCGGAAGCTGGTGGACCAGCACGCGGAGGCTCGAGGAGACGACCTGCAGCCACGCCGGGATCGGGCGCTCGCCGAAGGCTTCCTTGGCCGCGACGAAGGGCAGCATGCCCAGCGACTTCGGCCGCACGTCGATGATGTCCCACTTGGACACCTGGAACGACGGGACGTTGACCTTCTGGCCGTTGACCACGAAGTGACCGTGGCTCACCAGCTGGCGCGCCTGACGGCGCGTGCGGGCGATGCCGGCACGGTAGATCACGTTGTCCAGCCGCGACTCGAGGATCTGCAGCAGGTTTTCACCGGTCTTGCCCGGACGCCGCACGGCTTCCTTGTAGTACCGGACGAACTGGCGCTCGAGAACGCCGTAGGTGTAGCGAGCCTTCTGCTTCTCCTGCGACTGCAGGAGGTACTCGGACTCCTTGATGCGCCCGCGGCCGTGCTGGCCCGGCGGG
>DASZNR010000146.1:0-1573 GCA_035551175.1 Amycolatopsis sp. | reverse complement strand
ATCGTCTGACGGGAAGTCACCGGGATCGGCCGGTCGTCCTACGATACCTGCGCGAAAGGCGGGAGAAGGCCGGATTGTGGGGAGCCACAATAATGTCTGCGCCGTCAGCCAAGCTGACCGAGAGTGCGGACGACGTTCTGGTCCACGATGTCCAGCATCGCTTCCCGGTGCGGGAAGTCGCCGTCGAGCAACCGCAATGGTCCCGCGACGAGGGACAAATACATCGCGAGGCGATAGAACCGCATTCGGCGGTCGTCCAGGCTCGCAGCATGGAAATAGCGATAGTTTTCGCCGAAGCGCAATTCCAGGAAAACGTGTTCCCATTCGACGTCGAAGAACATCGCGCCCTCGATGTCGATGAGCACCGGCCGGTCGTGCTCGTCGACGAGGACATGGTCAGGGCCTAGTTCGCCGTGGATCAACCCGTACTCGGTGCGTGGCTCCACTGCTGCGTGCCGTTCCCCGAGCAGCGAGGCGAGGAGGTGTTCGACGGCCGCGATCTCCGGCACCCGGGCGGCGGCCTGGGCGAGGTGATCCAGTGCGCGGCGCAGCACAACGTCTTGCACCGGCAAGCCAGGCTTATCGGCACCCGGACGGCCGTAGTGAGCACGCCGGGTGCGGTGCAGGGACCGGACCGCGTCGCCGAGGCGGGCCAGCACGCGCGGGCGGTCCCCGAGGGTTTCCAGCGTGCCTCCGCGCACGTCCTCGACCACCGCGACGTCACCGGCGAGGAGGGTTTTGCTGCGGTCGAGCAGGAAGATCCGCGGCACCCGGACGCCAGCCCCGGACAGAGCGGCATGCGCGGCCTCGAACAACCCGATTCCCGTGCTGTGCCCGAAGGGATCGCTGTGGTCGGGCGATACCGCGTCCGGCCAGTAATCCTCGTCAGCGTTCCAGACGTAGGCGACGCTGGTCGTGCGGTCGTCGAGCGTCAGCCGGTAGACGCCCTTCTTCGAACCGCCGCGCAATCGTTCCGCCGACACCAATTCGCGGGCGCCGAACACCGCGCGCGCCACCTCAGCCAGGTCGTGAAGGCCGAGCCTCCCCCGGGTTTCGCTCACTTTCGCACCCTACCGCCGCGCCGCACGTCACTCTTGGCGGGAAACGTGGTACTCCCGGCCGCTGGCGCGCCGGTCCTCGCCGATTCCGGCGCACACTCTTCCCACGAAAGGACAAGAGACCACCAGCCGCCTCGGGAGCTTCCAGTGAGACGCACCAGAATCGCTCTCCTCGCCCTGCTCGTCCTCTGCGCCGCGAGCCCCGGCGCCGCGTCGGCGAGTCCGGGGCGCGCCGCTTTCGCGCTCTCCAGCACCGCCTTCGCCGACGGCGGGATGATCCCCAAGGTCCACGACTGCGCCAGCAGCGGCGACGGCGACCCCGAGAAGAAAGACGAGTCGCCGCCGCTGGCCTGGTCCGGGACGCCGGAGCAGGCGAAGAGCTACGCGATCGTCATGCACGACCTCGACAACGGCATCATCCACTGGGTCATCTACGACATCCCGGCGACCGCCGCCGGGCTGCCGCAGAACGTCGACCACGCGTACCAGCCCTCGGTTCCTGCCGGGTCACGGCA
>DASZNR010000145.1:0-49207 GCA_035551175.1 Amycolatopsis sp. | reverse complement strand
AGTCAAGATCAATGTCGAGGTGCCGTTCGACGAGCTCAAGCCGAACTTCGACCGCGCCTACCGCAAGATCGCCCAGCAGGTGCGCATCCCGGGCTTCCGGCCCGGCAAGGCGCCCGCTCGCGTCCTGGAAAGCCGGATCGGCCGCGCGCCGGTGCTCGACGAGGTCGTCAACGAAGCCATCCCGGCCAAGTACATCGAGGCCGTCCGTGAGGGCGACGTCCGCACGCTCGGCCAGCCCGAGTTCGAGGTCACCAAGCTCGAAGACCGCGACGTGCTGGAGTTCAGCGCCGAGGTCGACGTGCGGCCGCGGATCGAGCTGCCGGACCTCGAGGGCCTCGAGGTGAGCGTCGACGACGTCGAGACCACCGACGCCGAGGTAGCCGAGCAGCTCGACGAGCTGCGCGCCCGCTTCGGCACCCTCACCGGTGTCGAGCGCCCGGCCGAGAACGGCGACTTCGTGTCCATCGACCTGTCGGCCACCGTCGACGGCGAGGTCGTCGAGGAAGCCTCGACGACCGGCCTGTCGTACGAGATCGGTTCCGGCCAGCTCGTCGACGGCATCGACGAGGCCATCATCGGTGCCAGCGCCGGCGAGGAGAAGACCTTCACCACCAAGCTCGTGGCCGGTGAGTACTACGGACGTGACGCCGAGGTGACCGTCACCGTCCAGTCGGTCAAGAAGCGCGAGCTGCCGGAAGCCGACGACGAGTTCGCCCAGCTCGCCAGCGAGTTCGACACGATCGACGAACTCAAGGCGGACCTGCGCGACCGACTCGGCCGGGTGAAGAAGATGCAGCAGGGGGTGCAGGCCCGCGACAAGGTCCTCGAGATCCTGCTCGAGCGCACCGAGGTCCCGATCCCGGAGAAGGTGCTCGAAGCCGAGATCGAGAACCGCAAGCACGACGCGGTGCACTCGTTCGACCACAACGAGGAGAAGCTCGCGGAGGCACTCGAGGCCGAGGGTCGCTCGATGGAGCAGCTCGACGCCGAGATCAAGGAAGAGTCGGAGAATGCGGTCCGCACGCAGCTGCTGCTGGACACTATTGCCGACAAGGAACAGACTTCCGTCGATGATGGCGAGCTCACCGAGCGCATCATCTACCAGGCCCAGCGCTTCGGGGTCAGCCCGGACGAATACGTGCAGCGCGCGCAGCAGTCCGGCCAGCTCACGGCGATCTACGCCGACGTCCGCCGCGGCAAGGCGCTCGCGTCGGTCGTGCGCGGCACGGTCGTCAAGGACGCCTCGGGCGCGGAGGTCGACCTGACCGAGCTGTTCGGTGCCGACGATGCCGACACGCCCGCCGAGGAGACGCAGGTCACCGAGGAAGCGGCCGCGGCCCCCGCGGAGTAAAGCTGTAAGCGAACTTGGGCGGTGTCGGGCATTCCGCACCGCCCGAGTTCGTTAGGGTCGGTTGCAAGATCTCAGGCACAAAGACGACAGCGGCGGCCGACACGACGAAGGGTCGCCGCCGGCGAAAAGGCAGGCAGACGTGAAGCAGCACATGCCCGAGGGGCGGACCGGCACCGCGGGACTCAACCTCACCGACTCGGTTTTCGAGCGGTTGCTCCAGGAGCGCATCGTCGTTCTCGGTTCCGAGGTCAACGACGAGGTCGCCAACCGGCTCACCGCGCAGCTGTTGCTGCTCGACGCGGACGACGCCGAGTCCGACATCCGCTTCTACATCAACTCGCCGGGTGGCTCGGTCACCGCCGGGTTCGCCATCTACGACACCATGCAGCTCATCCGTCCGGACGTGGCCACCTACGCCATGGGCATGGCGGCCTCGATGGGCCAGTTCCTGCTCTCGTCGGGCACGCCGGGCAAGCGGTACGCGCTCCCGCACGCCAGGATCCTGATGCACCAGCCGTCGGCCGGTGTCGGCGGCACCGCGTCCGACATCGCCATCCAGGCTGACCTGTTCAACAAGTGGAAGCAGGAGCTGGCCAAGATCACCGCGGAACAGACCGGCCAGACCACCGAGCAGATCATCGCCGACGGCGACCGCGACCGCTGGTTCACCGCGCAGGAAGCGTTGGACTACGGCTTCGTCGACCACGTGCTGTCGGCCGGCATTTCCTCGAACAACTGAGCGCGAAGGCACACAGGAGACCTCTCATGAGCAATTTCCGGCTCCCGGGTGACTTCCGGGCTCCGCAGACTCCGCAGTCGCGGTACATCCTCCCCTCCTACGTCGAGCGCACCAGCTACGGCGTGAAGGAGTCCAACCCGTACAACAAGCTGTACGAGGAGCGGACGATCTTCCTCGGCGTGCAGGTGGACGACGCGTCGGCCAACGACGTGATGGCCCAGCTGCTGCACCTCGAGCACGAGGATCCCGACCGCGACATCAGCATCTACATCAACTCCCCCGGTGGGTCGTTCACCTCGCTGATGGCGATCTACGACACCATGCAGTACATCCGCCCGGACATCTCGACGGTGTGCCTCGGCCAGGCCGCCTCGGCCGCCGCGGTGCTGCTCGCGGCCGGCACGCCGGGCAAGCGCATGGCGTTGCCCAACGCGCGCGTGCTGATCCACCAGCCGGCCACCGAGGGCACGTACGGCCAGGTGTCCGACCTGGAGATCCAGGCCAACGAGATCCAGCGGGTGCGCCGCCAGATGGAGGTTATCCTGGCGAAGCACACGAACAAGGAGCCGGACGAGATCAAGGCCGACATCGAGCGGGACAAGATCCTCACCGCCGAAGAAGCCAAGGCGTACGGCCTGATCGACGAGGTCCTTCCGTACCGGAAGGCGTCCGCGAACTGATCACCGGGCCGGTGCGTGTCGAACCGACGACACGCACCGGTCCTCTGGTCTAGTGTCGGACTCCGACGTGCCCGGAACGGTCTCGAGTGTTCCCGCTCGTGGCTTCGGACGGGTACCGTCAGTGGCAGTGCGTGAAGCTTCGCCGGTGGACAGCCGGGCGGAGCGGCAAGACGGTGTCAGGCGCGTACCGCGCGCCGGAGGGGACGAGGTCAACGGCCATGGCACGGATCGGTGACGGCGGCGACCTGCTGAAGTGTTCTTTCTGCGGGAAGAGCCAGAAGCAGGTGAAGAAGCTCATTGCCGGCCCCGGGGTCTACATCTGCGATGAGTGCATCGACCTCTGCAACGAGATCATCGAAGAGGAGCTGGCCGAAGCCGGCGACGTGAAGCTGGACGAGCTGCCGAAGCCTGCCGACATCCACGAGTTCCTCGAGCAGTACATCATCGGCCAGGACGACGCGAAGAAGACGCTCGCGGTCGCCGTGTACAACCACTACAAGCGGATCCAGGCCGACGACAAGGCCGGGCCGAAGGACTCCAAGGACGAGCCCGTCGAGCTCGCGAAGTCCAACATCCTCATGCTCGGCCCCACCGGCACCGGCAAGACCTACCTGGCCCAGACGCTCGCGAAGCTGCTCAACGTCCCCTTCGCCATCGCGGACGCGACGGCGCTGACCGAGGCCGGCTACGTCGGCGAGGATGTGGAGAACATCCTCCTGAAGCTGATCCAGGCCGCCGACTACGACGTGAAGCGCGCCGAGACGGGCATCATCTACATCGACGAGGTCGACAAGATCGCCCGCAAGTCGGAGAACCCGTCGATCACGCGCGACGTGTCGGGCGAGGGCGTGCAGCAGGCGCTGCTGAAGATCCTCGAAGGCACCACGGCGTCGGTGCCGCCGCAGGGCGGGCGCAAGCACCCGCACCAGGAGTTCATCCAGATCGACACGACCAACGTGCTGTTCATCGTGGCTGGCGCGTTCGCGGGTCTGGAAAAGATCATCAACGAGCGCGTCGGCAAGCGCGGCCTCGGCTTCGGCGCGGAGATCCGCACCAAAGCCGAGATCGAGGGCAGCGACGTCTTTTCCGAGACGATGCCCGAAGATCTGATCAAGTTCGGGTTGATCCCGGAGTTCATCGGCCGCCTCCCGGTGGTCGCCACGGTGAACCACCTGGACAAGGAATCGCTTGTCTCGATCCTCACGCAGCCCCGCAACGCCCTCGTGAAGCAGTACAAGAAGCTTTTCGAGCTCGACAACGTGGAGCTCGAGTTCACCAAGACGGCGCTCGAGGCCATCGCCGATCAGGCGATGCTGCGCGGTACCGGTGCCCGCGGCCTGCGCGCGATCATGGAGGAAGTCCTTCAGCCGGTGATGTACGACATCCCGAGCCGCGACGACGTGGCGAAGGTCGTGATCACGGAGCAGACCGTGCGCGAGAACGTGAACCCGACGATCGTGGCGCGGCAGCCGTCGCGGCGTGCGCGCAGCGAGCGTGGTGAGAAGTCGGCCTGAGCCGTTCACCGGTGAGCCGTTCACCGATGAGCATGGGCCGTTTGCAGGAGTCCGCCGCCAGGGTGTTCGCGGCACGCGCGATAATGAAACGGATGACAACCGTGCCGCTGACCACAACGCCAGGGGAGCACCCCACGACCGACGCCGAGGCGTCGGCCGACGTGCCCGCCCCCGAGTCGGCCGACGAACCCCTCACGCCGTCGGTCGGCATCCTCGAGTTGAGTGAGCGCGTCGTCGCGTCCGTGCTCACGCGCTGCCCGTGGCTCTACCGCGCGGGCACGATCGTGCTCGCCGTCTTTTCGGCCGTGTGCCTGGTGGCGATCCCGACGCGACTGTCGCCGTTGCCGGTGATCCCGCTGCCCCTGTTCGCGCTGGCCTGGTACTTCCTGAGGTTCCTGCGCGCCGCCGAAACTCGGCGGCAGCAGCTGCGGTGGGCCGTGCTGACCGCGCTCGCGACCATGGTCGGCTTCTGGCTGGTTTCGGTGGTCGCGCGCTGGGTTTCGTCCTGAGACCGGGCTTCTCACCGCATGATTTCCCACGGCGGATGGGTTTCTACTGGACCTGATTCTGGGGCAATTTCGTTGTAAGACGTGGTTTCAGGCGGTGCGCGGCACGTGCTTGCCGACGAAGCTCACCAGGTTCGGCACCACCGAGTGGAAGAACGTATCGCTGTGCATCCCCTTGGCCGTATAGCCCACGGCCGGGTGCGTGGCCGCGATGTAGCGGCGCACGCCCGTGATGAAGGAATCCTCCGTGCCGCACCACAGCGCCGTCGGCACGCCGCGCAGCGCGGCGAGGTGGCGCAACGGGTCGAGTGACGTCCAGTCCGTGCGGCCGGTGAAGATGTGCCGCTTGGCCATCTCGGTCCACGATGTGATCAACGCGGGCGACACGGCCGCGACGGCCTCCGGCGGCTGACGGCGCTCCACGCGACGGCGGCCGTAGAC
This sequence comes from Amycolatopsis sp., assembly GCA_035551175.1. GTDB lineage: Bacteria > Actinomycetota > Actinomycetes > Mycobacteriales > Pseudonocardiaceae > Amycolatopsis. Next base: position 43,976 of record DASZNR010000145.1, on the reverse strand, counting down.
CAGCGCGCCGAACCCGCCCATGGACACGCCGGCGACCGCGAACGGCAGCCCCCGCGGGCCGGCCAGGTTCCGGGCGGCGAGCCAGCGCGGGACCTCTTCGAGCAACATCGCCATGGGGTCGTCGCCGGGGCGGACCTCGTGCCAGTAGTTGTCCCCGCCGTCGACGGCGACGTATCCGTAGGCGGGCACGGAGTTACGGGCGACGCCGGTGGCCAGCTCCCGCACGAGCCCGCTCGGCGCGGCGGAGCGAGCGGTCCCGTGCAAGCCGTGGAGCATCAGCGACATCGGCAGCCCGGCCGGCGGATTTCGGGCCGGCAGCAGGAAAACCAGGTCCACCGTCCGGTTGCGCTTGGCCGAGTACACGCGCTCCACGCGCGTGTAGCCGAGTTGAGGCGCGTCGATCGTCAGGCCGACCGAGCGCAGCGACTCACCGAGCGGCGTCAAGCCCGTGGCCGTGGCTGCGGCGAACCCCGCGACGCCGAGCGCGGCGGTCCCCGCGGCGAGCACCGTCCGGCGGCTGATCCGTTCCCGCACGCGGCACCCCCGAAAGCTCGTCCCAGTGCCATCGTGCCCGCGCCTGGGAAGCGTGCGCCAGTGTCGCCGGGCACTTGCCCTCGTTACATAACCATGTTATTAATGAATAACAACGTTATGAAAGGAGCCTGCCATGAGCAACCCGTTCCTCGCCGGCAACTTCGCGCCGGTGCGCCATGAGCACACGGCCACCCAGCTCGAGGTCACCGGCCATCTGCCCGAATACCTCGACGGACGCTACCTCCGCAACGGGCCCAACCCCCTGTCCGCCGATCCGGACACCTACCACTGGTTCCTCGGCGACGGCATGGTCCACGGCGTGCGCCTGCGCGGCGGACGGGCCGAGTGGTACCGCAACCGCCGGATCCGCACCCCGCACGTCGCCGGCCTGCTCGGTGAAGCCCCGGAGGCACCGAACACGGGCATCGGCGCCAACACCAACGTGGTCGCCCACGCGGGCCGCACCCTCGCCCTCATCGAAGGCGGGTTGCCCGCATACGAGCTCACGGAGGAACTCGACACCGTCGGCGTGTGCGACTTCGACGGGACGCTGCCCGGCGGCTACACCGCCCACCCGAAGCGCGATCCGCGCACCGGTGAGCTGCACGCCGTGTCGTACCACTTCGGGGTCGGCAACCGCGTGCAGTACTCGGTGATCGGGACCGACGGCCGCGCCCGGCGCGCGATCGACATCGAGGTGACCGGCGCGCCGATGATGCACGACTTCTCGCTGACCGAAAAGCACGTGGTGTTCTACGACTTGCCGGTCACGTTCGATCCACATCAGACTCCAGCGCGAGTCGACGTGCCCGATCCCGTGACGGCCCGCCGGGGGGTGAGTTCGATGCCGTACCGGTGGAATCCGGAATACCCGGCCCGCGTCGGCGTGATGCCGCGTGAGGGGGACAACGGCGACGTCAGGTGGTTCGACGTCGAACCGTGTTACGTCTTCCACCCGCTCAACGCCTACGACGACGGCGACCGGGTCGTCCTGGACGTCGTGCGGCACCCTCGTGTGTTCGACCGCGCCGTGCACGGACCGACGGAAGGCGTGCCGACGCTCGATCGCTGGACCGTCGACCTCACGTCCGGCAAGGTGCTCGAGGAACGCCTCGACGACCACGGCCAGGAGTTCCCACGCGTCGACGAGCGGCTCGTGGGCCGCGCGCACCGCTACGGCTACGCGGTGGCCGTCGACGGCTCGGCGAGCCTCACCGGCGCGCTGTACAAGCACGATCTGCGCCGGGGCACCGCAGAACGGCACGGCTTCGGGCCAGGGCGCACGCCGGGGGAGTTCGTGTTCGTTCCGTCCCGTGTGGACGCTGCAGAAGACGAGGGTGTCCTCATGGGATTCGTCTTCGACGCCGCCACGCAACGCAGCGATCTGGCGGTGCTCGACGCCGCGACGCTCGAAACCGTGGCCGCCGTGCACCTGCCCGACCGCGTGCCACACGGCTTCCACGGCAACTGGGTGCCGGTGGGCTGAGCCGACCGGACAAGACGTGGGCTAGACGAGCACCCGGCGATCGCCGGTGTAGAGGTTCATGCTGTCGCCGCGTAGGAAGCCGATGAGCGTCATGCCGTTCTCCTCGGCGAGCTCGGCTGCCAGCGAGGATGGAGCCGACACCGCGGCCAGAATACCGATCCCGGCCATCGCGGCCTTCTGTACGAGCTCGAACGAGGCCCGGCCGGACACCAGCAGGCCGAGGTCGCCGGCGGGGATCCGGCCGGCCTGCAACGCCCAGCCGAGTACCTTGTCCACGGCGTTGTGCCTGCCGACGTCCTCCCGGACGACTTCGAGCCGGCCCTGCGGCGTGAACAGCGCGGCGGCGTGCAGCCCGCCGGTGGACTTGAACACTTTCTGCTTGTCCCGCAACGTGTCCGGGAGTTCGGCCAGCACGTCCGTCTTGACCTCGAACGCCGAGGATCCGGGGGAGAAGCGGCTCTTCAGCTTCACGGCGTCGAGCGCGGCCTTGCCGCAGACGCCACACGACGAGGTGGTGTAGAAGTTGCGCTCCACGCCGGTTTCCGGCGGTGCCACCCCGGGAGCGAGGGTCACATCCAGCACGTTGTAGGTGTTGCGGCCCTGGTCGTCGACGCCGTCGCAGTAGCGCGCGGCGGCGACGTCCTCGCGGGAACCGAGGACGCCTTCGGACAAAAGGAACCCGTGAGCCAGCTCGACGTCGTGGCCAGGCGTTCGCATCGTGACCGCGAGCGCCTTGCCTCCGACGCGGATTTCCAGCGGCTCCTCGGCCGCCAAAGAGTCCGGCCTGCTCCGTTCGCCGGACGCGGAGATGCGCCGGACCGGCCTGCGGACGGTCACCCTGCCCATCGATACACCTTTCAACAGCCTCGAAGTCGATTTACGACACCCGGATTGTGCAACGTCAGGGAATTAGTAATACATTCCCTGCACCACCTCACAGTTCGGAGGAGTCTGACGATGGCCATCGGCTTCCTGGCCCGCTCTCGTATCGTCGCGCCGCCCGGCTGGACCCGTTGGTTGGTCCCTCCCGCCGCGCTCTCGATACATCTCTCGATCGGTCAAGCCTACGCCTGGAGTGTATTCAAAACTCCGCTCGAGAAGACCATGCACCTCTCGGGTACCGAGTCCGGGCTGCCGTTCCAGCTCGGGATCGTGATGCTCGGGCTTTCGGCCGCGTTCGGCGGCACGCTCGTGGAGAAGAACGGGCCCCGCTGGGCCATGTTCGTCGCCACGCTGTGTTTCGGCTCGGGCTTCCTGCTCGCCGCGCTCGGCGTCGCCACCGGGCAGTTCTGGCTCGTGGTCGTCGGCTACGGCGGCATCGGCGGCATCGGGCTCGGGATCGGCTACATCTCGCCGGTCTCGACGCTGATCAAATGGTTCCCCGACCGACCGGGCATGGCGACGGGGATCGCGATCATGGGCTTCGGCGGCGGCGCGCTCATCGCCTCGCCGTGGTCGTCCGCGATGCTCGGCAGCTCGCCGGGGGTCAGCGACATCGCCGTGGCGTTCCTCATCCACGGCATCGTCTACGCGGTGTTCATGACCATGGGCGTGCTGCTCGTGCGGGTGCCGGCCGACGACTGGAAGCCGAAGGGCTGGGTGCCGAAGGTCGACGAAACGAAGACGCTGGTGTCCACGCACAACGTGTCGGCGGCCAACGCCCTCAAGACACCGCAGTTCTGGTGCCTGTGGATCGTGCTGTGCCTCAACGTGACCGCCGGCATCGGCATCCTGGAGAAGGCCGCGCCGATGATCACGGACTTCTTCAAGGGCACCTCCGCCCCCGTCGGCACTGCTGCGGCCGCGGGCTTCGTCGCGATGCTCTCGCTCACCAACATGCTGGGCCGCTTCGTGTGGTCCACCGTGTCGGACCTGGTGGGGCGCAAGAACATCTACCGCTTCTACCTCGGCGTGGGCGCGGTGCTCTACCTGATCATCGCACTCACCACGAACTCGTCGAAACTCGTGTTCGTGCTCTGCGCGATGCTGATCCTGTCCTTCTACGGCGGTGGTTTCTCGACGCTGCCGGCGTACCTGAAGGACCTCTTCGGCACCTACCAGGTCGGTGCCATCCACGGTCGGCTGCTCACCGCGTGGTCCGTCGCGGGCGTGCTCGGGCCGCTGATCGTCGACGGCATCGCCGACAGTGAGAAGTCGGCGGGCAAGTCCGGTCCGGACCTCTACGCGACGTCGTTCTACATCATGATCGGTCTGCTCGTCGTGGGCTTCATCGCCAACGAGTTCGTGCGTCCGGTCAAGGCGAAGTACCACGAGCCCGTCACCGGCGCAGCGGTGGGAAGTGAGGCGTGATGAGTTCACCCGACGTCGAAAGCCGCTCGGCCGGGCGCACCGTGCTGCTCGTGATCGCGTGGCTGTGGGTGCTGGTTCCGTTCCTGTACGGCGTGTATGAGCTGATCTTGAAAGTTATCGATCTGTTCGGTGGCTGAGATTTTCGGATGGTGGAAAACCCCCGGATTCGTCCGGGGGTTTTTCGTTGTGCGCCGCTGTGGGTTTCAGATCCGCGAGCAGCCGCCGCCGGGCGGAGTCCACGTGGTCCGCGGCGACGCGCTGCAACTGATCCGGATCGCCGGAGCGCAGCAGAGTGGCCAGCTCTCGGTGTTCGGAGACCACGCCCGCGCGGTAGTGCGTCCAGCTGAGGGAGACGCGCCGCAGCTGGAACAGGAAAACCTGCGAGCGCACGGCGTGCCACGCGGCGGTGAGGCGGGTGTTGGCCGCGATGGCGTAGACCCGGTCGTGAAAGGCAATGTCGAGGGCGAGCAGGCGGGGCCCGTCGGCTCCGGAGTCCACTTCGGACGCCAGCGCGGTCACGAGGTCGTCGAGGGCGGTGAGGTCGGCCGCGACAGCGCGGGTGCGCGCCGTGGCGACGGCGAGCCGGTCGAGGGCGGCCCGTACGGAGTAGACCTCTTCGACGTCCGCCGGCGTCACCTCGACGACGGTGGTCGGCCGGTGCCAGCCGACCCGGACCAGGCCTTCGCGGGCGAGCACGGCGAGACCTTCACGCACCGAGCCGCGGCTCACGTCCAGCGACGCGGCCAGCTCGACCTCGCGTAACGGCGCGCCGGGCGGGAAGTGGCCGGCGAAGATCGCGTCGCGCACGCGGTCGGCGGCCTCCTCGGCCAGACCGCGCCGAGCCGCCTTTCGCAGAGAGGGCGAGTCCATCGATGAATGTTGACATTCGAACATCAGCACTTCAAGGTGAACGACGACGCCGAGTGAAGGAGAGCCCATGCGCCCCGCGTTCCACCTCGCCATCCCCGTCGACGACCTGGCCCGCGCCCGCGCGTTCTACGGCGGCGTGCTGGGCCTCGAGGAAGGGCGTTCGGCCGACGCGTGGGTGGACTGGAACTTCCACGGCCACCAGGTCGTCACGCACGTCGTGCCCGGCGCCCGCGCCGAGGCCGGCCGCAACCCCGTCGACGGCCACGACGTGCCCGTACCGCACTTCGGCCTCGTGCTCGACGTCGCCGCGTTCCACGACCTGGCCGGCCGGCTGCGTGAAGCTGGCACGCGGTTCGTGATCGAGCCCTATCAGCGCTTCGCGGGAGAACCCGGCGAGCAGTGGACGATGTTCCTGCACGACCCGGCCGGCAACGCGCTGGAGTTCAAGGCCTTCCGCGACGAAGCGCAGCTGTTCGCGAAGTGAACGTCCTCGTGACCGGCGGCTCCCGCGGCATCGGCCGCGCGATCGCCCACGCCTTCGCCGCCCGCGGCGACCGGGTGGCCGTCCACTATGGATCGAACGCCGCGCGGGCCGAAGCGACCCTCGCCGAGCTGCCTGGCCATGGCCACGTCGTCCTCGGTGGCGACCTCGGTGATCCCGGTGCCGTACAACGGATCGCGGATGCCGCCGAAGACCAGCTGGGTGGCGTCGACGTGCTCGTGAACAACGCCGCCGTCGGCACCACCCCCGAGACCTCCACGCCCGTCGAGAGCACGGAGTACGCGCTCTGGCAGGAAGTCTGGCGCCGCACTCTCGACGTGAACCTGCTCGGCGCTGCCAACCTGTCGTTCCACGTGGCGCGTCACCTCATCGCGCGTGGGGCGCCGGGTCGGATCGTGAACGTCGGGTCCCGCGGCGCCTTCCGAGGCGAGCCCGAGCACCCCGCGTACGGCGCGAGCAAAGCCGCGCTGCAGGCATTCGGCCAGTCGCTCGCGGTCGCGCTGGCACCGCACGGGATCGCGGTGACGTCCGTGGCGCCCGGGTTCACGGCGACCGAACGAGTCGCACACCGGATCACCGACGCCGTGCGCGAGCAGAGCCCGTTCGGGCGGGTCGCGGAACCCGAGGAGATCGCCTCCGCGGTTGTCTTCCTCGCGTCCGCGGAGGCGACGTGGGCCTCGGGCACGGTCCTCGACCTCAACGGAGCGTCGTACTTGCACTGAGGTGTGAACTCGGTCACGCGTGCAGCAGGGGCCCGGCCGAAAACGTCGGTAGGGCGTGCGGATCGCAGGAAAAATCGTCGTCGCGCTGCTGGCGCTCGTGGTGCTCGCCGGCACGGCCTACGGCTACACCACGCTGGGCGCGCTCGACGACGTCAGGCGCAGCAGCGTCATCGACGCCGGGGAAACGCCGGCGCCGGGTGAGCAGCCGGCCGACGGCGCGCTCGACATCCTCCTCGTCGGCCGCGATTCGCGGACGGACCAAGACGGCCACCCCTTGCCGCCGGATGTGCTGCGCGTGCTGCGCGCCGGCGCCAACGGCGACGACCTCACCGACACCCTCATCGTGCTGCGGATCCCGAACGGGCGGCAAGCCGTGAAGGCGTTCTCGATCCCGCGCGACTCGTGGGTGTCGATGCCCGGCGGCATGGGCAAGATCAACGCCGCGTACGGGCGCGCGAAGGCCGCTGAGCGGAAAAAGCTGCTGGGGGAAGGCGAAACGGACCAGGACAAGATCGAGCAGGAGTCGCTGACCGCCGCGCGGCGGGGAACCGTCGAGGCGGTGCAAAACCTCACGGGTGTGAAGATCGACCACTTCGCCGAAGTGAACCTGCTGAGCTTCTACGAGATCAGCAACGCCATCGGTGGCGTCGAGGTGTGTCTGAACAACGCGACGAAGGATCCCGATTCGGGCGCGAACTTCCCGGCGGGGCCGCAGAAGATCTCGGGTGCCGACGCACTCGCGTTCGTCCGCCAGCGCCACGGCGTGAAGGGCAGCGACTTCGGCCGCATGCGGCGCCAGCAGGCCTTCCTCGCGTCGATGGCGCACCAGATCCTTTCGGCCGGCACGCTGGCGAATCCGGGCCGGATCAGCGACCTCATCAGCGCGGTGAAGAAATCAGTGGTGCTCGACGACTCGTGGAACCTGCTCGACTTCGCCGCCCGGATGCGCGGCATTTCCGGCGGCGGCATCCAGTTCTCCACGATCCCGATCGAGAACCCCGACTACCGCTACAGCAAATCCGACCCGAAGGCGACGGCGGTGCAGGTGGATCCGGCGCAGGTCAAGGCGTTCGCGGCCGGGGTCATCGGCGCCCCGGCCCCGGCCACGAACGGCGCGACGGTCGACGTCTCCAACGCCAGCGGCAGCACTGGCCTCGCCGCGCGCGTTTCGGATGTGGTGAAGGACAAGGGATTCACGCCGGGCACCACCGGCAACGCGGCACCACGGCGGACCTCCCTGGTGCGCTTCGGCTCGGCCCTGAAGACGCAGGGCGAGGCGGTGGCGAGTCTCCTGGGGGGACTCGCCACCAGCGTGTCGGCCGACGTTCCCGCCGGCCACATCCAAGTCCTGCTCGGTGAGGCCTACCACGGCCCCGGCACGACGCCCGGCGGCGGCACGTCCGAAGGCGACACCGGGCCGGGCGACAACGGCATTCCGACCGGGGGCGGCGCGGCGGCCGGTTCGGGCCCGGGCGATCCGCCCGTCACGTCGGCGGGCCAGAACTGCGTCGACTGACGGCGCCTGAATGGGCGGTCCGGTCACGCGTGAAGCCGTGCGCGTGACCGGACCCCGCCGTCACGAGTGGTGGTGCGGCTCCAGCCGGATCACGACGGCCTTCGACACCGGCGTGTTCGACTTCTCGGCGACCGAGTCGAGCGGCACCAGCGCGTTGGCCTCCGGGAAGTAGGCCGCGGCGCAGCCCTTCGCCGTGGAGTAGGCCACGGCGCGGAACGCGGGCGCGCGGCGATCACCGTCTCGCCATTCCGAGACCAGGTCGACGATCTCGCCGTCGGCGATGCCGAGTTCCGCGAGGTCGTCCGGGTGCACGAACACCACCCGGCGGCCGTCCTCGATGCCGCGGTAGCGGTCGGACAGGCCGTAGATGGTGGTGTTGTACTGGTCGTGGCTGCGCAACGTCTGCAGCAGCAACCGGCCCTCCGGCGCCGTCGGGTATTCCAGCTCCGACACGGTGAACTCGCCCTTGCCCGTGGCCGTGCCGGTGAACTCGCGCGAGTCGCGCGGGGCGTGGGGGAGGGTGAAGCCGTCGGGTTCGCGCACGCGGCGGTTGTAGTCCTGGCAGCCGGGCACTACCGCGGCGATGCGGTCGCGCACCAGGTCGTAGTTCTTCTCGAACTCGCGCCACGGTACGGCGTGGTCCGCGCCAAGCAGCCGCTCGGCGAGCCGGCACACGATCGCGACCTCCGAGAGCAAATGCTCCGAAGCGGGCGCCAGCCGCCCGCGCGAAGCGTGCACCTGCGACATCGAATCCTCGACGGTCACGAACTGCGGCCCGGACTCCTGCACGTCGCGCTCGGTGCGGCCGAGCGCCGGAAGGATCAGCGCCGTACGGCCGTGCACGACGTGCGAACGGTTGAGCTTCGTCGACACGTGCACGGTCAGCGAACATGACCGCAACGCCTTCGCCGTGAGCTCGGAATCCGGTGTGGCGGAAGCGAAATTGCCGCCCATCGCGAAGAAGACCTTGCCGCGTCCGTCGCGCATCGCGCGGATCGAGTCGACGGTGTCCCAGCCGTGCTCGCGGGGCACGGTGATGCCGAACTCGTCGTCGAGCGCGTCCATGAATGATTCGGGCATCTTCTCCCAGACGCCCATCGTGCGGTCACCTTGCACGTTGGAGTGCCCGCGCACCGGGCACAGGCCCGCGCCCGGCTTGCCGATCATGCCGCGCGCGAGCGCCAGGTTCACGACCTCGGCGATGGTCGGCACCGCGTGCTTGTGCTGCGTCAGGCCCATGGCCCAGCAGTAGATCGTGCGCTCGGAGGTCGCGATCATCCGCGCGATGTGCTCGATCTGCGCGCGCTGCAGGCCGGTCGCCAGCTCGGTTTCGGCCCAGTCGAGCTCCAGCAGGTTCTTCGCCCAGTCTTCGAACCCGTAGGTCGACGACCTCACGAACTCCTCGTCGATGATCGAGCCCGGTGCCTCGTCCTCCCACTGCAGCAGCAGGTGTCCGACGGCCTGGAAGAGCGCGAGGTCACCGCCGAGGCGGATCTGCGCGAACTCGTCGGCCAGCGGCGTGCCGTCGCCGACGACTCCGCGCACGTTCTGCGGGTTCTTGAAGCGCATGAGCCCGGCCTCGGGCAGCGGGTTCACGGCGATGACCTTGGCGCCCTTGCCCTTCGCCGTTTCCAGCGCGGAGAGCATGCGCGGGTGGTTCGTGCCAGGGTTCTGCCCGACGACCACGACCAGGTCCGCCTGGTGGATGTCGGCGAGCGACACCGAACCCTTGCCGATGCCCGTGCTCGCCGCGAGCGCCGAGCCCGACGACTCGTGGCACATGTTCGAGCAGTCCGGCAGGTTGTTAGTGCCGTAGGACCGCACGAGCAGCTGGTACAGGAACGCGGCCTCGTTGCTGGTGCGGCCCGAGGTGTAGAACACCGCCTCGTGCGGGCTCGCGAGCCCGTTGAGCTCGCGGGCGACGAGGTCGAACGCGTCGTCCCACGAGATCGGCTCGTAGTGCGTCGCGCCTTCGCGCAGCACGAACGGTTCGGTCACGCGGCCCTGCTGGCCCAGCCAGTAGTCGGTTTTGTCCTGAAGATCGGCTACGGCGTTGGCAGCGAAGAACTCGCGGTCGACGCGCCGTCGCGTGGCCTCTTCGGCGACGGCCTTCGCGCCGTTTTCGCAGAACTCCGCAAGTTTGCGCTTCTCGCCGTCCTCCTGGCGCGGTTCGGGCCACGCGCAGCCCGGGCAGTCGAAGCCGGCGCGCTGGTTGAGCAGGCGCAGGGTCCGCGCCGTGCGCGTCACCCCCATCTGCTCCACACCGCGCTTCAGCGAGACCTTGACGCCGGGAATCCCGGCGGCCCAGCTTTTCGGCTTGCCCACCTTCAGGTGGGATTCGTCCACGTCGTTCTTCGGCGCCTTGCGGGTCATACGATCATCGTCCGCCCCCATGAACGACAACCCAACACAGGGTCGCGCAAGTCACGTCGAGTTTCAGGCGTTTCGGGCGCGTTCCCTGCGTTCTGCGAGCTTGAGCCCCCGATCGGCGATGGTCACGACCAGCAGGATCACGCTGATCACCACGAGCACCGCGCCCAGCCGGTGCAGGCCATGCGAATCGGCGTGCACGCCATAACACTGGGCAATGACCGTGGACGCGACGATCGCGCCGAGATACTGGGCAGTGCGGAACAGGCCGCTCGCCGTGCCCATCGTCTCGGCAGGCGACTCGCGATAGAGCGTGGTCTGGTTCGCGACGCTCGTCAGCCCCTGCGCGAGTCCGAAGAGGGTGATGAGCACCAGCAGGAACCCCAGCCACGTGGTGTTTCCGACGAACAGCAGCGCGACCGAGCCGCCGAGCAGCGAAACGGCGACCGTCACCAGCCTTGCCCGCACCCCGGTCGCCCGCCCGGAAGACGCGGCGGCCGCCATCGCGACGGCCGACATCGGCAGGAGCAGCAACCCGGACACCGATTCGCTGAACCCGCGGCCCTCCTGCAGCCACTGCACGTAGCCGAACATGATCGCGTAGATCGCGGTGAAGCTCAGTGCCTGGCGCAGGTAGGTGCGCAGGATCGGGGTGTTGGCCATGAGCATCCGCAGGTCGATGAACGGCGCGGGCGAACGCAGCTCGGCCCACCCGAACCCGGCGCCGATCGCCAGTGCCACCACCAGCACCCACAGATCGCCGATGCCCGGCTCCATCAAGTAGACGAGCAACACCAGCAACGCGAGTGAGAACAACACGATGCCGCGCACGTCGATCGGCTGCGGCTTCGGCCCGCCGCGTTCGGGGGCGTCCTTCGGGACCCAGAACAGAGCCAGCAGCAGCGACGCACCCGCGAGGGGGATGTTCACCGCGAAAATCGAGGACCAGCCGAACAACGTGATCAGCAGCCCGCCCAGCGTCGGGCCGATCACCATGATCGTCTGAGACGACAGGGAAAGCAGAGCCAGCACGCGCGCCGGCACGCCATGGCCCTGTGCGTCGGCTTGCCGCCGCAGCACGGCCATCGCGGCAGGGAAGCCCGCACACGTGCCGATGCCGAGTACGGCGCGCACGCCGGTGAGCCAGTCGACGGAGACCGGGATCAGGCCGGCGATGCCGGCGATCATCACCACGGCCGCGCCGGCGAGCAGCACGCGCCGCGCCCCGTAGCGGTCCACGAGGAGGCCGACCACGGGCTGGCCGACGGCCGTTGCGAGGTACAGCGCGGAGATCAGCCACGCGGTGCGTTCGGGACCGGCGCCGAAGCTCCGTCCGATCGGCACGAGGGCGACGGCGATCAGCGTCGAGTTGATGGGGTTGAGCACCGCGCTCGCCACCAGCGGGGTGACGAGTTTGGCACCGAACTTCGCCGGTGCCCTTCGGGACGTTGCGGTGGTCGTGACGACTCCTCTTCAGCGTTGGGTGAGTTCAGTGCTGGGCGATGCGTTGGAGCAAGGGCAGCGCGGCACGGACCGTTTCGAGCTCCTCGGCGCTGAGTTCGGCGGCCAATGCTTGGGCCAGCCATTCGTCGCGGTGCTGGCGGATCCCGCGCACGGTCTTCGTGCCAAGGTTCGACAGGGCGATCACGGTCCGGCGCCCGTCGGCGGGGTCGCGCGTGCGGCTCAGGAAGCCGAGCGCGTCGAGTGCCGACAGCGTCGCGGCCATCGACTGTTGCCGCACGTGCTCAGCGGCGGCGAGCTCTCCCTGCGTCGCCGGCCCTTCACGGTGGAGGCGGTGCAGCACCGCGGATTGCGACGGCGTGAGGCTTTCGGCGTTGTCGACCTGCCGGAGGCGTCGGTGGAGCTGCCCGACGACGCCGCGGATCCAGCCGGCCGATTCGGCGACGTGCGGAGGTACGGTGGCCATATGAACAGTCTAGGCTGTTTAGTCTGGCCTGTGCATGTCCCCGAGGGCGATCTCGGCCACAGTGGAAGACGCGTAGCTCGGCGCTTCACCTCGCCACGAGTGGCCGCATGCCGGAAGCGGTACCGCGTTTTTCCGACCGAAAACGAGCCATCGCCGCTCATTTATTCACGATTTTCGGTACAATTGTCGGTTGTTGACACCCCTTGATCCGGGCAGGACGATGAGATCGCGCTGCCGCACCACGACACCATTTCCTTGAGTCCAGAAACATTCGCGCCATTTTCCCGGCGATGGCGTGGTAGGAGGCGCTGATGCCTGCTTGGACCCGAATACGCAGCCACAGCCGGGCGGACGCGGCCGCCGCCGCCCAGACCGGAGGCGGGCCGAAATACGCGATGATCGCGGGCTGGTCGGGGATCCTCTTCGCGGCCCTGTTCACCGTCGCGCTGGTGCTCGTGCACCGGGCGCCGGGCCTGACCGTGCCGGACAGCCAGTACGCGAATTTCTACTCCGACGGCGGTTCCCGTGCCTTGGTGACCGCCGGTGTGTACATTGTGCCGTTCGCCGGCATCGTCTTCCTGTGGCACATGATGGCCACGCGTGAATTCATCGCCACTCTGCCCGGCACACAAGAGCGGGAAATGCCCCGGGCCCTGCACCTGGCAGCCGGGGTGGCGTTCATCCTCCTGCTGTTCTCGGGAATGGCGATGACCGGGGCGGTCGCGCTGCTGAAGCAGTTCTCGGCGGCGCCGCTGCCTCCCGTGTCCGTGGCGCGAGCACTGAGCGCGGCGGGGTACGGGCTGGTGTTCGTCTTCGGGGCCAGGGTCGCCGGCATGTACATGATCACCACGACGACACTGCTGAACTCGGCCGGCGTGCTGGCGCGCCCGCTGACGTGGTTCGGCTACCTCTGCGCCGCCGTGGTGCTGCTGAGCTGGACCTTCCACCCGGCTTTCGCGCTGATCTTCCCCTGCTGGATCTTCGTCGTCAGCGTCGTGGCGGTCGTCAAGGCACACCAGATCAGAGCTCGAGCCGCGTGGCCGAGCCGGGCCGGCGCCACGACGCAGCCCGTCGAAGGGCATCTCTCCAAGGAGTGAACGCATGACCACCAGGACCTCCATCGACGAAATCCCCGGCCCGCGCGCGCTGCCCATCGTCGGCAACGCGTTCGACATCGACGCCCACCACCCGTTCGAAAGCATGATGGGGATGGCAAGGGAGTACGGCCCGATCTTCAGGCTGACCACGCCCGGTGGTACGCGGCTGATCGTGTCCGGAGCCTCGCTGGTCGACGAGATCTGCGACGACGCGCGCTTCGACAAGGTGGTCAGCGGTGGCCTCGCGAACGTGCGCCAGACGGCCACGTCCACCGGCTTGTTCACGGCCGAGACGAACGATCCGCTGTGGCACCGCGCGCACAACATCCTGATGCATCCCTTCAGCCTGCAATCCATGCGCGACTACGTGCCGATGATGCTGGACATCGCGAACCAGCTGGCCGACAAGTGGGAGCGGCTGAATCCGGCCGAGGAGGTCGACGTGCCGGCCGACATGACCCGCCTCACGCTCGACACCATCGCGCTGTGCGGGTTCGGCTACCGGTTCAACTCGTTCTACCGCGACACCCAGCACCCGTTCGTCGCGGCGATGGTCCGCACGCTCACCGAATCACAGGCCAGGGCCCGCCGGCTGCCCCTTCAGACCCGGTTGCGGGTCCACGCGCAGCGGCAGCTGGAGGAAGATCAGGCGTTCATGAACGACCTGGTCGACAAGCTCATCGCGGAACGCCGCGCGGAGGGCGACGCGGGCAAGAAGGACGATCTGCTCGGTCAGATGATCAACGGGGTCGACAGGCAGACCGGCGAACGGCTGCCCGACGACAACATCCGGGCCCAGTGCATCACGTTCCTCATCGCCGGTCACGAGACCACCAGTGGCCTGCTGTCGTTCGCGATCCACTACCTGATGAAGAATCCCGACATCCTGGCCCATGCCCGCGCCGAGGTCGACGAGGTGTTCGGCACCAGCGCCGAGCCCACCTACGAGCAGATCCACAAACTGACGTACGCGCGGCAGGTGCTCGGTGAGGCGCTGCGGCTGTGGCCGACGGCACCCGGGTTCACCCGCACGCCGTTCGAAGAGACCGTGATCGGCGACCGGTACCTGGTCGAACCCGGCCTCCCGCTGACGGTGCTGACGCCGATGCTGCACCGTGACCGCAGTGTGTGGGGTGAGGACGCGGAGGGGTTCGACCCCGAGCACATGGCGCCCGAACGGCTCGCTGCGCTCTCGCCCCACGTCTACAAGCCCTTCGGCACGGGGCAGCGCGCGTGCATCGGCCGGCAGTTCGCCATGCAGGAGGCGGTGCTCGTGCTCGGCATGCTCGTGCAGCGCTTCGATTTCGTCGATCACCTGAACTACCAGCTCAAAACCAAGACCACACTGACGATCAAGCCCGACGAGATGTTCATCCACGTGCGGCCGCGCCCCGGGTTCCGGCTGGACCGGCCCGGTAGTGCCCCCGCGCCCGCGAAAGTCGTCTCCGCGGCACCCGCCGCGCGCACGGCGCTGGCGCCGGACGCGCACCAGACCCCGTTGCTGGTCGCCTACGGCTCGAACCTCGGAACCGCGGAAGGGATCGCGACGCGGATCGGGCGTGAAGGGACCGAGCGCGGATTCGCCGTGACGCTGAGCGCCCTCGACGACCTCACGAACGCCCTGCCCAGCCCCGGCGCGGCCGTGATCGTGACCTCGTCCTACAACGGGACGCCGCCGGACAACGCCGGCAAGTTCTGCGAGTGGCTGCGCCGGACCGGCACGGCGAAGGACGCCGCCGCCGGGCTGGCCTACACCGTCTTCGGCTGCGGCAACACCGAGTGGGCCGCCACCTACCAGGCGGTGCCCAAGCTGATCGACACCGAGCTCGCCGCGCACGGCGCCACCCGACTGCACCCCCGCGGCGAAGGCGACGCGAACGGCGACTTCGATGCCCAGTACCGCCACTGGCACCACGGGTTGTGGGCCGACCTGGCCGCGAACGCCGGCCTGCCCGAAAGCGTGGCCGAGCCCGCCACCGCCGGCCCGCGGCTGTCGATCTCGCTGGTGAACCGCCAGCTGACCAACCCCGTGATCAGGTCGTATCAGGCTCAGCCGGCGCTGGTGCGCGTCAACCGCGAGCTGCACGCGCCCAACGGCGGACGATCCACGAAGCACATCGAGGTCGCGCTGCCCGAGGGCGTCGACTTCCGGGCCGGAGACCACCTCGGGGTGCTGCCGCGCAACAGCATCGACCTGATCCGCCGGGTGATGCAGCGCTTCACGCTCGACGGCGGCATGTACGCGACGATCATCCCGAACGCGGGCGAGCACACCCACCTCCCGATCGACGAGCCCGCGCCCCTGCTCGGCATCCTCGCCAGCTGCGTCGAGTTGCACGACGTGGCCACCCGAGCCGGGATCGAGGTGCTCGCGCACTACACCGAGGACCCGGCCGAGCGCGCCGAGCTCGAATCGCTCGCCGGGGACGACGAGGCGGCCCAGGCCCGGTACCAGGAGCGCGTCTTCACACCGCGACGGTCGCTGCTGGACCTGCTGGAGGAGTTCCCCTCCTGCGCGGTGCCCTTCGACGTCTACCTCGACTTGCTGCCGCCGCTGCGGCCGCGCTACTACTCGATCTCGTCGTCCCCCATGACCGACGCCAAGGTCGCCAGCATCACCACGGGCGTGCTACGTGCCCCCGTGCGTGGCGGCCGCGGGGACACGTACTCGGGGGTCTGCTCCAACTATCTGGCCGGCAGCCCCAGCGGCAGCACGGTGTTCGTCTTCGTGCGGCGCCCGACCATCGAGTTCCGGCCGCCGGAGAACCCACACACCCCGATGATCATGGTGGGAGCGGGCACCGGGCTCGCCCCGTTCCGCGGGTTCCTGCAGGAGCGGTCGGCGCTGCGCGCGCAGGGCGTGCCGATCGCCGAGTCGTTGCTGTTCTTCGGCTGCCGCGACGCGAACCAGGACTTCCTGTACGCCGACGAGCTGCGCGAGTACGACCGCGAGGGGGTCGCCAAGCTGCAGGTGGTGTTCTCGCGCACCCCGGTCGACGGTCGCAAGTACGTCCAGCACGAGATCTTGGCTTCGGGCGACGAGGTGTGGCGGTTGCTGCAGGACGGCGCGGCCGTGTTCGTGTGCGGCAACGCGGCCACGATGGCGCCCGGCGTACGGGCGGCTTTCACCGCGCTCTTCGCCGAGAAGACGGGGGCCGGCGAGGCCGACGCGCAGGCCTGGCTGGCCGGTCTTCGCGCGGCGAACCGCTACGTCGAGGACATCTGGGGCGGCGGCTGAGCCAGTGCCCGCCGGCTCAGGCGGGCGGCTTCGTGGTGAAGGGGTGCGCGGCGGAGCTGTAGGTGTAGGTGTACTCGATGGAGGTCTCGTTCACGCCCTGGCCCTGGATCCGGTGGACGATGACGGCCGCGGCCAGCAGCAGCACGAGACCGAGGATGGCGACGGCACCGGGCCAGCGGCTGGGCTTGGCCGGCGCGCCGTAGCCGCGGCCGGAAGGGGCGCGGCGTCGGCGCTTCTTCATCTCCTTCTTGGCGCCCAGCCAGGCGTCGAGCTCGGCGTGCTTTTGCCACTCCGGGTCGATGAGGTCCGGGTGCGTCTCGATCCGGTCGTCCGGATCTTCCGGGCGTGTCATCCGTGCACCGCCTTTCCCCCTGCGTAAACCCGCCGGGACGGGTTCGTAGACTTGTCCATTGTGACCGAGAACGCTCCGCCGCAGAAAACCGACCTTCCGGGTGCCTGGGACCCGGCCGCCGAAGAAGCACCGATGTACGACCGCTGGGTAGCGGCCGGGTACTTCACGGCCGACGCCTCGTCGGAGAAGCCGCCGTTCTCGATCGTACTGCCGCCGCCGAACGTCACTGGCAGCCTGCACATGGGCCACGCCCTCAACCACACCCTGATGGACGCCATGAGCCGCCGGCGCCGCATGCAGGGCTACGAGGTGCTGTGGCTGCCGGGCATGGACCACGCGGGTATCGCGACCCAGAACGTCGTCGAGCGCCAGCTCGCCGGTGAGGGCCTCTCGCGCCACGACCTCGGCCGGGAGAAGTTCGTCGAGCGCGTGTGGGAGTGGAAGGCCGAGTACGGCGGCAAGATCCTCGGCCAGATGAAGCGCCTCGGCGACAGCGTCGACTGGACTCGCGAGCGCTTCACCATGGACGAGAACCTGTCCAGGGCCGTGCAGACGGTGTTCAAGAACTTCCACGACGCCGGTCTGATCTACCGCGCCGAGCGCATCATCAACTGGTGCCCGCGGTGCCAGACCGCCCTGTCGGACATCGAGGTCGACCACAACGACGACGACGGCGAACTCGTGTCCATCCGCTACGGCGACGGCGACAACGCCATCGTCGTGGCGACCACGCGGGCCGAGACGATGCTGGGTGACACCGGTGTCGCCGTGCACCCGGACGACGAGCGGTACGCACATCTCGTCGGCACCCAGGTGGAGCTGCCGCTGACCGGGCGCAAGATCCCGATCGTGGCCGACAAGCACGTCGACCCGGAGTTCGGCACCGGCGCCGTGAAGGTGACCCCGGCGCACGACCCCAACGACTTCGAGATCGGCCGCCGCCACGATCTGCCGATGCTGACGATCATGAACGAGCGCGCCGAAATCACCGCGCCGGGCCCGTTCGAGGGGCTCGACCGGTTCGAGGCGCGGCCGGCGATCGTCGCGGCGCTGCGCGAGCAGGGCCGGATCGTGGCGGAGAAGCGGCCGTACGTGCACGCTGTCGGTCACTGTTCGCGCTGCGACACCGTGGTGGAGCCGCGGCTGTCGCTGCAGTGGTGGGTGAAGGTCGAGGAGCTGGCGCGCGCCGCGGGCGACGCGGTGCGCGACGGCCGCACGCGGATCCACCCGGCCGAGCTCGAGAAGCGCTACTTCGACTGGGTCGACAACATGCACGACTGGACGATCTCGCGCCAGCTGTGGTGGGGCCACCGCATTCCCGTCTGGTACGGACCCGACGGCGAAGTCGTGTGCGTGGGGCCGGACGAGCAGCCGCCGTCGGGCGAGGGCTGGACGCAGGATCCGGACGTGCTGGACACGTGGTTCTCGTCGGGTCTGTGGCCGATGTCGACCATGGGCTGGCCGGGCGAGACGGCTGATCTGGCGAAGTTCTATCCGACCAGCGTCCTGTCGACTGGCTACGACATCCTGTTCTTCTGGGTCGTGCGCATGATGATGTTCGGCGTGCACGAAATGGAGGGCAAGCAGCCCTTCGACCACGTGTACCTCCACGGCCTGATCCGCGACGCGAACGGCAAGAAGATGTCGAAGTCGCGCGGCAACGTGATCGACCCGCTCGAGTGGATGGACGCCTACGGTGCCGACGCCACGCGCTTCACCCTCGCGCGCGGCGCCAACCCGGGTGCGGACATGGCGCTGGCCGACGAGTGGGCCGCGGGTTCGCGCAACTTCTGCACGAAGCTGTGGAACGCCAGCAAGTTCGCGATGATGAACGGCGCCTCGGTCGCCTCGCCCCTGCCGGACGCTTCGTCGCTGACCGAGGCCGACCGCTGGATTCTCGGCCGACTGTCCGCGTTGGTGTCCGAAGTGGACGAACTCTTCGAGGACTTCCAGTTCGCCAAGGTCGCCGGCGCGCTCTACCAGTTCACGTGGAACGAGCTCTGCGACTGGTACCTGGAACTCGCCAAAGTCCAGCTGTACCAAGGCGCCGAGGCGCGGGTCGAGACGACCCGGTCCGTGCTCGGCCACGTGCTCGACACGGTGCTGCGGATGCTGCACCCGTTCATCCCGTTCATCACCGAGAAGCTGTGGACGGCGCTGACGGGCGGCGAGTCGCTCGTGATCGCCGCGTGGCCCGCCGCTCCGGCCGGCTACGCCGACGCCGGGGCGGATGCCCGGATCGCCGACGTGCAGAAGCTCGTCACCGAGATCCGCCGCTTCCGCGCCGACCAGGGCCTCAAACCGGGCCAGAAGGTGGCTACCCGCCTGGCCGGTGCCGGCTTCGAAACGGTGGCAGGCCACGAAGACGCGATTCGCTCCCTCGTGCGGCTCACCGAGCCGACGCCGGAGTTTTCCGCCAGCGCGGCACTCGAGGTCGCACTGGCGGGTGGTCTCGTCACGGTCGAACTCGACCTGTCGGGCACGATCGACGTCGCGGCTGAGCGCAAGCGGCTCCAGAAGGACCTTGGTGTGGCCAAGAAGGAGCTCACGCAGACCGAGGGCAAGCTCGCGAACGAGTCGTTCATCGCCAAGGCGCCCGAGCAGGTCATCGAGAAGATCAAGTTGCGCCGCACCACCGCGGCGGCCGACATCGAGCGGATCGAGGCGCGGCTGGCCGCGTTGCCCGCTTCCTGACGGTCCGAGGCGAAGGTCCCCCGCGCCTGTGGGGGACCTTCGCTGTGCCGGCGGCCGCAGTGACGCGATTGACTCGTTTCCGCTGGGACCAGCCGGGCGCAGCTCTGCGCCCCGGGTGCGGCCGACCCATGCCACACGGGCGCGGGGCCGAGAACCCGTGGACTTGCCGGGTCAGTCCGTCAGGTATCGGTGAATCACGCCCGCCAGGCCGGCCATGCCCCGCGGCAGTGGGTGGTAGGCGGCGGCCCGAAGCAGCTTCGTGTCCTTGCCGTTGATCCACGCCGCGCCGCCGGTGGCGCACGCGTCGTGGCCCGCCGAAGGCGTGAAAGTGTCCACATAGGACGCGTCCCCGGTGACTTCGGTGGCCGTGCGGATGGCCGCGTTGAGCGCTTCCTCGATGGTGGTGAGCCAGGCGTAGTCACCGTCGGCGAAGGGGAGGATGGCGGGGCAGTAGCCGGTGGCCGGCGCGATGCGGGGGTAGCCGATGGCGAGCACTTTCGCGTGCGGCGCGCGGGCGTGGATGCCGGTCAGCACGGCTTCGACGCTCTTCTCCGTGGTCGTGAGCTCGGCCTTGATCGTGTCGACGCCGTCGACGGTGAAATGGCGCTGGCACGGGTTGCCGCTCGGGTCCTGGCTGCGCAGGCCCGGGCAGGTACCGACGAGCGTGCCGAAGACGCCGGAGTCGTTGCCGCCGATGCCGACCGTCACGAGGTCGGTGTCAGCGCGCAGTGCGGCGAACTGCGGCGGGTTCACGCCCAGCGGCACGTTCTGTGGCTGCGTCATGTTCGTGGTGTCGGCCCCGGAGCAGCTCACGTCGGAGAAGCTGTCGACGTGCAATGCGCCCGCCAGCAGCGACGGGTAGTTCGCCGTCGAGCGCGCGCAGCCCAGTGGATCGAGCCGCTGCAACGGGATCAACGGCCCGGCCGTGTACGAATCGCCGAGCGCGACGTAGTGGTCGAAACCTATCCCCGGCGAGGCGGCCGCGGTGGTGGTGCCGGTGACGAGCAGGACGGCCAGCACGGCGAGCAGGACACGACGCATCGAAACCCCACTTCTTCGAGTTCCAGTACCGCGTCCACGTCTAGCCAGCTCGGTGCCGGTTGCCTGCCGCCAATCGGGTGGACGAGCCCGGGTTCACCCGCCTGCCGGGTGATCGGTGTCCGGTTTCCGGTAGGTCAGGAGGAACCGCCAGAACGGCAGGGTCCTGATCCGGCTGCCCGGCAGGAGGCCCCGAGCCTCGCGGCGGAGGTCGCCGAGCCGCGGGAACACCATCCGGACCGGCGGCTGCGGCAGCGGATCCGGCCCGCCGTCGAGCCACTCGCCGGCCCGGACGACACCGCGCGCCAGCAGGTTCACCGGCGCCGACGCGAGGTCGAGGGCGAGGTCGGCCGGAGTGCTCGGGCGGGCCAGGCCGAGCACCGCGAGCACCCCGCCGGGAGTCAGCGCCTCGCGCAGCTTGGCAACCGTCCCGAACGGCACGTGGTGCAGCGAGGCGAGGCAGGAGACGAATTCGTAGGCTGGTTTCGGCATCTACGCCGGGCCATCGTGCTGCCACTGGCCATCACCGACGTGTGCGCGCTCGGCGCCGCTGCCGGGCCGAAGAAAGCCACCTGACGCCCGAGCCTCGGACAGCCCACTCTCCAGCATCCTGCCGGCGGCGCGGGTCTCTGGTTGTCGTGCGAAGGCTTGGCGGCACAAAGGGGAAGGGACCCGGGCCCGCGTTCGGACGGTGGCGGCCGTACGCGGGCACGCACCGCAAGGAGCCCTGTCACCGTCATGGCGCAAGTGGCCGGGTCGAGTCGTGCCGCGGGATCAAGCGGCGATGTCGCTACGGCCTGGCCAGCTTCCGTCGGCCGAGGTCGGTGAGGGTGTACCAGGGGCGCGGCTGTTCGGCGTCGGACTCGGATTCGTCCCAACCGTTGGCGAGCCACCCGCGCTGCTCGAACAGCACCAGCAGCGGGTAGAGGCGTGCGTTGTGCAGCCCGGTGGCCTCTCGCAGCTCGCCTGCGTGGAAGCGCGTTCCGGAGGCGCTGGCGAGGAGGGCGGTCGTCAGCTTCCGCGTGTCCCGTCGCGACTTCATGGCTCGATGCTAAGCCACGTCGTCGGGTTCCGGGGGGTTCGGACGCCAGCGGACCAGGGTGGAGCGCATGGGGCCGCCGGGGCGGGTGGGACCGGCCGGTTGCCGCGGCGGGTAGCTTCCGGCCGAGCCGTAGGCCACGTTCCCCAGCTGGCCACCGGCGAGGCAGCTTCGGCGGTCGCGGCGCCGCCGGCGCGGGTTCTCGGGCACAGTCGTCTCCCTAGCGCTCGGGCCGCGGTGGCTGGATCGGGCGGGGCTGGGGACCGGGGTTCTTGGTGCCGGGGTTGGGGGATCCGTCCTTGCCCGGGCCGGGCCTCGTCGGACCGGGTCCTGCGGGATTGCGCGGCATCAGCTGGCCCTCCCTGTTGTCGCATTTGCAAATGCGCAGGGGTGTGGAACCCGGGCCGCCGTGCCGGGTCGGGGCACCGGCACGGCGGCCGGGAGATCAGGAAGTGAGGTGCTGCCGGGCGATCACTCGCCCTCGTCGATCACCTCGCCGGTGTCCGGGTCGGTGTCGACCTCGTCGCCGTCGTCGTTGATCCACCAGCCCATCAGCGCCGCCTCGGGACCGGATGGGGCCGGCGCAGGCCGGGATGCTCGGGTGGGATCGTCCAGCCGAGGGCGCGCCGGTAGGCCACATCGCAGTACGGGCACTGTGTCGGCACGCCGTGCGCGGTGCGCTGGTCGAGTGGCTCGAACTCGGCGGCCGCGGTCGCGCCGCACAGCATCGTGATGCCCTGCCCGGGCGCGGGGATCGCCGCGAGGCTCGTGCGGTGCCACACGCCGTTGATCACGGGGTGGATGGCCGCCGGGTCGATGTAGATCAACGCCGCCATCACCGGTCACTCCCGTCGTGTTCTGGCTGCTCACAGCCATCCCGAAACTTCGTGGAGTGACGCTACGATCACCAAGGACCAGGCAGAACGGACTGCGAGTACGGGTGCGGTCCGGCGGGGAATCGTCCAGACCGGGAGCGATTGTGGGCGGAGCGGCGACAGCACTGACCGGTAGTCAGGGTTCCCGTTCAACGGGCGTCGTGACCGGCTACGTCCTCAAGCTCGCGCGCCAATCGGCAGGGCTGACACAAGAGCGGCTCGCGGAACGACTCGCAGTCGACGGGAGCACCGTCCAAGGGTGGGAATCGGGGCGCCGACCCCTGTCCGCGATGCCCGCGGGGGACTTCGTCCGCCTGTCCGCCCGGCTGCCTCGGCTTGGCGCGCCCTCTTCCACCGGCCGGCACCTGCGCGCGGCCGTCGAGGCCGATCTGGTCCTCTCGACCGGGATCGCGGCCGGCGCCGCATGGGTCGAGCCGGACGCTCATCCGCTGGCCGCGAGCGTGCACCGCAAGACGCTCACGAACCTGATCACATGGCCGTTCACGGGGCACCTGCCACCGGAGCTGGAGGTGTTCACGCCGAAGGTGCCGCGCCGCGGACCAGTCGCGTCCGGGCCCACGATGGGCGCCGACGAGCGGGCCCGGTTCTTCGATCACCTGCTGACCGTCGCGGAACGCGGCGCGTACGCCGATGCGGCTCTGCTGCGCCGGCAGGCGGTGTACCTGCTCGGCTTCGACCAGCGCGACGAGGTGGCGCAGTGGCTGCGCGGTGAGTGGGCAACCGCCGGCCGTCGGCCGATCGCCGACGGCGACGTGACCAGCCTCCTTGAAGCCCGCTCGGCATCCGTCGCACTCGCTGCGACCGGCGACAGCTCACACCTGCACGACTTCGTCACGCGCACCACCGGCTCGCGTGCCGAGCTCGCGAACCTCAACTACTGGGCGCACTGGATCGGCGAACTACCCGACGACCAGACCGACGACGCGTTCATGGGCGCAGACGACACCCGATCCTGGTCCGGCGTGCGGCTGTTCCACCACCTGGTGGGCCGCCTCGACCCGGCCTCGCCGCACCTGCCGCTCAACCTGCACACCGTGTACACGCTCGTGGCCAGCCGGCCCGCGCTGCTGACCGAACGCTCGGCCGCCCGCGACGCACTGGCCGGCGCCCTGGAGGTGCTGACCTCCGCCGATGTGCTCACTCGTGACGGACGTGACCAGGTCGCCGGCCTTCACTACGCTCTGCGTCTCGCCGACCGATAGGGAGAACACTCCATGCCAGACGAGCCCGCCGCACTCGCCGCGTTCGGCTACGAACTCGGGCTGCTCAAACGCATCCGCCGCACGGGGTGGTGGCACGCGGGCGTCCGCGACCCCGAATCGGTCGCCGAGCACAGCATGCGAGCCGCGCAGATCGCCGCGCTGCTCGCCGCCGAGGAAGGCGCGAGCCCCGAGCGGGCCGCGTTCCTCGCGCTCTGGCACGACACGCAGGAGACCCGCACCGGCGACATCCCACACACCGCGGCCAAGTACATGAGCAAGCCCGAGCCACGTGAGATCA
This sequence comes from Amycolatopsis sp., assembly GCA_035551175.1. Taxonomy (GTDB): domain Bacteria; phylum Actinomycetota; class Actinomycetes; order Mycobacteriales; family Pseudonocardiaceae; genus Amycolatopsis. Next base: position 19,885 of record DASZNR010000145.1, on the reverse strand, counting down.
CGGCCGACCAGACTGCGGCGCTCCCGGATGCCTCCCGCGCGATGGTCCGGACCGCGGTGGACGAGTACGAGACCCGGCAGACCCTCGAAGCGCGGTGCGCCAAGGACGCCGACAAGCTCGAAATGCTGTTGCAAGCCGTCGAGTACCGCGACATCGGCGTCGAGCGCGTCGCCGGCTGGATCGACTCCGCCCGCAAAGGCCTCACCACCGAGACGGCCCGTCGCATCGCCGAGGCCGCAGCAACTCTGTCTCCGCTGGCCTGGCGCGACCGCTGAGAAACAGCAGCCGACCGGCACCGCGGCTTGGAGTACCGCTGCGCTGTCGGTTTCGTGCGCACGACGCGGGCACTGGCGGTGCGACAGCGGGAGTCGGCACCCCGCGTCCGGTCGGAACAGCGAGCAGCGGCGTAAGGACCGTCGCTTCGCACGTCGCAACATTGCGCTACCTCGACATCAGGAGTCTTCCAAATCGAAAGTGGAGGAAGGCCCGACGCCCGTCCCTACGTGCGCGCGTCACCACGAGCAAGGTTGATGGTGATTGTGGTCGAAGGCCATGTCCCGACCCTGCCGGCACTCCGAAAAGCCGTCGTGAACCCGCAGGTCACCGTGGACGGAGCGCGCACGTAGACTCGGCTGGTTAGGTGAACAGCGTTGCCGAAGGAGCGAGTGCGTGCCGCGTGGTGAGGCGGACGGCGGGGAACAGCCGTTCGAGAGCGAGGAAAGCCGCGAGAGGCGGCCGGATCTCGCGGACCCGGACAGTTTCGCGGGCGTGGACGAGCTGGGCGCGCGAGCCCACGAAGCTTCCGACGACGTCGACCCCGATCTCGACGCGCCGGACGCCGCGTACACCGTCGGTGGTGGCGCGCGCGGCGGGATCGGGGGCATCGGGCAGCTGGGCGACAACCTGGCGACCGGCCCGGTGCCGGACCTGACCGTGCCGGAGGATCAGGAGCTGCACGAGCTCGACGACCAGGGCGTCGAGGAACCCGTGCCCGACCCGGACGGTCCGCAAGCGCGCCGCGAGCTGCTCGCCGTCGAGGCCGAGCTGAACCAGCGCTGGCCGGAGACGAAGCTCGAGCCGAGCCTCGCCCGTATCCAGGCCCTGGTGACGCTGCTCGGCGAACCCCACTGCGGGTATCCCGTGCTGCACGTCGCGGGGACCAACGGCAAGGGCTCGGTGAGCCGCATGGTCGACGCCCTGCTGACCCGTATGGGCTTGCGAGTCGGCCGGTACACGAGCCCGCACCTGCAGCTGGTCACCGAGCGCATCGCGCTCGACGGGCAGCCGATTTCGGCGGCGCGGTACGTCGAGCTGTTCCAGGACGTGGCGCCGTACGTGGCGATGGTCGACGGTGCGAGCGAAGACGGCGTGCCGATGAGCAAGTTCGAGGTGCTCACCGGCATGGCGTTCGCCGCGTTCTCCGACGCGCCCGTGGAAGCCGCCGTGATCGAGGCCGGGATGGGCGGGGCGTGGGACGCCACGAACGTCGCCGACGCCGACGTCGCCGTGATCACCCCGATCGGTCTCGACCACACCGAATACCTGGGCCCGACGCCCGTCGACGCCGCGCGCGAGAAGGCCGGGATCATCAAGCCCGGCTCGGTCGCGGTGATCGCGGAACAGGGCCAGGAAGTGCTGAACGTGCTGCTCAAGCGCGCCGTCGAGGTCGACGCCGCCGTGGCGCGCGCCGGCAGCGAGTTCGGCGTGCTGGAGCGCGAGATCGCCGTCGGCGGGCAGCTGCTGAAGCTGCAGGGCCTCGGCGGGGTCTACGACGAGATCTTCCTGCCCCTGCACGGCGCCCACCAGGCGGCCAACGCGGCGCTCGCGCTCGCGGCCGTCGAGGCGTTTTTCGGTGCCGGCAAAGACAAACAGCTCGTGCTCGAAGCCGTGCGCGAGGCGTTCGCGGAGGTCGAGAACCCCGGGCGGCTCGAGCGCGTGCGCGCGGCACCGGCCGTGATGGTCGACGCCGCGCACAACCCCATGGGCGCGCGGGCGCTGGCCCAGACGGTCACCGACGAGTTCGCCTTCCGCCGGCTGGTCGCCGTCGTCGCGGTGCTGGCGGAGAAGGACGCCGCCGGCATCCTCGAAGCACTGGAGCCCGTCGTGACCGACGTCGTGGTCACCCGCAACTCGTCACCGCGGTCGATGCCGCTGGAGGACCTCACGCGGCTCGCCGCGTCGATCTTCGGCGAGGAACGCGTGCTGAGCGAGGCCGACCTCGAGACGGCGATCGAGACCGCCATCGGTCTCGTCGAGCAGTCCGACGACCCGGAGGAACCTCTCGCCGGCGGCGGCGTGCTGGTCACGGGCTCGGTGGTCACCGCGGGCGATGCCCGCACCCTCTTCGGGAAGGAACCGGCATGAGCGAGACCCCGGCGGTCACGCCCCCGCCCAAGGACCCGATGAAGGGCTTCCGCGGCGTGCTCTCGGGCACGCTCATCATGGAGGCCATCACGGTCGCACTGGCGATCCCCGTCGTCGCCAAACTCGGCGGCGGCGTCACCACCGCCACGGGCTGGGCGGTCATCGGCATCGCCGTCGCGCTGCTCGTGCTGTGCGGCCTGCTCAAACACGCCTGGGCCGTGCCCGTGGTGCTCGTCCTGCAGGTCGCCCTCATCGCCCTCGGCTTCACCCTGCCCGCGATCGCCGTGATCGGCGTGATCTTCCTCGCCGCTTTCCTGTGGTTCCTGCACCTGCGCCGCGATGTCGCCCGCCGGATGGCGGCCGGCACGTTGGCCAGCCAGCAGCAGCGGCCGCAGTAGCAGCGCGTCGCCGGGTTATTCATCCGAACAGCCGTGTGTTGGGATTTCCACGCTCGCCGCCCGTGCGGACTTGTCGCACAAAGGGCGTAGTGATACGTAATGATGTTCTTGTGACGCACCGCCTGAGGCAGACTGTGCGCCGCCTCGTCGGACGGCGCGCACGGACTCCCGCTGGACGTCTGACATTCATCGTCGAGTGAACCTCGTTAGGAGCCGTGTGAGCACTCTCGGTAGTTTCATCTGGACGATCGCCGACAAGCTTCGGGGCCCTTACCGTCCCAATCAGTACGGCAACGTGATCCTCCCGCTCACGATCCTGCGCCGCCTCGACTGCATCCTCGAGCCCGACCGCGAGACGGTCCGCGAGCTGGCGGCTAAGTACGACAACCCGAACCGGCTCAGGATCGAGGTCAAGAAGGCGACCGGCCGGCCGTTCTACAACACCTCGAACTACTCCTTCGCCAACCTGCTGGCGGACGCCGACGGGCTGGCGGACAACCTCGCCGACTACATCGACCGGTTCTCGCCCGATGTCGACGTGTTCGAGTACTTCGACTTCAAGAAGGAGATCCTCGCCCTCGAGAAGGCGGAGCTGCTGCGTGAGGTCGTCACGTCCTTCAAGGCCGTCGACCTGCACCCGAACACGGTGTCGAACGCCGACATGGGCGATGCGTTCGAGTACATCATCCGCAAGTTCAACGAAGCCGCGAACGAGACCTCCGGTGACCACTACACCCCGCGGGACGCGATCCGGCTGCTGGTCGACCTGCTCTTCGCCGAGAAGGACGCCGACCTGACCGAGGTCGGCATCGTCCGCACGCTGTACGACCCCACCGCGGGCACCGGCGGCATGCTCGCCCTGGCCGAGGAGCACCTGCTCGCGCAGAACCCCGACGCGAAGCTGAGCCTGTACGGCCAGGAGTACAACCCGCAGTCGTACGCGATCTGCAAGTCCGACCTGCTGGCCAAGGGCCACGACGCGACCAACATCGCCTTCGGCAACACCCTGACCGACGATGCGTTCAAGGGCCGCCAGTTCGACTTCTGCATGTCCAACCCGCCGTACGGCGTCGACTGGAAGCAGTACGCCAAGGCGGTCACAAAAGAGCGCGACGAAGCTGGTCCCTACGGCCGGTTCGCCCCCGGCCTCCCGTCGACCTCCGACGGGCAGATGCTCTTCCTACTCCACCTCGCCCACAAGATGCGCGCCCCCGAGGACGGCGGCGGCCGGGTCGGCATCGTCATGAACGGCTCACCGCTCTTCAACGGCGCCGCCGAGTCCGGCCCCTCCAACATCCGCAAATGGCTGCTGGAGAACGATCTGGTCGAGGCCATCGTCGCGCTGCCGACCAACATGTTCTTCAACACCGGCATCGCCACCTACATCTGGATCCTCGACAACACCAAGCACCCCGACCGCAAGGGCCTGGTCCAGCTCATCGACGGCACGTCATTCTGGACCAAGATGCGCAAGAGCCTCGGCTCCAAGAACCGTGAGCTCAGCGAGGATGACCGCGCCAAAGTGGTACGTCTGTACGCCGACTTCACCGACGCCGACCCCGACTACGCCAAGGTGCTGTGCAACGACGACTTCGGCTACTGGACCATCACCGTCGAGCGTCCGCTGTTGGACGAGGACGGGCAGCCGGTCGTGGACCGCAAGGGCAAGCCTAAGCCGGACTCGAAGAAGCGCGACACCGAGAACGTCCCGTTCACCTACGGCGGCTCGACCGCCGGTGCGGCCGGCAAGGTCGAGGTCATCCAGGCGTACTTCGACGCCGAGGTAGAGCCACATGCCCCCGACGCCTGGATCGACTGGGCCAAGGTCAAGACCGGCTACGAGATCCCCTTCACCCGCCACTTCTACAAGTACGTCCCACCCCGCCCCCTGGCCGAGATCGACGCCGACCTGGAGAAACAGGTCGCCAAGATCCTCGACCTGCTGCGGGAGGTCGAGCAGTGATGAAGCCCTACGCCGAGATGACGCCAGCCAACTCCCCATGGCTGGGCGAGGTGCCAGCACATTGGGAGCTCAGCCGTTTCCGCTACGAGGCGGTGATCAACGGCGGACAGGTAGATCCTCGCGAAGAGCCTTGGAGCGGGATGACACTGATCGCTCCCAATCACATCGAGAGCAACACGGGACGAATCATCAGCGTCGAAACGGCACAAGAGCAGGGCGCCGACAGCGGCAAGTATCTTGTCAAACAGGGCCAACTCGTGTATTCGAAGATCCGGCCCGCGCTCAACAAGGCGGCGATCGCTGAGACCCAAGCGCTATGCAGCGCGGATATGTACGCGATGTCATTCACTGACAGGGTCGAGCCGCGATTCGCGCTCTACTACTTCTTGGCACGGCCGTTCCACACGTTTGCGACGATCATCTCGATGCGCGTCAAGATGCCGAAGGTCAACCGCGAAGAGTTGGCCGACGCACCGTGGCTAGTTCCCCCGCTGGGCGAGCAGCGCGCCATCGCCGACTACCTCGACCGCGAGACCGCCCGCATCGACACGCTCGTCGAGGAGCAGCAGCGCCTGATCGAGATGCTCCGCGAGCGCCGGACTGCCGTCATTGCGCACGCGACGTCGCAGGGTACGGACGTCGAGTTCCGGCGCGTCATTACGGCACTTCGTCAGGGATGGAGCCCCAACTGCGAGAACTGGCCCGCAGACGGACTAAAGGAATGGGGAGTCCTGAAGGTCGGGTGCGCGAACAGGGGACGATTCGACCCTGCAGAGAACAAACGGCTCCCAGACGAGGAGACTCCACGGTCGGAGTTTGCGGTCCGTCGGGGCGAACTCGTCATGTCTCGCTCGAATACGAAGGATCTGGTCGGTGCTGCTGCCGTAGTGGACGGGGACTATCCACGCTTGCTTCTCTCTGATCTCACGTACGGCGTCTCGCTCACGGCTGACGCGGACCCCGCGTTCGTCGCGTACGCGCTCGCGTCTCCTGGCCTGCGGGTGCAGATCAGTGCTGCATCGAAGGGTATGAGCCACTCGATGCAGAAGATCTCTCAGCGGGACATTCGGGAGCTTCGCCTCCAGTTGCCAGCGCTGGACGACCAGCGCCGTATCGCTGCGCACCTCGACGAGCAAACCGCGAAAATCGACGCGCTGATCGCCGAGACGGAGCGGTTCATTCAACTCTCCAGGGAACGGCGGTCGGCGTTGATCACGGCGGCGGTGACGGGGCAGACCGACGTACGGGAGATGGCGTGATGGCCGGTCACAACGAGGTCGTCTTCGAGTCCGAGATCTGTGCGTACCTGGAGGCCCACGGGTGGCTCTACTCGGCGAACGACACCGGCTACGACCGGGAGCGGGCGCTGTTCCCCGAGGACCTGTTCGCCTGGCTGGAGGGGACCCAGCAGACGGCGTACGGGAAAGCTCTGAAGGCCGCGGGGTCGCAAGCGAAGTTCCTCGACGTGCTGACCACGACGCTCGACAAGCCCCTCGAACACGGTGGCGGGACGCTGAACATCCTGCGCAACGGAGTGCAGTACATCGGCGGTGGCCGGTTGAAGATCGCGCAGTTCCGCCCCGAGACCAGTCTGAACGCGACCACCAACGAGCAGTACGCGGCGATGCGGGTGCGGGTGATGCGGCAGGTGTATTTCTCCACCGCCGACCGGCGCAGCATCGACCTGGTCTTCTTCGTCAACGGGCTCCCGGTCGCCACCGTGGAGCTGAAGACCGACTTCACCCAGTCCCTCGACGAGGCGATCAACCAGTACCGCAAGAACCGGCACCCGCTGACCAACGGTCGGCCGGAGCCGCTGCTGTCGTTCGGGCACCGGGCGCTGGTCCACTTCGCGGTCTCCAACGACCTGGCCGCGATGACCACCCGGCTCGAGGGCGAGAAGACGCACTTCCTGCCGTTCAACGTCGGCCATGAGCATGGCGCGGGAAACCCGCCGGGTGAGGGCGGGCGGTCGGCGACGGCGTACCTGTGGGAGCGGGTGTGGGAGAAGAACGCCTGGCTGACCATCATCGGCCGGCTGATGATCGTGGAGACCAAGGAGGAGTGGGACGTCGCCACCGGGACGTCGGTGCGGCGTACGAGCATGCTCTTCCCGCGGTTCCACCAGTGGGAGGCCGTGACGAACATCGTGGCCGCGGTGCGCGAGGAAGGGGTAGGGCAGCGCTACCTGATCGAGCACTCCGCAGGTTCGGGTAAGACCAACACCATCGCCTGGACCGCGCACCGGCTGGCACGGCTGCACGTAAACGACGAGAAGGTCTTCGACTCGGTCATCGTGGTTGTGGACCGCAACGTGCTCGACGGGCAGCTCCAGGAGGCGATCCGCCAGATCGACGGGTCGGGGAAGATCGTGGCCACGATCAGCCCGGAGGATGTCCGCAAGGCGGGGGCGAAGTCGAAGTCCGGGCTGCTGGCGACGGCGTTGAAGAACGGGGAGCTGATCATCGCGGTGACGATCCAGACCTTCCCGTTCGCGCTCGACGAGATCCGGGCTGACAAGGGTCTGAAGGGCAAGCGGTTCGCGGTGATCGCGGACGAGGCGCACTCCTCACAGTCCGGCCAGATCTCCTCCAAGCTCAAGGCTGTACTGACCGCCGAGGAAGTCAAGGAGATCGAAGAGGGTGGTGAGGTCGACATCGAGGCGATCCTGGCCTCGGAGATGACCGAGCGGGCGGAGTCGAAGAACATCTCCTACTTCGCGTTCACCGCGACGCCGAAGAACAAGACTCTGGAGCTCTTCGGACGCAAAGGCCCGGACGGGAAGCCGGTCGAGTTCCACCTCTACTCGATGCGACAGGCGATCGAGGAGGGCTACATCCTCGACGTGCTCAAGGGCTACCAGACCTACGACACCGCGCTGAAGATCGCCAGTCAGGCCGAGAGCGGCGACGGTGATGTGGTGGTGGAGGAGGCCGCCGCCCGGAAAGGGGCGATGCGGTGGGTGAAGCTACACCCGACCAACATCAGCCAGAAGGTTCAGATCATCGTCGAGCACTTCCACGCCAACGTTGCCCACCTGCTGGAGGGCAAGGCGAAGGCAATGGTCGTGACCGACTCGCGCAGGGCCGCGGTGAAGTACAAGAAGGCGATCGACGCCTACATCGCGAAGCGGGCCGCTAAGGACGCCTCGTACAACTACCGCACCCTGGTCGCCTTCTCTGGCTCGGTGACCATGGCTGAGGACGAGGAGTGGGCCCCGGACTGGGGGCCGCAGCCGAGCAAGGACGACGAGTTCACCGAAGCGAATTTGAACCCTGGCGCCGGCTCGGATCTGGCCGCCGCGTTCAAGGGCGAGACGTACAAGATCATGCTGGTCGCCAACAAGTTCCAGACAGGGTTCGACCAGCCGCTGCTCTCAGCGATGTACGTGGACAAGAAGCTCTCCGGCGTAACCACCGTGCAGACGCTCTCCCGGCTCAACCGCACCCATCGCACTGCCGGCGGGGAACAAAAACGCAAGACGTTCGTCATCGACTTCGTGAACAAGCCCGAGGACATCCGGGCTGCGTTCGAGCCGTACTTCACCAATGCCACCCTCGAGACCGAGACCGACCCGTACGTCGTCTTCCACCTCAACACCAAGCTCGCTCAGGCCGGGATCTACACGCCCGAGCAGGTACGCGAAGTCGCCGGACTGTGGGTCACCCGGAAAGGAAACAACGCGCTCTCTGCGGCGATCAGCCCCGCCAAGACCGAGTTCGCGCGCCGCTACGCGGCTGCGATCGAGGCCGACGACAAAGTCACCCTCAACACCCTCGACCTGTTCCGCAAGGACGTCTCCACCTTCGTCCGGCTCTACGACTTCATGAGCCAGATCGTCGACTACGGCGACGCGTACATGGAGATGCTGTCGATCTTCCTGCGGCTCCTGGAGAAGGTCATCGCAGACTCGTCGTGGGCCGCGGAGGTCGACCTCTCCGACGTGGTCCTGGTCGGCGTCAAGCACATCAAGGGGACCGCGGTCGACATCTCGTTGACCGGCGACGGCGAGCTCAAGGGCATCAGCGCCGCGGGCACCGGCACCCGGAAGGAGCCGAAGTACGTCGCACTCCAGATCGTCATCGACAAGATGAACGACCTCTTCGGGGCCGAGTCCTTCTCCCAGTCTCAGGTCCGCGAGTTCGTCCAGGGACTGGTGCAGCGGCTGCTCGCTTACCCTGACCTGGTCAACCAGACCAAGGTGAACTCGAAGAAGCAGTTCATGGAGTCACAGGACTTCCAGGCGGCGGTCATTGAGGCGGTCGTCGACAACCAGGAGGCCCACAACACCATGGCCGACTACTTCTTCAGCGACGGTCCCGGCATCAGCGCCGTTATCGTCGCACTCGCAGACGCCTTCTACGAGGCTGCGATCGATCAGTGAACGGAGGTGTGGGCACCCCCTCTCGGGAGGGACCGTGTGGTACTGGTTGAACAGCTGTTGAGGACGGAAGCGAGACCGTCATCGGCGAACAAGGATCGATGGCTCGACGTCACCTCGCCGGGCCCAACCCGCTGCACCCACAGGGCCGCCGGGCACGTCGGCTAGGCTCGCGGCCGGTAACACGAATTCACCCAAGGAGAAACACCGTCGTGACTGAACGCACGCTGGTCCTCGTCAAGCCCGATGGCGTCGCGCGCGGCCTCGTCGGCGAGGTCATCTCGCGCATCGAGCGCAAGGGCCTGAAGCTGGCCGCCCTGGAGCTGCGCACCGTGGAGCGCGCGGTGGCCGAGGAGCACTACGCCGAGCACAAGGAGCGCCCGTTCTTCGGCGACCTGCTGGAGTTCATCACGTCGGGCCCGGTCGTCGCGCTCGCCGTGGAGGGACCCCGCGCCATCGCGGCGTTCCGGCAGCTGGCTGGTGGCACGGACCCGGTCGAGAAGGCGACGCCGGGCACGCTGCGTGGCGATTTCGCCCTCGAAACCCAGTACAACCTGGTGCACGGTTCGGACTCGCCGGAGTCGGCCGAGCGCGAGCTGAAGTTGTGGTTCCCCGACCTGTGAACCACGGTGGAGACCGGGGCGGCGCCGGGTGCGCTGTCCCGGTTTTCCGTTTGCGCCATCCAGTTCGAGGTGCCATGACGACGTTGCCGTTGCCCGCCGCAGCTCACCTCGAGCACCTGCGCGCCCTCACTGAGGACTTCGCGGCAACTGCGCGCGCGGGCGAAGCCGGGGCCGCCGTGCCGGACTGCACGCCATGGACCCGGCGTGATCTGGTGATCCACCTCGGCAAGATCCACCGCTGGGCGGCGGAGATCGTGCGCACCGGCGAACGGCGGAAACAGAACCCGGTGGCGCCAGAAAACGTCGACCTCGCCGGCTGGTACGCCGAAAGCGCGGAGGAGCTGCTGACCGCGCTCGAAACCGCCGACCCCGACGAGGGGTGCTGGCACTTCGCCGGGAGACCCAAGACCAAAGCGTTCTGGTTCCGTCGCCAGGCTCATGAAACGGCCGTGCACCTGATCGATGCGCACCGGTGCGCAGGCGTGGTTCCGCAGCTCGACCCGGTGGCGTCCGCCGACGGCGTCGACGAAGTCTTCGGCGCACTGCTGCCCCGGGTCACGCGCTGGCACGAGCACCCACCGCTGGCCGCGCCGGTCACGATCCGTGCGACCGACACCGGGCACACGTGGACGCTCGTGCCGGGCGAACCGCCCACCCTCGGCGAAGCCGAGCCCGCGGCGATCGCCGAGGCCACCGCTCAGGAACTGCTGACGCTGCTGTGGAAGCGCGGCCCGGTCACGCCCCACGTGACGGGAGATGCCGAGCTGGCCCGCGCGTTCCTCCAGGCGCCGCTCACGCCCTGACAAGAACAGCCTGGGAAACCGCTCGAAAACTGTCGGTGCTGCCGTTTATGTTCGTCTGATGGCAGAGTCAGCGACGGAACCCGCGCTGGTGCAGGCGAAAGCACTGGTCAAGCGGTTCGGCGAGTTCGAGGCGGTGCGCGGCATCGACGTCGAGGTACGCGCCGGGGAGTCGTTCGGGTTCCTGGGACCCAACGGCGCGGGAAAGTCGTCGACGATGCGGATGATCGCGTGCGTGTCGCCCCGCACCGAGGGCGATCTGCGCGTGCTGGGGCTGGATCCCGACGTCGCGGGGCCGCGTATCCGCGCCCGCCTCGGCGTGGTGCCCCAGGAGGACAACCTCGACCTCGAACTCACCGTGCGGCAAAACCTGCACGTCTACGGGCGTTATTTCGGGCTTTCGCGGGCGCACATGCGGGTGAAGGCCGAGGAGCTCATGCGCTTCGCGCAGCTGAGCGACCGCGCGGAGCAGCCGGTCGACTCGTTGTCGGGCGGGATGAAGCGGCGGCTGACGATCGCGCGGTCGCTCGTGAACGACCCGGAGCTGCTGCTGCTCGACGAGCCGACCACGGGCCTCGACCCGCAGGCGCGGCATTTGTTGTGGGACCGGCTGTTCCGGCTCAAGGCGCGGGGCACCACGTTGATCGTCACAACGCATTACATGGATGAGGCCGAGCAGCTGTGCGACCGGCTGGTGGTCATGGACGGCGGACGGATCGCGGCCGAAGGCTCCCCTGCGGAGCTGATCGCGCGGTACTCCACGCGCGAGGTGGTGGAGCTGCGGTTCGCGCCGGGCGAGGAGCCCGGAGGGCTCGAAGGGCTGGCCGACCGCGTGGAGGTCCTGCCTGACCGCGTGCTGCTGTACACGATGACGGGTGAGGCCACGCTCGAGCGCGCGCGTGAACGCGGCTTGCGCCCGGTCTCGAGCCTTGTGCGGCGAAGTTCTCTGGAAGACGTCTTCCTGCGCTTGACAGGCCGGACGTTGGTGGACTGATGACGATCTCCGCGACGGGCCGTGTCGTCGGCCGCTGGCACGGCGCTTGGCTGCGCGTCGAGGGCCACTGGATCTGGTACCGGCGCCACTGGCTCAGCACGCTGTACTCCACCGGCTTGCAACCGGTACTGTTCCTCGCCGCGATGGGCCTCGGCTTCGGCTCGCAGGTTCGGGCCGGCGCGGCGACGGGCGGCTTCACGTACCTCGTGTACGTCGCCCCGGCACTCCTCGTGGCGGGCGCGGCGCAGCAGGCAGTGGGCGACTCGACGTATCCGGTGCTGTCAGGTTTCAAGTGGCAGAAGGACTACGTGGCGGTGGCCGCCACTCCCGTGTCACCCGGCCAGCTCGTCGGCGCCCACTTCATCTGGACCACGCTGAAACTCACCCTGGCCGGCTCGATCTACGCGCTGATCGCCCTGTTCTTCGGCGCGTGGCAGAACTTCGGCGCCCTCGCGGTGATCCTCGTCGGCACCTTCACCGGGCTGGCGTGCGCTGCGCCCATGACCGCGATGTCCGCGAAAACCTTCGACGAGGGCCAGCGCTTCGGCTTGATCTTCCGCTTCGTCGTCATGCCCGCGACGCTGTTCTCCGGCACGTTCTTCCCGATCACCCAGATCCCCCTGTACCTACGCTGGCTCGCCTGGCTTTCCCCGTTGTGGCACGGCACGCAGCTCTCCCGCGCCGCCACCCTCGGCGGCGTCACCCCGTGGGCCGCCGCCGGCCACGCGGCCTACCTGCTGGCCCTGGTCGCGGTCGGCTGGGCACTGGCCCACCGGTGGTTCTACCGACGGCTGGTGGCGTGATGACCGACGTGCGGACACCGGAAGTCACCCAGCGGCGGGGATTGCTGATCCGCGTGCTGCCACCCGGGATGTACAGCGGCCGGGCGGGTGCGATCATCGAGCGGGCGATCACCGTCTACGGCCGCTCGTGGACGATTCTCGTGTCCGGGGCGCTGGAGCCGTTGTTCTACCTGCTCGCGTTCCAGGTCGGGTTCGGCAAGCTCGTCACCAGTGTTCCGGGGCCGGATGGTCGGCCGATGAGTTACGTGGCGTTCGTGGCGCCCGCGTTGCTGGCGTCGTCGGCGATGAACGGGGCGGTTTTCGAGTCGACGTACAACCTGTTCTTCAAGCTGCGCTACGCGAAGACGTACGACGCCATGCTGGCGACCCCGATCGGGCCCCTCGACGTGGCGCTGGGCGAAATCGGGTGGGCGATGCTGCGGGGCGGACTGTACGCGCTGGCGTTCATGGGCGTCACCGGCGCGATGGGATTCCTCACGTCGTGGTGGGCGCTGCTGCTGTTGCCGGTGGCCTTGCTGGTGTCGTTCTCGTTCGCGGCCATCAGCATCACGCTCGTGAGCTACCTGAGGTCCACGTCGCAGTTCGACTACATCCAGCTCGTGCTGATGCCGATGTTCTTGTTCTCCACCACGTTCTTCCCGATCACCGTCTACCCCGCAGCGCTGCAGTGGGTCGTGCGGTGTTTCCCGCTCTACCACGGCATCGAGCTCATGCGTGGCCTCGCCATCGGCTACTTCTCATGGGGCATGGTCGGCAATCTCGCGTACCTGCTGGTGCTGGCGGCACTCGGTGTGTGGGGGTCCACGCGAAGGATCGCGAAGCTGCTGCTGACGTGACCACAGTGCGACCTGACGCAATCGGCTACCGCACGGCGAAACCCCGGCGCCCGTCGTTCGCCGAGCAGGCGGAAATGTTGGACGACACTCGCCGAAGCCGGCCGGAGGCACGTCTTTCAGCCGCAGTCGCCGCACGACGCCGGGCTCACCAGGCGGACTCCTCCAACCACCGGCTGCCGGGCAATTCCCCACCACCACCGAGACGGGGCATCCGCCGCACCGGTAGCGGCGCCCACTTCACGGCTCTGCGGCTCCGGCCCGGAACCCAATTTGTCCACAGTGGACGAAACGGCGCAGTCCAGTCACCCGGCTCCCGGCGTGCCGGCCTCGATTCGGCCGAGCGGCCTCCCGCCGGCCGTGACACCGGTGGGGCCCTACGCTGGTGGACTGCGCCACTGCGCCACCGGGGACTGCGCCACCGGGGACTGCGCCACTCCGCCACTCCGCCACTGGGGACTGCGCCACTGGGGACCCGAAATTTGCGGACCCGATGTTGGTGGGCCACGACAGTGGCGCAAGCACCCGACGTTGGTGGTCTTCGACATTGGTGGGCCCGACCTGGCGGACCGGGCTGCGTAGCCGCCGTGGGCACACCGAACACCCGTTGTCCACCGACGGTCCACACCGCACCTCCTCGCGAACCGGGCGAGAGATGTCATCGCGCGAGGTTCGGCGGCCCGTTCTCCTGCGGGGACACGGCTGCGAGTGCATCGACCAGACCGTGGCCGTAGAACCCGTTGTAGCTGTCGTAGCCGGCGCAGTAGGCGTCCTGCGTTCCGTCGCCGGTGAGGTCGTAGTCGTCGGGACACGGCATCGGTGTCGTCCGGGTGTCGAGCGCGCGGCGCAACGCGGCGGGACCCATCGCGGGATGCGCCGACTTCAGCAACGCCAGCACGCCGGCGACATGCGGCGCGGCCATCGACGTTCCGCAGAGCGGGGCGTACCCGCCGGGCACGGTCGACACCACACACCGGCCGGCTTCGCCACCCGGTGCCGTGACATCCACCACGCCGAGTCCGTACGAGCTGTAGCCCGCTTTCACGCGATTCGCGCCGACAGCCGACACTGCGACGACGTCCTCCAGCCCTGCGGGCAGCGCCTCGCACTTCGCTGCGCCGGTAGTCACAACCCCCGAATGCGCCGACGGGGTGAGGTCCACGGCCTCGTTGGTCGCGGCCGCGACGTTCAGGGTCCCGGCCGAAGTCGCGTATTCGACAGCGCGCGCGAGCACCTCGTGCACCACACCGCGGTCGTCGCCACGCACGCACGATAGCGACCACGGGTTCACGAACCAGCTGCTGTTCGTCACCGGCAGGTGGTGCGCCGCCGCCCACATGATCCCGCACACCGCGGCCTCCGGATCGACGTAACCGTGGTCGTCAATGACCTTCACCGAGGCGATCCGCACTCCGGGCGCGACACCGGTCACGCCCTTGCCGTCGTCGGCCGCGGCGATGATGCCCGCCACATGCGTGCCGTGCACCGACGTGGTCGGCTGCCACGCCGCGGGCCGCGGGTCCGCGACGCCGGTGAGGCAGCCCGCGGAGTCGGCGGGGTCGATGGCGGCGGCGAGATCGGGGTGGTCAGGGTCGACGCCCGAGTCGAGCACGCCGACCACCACGTCGCGGCTGCCGTCGTCGACCTTGTGGGCCGAGGGCGCGCCGATCATCCGCATGTCCCACTGCTCGCCCGACAGGTCGGCGGACGGCACGCGCGCCGGGTCCGTCAGCGGTAGTTCGGCGCGCGCCGGCTGGGGCGGCACCGAGGCGCTGCCCGCGTGCCGGGCCGCAAGCCGCGTGGCCTGCGCGCTGAACGCGCGATCGCGCCCGAGGTGGTCCGCGAAGTCCGGATCGGCCGAGGTGGCGACCGCGACGGCGATCTGCGGGTAGTACCCCGTCGTCTGTCCGCAGGCGGCCGCGACCTGCGCGTCGGCCGACGTTTCCGGCGTATCACGGTCGAAGGCGACGACGTAGCGCAAGGTGCGGCCAACGGGGTGGCACCCGGCACCGTCGGCGTGCGCCGCCGGCGCACCGGCGAGGCACCACGAAAGCACCGTGACGAGGCACACGGCCGCCCGCAGCGGCCGCGCCAGCAGGGACACCGGACCTCCTACCGAACGAGTGAACGCGTGAACATGTGCACGCGGGCCCGAGCCGCACGCTAGCCAGGTCACGACGGGGCGACAAGCGGAACGGCCAAGTTCCCCCACGCGCATGAGCGCGGCACGCCCAGGTGCCTGCCGCGGGGCACCGACTACACCGGGTTGACACCAGGGTGTGGGATACTTGCCTGGACCGCCTCGCCGACGGGCATCCCGCCCGCGTCGTGCGCGGTCCGGAGGAGTGCCGGACAGGCACCACGCGCGTCGCCCCCGGGAGGCCGGGCAGCTCGACGTCGTGGAGCCGGCCCGCGGGGGCCGCAAGTTGTGCCGGCGCACCGCCGAGGAGACCTGGCCGTGGCCGGCTCGCCGAACCCTGGCGGGCTGCACGGTTGCCGAACAGGATTCCCGCCGCTGGTCACCACCACGGCGGGCACGAAACAGAAAGGGCCCCTGCGCGGCCGCGTCGTCACCGGTGGAACCGGCCGACGCGCCCGGGGGCGGAGGAGACATATGTCGAACGCGGAAACACCCGCCGATCAGACCGGCGGGAATACCGCCGCATCCCTGGCAGACAAGCTCGGTGAACTGCCGCCCCGCATCCGCGTGCACGCGCTGGCCAAGCTGCTGGGCCAAAGCAGCCGGGACCTGCTCGGGAAACTCGCCGAGCTGGGCGAAAGCCCTCGTAGCGCCCAGTCGAGCGTGACTCGCGAGGTCGCGTTCCGGGTGGCCGAGACGCTGGCTGAGCCAGAGGACACAGCGACGGACCAGTCCGTAGCCGCCGCGGGTACTGCCGGCCGGTCCGTCGCCGAGACGGCTACCACCGACCAGCCTGCCGCTGGGACCGCCGCCACCGGGCAGTCGAGCTCCACGACACCTGAGGCCGGGACGCCCGCTGCGGCTGCTGAGCCCGCCACAATCGGCGGTTCCGGAGCGGTTGACAGCCCGTCGGCCGCTTGTTCGGATGCGACCGAGGCGGGGGCTGCCGAAGAGACCGCCGCAGGTGCGAGGGCCGCCGAGCGCACCGCCGCCGCCGAAGGGCCGGCCGCCGGGACCGCAACTACCGGCACTGACGCGGAGCCTGCGGGTGGCGCTGCGGCTGCTGAGCAGACCACGGCGGCCACAGTTCCCGGCGAAGGGTCGGCCGCGGCTGCTGCTGGCGAAGTGTCGGCCGCCAGGACGGCCGCGACTGAGGCACCCTCAGGTCCTGAACGAACCGACGCAGCCGATCTTGCCGTCGAATCGGCCGCTGCCCGGACACCTGCTGCCGGGGCCGCTGGTGACGTTTCGGCCGAGCCGCCGACCGAGGGCGCCGGGGACGAGGCACCGGCCGAGCCGAAGGCGCCGTTACGGCGCCGGGTGCGTCGTTCTGCCGCGTCCCCGGCGGAAACCCCTGCCGAAACGCCGGCTGTCGCATCACCCGAGCCCGAGCCAGCGCCGGAGCGCGAGCAGCCGCCCGCGCGGGCCAAGCGCCCGGTGCACGTGCCGGTGTTCGCGGCGCCGTCGCCGGTGTTCCTGCCGCCGGAGCCGGAGCCGGCCAGTGACCGGCCCGCCCGGACGAAGCCGAGCGGCCCGGTGTTCGGCATCGGCTCCGAGCCGGTCGAGCCACCGGTCCGCGGCAGCCGCGACGACACGGCCGTCGAGCGCGCCGAAGACGAGCAGGTCGAAGACACCTCGACCGAAGAAATCGAGGACCGTTCCGACGACGAGGGTGAAGGCGGGGGCCGCCGCCGTCGTCGCCGGGGCCGCCGCGGTCGCGGCCGCGGCAAGGGGGGCGACGAGGGCACCGACGCCGACGACGAGTCGGGCGAGGACCAGCCCCGCAAACGCGACGACAAGGCCGAAGACAAGGCCGATGCAAACGCCGATCCAAAGGCCCAGGAGAAGACCGACGACAAACCCGACGCCGAGCCGGCCGAGGGTGAGTCCGAGGCCGCGGAGGGCGACACCGAAAGCGACTCCGAGGGCGAGGGCGGCAACCGCCGTCGCCGTCGTCGCCGGCGCCGCAAGGGCGGGGACGACGACTCGGGTGAGGCGACGGGCGGCGACGATCCGCCCAACACCGTCACCCACGTGCGCCAGGCCAAGGCAGAGCAGGCCGAACGGCCGGCGCGCGACGAGGTCCGCAGCGTTCGCGGCTCCACGCGGCTGGAGGCCAAACGCCAGCGTCGCCGCGACGGTCGCGAGGCCGGCCGTCGCCGGGCGCCGATCCTGTCCGAGGCCGAGTTCCTCGCCCGTCGCGAGTCGGTGGAACGCACGATGGTCGTCGCCGAGAAGGGCGACAACACGCAGATCGGCGTGCTCGAAGACGGCGTGCTGGTCGAGCACTTCGTCACGGCGGCGGGCAGCGGCTCGATCGTCGGCAACGTCTACCTCGGCCGGGTACAGAACGTGCTGCCGAGCATGGAAGCCGCGTTCATCGACATCGGCCGAGGCCGCAACGCCGTGCTGTACGCCGGCGAGGTCGACTGGGACGCCGCCGGCCTCGAAGGTAAGGCGCGCAAGATCGAGCAGGCCCTCTCGACCGGCGACAGCGTGCTCGTGCAGGTCACCAAGGACCCGGTCGGGCACAAAGGCGCCCGGCTGACCACGCAGATCTCGCTTCCGGGCCGGTTCCTGGTCTACGTGCCGGCCGGCGGGGCCACGGGCATCTCCCGCAAGCTGCCGGAGAACGAGCGGCGCCGTCTCAAGGACATCCTCAAGCGGATCGTCCCCGAGGATGCGGGCGTGATCATCCGCACCGCTTCGGAGGGCATCAGCGAGGAGGAGCTCGACCGCGACGTTCGCCGCCTCAAGGCGCAGTGGGACGTGATCAAGGACAAGGCCGACGCCGGTTCGTCCCGCAAGGGCGGCGCGCCGACCATGCTGTACGAGGAGCCGGACCTGCTGGTGAAGGTCGTGCGCGACCTGTTCACCGAGGACTTCACCAAGCTCGAGGTGCAGGGCTCCGTGGCTTGGGACACGATCCGGTCCTACGTCGAGCACGTCGCGCCGGATCTGACCGATCGGCTCAAGCGCTACACCGGCACCGGCGACGTGTTCGCCGACCACCGGATCGACGAGCAGATCATGAAGGCCCTCGACCGCAAGGTCTGGCTGCCCTCCGGCGGCTACCTCGTGATCGACCGCACCGAGGCCATGACGGTCATCGACGTCAACACCGGCAAGTTCACCGGCTCGGGCGGCAACCTCGAGGAGACGGTGACGCGCAACAACCTCGAGTCGGCGGAGGAGATCGTCCGCCAGCTGCGGCTGCGCGACATCGGCGGCATCATCGTGATCGACTTCATCGACATGGGGCTCGAGTCCAACCGCGAGCTGGTGTTGCGCCGCCTCACCGAATGCCTCGGCCGTGACCGCACGCGCCACCAGGTCGCCGAGGTGACGTCGCTGGGCCTGGTCCAGATGACCCGCAAGAAGATCGGCACCGGCCTGCTCGAGGCGTTCTCCACGCCGTGTGAGCACTGCAAGGGCCGCGGTGTCATCGTGTCCACGGAGGTGCAGCGCGGCGGCTCCAACGGCAACGGCAACGGTCACAACCACGGCAACGGCGGCGACACCAAGAGCTCGCGGCGCTCCCGCGGCCGTGGCGGCAAGAACGACGAGCAGCACACCGAGCACGTCAAGGCCGACCAGCCTGCCGGACCGACGCCCGAACAGCGCGAATCCGCGGTGTCGGCCGTGCAGGCCATGGTGAATGCCTCCAAGGCCGTGTCCGGCAAGACCGAGCACGGGGACAACGCCGGCGCCGCCGAGGTGGCCGCCGGTGTCGAGCCGGGCCAGTCCGGTGACCGCGGCGAGCAGACCGGCCAGGGCAAGTTCGGCCGGTCGCGCCGGGAGGCGCGGGCCGCGCGCCAGGTCTCGGGCGGCGAGGCTCCGGCGCAGCCCGGCGAGACGCCTGCCGCCGAGGACGCTGATGGTCAGGCTCGGCACACTCCCGGGGACGCCGGTCCGGCGCAGCCGGGCGAGGCACGGGCCGCCGCGGGCGTGGGCGAGCAGAGCGTGGCCGAGCAGGGCGTTGGTGACCAGGGCGCGGGATCCGGCGAGGCTCCGGTCTCGGAGGTTCCGTCGAACGCGGAGCCGAGCGTGGCCCAGCCGGCCACGGCGGAGACGCCGTCCGAAGTGCTCCGGGCGACCGAGGCTCCTGAGCCCACTGAACCATCTGCGCCAGCTGAGACCACTGAGCCGACTCAGACCGCCGCGCAGGACGAATCCGACGTCAGCGCGCCGGTCCCGGCGTCGCGGCCCACCCGGCGCCGTCCGCGCCGTGCGGCGTCGCGGCCGGCGGGTCCGCCGGTGCACGCGTCGGAGCAGAGCTGAACGACCACGGAAGGGACCCCGGTGTCCGCACACCGGGGAACCTCCCGTAACCTGTAGTACGGCCTACCACCAGAGCAGGCCGCTGCGCGAGTACCTGGACCGCCTCAGGGCGGGCCGTCCGCGCCAGCCCCCCACCCGAATGCCCAGCAGTTTGAGGGCCGAGTTAATGCAGGAGACTTCCGTGTCGGCGTACGCGATCGTCAAGACCGGCGGCAAGCAGTACAAGGTGGCCGTCGGCGACGTCGTCGAGGTCGAGAAGCTCGAGGGCGAGCCGGGCACCGAGCACACCTTCCCCGCCGTGCTGT
>DASZNR010000144.1:0-81252 GCA_035551175.1 Amycolatopsis sp. | reverse complement strand
CCACACTGCCACTCAACCGTCGACCCAGCTTGGCTTTCGCGGATCGACCACGATGCGCAGCTGCAGCATCATGGCGAACCGGACGTCGGGGTCCTTGAGGTCTGCCTGGCCGACCTCGACCAGGCGGCGCATGCGGTATCGGAAGGTGTTCGGGTGAACGTAGACGCGGGCGGCCGCGGCGTTGACGTCACCGAACTCGTCGAGGTACGCGCGCAGGGTTTCGACGAGGTGACCGTTGTTCTCGGCGTCGTAGGCGAGCAAGCGGGCGACAGCGCCCGTCGGCTGGTCTCCTCGTGCGAGCACCATGTCCCGCAGTTCGAGAACGAGGGTCTCCACGTGGACGTCCGCGAACCGGGCGACCCGCTGCCCGGTGCGGCGTTCCCGCAACACGCGCACCATGCGATCGGCGACGACGCGGCTGTGGGCAAGTTCGGTGACGTCGTGCGCGATCGGCCCGACGGCGATCGCGGCGGGCAGCCGTCCGCCAACGCGGTCCAGGAACTCGGTCGCCAACCGGACGGCCCGCTCCTTTACGTCACCTCCGGATCGGGTGACGGGCACCAGTCCATAAACGACATCCCCGACGATCGCGCAGGCCGCTCGGGAGTGGACCGCGGTGAGGTGCATGGCCAGCGCGTCAGCCATCCGTTCGCGAGCGCTGAGCACCTCGCCGGCCGTTGTTTCCGGCGCTTCGACCATCGTAAGCGCCAGGACGATCATCGGAAGGTCACCGAGGCCGAGGCGATTCAGGGCGTCGCGCGCGCCGGGACTTCCTTCGAGAGCGGTGGCGAGCAGATCGGCCCGCAACCGCCGCCCCACGTCGGAGCCGGCGCGCACGCGGAGAAGGTGCAGTGCAACCAGCTTCGCCGCATCACACAGGGCCTCGACACGTTCTTCGCTCAGCTGCTCACGCACTGCCGCCCAAATCGAGCCGAGGATCTCGTCCCCTGCACGCACGGCGATCGCGACCCGCATCATCGACACGCCCTCGTCGGGCAGCGTGTCGAGAACGACCGGCTGGTCGCTTCGGTACAGATCTCCGAAGAATCCTCGTTCCGTCAGCATGCGGAAGTACCGTTCGGGCACTCTGCGGCCGAGCACGGTCTCGATGCGGCCCCGGTCGGCCTCGTCCTGCCTGCCCGAAAACGCCAGAACGCGAGAGTTGCGGTCTTCGATGGTGACCGGGACGTCGATCAAGGCGGCGATCGCATTGGCCAGAGCGAACAGGTCCCCCGCGGGCAGACCGCCGAGTGTTTCCGGCTCGGCGATTCCCACGTCGTCCTCCGCCAGCAAGGACCGAAGCATCGCGGCGAGCTGACTCCACGACGCGCCTCGAGTGAGCCCGAGCAGCGCGACTCCGCTGGACTCAGCCGTTGCCAGCAGCGACGAGTCTTCGGCAACCGGTGCCTCACGACGAGCCCGGCAGCTTTCTGCGCCCCGAGCTCACGGAGCAGTCCGGCGATGTCCTCGGGTTCGGACAAGCCGACTCCGAGAACAAGCGCGTTCGGCGGCAACAGCTCTTCGTCGACCGGGTCGTGGATGACGACGCCGCCGATCTCGGTTCCGTCGTCGCCGAGACCGACCTCTCCATGGACGAGCTCCAGCAGGGTCGTGCCCAGGTCGTCGAGGACGCGCCTGAGGCTGGCACGGGTTCGTCCGGTCACCGTCGGAACACCACCTGATCTGAGCTTTCCGGCTGCTCTTCACGTACTAAATCAGCTTGAGCACGCCACCGAAAGTGCCGGTCATCCGGCTCGAAAGGAGATCCAGTCCGTCTTCGTGGTGACGCTTTCGAGCTGGTCGGACAACGGTTCGACGCCGAGGCCAGGTCCGGTGGGCACGTCCAGATGGCCCTCGGAGAGCAGGAAGGGTTCGGTGATGTCGGACGCGAAGTACCGGTCCGATCCGGACGTGTCACCGGGCAAGGTGAACCCGGGCAGGGCGGCGATCGCGACGTTTGCGGCACGGCCAATTCCGGTCTCGAGCATGCCGCCGCACCACACCGCGACCCCGGCCGCTACGGCGACATCGTGGATCCGGCGGGCTTCGAGGTAGCCACCGACGCGGCCGGGCTTGACGTTGACCACGGCGCAAGCACCGAGGCGGATCGCGGCGGCCGCCGTCGCCGCCGAGGTGATCGACTCGTCGAGACAGATCGGGGTGCGGACCAGCCGAGCCAGTTCCGCGTGACCGAGGACGTCCTCTTCGTCAAGGGGCTGTTCGATGAGCAGCAGGTCGAACGAGTCCAGTTTCGCGAGCTGGCGCGCATCGGCCAAGGTGTAGGCGGTGTTGGCATCGACTTGGAGAGCCACTTCGTCGCCGAAGCGTTCACGCACCGCACGAACGGGCTCGACATCCCAGCCAGGCTCGATCTTGAGCTTGATCCGCACGTAGCCCTGCTCGAGATAACCCTCGACCGCGTCGAGCAATTGCGGCACGGAATCCATGATGCCGACCGACACCCCGCACGGCACGCGTTCGCGGACCGCGCCGAGTTCCCGCGCGAGCGGGCGGCCTTCAGCCCGCAGCTCGGCGTCGAGCAACGCCAGTTCCAGCGCGCACTTGGCCATGCGGTGGCCCTTGAACGGCGCCAGCACGGAGGCCACCCGGCTCGCGTCGAGCCGGTCCGCAGCCGCCAGCGCCGGGATGAGGAACCGCCGGAGCACGTCTTCCGCACCGTCGACGTACTCCGGCGAATACATCGGATCACCCATGGCGACGCACTCGCCCCACCCCTCGGCGCCGGTCGTGACCGCGCGCACCAGCAGCACGTCCCGGCCGGTCTGCACCCCGAACGACGTCCGAAAAGGAGCGACGAGTGGCAGCTTGATCCGGCGGAGTTCGAACCCGGTGAGAATCATCGTGCGTTGCTCCTTATCGTTGTACGACATACCAACCGCCGCGGTCGAAGCCCGTGACTCGCGCACCGTCGGCCAGCAGGCCGCCGAGCACTTCCCGCACCGCCGCGCGCCATTCCTTGGCCTGGCGTGGGTCCGAGATCCGCAGCTTCTCCACGTCGTTCGGCACCGCCACGAGAACGACTCCCTCACCTGCAGTGCCGGCTACCGGACCTCCCCGAGCACCGCGTCCCAACGCGAACGCCGCGCCGGGGACCGGGGCGGTGTCAACGGATTGCGGCACACCCGCGCAGGCGTCCACGACCTCTCGAGATACGAGGTCCCAGCGCACGAGCAGGCGGTCGGAGTCGTCGCCGCCGTTGATGCCGTCATCCATGCCGCCGTAGAAGTTCGGCAGGTACTCGGCGGGCCGGCCGCCGAGTTTCGCGATGTTGAAGTAGGCGTTGCGAGCGACGAGCGGGTCGAACGTCCACTCGATCACGTGCACGCCGTGCGTCAAGGCCCACGCTCGTTGATGCAATTTCAAGGCATAGCCCACATGCCGACCGGTCACCAGGGCGGACGCGCCGGCGATATGGCTGTGCAGCGCGTTGTCGACCGGAGCGGCGAAGAAGCCGACACACGCGCCGACCAACTTCGGGCCGTCGTAGGCGGCTGCCACGTAGTTGCCCGCCTTGCTCAGTGCCCGCAGCAGCTCCGTGCTCACCGGCGGGGCAGCGGTCGGCCGCCAGATCTCCTCGTACAGCTCGATGATCGCGGCGAGCTCGGACAAGTCGTCGAGTTCCCGAATGTCCACATTGGCCTGGAGTGCGGCTTGCTCGGCACACGCCGTCGCCTCAGCAGCGGCGTCGAGCAGTCCTCGGGTCACGGATTGAACGGTACTTTTCGCGGTCGGCTCGATCATCCTCGTCTCCCCCGAGAGCCACCCACCGCAGTGACTGCACCGGACAACGCGAGCAGATCGGTGAGCAGCGCGGCCAGCAACGCGGTGCGCCCGGGCAGCGCGTCGACGAGGACGTGCTCGTCGTCGGCATGCGCTCCACCGCCGACCGCACCGAGCCCGTCGAGGGTCGGCACACCGAGACCCGCGGTGAAGTTGCCGTCGGAACCGCCGCCCACTGCCGCGCTCGTCAGCGGTGGCAGCCCGAGGGACGCGGCGGAGCGCTGTGCCCGCCCAAAGAGTGCAGCCGAAGCGGCGACCTCGAGCGGCGGACGGTTGGGGCCACCCGACACCTCCAGTCGTGCGCCGGTCCGAGCGCCCCCGCGACGCGCAGTAGGTGCCGTCCGCCAGCGAGGGCCAACGCCGCTGTCGGCGAACGGGGACAAGCTCGAACCGTGCGACGACTGGTCCGAGGCAGCGTTTCCCGGCTCCAGGTCGAGTCTCGGCTCACGCGCCGGCCGACTCCTCACCGGCCTCGCTGAGCACGACCCGCTTGAGCAGCGCCCGCAACGTGTCCTCCTCGTCGTCCGTCAGCGCCAGCAACGCCTTCCGCATCGCCGCCGACGCGCGCTTCGTCGCCTCGTTGCGGACCGAGTGACCTTTGTCGGTGGCGGCAACGAGTTTGGTACGACGATCGGCCGGCGCGGGCTTGCGCTCGACGAGGCCGGAGTCGGCGAGTTCGTCGACAAGCTGGACGACCTGACTCGGGTCCAGGCCCAGGGTCTGCGCAAGGTCGCGCTGCGAGATCCCGTCGGGCGTATCGCACGCCAGCACCAGCACCGAGTACTGGCGGACCCGCAAACCGTGGGTGGCCAGCGCGTGGTTGGTCGTCCGGACGCCGAGCCCGCTGGCACGTGAGAGCAGGAACCCGATGTCGTCGGTCAGCTCGCCCATTCATTTACTCCCTCAATCATTGACAACCTCAATCATACCTGCCTAGTGTCGAATCCGCCGAACGCGGCCCGCGGCTCATCGGCCACGGCCGATCGACCACTCAGCCCCGAATCAGCTCAACGCCGAGGAGCCAGTCTTGGATCTGACCGGAAAAGTCGCCATCGTCACCGGTAGTGGACGGGGCCTGGGTCTCGCCTACGCCACCGAGCTCGCCCGGTCCGGTGCCGCCGTCGTCGTCAACGATGTCGATGCGCAAGCGTGCGAGAGCGCCGTGAAAGCGATCAGCGAGGCCGGCGGCAAAGCTGTCGCCGAGGTCGTCGGTGTCGGCACGAGCGAAGCCGCGCAGGCGTTGGTCGACCGTGCCGTGCAGGAATTCGGCAGGCTCGACGTACTGGTCAACAACGCCGGCATCCTGCGCGACTCGACCCTGTGGAAGATGACCGACGACGCCTTCGACGCCGTCATCACCACACACCTGCGTGGCACGTTCACCTGCACCCGCGCCGCCGCAGTCCACCTGCGCGGCCAGAAAGAGGGCGGGCGGATCATCAACGTGGGCTCGCCCACCGGCCAGGTCGGCAACTTCGGACAGACCAACTACGCCGCGGCGAAGGCCGGCATCGTCGGCATGACCCGT
The DNA here is from genome assembly GCA_035551175.1 of Amycolatopsis sp. GTDB lineage: Bacteria > Actinomycetota > Actinomycetes > Mycobacteriales > Pseudonocardiaceae > Amycolatopsis. The sequence continues at coordinate 75,923 of DASZNR010000144.1, read as the reverse complement.
ACGTGGGCACTCGAACTCGCCCGTGCACAGATCACCGTCAACGCCATCGTCCCCGTCGCTGCCACCGCGATGACCGAAACGATGCCATTTCTCAAGAAATACGTCGACGCCCTCAAGGCCGGCGAGCAGCTACCGCCGTTCGCCCGGCAGCAACTGGGCTTCGGCAGCCCCGAGGACGTCGCCGGGTTGGTCGCATTCCTCGCCTCCGACGCCGCCGCCGACATCAACGGTCAAGTACTCGGCATCGGTGGAGACCGGCTGACACTGTGGACCCACCCGGCGGAAAGCGTCGTCGAGTTCGCCGAGGGAACCGGGTGGTCCGCCGACGCGGTCGCCGACGTCTGGTCGCGGAAGTTCGCCGACCACCAGGAGAGGGTCGGTCAGCAGTTTCCCGAGGAGGCGAAGTGACCAAGCTCGACCTGGACGAGCTCGTCGCGATCGACGTCCACACCCACGTACACGCCGACGAGCATGGCCACCTCACCATGGACGACGAACTGCTCGACGCGGCCGCCAAGTACTTCAAGGACACGGCACCACAGCCGACGGTCTCCGACATCGCCGAACACTACCGGGCGCTGAAGATGGCGGCCGTCGTCTTCACCGTCGACACCGAGATGGCCACCGGCCACCGCCCGATCTCCAACGAAGAGATCGCCGAGGCGGCGGCCCGATACCCGGACACGCTGATCCCGTTCGCCTCGATCGACCCGGCCCGCGGCTTGTCCGGGGTCCGCGCCGCGCGACGCCTCGTCGAGGAGTACGGCGTCCGCGGGTTCAAGTTCCACCCCTCGATCCAGAGTTTCGAGCCCAACGACCGCCGGGTTTACCCGCTCTACGAAGAGATCCAAAGCCTCGGTGTCCCGGCGCTGTTCCACACCGGACAGACGGGGATCGGCGCGGGACTGCCCGGCGGGCGCGGGATCAAGCTGCGCTACTCCGACCCGATGCTGGTCGACGACGTCGCCGCGGATTTCCCGCACCTGACGATCATCCTGGCGCACCCGTCGGTTCCGTGGGCCGATTCGTCGATCTCCATCGCCACCCACAAGGCCAACGTCTTTCTCGACCTGTCCGGCTGGTCACCGAAATACTTCCCACCGCAGCTCGTCCGCGCCGCGAACACCCTGCTGAAAACCAAGGTGCTGTTCGGCTCCGACTTCCCCCTGATCACGCCCGAGCGGTGGCTGCGCGACTTCGACAAGCTCGAGATCCGCGACGAGGTGCGGCCTCTGATCATGAAGGAGAACGCGATCCGCGCACTCGGGCTGCGCGATGCGTAACAGCGGGCTGGGCTCGTGGCCGGAGCGGCGTCTGCTGATCTCGCCGGAGCGGGACGCGCTGTGGTTCGAGGGCAGGACGACCTCGCACGCGGCCTTCGCCGAACGCGTGCGCCGGACGGCTTCGGCGCTGGCCGGCCTCGGGGTGGCCGCCGGTGACCGGGTGGCCTGGATCAGCGGCAACCATCCCTCGGCACTGGAAACCCTTTACGCCTGTGGTCAGCTCGGCGCGATCTGGGTTCCGGTCAACGCCCGGCTGACCGCGCCCGAAGCGTCCTATGTGCTCGCCGACTCCGGAGCGTCGGTCGTCGTACACGGCCGCGAACACGGTGAACTCGCCGACGCATTGCGGGCCGAGGGCTCCGCGGTCCGGGCATGGGTCGCCGCGGAACCGCCCACGGTCGGGGGGAAGAATTCGCTGCCCTACGAGGAGCTGCTTGCCGCGGCCGACCCCGATGCCCGCGACGTGGAGGTCGCCCTCGACGACCCGTGCCTGATCATGTACACCTCGGGGACCACCGGCAAACCCAAGGGCGCCGTGCTCACCCACGGCAACATGACGTGGAACGCGGTCAACCAACTGCTCGGCTTCGACTTCACCCAGCGCGAGCGCACCCTCGCGCTCGCGCCACTGTTCCACATCGGTGGTCTCAACGGCACCGTCAACCCGACCCTGCTGCGGGGCGGGTGCGCGGTCATCGTGCGCCGGTTCGACGCCGCGCAGACCTTGCGGGTGATCGAACAACAGCGGATCAACTCGTTCTTCGCCGTGCCCACGATGCTCGACGCCATGGCCCGCGAGCCGAGCTTCCGCACCCGGGACCTCTCCGCGCTGCGCACCATCGGCGCCGCGGGCGCCGCCGTCCCCCTGCCGACCCTGCGCACGTGGCTCGACCGCGGAGTGACCATGCAACAGGCCTACGGCATGACCGAAGCCGCGCCCGGCTGCACCGTGCTCGACTCGTCGGACGCCGAACGCAAGGTCGGCTCCGCCGGCAAGCCGCTGTTCTTCACCAACCTGCGAATCGTGCGCGCCGATGGCACCGATGCCGACGTCGACGAGGTCGGTGAGGTTCTCGTCCGGGGCCCGAACGTCATGGCCGGCTACTGGAACGACGCCGGGCGCACGGCCGAGGTGCTCGTCGACGGCTGGTACCACACCGGCGACGCCGGGTCGCTGGACGCGGAGGGATACGTCTACATTCATGACCGCTACCAGGAGATGATCATTTCCGGTGGGGAGAACGTCTACCCCGCCGAGGTGGAGTCGGCCCTGCTGGAACTGCCCGGCGTGGCAGAGGCCGCGGTGATCGGCGTACCCGACGACAAATGGGGCGAGGTCGGTCTCGCCTTCGTCGTCGTCGAGTCCGATGTGGACCCTGATGCCGACGACGTGCGTGCCCGGCTGCGAGAACGGCTCGCCGGGTTCAAGGTGCCGCGGCACATCCGCTTCGTCCCCGACCTGCCGAAGACCGCGACCGGCAAGATCCGCAAACCCGACCTCCGGGACCGCTACCTCCCCGAAACCGAGAAGGAGACCACGTGACGACCACGACCACCATCGCCGAACTGCCCACGTACCTGGGCACGAAGCTCGGCACGAGCGACTGGCTCGAAATTCCGCAGTACCGGGTGAACACCTTCGCGGACGCTACCGACGATCACCAGTGGATTCACGTCGACGTCGAACGCGCGAAGAAGGACAGTCCCTTCGGCGGCCCGATCGCCCACGGGTACCTCACCCTGTCGCTGCTCATCCCGCTGTGGTCGCAGGTTCTCACCGTCACCGACGCGAGCATGGCCGTGAACTACGGCCTGAACAAGGTCCGCTTCCCAGCACCGGTCCCGGTCGGGTCGAAGATCCGGCTCACCGCCACGCTCACCGGCGTCGAGGAGGTCAAGGGCGGCCACCAGCTGACGGTCGACGCCGTGATCGAACGCGAAGGCGGCGACAAGCCCGTCTGCATCGCCGAACCCGTCTTCCGCTTCTACGTGTGATCACCAGCGGCGGGCCGCCGGCGGGCCCGCACGAGCCTGGCCGGGACTGAGACCGGGCCCAGTTCCGGCATCCGCGCGCCGCCGGGGACCCGTTCGACGTGGATGCTTTCGGTGGCCGCCAGCAGTTCCTCGAGCGCACACCTGATGATCATGCGCGCGAGCGGCATCCCGGCGCATTGGTGTCGTCCCTTGCCGAAGCCAAGATGCCGATGAATGTTGGGGCGCCGCAAGCGGAACTCGTCCGGATCGGGAAACACCGCCGGGTCGCGGTTGGCCGAAGCGTAGACGAGAGTGACCGGCTCGCCCGGGCTGATGGTGCGACCGTGGATCTCCAGTTCTTCGGCGACCGTGCGGGCGAAGCCCCGGTATGGCGTATAGAGGCGGATGAATTCCTCGACGGCGTCCGGCAGGTCATCGGGGTGCCGACGCAACCACTGCTGCAACTGGAGATCATCGGACAGATGCTGGCAGACCGCACCGAGCAGAATCGGCGGTGCCACCATGCCGACGACGAGGCTCTGCCGCAGTGCGCCCACGATCTGCTCCGGCTCCAGGGATCGGCCCTCGACCTCTTCGGCCAGCAAGGAGCTGGCCGGGTCCTCCTCCACCGGCATCGGGTCGCGGCCGCGCTTCGCGACCAGCTCACGAGCGATGCCGTACATCCGCTCGCTCATCGCGTTCGCGGTGTCCTTGTCGAGCATCCGCCACGCGTCCACCCACGCGGAGGCCGTTTCCGCGAGGACCGGTGCGACCTCCGGCTCGAGATTGAGCCATTCGGTGGTGGCCCACGCCGGCAGCCGGGTGGCGAGTTCGGCGGCCAGATCTCCGCCCCCGTTGTCGACCATGCGGGCGACTTCGCGGCGAGCGTGTTCGCGGATCGCCGGTTCGATTCGCTCGAGCCGACGGCGCTGGAGCGTACGGTCCAGCGCGCGCCGATACGGGGTGTGCCGCGGCGCATCGAAGTTCAACGGAGGCCGGCGCAGACCACGCGGATCGCTGGGCACCACGGCACGCACCGAAGAGATGAACGCCTGCGCGTCCGCCGCCGCGGCGGCCACGTCCGCATACCGCGTCAGCGCCCAGAACCCGCCGTGGGCGCTGGCGTAGGCGAGGGGGCAACCCTCGCGCAGCTTCTCGTGAGTCGCCCGGATCTCGGCCGGGTCGTCGGTCTCGGTGGGGTCGAAGTCGGCGTACTCAGGCCTGACCATGCCACTCCCTCGCCGGTACGGCACTGAGCCGGACCGCTTTCGGCCCCGTCATCGGCCAGCCGATCATTTCCGGTTCCCGCGACAACTCGAACGAGGCGGTCGCAGTCAGCAGTTCTTCGAGTGCGATGCGCACCTCCAGCCTTGCCAGAGTCGCCCCCGCGCACTTGTGCACTCCACTACCGAAAGCCAGATGGCGTCTGGTGTCCCGGGTCAGGTCGAACCGGTCGGGATCCGGGAAATAGCGCCCGTCGCGGTTGGCCGACGGGAACGCGAACGCCACCTGCTGCCCCGCGCCGATGTGCCGGCCACCCAAGTCGACATCCTCGCGCGCGGTCCGCGAAAAGCCCTGGTTCGGTGCGTGCAGGCGCAGCAGCTCTTCGACGGCGGCCGGCACGAGGCACATTTCGTCACGCAGTTGCCCCTGCAAGGACCTGTCGCGCGCCAGGTGGGCGATCGCGCCCGCGATCGCCACGCGTGGCGCGACGTGGCCCGCGATGAACAGCTGCCGCAGCGCGCCCACAGCGAACTCGTCGTCCAGCGCGTCCTCGCGGTCGGCAAGTTCCAGCAAGGCCGACGTGAAGTCGTCGCGGGGATCCAGCGGTGACTTCCGGCGGCCGGCGACGATCTCACGGGCGAAGTCGTACAGCACGAGGTTCTCGACCTCTGCGGCCGCGCCGTCGTATCGAAACTGTGCGTTCTCGAAAAGCAGCGAATGCTCGTCGAAAAAATCACCGTCAGCGGCGGCCAGGCCCAGGAAGGCGGCGAGGGCCTGGCTCGTCAATGGCGAGACGTAGGCCGCGGCGAAGTCACTGTCCTGTTCGGACAGTGCGCCGCGAAGCAGTCCCTGCGCGACCTGACGCAACCGGGGTTCGAGCGTGGCCATCCGCTCGTCTCGAAAGGACGGGTTCATCGCGCGCCTGAACCTGGTGTGCTCGGGTGGATCGAAATGCATCGGCGCACGCCGCCCCGACACCGGGTTGCGCGGCACGGTGACCCCCCATTCGCTGGAGAAGATCCGGGGGTTCGTGGCGGCCGCGACGATGTCGTCGTACCTGGTGAGCAGATGGAAGTCCCAGCGATCGCTGTGGGCAACCGGGCATTTCTCGCGAAGCTCCGCGTAACGAGGATGCGGATCTGCCACGAACGACGGTTCGATCGGGTCGAACTCCGACCGCCGCTCCCCTGTTTCGTGCACGCTCACGCGCCCCTTCCGTCCAACACCGATTCGACTACGTGACTCGTCGTCGCGCCGGAGGCGGCGCGGCGAAGCACAGCGCGGCCCGCGAAGCACGCCGCGAGCGAAAGGGCCCCGAGCACCGTCACGTACGCCGAGACCGCCCAGGAGCCACCATGACTCGCGCTCAAGAGCAGGCCGGCGACCAGTGGCGCCGTGCCGCCGAGAAGCGCGTCGCTGACCTTGAAGCTGAAGCCCGCGCCCGTCACCCGGGCCTTCGGCGGGAACAGCAGCACGTAGATCGGGACCGACGCGACCACCATGCCGTTGACCGCGAGCTGCCCGATTGTGGCGATGGTCAGGATCAGTGCCGGGTCGCCGCTGTCGAGCGCGGCGAACACCGCCCACCCGGCGGCGATCATCACCACGACGCTGCCGATCAGCAAGCGCACCGGGCCGATCCGGTCCGCCACGGTCAGCAACCCGATCGCCAACGCCAGCGCGATGATCTGGGCCATGGTGGTCCAGCCGAGCATCGTCGAGCGCGCGATGCCGGCGTGCGCGACACCGTAGGACAACACGTACGTGTTCATCAGGTACACCCCGGTCGTGGGCACCGCGGCGAGGCAGAAGACGAGCGCCATCTCCTTGCCGTTGCTGCGAAAGACTTCGCGCAGCCGGGGCCGCGTCCGGTCCTGAACCTCGGACCGGAACACGGGGGACTCCGCGGCCCCGACCCGGATGCCCAGGCCGACGACGATGAACACGACGCTGACCAGGAACGGAATCCGCCAGCCCCAGGTGAGGAACTGGTCCGGAGAAAGCCATGAGGACAGCGTCAGGACCGTGAGCGCGGCGAGGATGGACCCCACCGGACCGCCGGCGCCGACGGCCCCGCCCCACAGTCCTCGACGGCCGCCGGGGGCGTGTTCGACGGCGAACGCCGCCGCGCCGCCCCATTCCCCGCCGACCGCGAGCCCCTGCACCAGCCGGAGCACGGTCAGCAGCACCGGCGCGGCCACGCCGGCGACCGCATAGGTCGGCAGCGCAGCGATCAAGAGGGTGGCGGTGCCCATGAGGACGAGCGCGGACACCACGACGGTGCGGCGGCCGAACCGGTCGCCGATCCTGCCGAACAGCAGCGCCCCCGCCGGTTTCGCGAGGAACCCGACGGCGAACGTGCCGAAGGACGCCAATGTCCCCGCGACCGGGTTGAGCGACGGAAAGAAGATCTTGTTGAACACCAGCGCCGAAAGCGTGCCGTAAATCCCGAAGTCGTAATTGGACAGGCAGGCTCCCACCGGGCCGGCCAGCAGAACGCGGATCTGTCCCGCCATCAGGAAACCTCCAGTCAGTCCACGTACAGACGACTCAAGAACCGTGCCCCAAGCCGTGCCTAGACCTCGATGCCGGACTCTGCCCGACGTCCGGCCGGCTCGAACCCACCGAGTTGGTCGACGGTGAGACTCCGCGTCTCCCGCGCGGTGGCGATCACCAGTACCCCGAAGATCGCACTGGCCGCGACGAAACCGGCGATGCTCACGGCACCGCCGCCACCGGCGACGATGGCCGCCGCGATCGTTGCGGCGAAACCCGGGAAGATCTGGCCGAGGGCATTGGCGAAAGCCGTGCCGCTGTAGCGAACCCCGGTGGCGAACATTTCCGCCCACAACGACGGCGCGACCGCACTGCACAACGCGTTGCCCAGCGGCATCATGATCAGCGACCCGGTGAGCGTCAGCGGCACACTGCCCTGTGAAAGGCCCGCGAAGAACGGGAACGCCGAGGCCGCGATGACCACTCCCCCGGCAAGGAAGATCGGCTTGCGGCCGATCCGGTCGGCTGCAATGGCGAAGAACGGCTGGGTCAGCAGCATCGACCCCATACTCACCAACCCGATCACCAGCATCGTCGAGCGACTGATCCCGTGCGAAACCCCGTACGACAGCGCGAAAACCTGGTTGACCGGAACCGTGAGGGTCACGGTGGCGCTGCCGATCACCCGCAGTACCGCGCCCGGTTGTTTCGTGAGCGCGGTGAGCAACGGGAACTTGTCCACGCGTCGCTCGATCCGGACCCATTCCGGGGACTCGGGCAGTTTCCTACGGATGATCAACCCGGCCACCACGAGGAGTGCGCTGAGCCAGAACGGCACGCGCCAGCCCCACACCAGGAACGGCCCGGTGTCCAGGGCGGAAAAGCCGAGGAACGCGAGCGTGGCGAGCACCGCGCCGCTGGTGGCGCCCTGGTTGACCCAGCTGGTGAAGAAGGCCCGGCGCCCGTCCGGGGCGTGCTCCAGCGACAATGCCGTGGCACCGCCGAGTTCTCCGGCGACAGCCATGCCTTGCAGCAGTCGCAACAGCAGCAGGAGAATGGGAGCAGCGACCCCGATCGTCGCGTAGGTCGGCATGCACCCGACGGCGAACGTGCACACCCCCATCGCGACCATCGTGCGCACGAGCATCTTCTTGCGGCCCACCCGGTCGCCGAAATGCCCGACGACCGCCGCCCCGACCGGACGGGCCAGGTACCCGGCCGCGAAGGTGCCCAACGCGGCGAGCGTGCCCACCGCCGGTGCGCTGTTCGGGAAGAAGAGCTTGCCGAACACCAGCGCGGACGCCGAGCCGTAGATGAAGAAGTCGTAGTACTCGAGCGTGCTGCCGAAAAAGCTCGCCGCCGCGGCGAGCCGGGGATTCCTGGCCGGGGTGTCAGTCATGACGGCTCCTCGTCGAGCGGAGACTGCGGGCCGAACGGATCACGATAGGACTCAGTTTTTCCGACGGTAGCCATATAACTGAGTCCCGTCAATGAGTGGGCCGGCCTCCCGCCGTATCGTGAGGGCAGGCAAACCGACGACCAGCAGGGGGTTCAGTGCCGAAGCCAGCCACCCACGCACCGCCACGACCGACCCGGTTCCCGCGGAAGCAGGCCGGGCCGAACCCACAGCACCTCCTCGTGACGCTGATGGGCGACTACTGGGGCGACGGCGAATCACGGGTGCCGTCGCAGGCACTCGTGGCACTGCTGGCGGAATTCGACATCTCCGAACGCAGCGCGCGCACCGCGCTCGCCCGCTTGGTGCAGCGCGACATGCTGGAGGTGACCAAAGAAGGCCGGCGCACCTTCTATTCCCTCACCAGGCAAGCGGTCGCCAACGGCGGGCGATCCCGCGACCAGCTGTTGCGGCTGGGCCACCGCCCCTCCGCCCCGGTCTGGGACGGCACCTGGCTGGTCGTGGCTTACTCGGTACCCACCGAGTCCTCGGTGGTTCGCACGAACTTCCGCCTCCGCATCCGCGCGGCCGGCTTCGCCCCCGTTCAGGACGCGGTGTGGGTCTCGCCGACGACCAAGACCGCCGCGCTCACCGCCCTGCTCGAGGAGTTCCCCGAGGTCAGTGCCACCGTTTTCACGGGACGCACCCTCGCGTGCAGCACCGCGGACAGCCGGCCCGAGAACTTGTGGGACCTGGCCCCGGTGGCCCGCCGCTACACCGAGTTCCTCGACCGGTTCGAGCCCATGCTCGAGCGGATGCGCGCCGGCCGCATCAACGGCCCCGAGGCGCTGCGGGTCCGGACCGAGACCATGAACTCCTGGCGCGACCTGCGTCGCCTCGATCCCGACCTGCCCGACGAACTGGCCCCCGCGGACTGGGCCCGGCCCCGGGCGCACGACATCCTGGTGCGCCTCTACGACGGGCTCGGCCCACTGGCGGAACAGGCATGCCGCGCCATCGTCGCCCGCCACGACAGCGAACGTCACGAATCCGCCAGTGCGCGGCACTATTCCATCGCCGCCTACCTCAGCGAACCGGCGCTCTCACCTCGTCGGTCCGGGCGAGCGCTCGGCTGATCCTCACGCCGTGGCGTCCAGGTCGGACCCCTTGCCCACGCCCTTGACCAGCTGCGGCGACAGACGGCGCTCGAACGCTTCGCGGCCGAGTTCGAGGAGGCCTTCGGTGGTGTTGGGCGCGATCAACTCGGCGAGTTCGGGCGAATACCGTTCCACGATCTGCCGCACCCGGATCGCGGCGAGCGAACCGAGCGCGTTGTAGACCTCGACGAACAGCTCGTACGCCGCACGACGAGGCCACCTGGGCGGCAGGAGGTTCGAAGGCAGGTCCGGGTCGATACCAGGGAAACTTCGCCAGCTGTCCATGATGCGCGTGCGGGACAACAGCGCCTGGCTCGCGCCGACGGCGCCGTTGCGGACCTTCGTCCGGAGGGGTTCGTAGGTGGTGATGAATTCGGTGTAGCGCCCGGCGATCTCGTCCAGGTCCCAGGCGTCGATCGGACGTCGTGCCGACGGCGCGTGCTCCGTGGCGCGGAAAATGGTCACCTCTCCCAGGCCCAGCTCGTCGAACTCCTGCCTGGCCTCTTCAGCGACCGGCCGCGCCGAAACCCAGGTGCCGTCATACAGCGGGGCGAAGCCCAGCCAGCGCAGACGCGAGTAGAGCGCATAACGCAACTCGCGTTCGCGCTCGGAGAGGGTGAACATCGCCACGGTCCACTGTCCGTCCCACGACTCGTTCTCCTGTCCGAACGAGACGAACCGGTAGCCTCCGGCCAATAGCATGTCCGAGGCGCCAGGTGCCAGACCGTAGTAGGAGTTTCGCCCCACCTTCGAGGACACGACCACACCTCGCCGGGCCAGCCGGTTGAGCGCGGCGCGGGCCGCGTTGAGCCCGACGTCGAATTCCCCGAGAAGCGCGACGAGCGCCGCGGAGGGCAGGTGCTCCGTGCGCAGCACCCAGTAGTCACCGAGCAAGGTGGTCAGCAAGTGCTGTGACGAAGAACCCGCCTGTGACCTCGGCAGGTCCAGCGGTGGCGTGTCGGTCATCCGATTGCCCCTCTGCGGAGGAGTTCGCCTATGCGCTCGGGGGAATAGTCGAGTAGCTCGCGGTACACCCGGTCATTATCCTCACCGAGCGCCGGCACCGCCGACGCGTAACCGGTGCGTGAGCGGGACAGGTGCACCGGCAGGCCGCTGCCGATCAGGCCCTCGCCGGTCCCGTAGACCGGATGCTCGAGCGGGACGGTGTCGTGCCGGGACAGAACTAGCTCGCTCCGTACCGCCTCGGACGGCTTTCGTACCGGGGCGCACGGTACCCCGTGGGCCTCGAGCGCAGCGACGGCGTCCTCCGTGGTGTGCGCGCTCGTCCAGTCCTCGATGAGCGCGTGCAGTTCGTCGGCGTGCGCGACCCGGCCGTCCCGGGTGGCGAACCGCTCGTCGTGGGCTGATTCGGGCCGGCCCAGCGCGGCGAGCACGCCCTGGGCGAATTTGGTTTCCGGTGCGCAGATCGCGACCCACCCATCGGTGCTGCGAAACACCCCGAACGGCGCGAGCCGGGGCATGAACCGGCCGGTACGGCCGGAGCGGCCGAGCGGTTCGAGCAGGTGCGACTGTTCGCTGGCCACCAGCGCGGTCAGGGATCCGAGCATGGAAACGTCGACGTACTGGCCGATTCCGGTGGCCTCCGCCTGGCGCAGCGCGCCGAGAATGCCGATCACGGCGAACAGCGGCGCGGACAGGTCCCCCACCGGTACGCCGACGCGGACGGGCGGATCGCCGTCCTGTCCGGAGGTCATCATGGTGCCCGACAGTGCCTGGATGATCGCGTCCATCGCCTTGCCCGCGCCCGGGGCACCCGCCGCACCGAATCCGGAGATCGAGCAGTAGACGATGCTCGGGTTGGCCGCCTGCGCCGCCGCATAACCGACGCCGAGCCGGTCCGCGGTGCCGCGACTGTAGTTCTCCACCACGACATCCGCGTGGCGAACGAGGTCGGCGAAGACCTCGGCGGCAGCTGGGTCCTTCAGATTGAGGGTCACGCTTTCCTTGCCACGCGTACGTTCGAGCGTGCCGAGCGACATGTCGTCGTCGTGCTGCCGCTGCATCGACAGTCCATCGCGGCCGAAGTAGGGCGCGTTGTTGCGCACCCGGTCACCCCCGTCGGGGTTTTCCACCTTGATCACGCGGGCGCCCAGACCGCTGAGCAGGAGGGTGGCGTACGGACCGGCCAGCGCGATCGTCAGGTCGATGACGGTGATGCCCTCCAGCGGACGCGGGAGCGTGGCGGGGTTTTCGGTCATGGTCTTCCTCGGTCGGTTCGGTGGTCGGGTCGTCTTCGGCGGCGAACTCAAGCCGCCTCGCGGGACCGTCGCCGCGCGGCCACCGGGGCAACCCGCTGCTCGATGAACTCGGCGACCTGTGCCTGCACGGCCTCCTGGTCCCAGCTGCGGGCGTCGCCGCTGTCTCCGGTGATCTGCAGCACCGGCACCCCGGCGGCCTCGATGGCGCGGTTGACGAAGTAGTTGCCCCGGCGATCCGTGGTCGCCATGTGCACGGCGCCGTCGATCCGGTTGTGCACGGCTTCCTTGGCGTACCACTCGCTGGCCCACGGCGGAGCGTTGATCATGTCGGGAAACGCGGCGAAGCGCCCGGCGAGGGTGCGCAGCGGATCGTCGCCGCGGCGAAGGTAGCCGTCGGCGGCGATGCCCAGATACATCGACCAGACGAACACCGCGCCGTAGGTTTCCTGGAACCAGGTGTAGAAACCCATGTCGAACCACAGCCCGGTGCCCACCCACATGAGCCGGATCCGCTCGTCGGGACACGGTGACTCGCCCTTTTCAGCGCGGTCTCGAACTTCTTCGTAGAAGGTGCGCGCCGCATCACGGGCCCACGCCGTTCCTCGCTGCCACTGGGGGATCATGACGCTGGGAATGCTGTCGCCGATGGTGATCGGTGCGGGACTCGTGCGCGCGATCAGGTCACGCGCCGCACGGTTGTACCGCTGTTGCTCGTTCACGAGATCCATCACCTCGCGGAAGCGTTCCTCGTCGAAGGTCCGGCCCGTGGCCAGTTCGAGGTGCCGGATGACGCCGGTCAGCTCGGCGGTCATCAAATCGATGCGCGGCTTGCCGACCAGTGTTTCCCAGTCGTCCTCGATCCGGTCCCACCAGTGCGGGTCCACCTCGCGCGCGACAGTCCGTTCGAAGCCGAGGAACGTAGCGCCCCGTTCCCGTTGCCAGGCTTCGAAAACCTTCCGCAGCACGTCCCCGGTCATCTCGGCAAGGACGAAGCTGATCGGCGGTAGGCCACCCCAGGGTGGGTCGTCGTCGAACGTGGAGGCCAGCGCCAGCGTGTTGTACTGCTCTTGGTCGGCGGGGTAACCGCGCTCGGCCAGCAGCCGGAGGTAGGTGCCCGACTTCTGCTTCGCCGCGCACACCGAGGCCCACCACTGGTTGACCACATACGGAATGTCCAGCGCCCGCAGGATTTCCTGTGGGGCGTCCGCGTTGACGAGCGCGACAGGGTCCCCGGCGGCGGCTCGTTCCTTCAGCTCGGCGAACCACTGCCGCTGGTAGGTGGTGGCCGCCTTGGCGGAGGGAAGGCTCGCGCGATTGCGACGCCCGTCGGTGAATTCGCTCATCGGGACACCTCCGCGGTCAACTCGTGCAGCGTCGTCGCCAACAACCCGGCCGCCTCGCCGTCTCCCTCGGCGCCGTACGGCTGTGCGGGGACGGCGACCAGTGGAATCCCCACCCGCTCGAGGGCCTGACGTTGCAGGGGCACGTCCCAGGCGGGAGCGTCGTCGTATTGCCGGATCCAGGCGACGACCAGGTCAGCGCCACAAGTGGTGGCCATCCGCACCGTCTGCTCGGCGCGCGTGAGGGCCGCATGGCCGGCAGACGCGGGCGCGGCGCGCGCGTGGGCGCGTACCAGCGCGCTGCGGATGTCGTGCGAAGGTCCCACGATCCGTTCACCGGCAAGGGTTCCCCAGTCGTGATCCTCGCCGACGATGACCGCGCCGAGCGATTCGATCACGTCGTAGGCCGCAGGGCTGTCCTGACCGCACCCGGTGAGAAAAACGCGAATACCCTGGCGGCGCGGGAGTCTTCCGGCGTCGGCGAGGAGCTGCGCGGCCAGCCCGCACCAGATTCGTGGTGAGGTGCGGAAGGCCGCGCCGATCACCACGAGCGCTTGCCCCCCAGTGAGCAGTGGTCCGTTCGGCCCGGTGCGCAGTTCCGTTCCCACGGCACGGATCAGCTCGCGTACCCGGTCGTGCTCATCGGCGGCCTCGCGCAGGTTCGCGTCGGTGATCGGCCGGTCCGCCCACTCGCTCAGCTCGACGATGAAGGCGTCGAGCTGGGCGCGGTTGTAAACGGAGGACGTGTGGTGCGGAAGATGCAGCAGGTCGACGAAGGTGAGGCGCGGTACGCCCGGACGCTGTTCCAGGCGTTGGATTTCGCGCAGGTACAGAAACAATCGCACGGTGCCCTCGCAGTCGGCGGACAGCGCCAGTCCGGCGGCCGCGGCCGCTTCCGCGTCCAGCAACCTGGCCAGTTGCGAGACGGCCAGCCCGTCGATGCCAGGACCGCAATAACGAGCCGCCGACTCGTGTGCGCCGGCGCGGCCGGAGAAGCGGAACGGGGTGAAACCGGCGGCGGAGATCACCTCGGCCGGCACATCGGCGCCCACGTACGCCACGGTCGGCCGATCGTCGAGCGCGGCGGGCACCGGGCCGGTTCGCGTCTCATACAGTGCCTCGAGGTGGTCGAGCACACCCATGATCACTTCCTCCGCTTCGTTGTCGCCGAGCCAGCAGCAGACGCGTTAATACAACACAAGTTCCGAACTGATAGCAACAAACTACACTCGCTTTCTCACAGAACTCCTTCTGTTGATGGTCTTCTTCGTGCATACGACGAGCAGACACCGAACAGTCGGGCTCAGATACACAACACAAGTATTGACAGCTGGATAGCTTCTCCGTATGTTCCAGCCCACAGTGGCACGACGGCGATCCGGCGGTCCGAACTGCCCGACACCGCCGTTACGACCCGGATTGCCCATCACGGTCGGCACTGCCCGCGCCGATGTGCGGCAGACGGCCGCTCCCCAGAGCCGAGGAGAACGAAATGCGCAGACCTGCTCGAGGCCGACGGCGCTCGATCGCTCTGCTGGCCGCCGCGATGGCGATCGCCCTGCCGCTGGTCGCAACCACGGCGTGCTCGTCATCCAGCAGCGCATCTTCGGACTCGAAGCTCACCCTGCAGTTCACCGGACCGCCGGTCAGCCTGAATCCCGCGCTCGGGGGGAACGGCCTGTCGGCAACGTTCACCGCGCTGAGCTACGACCCGCTGATCTATCTCAGCGGCGACGGCAAACTCGTGCCGGACCTGGCCACCGCGTGGAACTACGTCGGCCCGGACAACAAGGTCTTCGAGATGACGCTGCGGCACGACGTCAAGTTCACCGACGGCACCCCTCTGACGCCCGACGCCGTCGTCGCGTCCATGAACTACTTCCTCAAGGCCGGCGGCGGACTGGTTTCCGATGCGGGGCCGGTCGAATCGATCACCGCCGTCGGCCCGGACAAGGTTCGCGTCACGTACAAGTCGTCGAACCCCGACGCCGCCATGACCATGACGCAGTACCACGGGATCGGTTCGATCATCGGGCCGAAGGGCCTTGCCGATCCGCAGTCGCTGCTGACCTCCAGCGACGGGACCGGACAGTACCGCTACAACGGCAAGACGTCGCTTGCCAACAACCGTTACGACTACGACAAGAACCCGGGCTATTTCAATCCATCGGCGCAGAGGTTCAAGGGCGTGACCATCCGCATCATCGGTGACCCCCAGGCGGTGCTCTCGGCCGCGCAGACCGGGCAGGTGCAGTTCGCCGCCGGCGGTTCCACGACGGCCGACGCGGCGAAACAGGCCAACCTCACCGTGCTGTCCCCTCCGTTCTTCAACTGGACGCTGATCGTCGCCGACTCGGCGGGAACGGTCTGCAAGCCGCTGGGCGACGTCCGGGTCCGGCAGGCCATCGCCTACGCACTCGACCGGTCCGGCCTGGCCAACGCCCTCGGTGGCCAGTACGCGAGCCCGAGCACGCAGGTTCTGCTGCCAGGAATCGACGGACACGTGCCGGACTCCGGATACGGTTACGACCTGGCCAAAGCGAAGAAGCTGATGGCCGAGGCCGGGTACGCCAACGGGTTCGGCCTGACCATCCTCACCGAATCCCTGCTCGACCGGAACACGACCTACTCGCAGGCGATCGTGGAAGCGCTCGGGGCCATCGGAATCAAGGCCACGCTGCAGGTCGAGTCCACCGGTATCGGGCAGTTCAGCGGTGACGCGCTGAGCAAGCAGTACCCGGCGATCATCTTCCCCACCGCCGGGGTCGACATGTTCCAGCTCCACAACCAGATCTCGGCCGGCCTGTTCAACCCGTTCGACAACGTGGACCCGCAGGTGGAATCCACGCTGGCACAGGCGTTCGCCACCGACGGCGCCGACCGCACCCGCCTCTATCAGGAAGCGTCCCGGCGCTATCAGGACCTGGCATGGTACGTGCCGATCTTCTCGACGCAGAACCTGATGTACGTGAGCCCCAAGCTGAGCAACGTCAAGGCGTCGGAGCTCAACCCCAACCCGGTGCCGGTCGCGCCCACGGCCGAGCTGGCCTGGCACGGCAAATAGGCATGCAGGAATCGACGACGCGGGAAGGCGGACGAATGACATGGTGAAGCTGTTGGCCCACCGGATCGCGCTGTCGATTCCGCTTGTCCTGCTGGTGTCGATGGTGGTGTTCGCGCTCGAGTCGCTCGTGCCGGGCGACCCGGCACGCACCGTCCTGGGACAGAGCGCGACACCGGAGAACATCGCCGCCCTGCACCAGCAGATGGGTCTCGACCAGCCGTGGATCGAGCGTTACTGGAACTGGCTTTCCGGGCTTTTCCACGGAGACCTCGGGACCTCAGTGTTCACCGGCGACGACGTGGTCACAGAGCTGAACACCCGGCTCGGTGTCACGGTGTCGCTGGTGCTGTGTTGCGTGATCGTGAGCGCCGTGGCCGGCCTCGCCCTCGGGCTCTTCAGCGCGGTACGCGGAGGGCCGGCCGCACGGGTCGTCGACGTGCTGTCACTGGCCGGGCTCGCGTTGCCGAACTTCTGGGTGGCGATCGTCCTGGTGGCGTTGTTCGCCGTGAAGATCCGCCTGTTCCCAGCCATCGGCTACGTCGAATTCGCCGAGTCACCGGGTCACTGGGTTCGCTCGCTGGTTCTCCCGGTGATCGCGCTCAGCCTGTTCGGAGTCACCGCGGTGGCGAAGCAAACCCGTGACTCGGTGCTCGACGTACTGGACACCGATTACGTCCGGGTCCTGCGCGGCAATGGGGTGTCCGAGTCGCGGATCGTCCTCAAGCATGTGCTGCGCAATGCCGCCATTCCGGTGGTCACCGTGCTCGGCGTGGTGGCCGTTTCCATGCTCGGCGGCACGGTGTTCGTAGAGGGTGTGTTCGTGCTCCCCGGGCTGGGCACCCTCGCCACGCAGGCGACCATGGACCACGACCTGCCCGTGATCCTCGGCATCGGCGTCTACTTCACCGTCGTGGTCATCATCATCAACCTGCTCGTCGATCTCGCCTACGGCGTGCTCAACCCGAAGGTGCGCGCATCATGACCACAGTGCCCGAGCCGACGACCCGGCCCGCGGCGAGCACCGGCCTGGTCCGGTCCGTACTGACCTCGCCCCGGGGCGCGATCGTCGTCGCATTTCTCGCCCTGCTCATCCTCGCCTGTGCGCTGGCCCCGCTCATCGCCCCCTACGATCCGCTGGCCCAGCACCTGTCCGCCGTCCGGTCCGGACCGTCGGGCAGCTACTGGCTCGGCACCGACAGCCTGGGCCGCGACCTGCTCAGCCGGGTGCTCCACGGCGGGCGAAGCTCACTGTTCGGCGTGCTGGAGGCCGTGCTCGCCTTGGTGATCGTCGCTGTGCCGTGCGGCCTGTTCGCCGGTTACCTCGGCGGCACCGTCGACCGGATCACCATGCGCGTGGCCGAAATGGTCATGTCGGTGCCGGTCATCATCATCCTGCTCGCGGTTCTGTCGATCTTCGATCACAGCATGACGTCGGCCATGATCGCGTTCGGGGTGCTCGGCTCGGCCGGCCTGATGCGGGTGGTCCGCGGGGCGGCTCTGGCCGCCCGTGAGGAGCTCTACGTGACCGCCGCGGAGTTGATGGGCCTGTCCCTGCTGCAGGTCGTCACGCGGCACGTGCTCCCCCGCTGCCGCGGCGTCATGATCGTCCAGGTATCGCTGTTCGCGGCCGTCGCCCTCGGCGTGCAAACCGGCCTGACCTTCCTGTCCCTCGGCCCGCCGCCGCCCGCACCGACGTGGGGTGGCATGGTCGCCGACGCCGCATCGGTGTTCAACCAGGACGCCTGGATGCTCGTGCCGCCCGGGGTGACCATCGCGCTCGCCGTGCTGGCTTTCGGTGTGCTGGGCGACGTCGTCCGGGACGTCAACGCGGAACAGCATGCCGCCGCGCCCGCGTCCCGCCGCCGTCGAGGGACGGACGCCCCGCCCGGCCCTGGCCCCGTCGAGCCTGCCCTGAGCGGGGACCTGTTGCTCTCGGTGCGGAACCTGTCGGTCACGGCCGACGGTGAGCATCCCCTCACCCTGCTCGACGACGTCGGTTTCGACATCGCGGCCGGGGAAACGGTCGGCCTGGTCGGAGAATCGGGCAGCGGCAAGACCATGACGGCTCGCGCGGTGATGGGCCTGCTGCCCCGCAACTGCCGGATCGCCTCGGGACAGGTCGTGTTCGACGGCAGGCCGATCCAGGGCCTGGACCGGCGGGCCTTCCGCGAACTGCGCGGAAGGCGGATTGCCATGATCTCTCAGGAACCGATGGCGGCGCTCGACCCTTCCTTCCGCATCGGGTCACTGGTGGCCGAGGTCGTCCGTGCGGTGGACGGCAGCACCGGCAAGGTGGCGCGCGCCCGGGTGATGGAGCTCCTGCGCATGGTCGAGATCCCTGATCCCGACGCCGTCGCCCGCCGGTTCCCACACCAGATCTCCGGCGGGATGGCGCAGCGGGTGGCGATCGCGATGGCGCTGGCCGGCCGGCCGGAACTGCTCATCGCCGACGAGCCCACGACCGCCCTCGACGTGACCGTGCAGGCGGAAATCCTGGATCTGCTGCGCTCGCTGCAGCGGGAGAACCACATGGCGATCCTGCTCGTCACGCACAACTGGGGAGTCGTCGCCGACATGTGCACGAAGGTCGTGGTCATGTACGCCGGCCAAGTGGTCGAGACCGCGTGCGTCGACGACGTCTTCGACACGCCGGCGCATCCCTACACCCGGGCCCTGCTGCGATCGAGTCCGAACAACACTCCTCCCGGCGAGCGTATCCGGGCCATTCCCGGAACCGTCCCCTCGCCACAGGATTGGCCGTCCGGGTGTCGTTTCGCGAGCCGGTGCGACCTCGCGCGACCGGAATGCGGGCAAGAACCGATCGCAGTGGAGCGTATCTCCACGGGCCGGGTCTCCCGCTGCATCAGGGTGGACGCCCTACTCGAAACGGAGGTGAGCCGACCGTGAACCCGTTGCTCCAGGTCGAGCAGCTGTGTGTCGACTACCCGGCCAAACGGCGTCAGAGCTTTCGTGCCGTCGACTCCGTCGACCTGACTGTCGCGCCCGGCGAAACGCTGGGCCTGGTCGGCGAATCCGGTTCCGGCAAGTCCACGATCGCCAAGGCGATCCTGGGCATCGCGCCCGTCACCTCGGGCACCATCCGCTTCGATGGAGCCGAACTGGATACCCGGCGCGTCCGGCGGCGCAAGCCGGTCACCGACCTGGGTGTCGTCTTTCAGGACCCGGTGAGCTCGCTCGACCCGACCAAGACCGTGGGATACACCGTCGCCGAGCCACTGGTGGCCAAGCTGCGCCGGGAAGGCGGTGAGAAGCCCGACGTGCGCCAGCGGGTTGCGGAGATGCTCGACCGGGTCGGGCTGCCCGCGGGTGCCGCTTCCCGTTACCCCGCCCAGTTCTCCGGCGGTCAGCGTCAGCGCATCGCGATCGCGCGGGCGTTCATCGTCGAGCCCCGGCTCGTCATCTGCGACGAGGCCGTGAGCGCCCTGGATCTGTCCGTCCAGGCACAGATCCTCAACCTGCTGACCGACGTCCAGCGCGAACTGGCGGTGAGCTATCTGTTCATCTCCCACGACCTGAGCGTCGTCGAGCACCTCTCCGACCGCGTCCTGGTCCTTTATCGCGGACGCGTCATGGAAAGCGGAACCGCCGCTGGGCTGGTTCAGTCACCCCGGCACCCCTACACCCGGGCATTGCTCGCGGCCGCTCCCGTCCACGACCCGGCGCGGCAACGCGAACGCCGGGAACTGCGCGCGAGCTACCGAGTCGAGCGCGGCCGCTCGGTGTCTCTCGGAAATTCGTGCCCGTACACGCACCGTTGCCGATTCGCCGTCGATCAGTGCTTCCAGCAACGACCGCTGCCGCAAGCGATCGACGCCGGAGGTGTCGTTGCCTGTCACCGCTACGGCGACCTCCCGCCGGACGCGACGATCGACCTCGCGGCTGGGCCAGGGCCGGCCGCGACCGAAGGAGCGCAATGACGGTCCTCCGCACTCGCCCACTCACCGCGTCCGGCGGCTCACCGGCCCTCGGAGTCGCCCGGCTCCCCGGCACCGGCTTCGGTGTCGACCTGGAGGCCGCGGGCTACCGTGAAGACGAATACCTCGTCAGTGGAAGCGCCACCGCGTGGAGCTACGACGAGCACGGACAGGCGGCGCCGGAAGCTGCCGACGTTCCTTACACCACGCGGATTCTCGTCCGACGGCCGGACGACCCGGCCCGGTTCAACGGCATGGTCCAGGCCGAACCGCTGCATCCCGAGTACGACACCGCCCCCACCTGGCGCGCACTGCATCCCTGGATCATGCGAACCGGCGCCGCCTGGGTTGGCATCACCCAGGAGCCGCGCATCGCCGAATCCATGCGCGCCGAGTTCGACCCCGCGCGCTACGGGGAACTTTCGATCCCCGCGCCCAGCCTCCGCTACGAGATCGTCGCGGACGTCGTCACCGCGCTCCGGACGCGGGCCGCCGGGCTGGGGCAAGAGTGGCCGGAGATCACTCGCGCGTATCTTTCGGGCTGGTCGATGACCGGCAGCTTCTGCCGCGTCTTCCTCGGCGAGGGCTTTCACGAACGCCGAAGGCTGCCCGGCGGAGCGCCCGTCTTCGACGGGTACGTCGTCGCCATTTCCTCGGGAGGAGCGGCACGCGCCGGTTACCCGGGGCTGTCGAACAACCCGGACGTGCCAGGTATGCGGGACCCACGGCGGACCATCGGCGGCCACGACGTCCCGGTGATCGAACTTCTCAGCGAGGTCGAGTCCGAAACCCACGGACCGGTCCTGCGCCCGGACAGCGACGATCCGGCCGACCGGTACCGGCTATATCAGGTGGCCGGCACCTCGCACGACACCACCGGCTCCCGCCAGGTCAATACCGACCAGGAGCAGTACCGCCGCCGCGGTTTGCCGGTGCCACGCCAGCACATCGTGGAAACCCGCAGCGATGCCAGGATGGATTTCGTCGCCCGCGCCGTGTTTTCCCTGCTGGACCGGTGGGTCGCCGACGGCAAGCCGCCGCCACGCGCCGACCGGTTCGTGTTCATCGAGGGAGATTCCGGTCAACGCGGGGAGGCGGTGCCTCTCGCGCGGGACGCGGACGGCAACGTCCTGGGCGGTATCCGTACCCCGTGGGTGGAAACACCCGTCGCGCGATACCACCCGCACAGCACACCGGTGCCAGGGGCCTGCCGTCCCTCGCCCTGGATGCCGATGATCGAACCGGAGGCCATGACTTGGCTGGCCGGCAATATGACGCCCTTCTCCGCCGAATCACTGAAGACCAGATACCCGGCGGCCGGAGACTATCTCACCTCTTACCGAGAAAGCTGCCAGGCCCTTCTCGCGCAGCGCTTCCTGCTCTGGGACGAGGTGGAGCCGCTGCTGGTCGCCGCCGAGCAGCGGGCGCTGACCCTGCTTCCCCCGCACTGAGTTCGGGCCACGACGGAGGTTTTCATGCCCTTTTTCGAGTTGGCTGACGTCAAGCTCTGGT
This sequence comes from Amycolatopsis sp., assembly GCA_035551175.1. Taxonomy (GTDB): domain Bacteria; phylum Actinomycetota; class Actinomycetes; order Mycobacteriales; family Pseudonocardiaceae; genus Amycolatopsis. The sequence goes on along the minus strand of DASZNR010000144.1, from coordinate 54,323 downwards.
ACGACGAATACGGCACGGGCGACGAGGTGGTCCTGTCCAGCGCCGCCGGCTTCGACCGGTACCCAGCTCTTCTCGCGGACGAACCGGTGAACCGTCGCGTGTACACCATTCAGGCGCGGGGCTTCGGCCGCTCCACCCATCTCGAGGCGCCACCGGAACAGGGCTGGCTCGACCAGTGGGCCGACGACGTGCTCGCGTTCGCCGACCACCTTGGCGTGGCGCGGTTCGTCTACACCGGTGTCTCGCACGGCGGCGGGATCGGCTGGCACTTGGCCCGGCGCCATCCCGAGCGGCTGAAGGCGCTCGTGTCCGTGGTCGGCACTCCGCACGACCGCAATGGGGACACGTCCTCGTCGGCGGGCCGCCGCGCAATCGTCGAAAACCGAAGGAACACCGACGTCATCGAAAAGCAGCTCCGCGTCCTCGGCGGGGCGACGGACACGCCGGATCAGGCCGCGATCCGGGAGGAGACCATCGCGACCCTCGTGCGGAACCACCTCGCGTACAGCGACGAGGAAGCCCAGATCAACCAGGGTATGCCCTTCCCCGAAGCCACGACCAACGACGAGCTCTCCGCGATCCTGCGGACCATCGACGTTCCCGTGCTCATTCTCGCCGGAATGCGCGACGGCGTCATCTCACCGGAGTCGACGCTGCAAGCGGCCCGAAGCGTGCCACGCGCCAAGTCCGTGCTGTTCGAAGACGAGGGTCACTTCGTCGCGCGTGAACGCCCGGAACGGCTTGTCGCCGAGATAGCTCTGTACCTGGACGAGCTGAACTCCTGACCAGATTGGATCAGCGATGGTGCACATTCTCGCGGTCGGTGACCTCGTTCTCGACGAACCGGACCCTGACTCGTTCTTCGACCCGAGCCGCGCAGTCCTCGGGGCGGGCGATGTCGTGATCGGACACGTAGAGGTGCCGCACTCTCTGACGAAGGCGCAGACGAGCACCGATGTTCCGGCTCCCCCGGCCGACCCGGCGGCCCTCGGCGCCCTGGCCCGTGCCGGTTTCGACGCCGTGACCCTCGCCGGCAACCACATCTGTGACGCCGGACCGCAAGGTCTGTCCGATACGGTCAACCACGCCCGCTCGGCCGGGCTGCGAACCTCGGGTGCGGCCGCCACACTGACCGAGGCACGGGCCCCGGCGGTCTGCGAAGCGGGCGGAGTACGCGTCGCGGTCCTGAGCTACAACTGCGTCGGACCGCGCGAGTCATGGGCGACCTCGGCCAAGCCCGGATGCGCCTACGTTCGCATTCTCACCCACTACGAACTCGAAGGCGCCAACCCGGGCGGCCCGCCGCGAATCTACACCTTCGCCGAACCGGATCACCTGAGCTGGCTGGCCGAGGACGTCGAGGCGGCCAGGGAGAACGCGGACCTCGTCATCGTGTCGTTCCACAAAGGAATCGTGCACACACCTGCGGTCCTCGCGATGTACGAGAAGCCGTTGGCCCGCGCCGCGATCGACGCCGGTGCCGATGCCGTGCTCGGCCAGCACGCCCACATCCTCCGTGGCGTCGAGATGTATCGCGGCCGCCCGGTCTTTCACGGGCTGGGCAACTTCGTCACCGTCACCCACGCGCTCACCCCGGTCGGCGACAACAGTCCGGAGCGCGAAGCCTGGGCGCGAAAACGCAAGGAGCTCTTCGGTTTCACACCCGACCCCCGCATGCCCTTCTACCCTTTCCACCCAGACAGTCGCAACACGATGATCGCATCGATCGACGTCGACGAGGCGGGTGCCATCACCGCGGGGTTCATCCCCTGCTGGATCGACGATCGCGGCCGCCCGGTCCCACGGCATCGGCACGACGGTGGCCAAGAAATCGCCGCATACGTGGAAGCCATCACCCGTGCCGCAGATTTGCCGACACACTTCTCGTGGCGCGACGAGAAGTTCATCGAGGTTCGGGCTTCCCCTAGATCGTGAAGTGATTGCCTTGGGTAAGTGACCGGCGAAGTCTTTCGCCGCATCGCTGGCCTTCCGCCGCGGACAACAACGTCGGTTTCATCCGGTTCCCCAACGACAGGGCGCGACCGCTGTCCGCGCGACTCTGTCCGAGACCGGCGTTGGTTGATCGTCGAGCCAGCCCGAACAGACCGGCCCCACCCGCCGGCAGTACATGCCCAGCCCCGGATCACCGATCAGCGCTACCAGGGGCGCCGCGGCGACGCGTCAGTGCCCGCACCTCGTCCGTGAACCGGCGGCCGCCGGCCCCGAACGTCCTCATTGGATGTTCCAGGCAGGCGGTCACCGCTCGTGCAGGTGGAGCTGGACCGCTGCCACCAACCGCTCGGCGGGGTCGTCGAGGCGAAGGCCGACCAGCTCGGTGAGGCGCTGCAGCCGGTAGCGGAAGGTGTTCGGGTGCAGCCCGGTGGCCCTGGCCGCGGCCGGCAGATTGCCGAAGGCTTCGAGGTACGCGCGCAGCGTGGCCGCGTACCGCGTGCCGTGCTCGCGGTCGTGGACGACGAGGGTGTGCACCTTGCCGGCCTGCAGGTGCGGTCGGCTGCTCACCACGTCGAGCAGTTCCTGCAGAATGGCCTCGCTGCGAACGTCGTCGAGAGTGGCGACGACGGTGCCCGAGCCGTTCCTGGCCAGTATCCGCATCACCTGGTCGACCTCGGCCCGCGAACTCGGCACCTCCCACAGCTTGGGTACGCAGGCGCCGATGGCGCCGAAAACGTCGGAGCCGAGCGAGGTCCGGGCGCGCGCCGCGATGTCCTCGGCCAGCTGTCGCAGCCGAGCCGGCGTGTCGCCGGTCAGTTCGGGCAACACCACGTACACGCGGCGGCCGAGCACGGTCGGCAGCGCCTCCCGGCGGTAGGCGGCGCAGTGCAGCCCGACGAGGTCGGCCAGCCGTTCTCGCAACAGCGCCGGGTCGCGGGTCGCCGTTGCCCGCGTCTCGAACGCCACCACGGCGGCGGGCAGGTCGGGGTCGAACTGCAGGCGCGCCGCGGCGACCTCGGCCGACGGCTCCCGGTCCAGCAACTGGTGGGCCAGATCGTCGCGCAGCCGGCGTTCGAGATCCCCCGCAGCGCGGTGCCGGATCAGATGCAGCGGCACCAGCCGCGCCGCCCCGCGCAGTGCGTCCGGCGCGTGCGCCGGCAGCGGGGCACCGGCCTCGGCTACCCAGATCGACCCCAGGATCTCGTCACCGGCCCTGATCGCGATCGCGAACCGCCGGCTCACGTTCGACTGTGGCCTGGCGTCGATCGCGACCACGTCGTCGGAGTTCCAGAGCCGGCGGAACACGCCCAGCTCCTGCAACTCGCTCACCTGATCTGCGGGCACGTGCTGCTCGAGGATGGCCTGCCGGCGGGCCTCGTCCACCCGCATGTCCACCGACGAATAGGCCAGCACCCTGGACTGCGGGTCCTCGATGGTCACCGCTCCTCCGACCATCGACGCGATCGCGTTGGCCAGCCCGAACAGGTCGCCAAGCGGCACCTGGGCGATCGCGGTGCCGGAGGCGGTCTCGCCGCCGGTCACCAGCACCGACCGCAGCAGGCCGACCAGCTGTGCCCAGCTGGCCTTGTCGCTGACGGTGAGCACGGCGACCGCGGCCTCCCTGGCGACGGCGAGCAGGCCGTCCGGCACCGGCCCGCGGCTCTTGACGATGACCGCGGCGGCTTCGCGGCGGCCCGCATCAGCTACTGCCCGTGCGGCTTCCTCCCCCGCCGGCGAACAGCCGACGAGCAGCACGAGGTCGCCGGCGCCGGCCCTGGTCACCTCGTCGTGCGTGAGCAGATCACCGAGCCGCAGGTCGAGCCCACGCGGCGCGGTGACCGGGCGGAGGACGTGGGTTCCTAGCGACGACACGAGCCGTTCGAGGGTGAGCTTGCCGGGGACCGGTGACGCGGGCTGATCCTGGCTCGGCTGCATGCCCGCATCGTCGGCACCGAAGCCCCCTCCGGTCAAACCGCCCGCAAGGTGTCCCTCACGGCGCCGAGCTCGGCGAGCAGGCCGTCGCGAACGGTGACCCCGAGGCCGGGGCCGGCGAGGACCCGCAGATGACCGTCGACGACGGCGAACGGCTCTGTGACGTCCGTCTCGTAGTAGCGGCGGGACGCAGAGATGTCGCCGGGCAACGTGAACCCGGGCAGCGAGGCGAGCGCCACGTTGCCCGCCCTGCCGACCCCGGTCTCCAGCATGCCGCCGCACCACACCGGCACGCCGTGCGCCTGGCAGACGTCGTGCACCCGGCGCGCTTCCAGGAACCCGCCGACCCGTCCCGCCTTGATGTTGACGATGTCGCAGGCGCCCGCGGTGATGGCCGTGGCGGCGTCGGCCGCCGACTCGATCGACTCGTCGAGGCACACCGGGGTGCTGCCGCGCCGGGCCAATTCGGCGTGCGCCGCAAGGTCTCTCGGCTCGAACGGCTGCTCCACCAGCAGCAACCCGAACTCGTCGAGCCGCAACAGGTGGGGCAGGTCGGCGCGCTGATAGGCGGTGTTGGCGTCGACCTGCAGCGCGAGCCCGTCGCCGAACCGCTCGCGCACCGCGCGCAGCGGCTCGACGTCCCAGCCCGGTTCGATCTTCAGCTTGATCCGGCGGTAGCCCTCGTCCAGGTAGCCGGCGACCACGTCGAGCAGTTCGCCGACGGTGCCGGTGATGCCGACCGACACCCCGGCCTCGACCCGGTCGCGCACTCCGCCCAGGAACGCGGCCATGGGCAGGCCGGCCGCGCGCAGTTCGGCGTCCAGCACCGCCGACTCCAACGCCGCCTTCGCCATCCGGTGGCCGCGGATGTGGCCGAGCGAGGGCAGGACGCGGGCGGAGTCCAGCGACGGCAACGCGAACAGCGCGGGCGCGAGCCATCGGCGGACCACCTGCTCCGAGCCGTCCGCCCACTCCTCGTTGTAGCTGGGGACGTCGCCGGAGACGCACTCGCCCCAGCCCTCGGCGACATCGGTGATCACCCGCACCAGCAGTACGTGCCGGCCCTCCTGCACACCGAAGGATGTCCTGAATGGACGAACCAGCGGCATCCGCACCCGGACCAGCTCCACGGCCTGTAGTTTCACCGCGCGTCCCCTTCCTCGTTGGTGTTCGGTTCCCGGACGGTGCCGGCGTCGGTGAAGCGGTAGCCGTCCGGCCCGAACGACGAGGCGAGAAGACCGGCGGCGAAACACTCGGCGAAGACGTCACCGGCGACCCGCCGCCAGCGCCGGCCGAGCGGCGCCCCCGACCGGCGCAGCGCGTCGTAGTCGGCCGGGATCGGGACCCGCACCCCGGGCCGCACCGGCGTGTCCGTCCGGTGCGGCACGCCGTCGCCGTCCACCTCGATCAGCGCCGCGTCCTCGGCGGGACGGCCCTGCGGAACGGGAGGCGGCCCTGGATCGGCGTCCAGCGACCAGACCACTTCGAACCGGTCGGTGGCGTCGTCGCCGTTGACCACATCGGACATTCGGCCGTAGAGGTCGGGCACGTACCCGGTGGCGACGACACCGAGCTTGCCGAAGTTGAAGGCGGCGTTGCGGGCCAGCAACGGGTCGAAGGTCCACCGCATCCTGGTGATGCCGCGGCCGAGGCATTCGGCGCGCTCGGCGAGTTTGAGCGCGTAGCCGACGCCCCTGGCACGGTAGGCCGGCAACACGCCGAGTTGGTGGGAATGCAGGTGCACCCCGTCCTGCCAACCGAGAAAGCCCAACACGTAGCCGCACACCGTGACCGGAGTCTCCAGCGGTTCGGCCGCGAGCAGCGCGGCCCCGGCGTGGGTAAGCGCTCGCAGGAAGTCTTCGGTCGGCCGGATCGCCGGGCCCCAGATCGCGTCGAGCACTTCGAGCGCGCGCCCCACGTCGCCCCCACGCAGCGGGGTGATCCGCACCCCGGCGCGTGTCGCGGCGCGATACGCGTCCGCACGCCCTGGCGCCGTCGGTGCTGTGTCCGTAGCCATCCGCATTGTCGGTGCTCTCATCCTGACTTCTCCTGGCCCGGTTTCGTCCGGTATGGCCCGGTCCCCTCACCGGGCCGCCTCGGCCATCGTGGCCGGTCGTAGCCGGGGCCACTTCGTAAGTCCACCCGAAATCCGGTCGCCGGGATGGTGGACCGGCACATGGTGATCACCCAGCGACCGGTCGTGCCGGGACACCAGGGATGAGGGTCACTTTCGTGTGTCGTTACGAACTCAACGCCGCGAGGCCTGCTTAGCGTTTCTCGGCAAGGCGAGGCACCGACCTCGCCGGCGTTCGTGGTGATGGCACGAGGAGGAACGAATGCTGGACAACGAGGCCACTGCGGCGGCGGCGACGTCGGCGGCCACCGTGCCGCGGCGGGTGGCGTGGTTGACGATCGCGTTGCTGTTCGCGGGCTGGATCGTCAACTACATCGACACCTTCACCATCACCGTCGCGCTGCCGTCGATCGGCCAGACGTTGACCCTGGACAAGACTCAGCAGGGCCTGGTGCTGACGGTGTTCTTCTTCACCTACACGCTGTGCCAGATCCCCGGCGGGATGTTGGCCGACCGGATCGGCTCGCGCCGGGCCCTGACGCTGGCGCTGATCGCCTGGGCGGTCTTCACCGCGCTGACCGGACTGGTCAGCAACTACAGCTTGCTGCTGGTGGTGCGCGGGCTCTACGGCATCGCCGCGGCGATGTTCCCTGGCGCCGTCGCGAAGGCCATCTCCGAGCGGACCTCCCCGGCGCAACGGATGACCGCCAACGGCGTGGTGCTCACCGCCAACGCGATCGGCTCCGGCCTGGCACCGCTCGTCGCGGCCCCCACGATCCTGGCCATCGGCTGGCGGCACTCCTTCGTCGCGGTCGCCGGCCTCGGCATCGTGATGGCGGCACTGATCTGGTTCCTGCTGCCGCGGCCCAAAGTGTCGGCGGGCGGCGACGAGACGGCCACGGCCGGCGGCCCCGCCGTCCGGCTGGGACGCGTGCTGCGGAGCCCGGCGATCTGGCTGTGCGGGCTCGCCTTCTTCGGTTTCGACCTGGTCGGCTGGGGCCTGATCTCCTGGGCCCCGAGCTACCTGCTGGACTCGCGTGGCATCGGCCTGGCGCAGACCGGTGTGCTGGTGGCGATTCCGTGGTTCATCGCGGCGGCATCGACCGTCATCGGCGGTGTCCTGTTCGACCGGTACTTCCACGACAAGCCGCGCCTGCTCATCGTGCCTTCCATGGTCGCCACCGCCGTGCTGCTGTGGTTCATGCTCAACGCGTCGTCGACCGGGGCCTTCGTCACGTTCGAGTCGATCGCGATGGCGTTCATGTGGCTGTCCTTCATGCCGATCTTCGGATTGCCGCTTCGGTTGCTCCGCGGGCAGGTCGCCGGCCTGGCCAACAGCACCGTCAACTTCGGCGGCCAGGTGGCCGGCACGCTGGCACCGATCGCGATGGGCTGGCTGGCCCAGCAGTACTCCTTCGGCGCCGCGTTCGCGCTGCTGCTCGCCGGCGCCGCGGTCGGCGCGCTGGCCTCGATCTGGATCCCGCAGCGGCCGGCGGACTTCGCCAGCACGCTGCCTGCCGAAGCGCTCGCGAGCGCCGAGTAGCGCGTTCGGCGGAGCACAGGAAGGAAATCGATGTCATCAACCGACCAAATCGGACAGACGACGGCGGCGCTACGGCAGCTGGACGACGCCTTCAGCGGGGCGCTCGCGGTCGCGGCGCGAGCGGAGGACACCGGAGAGCTGGTGACCCACGATGCCGACCGGGTCATGCCGACCGCGAGCGTGATCAAGCTGGCCGTGCTCGCCGAGGTCTTCCGGCAGGAAGAGGCGGGCACGCTGTCAGTGCGGGAGAAGGTGGCGCTCGACGAGGCCAACCGCGCCGGCGGCTCCGGCGTGCTCAAGGATCTCTCGCCCGGCGTCGTGCTTCCCGTGCTGGACTACGCGACGCTGATGATCGTGGTCAGCGACAACTCGGCCACCAACACACTGATCGACCTCGTCGGCGGGGTGGCGCCGGTCAACCGCTTCATGCACGAACTGGGGCTGGACAGCATCACGTTGCACCGCAAGGTGGTCTTCGGCGAACCGGGCGGGCCGACCCCGCTGCTCGGCGAGGCGAGCCCGCGGCATCTGGTGGACCTGATCGGCCTGCTGTGGCGGCGGGAACTGGTCAGCGCGTCGGCGTCGGAGCGAATGCTCGGCATCCTGGGCCGCCAGCACTACCTCGATCAGGCACCGCGGCTGCTCCGGCACGACCCGTTGGCCACCGAGCTGGGTGGCGAGCCGGAGGTGGCGATCGCCTGCAAGACCGGCATGATCGCCGGCACCCGCGCCGACGCGGGGTTGCTGCGGCTGCGGGGCCGCCCGGTCAGCTACGCGATCATGACGGACGGCTCGGCCGACACCACGCTGCACGTGGATCAGGAAGGGATGCACACGGTGGCGGCGACCGGCGCCGCGCTCGCCGCGGGTTTCTGGCCGGGTCCCGGGCCGGCGCCGGTCCGGGACCCGAGTTGGTGACGACCGCGCTCGCGGTGTCCCACTCCGTTTCGTAGATGTAGGGCTTCGTTCGCGGTCAGGCGGACGGTCGCAGCCGGGCGCCCAGCCGGGCGCCCAGCCATCGGCCGTCGCGGACCGCGATCCGGCCCGCCTGCATCACCCACGAGATCCCGACCGGCGGGTGGCCGGGGTCGCGGTAGTCTCCGGCGTCGGCGATCTTCGCGGGGTCGAACGCGACGAGGTCGGCCACGTAACCGGGCGCGATGCGGCCGCGGCCGGTGAGGCCGAAGGTCCGCGCTGGCAGCGAGGTCATCCTCGCGATCGCCTCGGGCAACCCGAGGACACCGCGGTCGCGGACGTACCGGCCGAGCACGCGGGGGAAGGTGCCGTACAGCCGCGGATGGGGTTTGCCGCCGACTCCCGGCGGCAGGCCATCGGAGCCGATCATGGTCGACGGGTGCGCCAGCACGGTGTCCACATCGGACTCGTTCATCGACGCGATCACCATCGAGACGCGCAGCCGCTCCGCGCGCAACACGTGAACCAGCGCGTCGAACGGCTCGACGCCGAGTTCCTCGGCCAGCTCGACCAGGTTGCGTCCCTCGAATTCGTGCGATCCGGTGCTGGAGATCATGATCCCGGCATACCCGGCGGTGCGGATCTGGCCTTCCCAGCCGTTCTCGGGCCGCGGGCCGTCGACTTCGGCACCGGCCCTGGCGACACTGGCGGGATCGTCCAGCCGCGCCAGCACCGCCTGGTTGCCACCTTCCTGGAACCACGGCGGCAGGCACGTGGTGAGCATGGTCGACGACCGGTCGTACGGGTAGACGTCCTGGGTGACGGCGACGCCCTCCCGGCGCGCCAGGTCCAGCCGGTCGAGCGCGCCATCGACCATGCCCCAGTTGGCCCGGCCCGACGCCTTCAGGTGCGAGACCTCCACCCGGACGCCGGCCCGCCGGCCGATCTCGATCGCCTCGTCGACGCTCGCCAGCAGGCGGGAGCCCTCGTTGCGCATGTGCGTGGCGTACACCAGGCCGTCCGGTAGCCGCCGTGCCAGCTCGACCAATTCGTCGGTGCCGCTGAACAGGCCCGGCGGGTAGATCAGCCCGCTCGACATGCCGAACACGCCGGCTTCGACCGCCTCGTCCAGCAGCCGGCCCATCCTCGTCAGCTCGTCGCTGTCCGGCGCGGTGTCGGCGATGCCAAGGACCGCCAGCCGCAGGGTGCCGTGCCCGACCAGCGGCGCGTAATTGGTCACGTACCCGCCGGCGTCGGCCCATGCCAGGAATTCACCGAACCCGTGCCAACCCCACGACAGCGGCGGAAAGATCCGGCCCGAGAACGCGGCGAGCGTCTCCTCGTGCGGGGCCTCGAGCGGCGCCAGGCTGAAGCCGCAGTTGCCAACCACCTCGGTGGTCACCCCCTGAAGGATCTTGGTGGTGTCGTGCTCGTCGAGCAGCGGCGCATTGTCGGCGTGGGAATGCACGTCGACGAAGCCCGGCGCGACGACAAGGCCGGCCGCGGCGATCACCACGCCATCGGTGGCCGCGTAGGCGCCCGGCTGCCCGACCTCGACGATCCGGCCCCCGGCGAGCAGGATGTCCCCTCGCACGAGTGGGCCACCGCCGCCGTCGGCCACCTCGGCGCCACTGATCACGGTGTAGCCGTCGCTCGACCCCATCGGTTGCCGCCCTTCCGCCGTGCTCATCGGTTCCTCCCCGATCGTGCTCGCCGCGTCCGGCGGGCCGCTGATGCGTCCGCACCAGAACCGGCCCCAATCTTCGTCGACCGGCACGAAACAGCGGCGGCGTGGTGCCCGACTTCAGGCCTGCGGAGGTGACGAGGAATGCGGCGCTTCTTTTAACGGGCTGAGCCGAGCAGGCTCGCCGTCGCCTCCGTCCGGAGATCAGCCTGCGCCAGTCAGGCCTCCATCGCGAAGCCCCATACCCCTTCGCCGGCTTCGCAGGCTGAACTGACGGATGAGACCTGGGCGACGCTCGCCGGCCCGCTGTGACTCCCGAGTGTGTATGTAGATGACTCGATCGCCAGGACTGTCTGCTGGGCGCTGTCCAACCGGGTCATCTCGTCCAGGTCACCCCAGCTCCGCCCCCACTGGCCGGGCGGCGGCGGGGTGAGCCCGGCCCACGTGCCACCGGTGTGGGTCAGCAGATGCGCGATGGTGGCCTGTTGCTTTCCGCGGACCCCGAACTCGGGGACGATCTCGGCCATCTTGGTGTCGAAGGCTGGTTTCCCGGCGATCGAATGTCGCGCGGCAGAGCGGTGCCTAGCAGGGAAAGCGCGCCGCTGTCGAGGCCGATCTCTTGGGGTGGGCAGACTTCTTGGTGAATGGAGCGAGCGACCGCGGCCTCGTCGCTGTGGTCGAGGAAGCTCGATCATGACCGCCTTCGTTCTTCGTCGGGGTGCATCCCTTGCAGGGTGCGGCGTTGCTGGTCGTCCCGGACCTTACGAAGCGGAGCGCAAATTCGCGCGAAACCGGCAGCGCCCCTTTCCGCCTCGGCCGGGCTTCCGTGGTGCCCGGGCAGCGTCACCCCTGGATTGGATCTTGACCGGCCATATCCACTATTGACCGGTCAATTGGACGATATCCGAAAGAACCAGACATACTTTCTCGCGAGTTCCTCGACATCCTGGACGATTTCCTCCGAACCGGCTCGATCGAGGTGGACGGCGAGTTCGGCACGATCCCACGGACTCGGTTCACCCTGCGGCCCCAGCAATCGAACCCACCGATTTTCCTCGCCAGCGGGACGTCGACTCCCCCGGTGATGCGGCGCATCGTCGAGCGCGGTTACTGCCCCATCGTGTCCATGGTCGGCAATTCGACCGCGACCATGATCGAAAAATATCGTGCCATCGAGACCGTCTATCGTGCGGGCGGTGGTGATGCGGACTCGATGCCGTTCGCGCTCAACCAGTACATGTATGTCACCCGAGACCGGGCGGATGCACGGCGGGCCGCGGAAGCGGTCCGGTACGTGCTGCGGGTCCACGCCGCGATGCGGCGCCCGCAGGCCGATCTCGACGGATCCGTGTTCACGGAAGTCCCCTTCGAGGGCGAACCTTCGGTCGACGAACTCATCGAACGTCTGGCCATCGGAGACCCCGGCAAGGTGGCCGAGCACCTCGACCATCAGCTCGACACCATGCGACCGAGCCAACTCAGCTTCATCATGGGGCTTCCCGGCATGTCGTCCATGGACACCCTGCGGTCGATGCACACCTTCGGAGACGAGGTGTTGCCCAAGCTCGAGAGGCTGGACCGCGCGAGCGGCGCCGTGACCACCGCCGAGCTCGCCGTCGAAGAGCTCGCCCGATGACCACGACGCGCAAAGATGCCCGCGCGGCGATCCCGGAAGAGCCATCCGGCGGCTCCGGTGAGCACACGAGCTCACCGTGCGCGGAGATCGTCGACGCGTTCCTGGACCTGCCGACGCCTCTGATCAGTGACGTCATGGGCAGGCTCGCGGGCTCGCCGCACCTTCGTCCCATTCACGGGGCCGCGCCACTGGCCGGCACGGCACTCACGGTCAAGGTGCGACCTGGCGACAATTTGATGATCCACAAGGCGATCGACCTCAGCCGGCCCGGTGATGTCATCGTCGTCGACGGCGAAGGTGCGCTCGATCGGGCCCTGGTCGGCGAGATCATGATGGTTCAGGCGATAGTCCGGGGTGTCCGAGGCTTCGTCATCGACGGCGCGGTCCGCGATGTCGCGGCGTTCCGAACACGATCCTTTCCCTGTTTCGCGCGCGGAAACACCCACCGTGGGCCTTACAAACACGGCCCCGGCCAGGTCGGCATACCGATCGCGATCGACGGCATGGTCGTGAACCGGGGAGATCTGGTGGTCGGTGACGAGGACGGCGTGCTGGTCGTTCCGCCGGCGAAGTGGACGGCCGTCCTGGACGCTGCCAGGCGAAAGAGGGAGGAAGAACGTGAGATCCTCCGCGCCGCGGTCGCCGGCATGGATTATCAACACCGGCGTCAAGCTGGCCGACAAACCGTCCGGATACCAGCCGCCGGTCACCAACTGGGTGCCGGATCAGGCTGCGGCGGGAGTCGCGGTCAGCAGGTAGTCCAGGCAAAGGTCCAGCGCCGCCTCGAGGTGGCGCGCGGACCCGGTCGTCATCAAGAGGATCACCCCGCCCTGGATCGCCGCGATCATCGCCGACGCGGCCCGCACCGGATCGATGGCGCCGCTGATGTCACCGCTGGCCTGCATCGCCTCGATACCGGCCTGGACCTGGGCCTGCCACTGCTCGAACAACCTCATGGTGACCGCCTGCGCCGCGGGCGTGCGCTGGCCGATCTCGGTGAGCAGCGCGCCGAGCGCACAGTCGGCGCCCTGTCGCCGGTAGCGCCGCACCACGGTGTCCCGCCACTGCCGGGTGAGCTGGCCGAGGTGCGGCTGCTGGTCGGCGAGCAGCCGGTCCGCCTCGCGTTGCGCGACGGCGAGCAGCAGTTCCTCCTTGCCCTTTGGGAAGTAGTGGAACAGCTGGCCTTTGCCGGTACAGCTGCGCAGGCAGACGTCGTCCAGGGTCACGTTGCCGACACCGCGGTCGCGGATCTCCGCGGCCATTGCGTCGACGATCCGTTGCCGGGTCGCCAGGCCCTTCTTGGTGAGCATGCACCCATCGTACGAGCCGGTGCAGAGCGCGGCAGCGGCTGATCGCCCACGCGCCGTCTCTCCGCGGAGAGCTACCCACGGTCGGACACCGTGCAGCCGTTGGCATTGGCCCACTCCCGGATCCGGCGTGACCGTTCGCGGACCGACCGCGGCGGTGCCGGGCTTCTCGCCTGAGTGGACTCTCCGGGCGCCAGCCGTGCCTTGCGGCCGCCGACACGTCGCCCGGCCGCGACATAGCGGCCGAGACGTCGCGCAGCGCGGCTGCATTGCTGTCGGACAAGTCGATCTCGTAGTTCACCCCGTCGAGACCGGGCACGAATGTGCGGCGGACCTACCGGAGACGCACCGGAGGCGGTTGCGGCAGATGCGCGACTACGACCGCTACCTCGTTCGCCGGCCCGAGGCACTCCTGGCCGACTACACCATGCTCGGCGGAGTCTGAACGCGCGTAAGCCGCTACCTGGTCCAGACGTGGTGCTCGGACCAGCTCGGCGGTCGCTTCGCCATGAACGCCTTGACTGCGTTCCGGAAGTCGGTGGAGCCGTAGACGCGTGAGACGATGTCGTTCACGTCCGCGTCCCGCCCGCTCTGGTGCAGCCGCCGCAGGGTTTCCTTGGACGCCCACATGCTCAGCGGCGCATGGCTGAGGATTCGTTCGATGATCGACCCGGTCGTTTTTTCCAGCTCGTCGGTCAGCGCGGCCAGGAATCCCGCCGAACGGGCCTCTTCGGCGCTCATCAACTCGGCGGTCAGCAGCAGCGCGACAGTCCGCGACTGACCGAAGTGTCGTACGAGCAGGTCGAGGGTAGCTGTGGAGAGGCAGTTTCCGAGCGTCCGTGCGATCGGCACCCCGAACTTCGCCCGCGGTGTCGCGACCCGAAGGTCGACCGCGCAGGCGATGCCGAGGCCGCCTCCGACGCAGAAGCCGTCGATCGACGCCACCGTCGGTACGGTGACGGCCTGCAGCCGGTCGAGCACCGCGGTCACCCGGCGCTCGTACGCCACCCCGTCCTCGCCGGTCGCGAACTCCTCGAATTGGCTGATGTCGGTGCCGGCGACGAAGGCGCGATCGCCGGCACCACGCAGGAGCATGATCCGCACCTCCTCGTCGGAGTCAGCACGTTCGCAGGCCTGTTCGAGCGCCTCGTACATGGCCCAGGTCATCGCGTTCCGCTGCGCCGGCCGGTTGAACGTCAGCGTCAGCACGTGGTTTTCGATGCTGACGTCGGCTTCGTCCGTGCTCATCGCCGCTCCTCGGTGATCGTCTCGGTGAAGCCGGTCTCCGCACGAACCTTCGCATTCGATGCGCCCAGCGGCGGACCGGCGTGCGCACGCCGCACGGGCGTGCGGGAGAACCGCATCGGTGATCCCAATTGTTCCACCGACCCCAGGGTCGGATGTGGCGCATCCCAGTAGAAATCGCGTTGCCGCAACGTCTCGTCCGTGAAGACCTGACCGTAGTCGGCGATCGGCGCACACGGGACCCCGGCCCGCTCGAGATCGTCCACAATAGACTCGGTGGTCCTGGTGACGGTGACCTTTTCGATCGACTCGATGAGCTCCTCGCGGTGCAGCCGCCTGGAGTACGCATCCCCGTAGCGGGGTTCGGCGAGCAGGTCCTCAAGGCCGAGCGTGCGGCAGAACGCCGTCCAGTTCTTCGGTGTGGTCGCACCGATCGTGACGTACCCGTCAGCCGTCCGGACCGCCTGGTACGGCGCGTTGTTCTGGTGAGCGGACCCGTGCGCGTGCGGGACGGCGCCGTCGGCGAAGTAGGCCCCGGCTTCCCAAATCGCGAAGGAGACACCGGATTCCAGCAGGGAAACGTCGATGTGCTGCCCCTCCCCCGACCTGTCGCGCTCGCGCAGCGCCGCGGTCACCGCCAGCGCGATGTACAGGGCGCACACGAGATCACAGATCGGGACGCCGACCTTCGCCGGTTCGCGGTCGGGAAAACCGGTCACGCTCATCAGCCCGCTGCGGGCCTGGGCCATGATGTCGAGGCCAGGAAGGTGAGAGAGCGGACCGTCCTGGCCCCACCCCGATGCCGAGGCGTAGATCAGGCGCGGGTTCTCCTCGCGAAGAGTCGCGTAGTCGAGGCCCAGCCGCTTCATCGCGCCCGGCCGGAGGTTCTCGACAAGGACGTCCGCCCCGCGCACCAGCTCGTGGAACACGGACTGGTCCCGTTCGGACTTGAGGTCGAGGGTCACCGATTCCTTATTCCGGTTCAGGCGGACGAACGGCGAGCTTTCGCCGTCGATGAACGGTCCACTGGCGCGGACGGGGTCGCCGCCTTGGGGGTTCTCCACCTTGAGCACACGGGCACCCAGGTCGGCCAACTGCATCGTCGCGTACGGGGCGGCCATGAAGGCGCCGACCTCCAGCACGGTCACGCCGGTCAATGGCGGGTTCGCTGCCATGATTTCCTTTCTCACGAGCGGAACTCAGTGACGCTCGGCCACCGTGTTGCGAAGGGTGCCGATGCCGGAGATCTCGACCTCGACCACCTCGCCGGGCACCATCGGACCCACTCCGGCGGGGCTGCCGGTGAGCAGCAGGTCGCCAGGTCGCAGGGTGATCCACCGGGTGACGAACGCCAACAGCTCTCCGATCCCGAACACCATGTCGGCCGTCGATCCTTTTTGGACGATCCGGCCGCCGAGCCGGGTGGTGATCCACAGCTGCGACGGATCACCCACGTCGCTCTCGATCCACGGTCCCAAGGGGCAGAAGGAGTCCGCGCTCTTCGCGCGGGCCCACTGGCCGTCATCGCGCCAGTCGTGCGCGGTGACATCGTTCGCGCAGGTGTAGCCCAGCACGAACTCCGCCGCCCGGTCCGCTGTCACATTCCGTGCGGTGCGGCCGATGACGACGGCCAGCTCGCCTTCGTACTCGAGGCGCCGAACCTCGGCCGGCCGCAGTATCGGGGCGTCCGGGCCGACGATCGCGTTGGGAGCCTTCAGAAACAGCGGGGGCCGCTGCGGCCATGGCCTGCCCTTCTCCGCGATCTGACCGGCGTAATTGCTCCCGGCGCACACGATCACGCGCGGATCGCACGGCGCGAGCAACGTCAGCTCGGGCAGCGTGCCCACTGCCCGGCCCGGCTGGGCGTCCAGGCTGGGCAGTTCGTGCACGACGTCACCGACGAGCACGCCTTGGCCGACCTGACCGCCGGCCGAGTACCGCACTATCCGCATGGTTTCTCCGCTTCGCGTATCAGCTCCACCGGATGCCAGGCGGTGCGGCCGGCTCCGTGGAAGATCTGTTGCCGGCAGGACACCCCGGTCGCGGCCACGACCGTGTCCGGCCCTTCCGCCGCCAGAGCCGGGAAAAGCCGGTCGCCACCGACGGTCATCGACATCTCGTAATGCTCGGATTCGAACCCGAACGAGCCGGCCATCCCACAGCAGCCCGCCTCGATCTCCACGACCTCCGCACCTGGAATCCGGCACAGCAGGGCCATTGTGGCCGCCGTACCGACCTCCGCCTTCTGGTGGCAGTGGCCGTGGAATACGATCCGCCGTCCCGCGAGCCAGGAATTTTCGCGCAGCACCAGGCTTCCCGCGTCGATCGCATCGGACAACAGCTCCTCGACCTGCCGGACCCGATTCGCGACGGTCGGACCGGACAGCAGCGCCGCGTGCTCGTCTCCCAGCATCCCCAGGCACGAGGGCTCACAGCCGACGATCGGGCCGTCCCCGGCCCCCAGCGACGCCACCAGCGCGGTGGCCTTGCGCTTCGCGTCCTCGACTAGACCTTTCGACAGGCTGGACCGCCCGCAACAGCCACCGGTCAGCTCCACACCCCAGCCGGCGCGCTGAAGCAACTCGATCGCCGCCTCGCCGATGTGCGGCTCGGTGAAGGTGGTGAACGAGTCCGCGAGCCAGGTCACCGTGCCCAGCGGCGCGGCGGCGGGAGACTGACCGCGGTACCACCGGAGCAGGTTCGCACGCCGGAACCGCGGCAGCGGACGGGCGGCCGTGATGCCGAGCGTGCGCTGGAGAACCCGGCGCAGGAAGCCGATCCGTCCGGGCAGGTTGGACAGCGGGGCGGTCGCCGAGCCGAGCCGGTTGAGCGTCTGGATCGCGCCGAACAGCCGCGACCGCAGCGGCACACCGTGGATCTCATGGTGATGCGCCAGTGTTTCGGCCTTCAGCGAAGCCATGTCGACGCTCATCGGGCACTCGCTCTTGCAGGCCTTGCACATCAGGCACAGGTCGAGGATCTCGTTCAGCCGCTCGTCGCCCAGCGCGGTGTGCGGGTCCGGTTCGGACAGTGCCTTCACCAGCGCGTTCGCCCGGCCTCGCGTGGAGTGCTCTTCGTTTCTCGTGGCGATGTACGAAGGGCACATGACCCCTGGCCCGGACTTCCGGCAGGCGCCGATGTTCATGCACCGATCCGCCGCACCACGCATCCCGCCGACGACCTCGAACCGCAACGTCGTCCGCAGCGGCGGCGCGGGTGGCAGTGCGTCGCGATCACGGAGGTTGTCGGTCATCGCCGGTGCGTCGACGATCTTGCCGGGATTCAGGATCCCGCCGGGGTCGAAGATCCGCTTGACCTCGCGCATCGCCTCGTACAGCTGCTCACCGAAGATTTCCCGGTTGAACTCACTGCGGGCGAGGCCGTCACCGTGCTCGCTGGAGTTCACCCCGCCGTACTCCGCGACCAGATCCTTGACCGCTTCGGCCACCGCCCGCATCCTGGCGACCTCATCCGGTTTGGTGAGGTCGACGAACGGGCGGATGTGCAGGCAGCCGACCGAGCAGTGGCCGTAGAACCCGGCCTCCAAGTGGTGGTCGTCGAGAATCTCCTTGAATCGCTTGGTGTATTCCGGCAGGCTGGCCGGATCCACGGCGGTGTCCTCGACGAACGCGAGCGGGCGCCGGGTGCCCTCGCCCGCCGCCATCAGCAGGCCCAGGCTGGACTTGCGGACCTTCAGCAATGCGCTCTGGTCGGCCGGGGTGACCGCGCGGAGCGTGTGGTAGCCGTGACCGTTCTGCCGCCACAGCGCCTCGAGGCGGTCGAGCTTGCCGACCAGCTCCGCTTCGTCCTCACCAGTGAAGGACACGAACAGCAGGGCGCCCGGGTCGCCGACCAGGATGTCCCCGAGGCCCGCGAACTCGATCTTCTGCCGGGACAGCTCCAGTATCGTGCGGTCCATCAGCTCGACCTGGTGCGGTTGGCAGCCCAAGGCGTCCGTCGTGGCCGCGATGGCGCCCGGTGTGTCGGTGAAGTGGCCGACCGCGTACACGGTCCGCGCCGGCTTCGGCACCAGGTCCACCACCGCCCGGGTGACGACCAGGAGCGTGCCTTCGGAACCCACCACGAACTTCGCGAGATCGAACGGGTCGCCCGGTGCCAAGCCCGCCAGCCGGTCCAGCCGGTAGCCGCCCGCCCGGCGCCAGAACGCCGGCATCCCGCCGGTGATGGTCTCTTCGTTCCCGGCGACCAGCTCCGGAAGTGCCCGGTAGATCCGGCCTTCCAGCGTCGGAGCCGCGGCCCGGCGCCTGCGCTCCGGTTCGTCGACGGGTTCGAGCCGGGCGGTCGAGCCGTCGGATAGCACCACGTCCAGCGCACGCACATGGTCGATGGTCATGCCGTAGGTCAGCGAGCCGCTACCGGCGGAGTTGTTGCCGATCATCCCGCCGATCGTGGCCCGGTTGCTGGTCGAGGTGTCGGGGCCGAACATCAGCCCGTGTGCGGCCGCCGCCTGGTTGAGCTGGTCCTGCACCACACCCGGCTCCACGATCGCGGTACGCGCCACCGGGTCGAGCTCGATGATTCGGTTCAGGTGCCGGGACAGGTCGAGCACCAGCCCGGGGCCGACCGTCTGACCGGCCAGGCTCGTTGCCCCGCCTCGCGGCACGATCGGGACACCGAGTTCGCCGGCCACCTCGACCGCCGCCTGCACGTCGTCGGCGTGGCGGGGGAACACGACGCCCAGCGGCGTAATCGAGTACATGCTGGCGTCGCGTGAGAACAGGTGCCGGGTGTAGTCGTCGAAAGCGACCTCGCCGTCCAGCCTCTCCCGGAGGGACTCCTCCAGGCTGGTCGTGGTAGCAGTCATGCAATCCCCTCTGACGCCGGCGCTTTTTCCGCCGTCTCCCTCTCCAGCTCCCTCGCCTTGCGCAGTTTCTTGCGCAAGGTCAGCACGAGCAGAGCCGCGATGGCGAACACCAGGCCGAAGAATGCTTGTGTGAGCGCGTATCCGCCACTCAGATCCGTGAGCCAGCCACCGATATAGGGCCCGAAGAAGCTGCCCAGGTTGCCCACGCCGTTGATCAGGCCGATCCCCGCCCCGGCCGCCGCCACCGGCGTCACCTTCGTGACCGTCGCCCAAAATGGTCCATACCATGCGATCGAGGCCGCGGTGCCGAGGATCATCGCCGCGAGCACCAGCCACTTCTGGTCGGCCGAAATCAGACTCGCGCCGACCAGAATCACCGCACCGGCCCCGAGTATCACCGACATGTGCGCGACGTGCCCGCCCCGCCGGTCCGCCGACCGGCCGACGAGGATGATCGCGAGCCCCGCGGCGATCTGAGGCAGGATCGCCACCAGGCCCACTTCCAAGTCGGTGTGGAAGGCCTTCTTCAGCACGCTCGGCAGCCACAGCGTCAGCCCCAGCAGACCCATCTGGGTCAGGGTGTAGATGAGAGCGAACTGCCAGACCGTCCGGCTCCTGAAGGCCGCCTTGAACGTCCCACGGTGCTGGAGCGGCTCCCCTTCGGCGAGGCGGGATCGTTCGATGTAGTCGCGCTCGTTCGCCGACAGCCAGCTCGCCTTGGCCGGTGTGTCACGCATGACCGCCAGCCAGGCCACGAGCCCGAGGACCAGCGGGGCACCGCCCTGGATGATGAACATCCAGCGCCAGTCCGCGACGGTGAGGATGATGCCGGAGAACGGCGCGGCGACGATCGCGGCGATCGGCGTGTACAGCTTGAAAATCGCGTAGGCCCTGCTTCGCTCGGCGAACGGGAACCAGGATCGGATGGTCGCCATCAGTGCGGGCTGCACGCCGCCTTCGGCAACGCCGAGGAGGAACCGCGCGAGCACCAGTTCGCCGAACGTGTGGGTGAGCCCGGACGCCATCGCGGCCACGCTCCACAGCACCAGCAGGATCGCGACCCACTTCTTCGCGCTCCACCGTTCGGCCAGGTACCCACCAGGAACCTGCAGCAGCAGGTAACCCCAGAAGAAGATGCCGCTCACCAGACCCTGCTGTGCACCGGACAGGTGCATGTCGGTCTTGAGGTGGGGCAGCGCGAAGCTGATGTTCGTCCTGTCGATGTAGCAGATGACGTAGATGAAGACGATGACCGGCAGGATGTAGGCCCACCGCTTCTTTTCAGACAGGCGCCGGATTGAGAATGTCCGCTCGTTCAACGACCTACCTCCTTGTAGGTGGCCGGCGCCGGACGGCGCCGGTTCGTGCGTTGTGCGTAGCGCGTACAGAACGGCAAGAGCGCCGGGCTCACCCGGCGCGCAACACCTCCAGTGCCGCCTGGAGCCCGCCCGGGTCGATGGCCACCCCGGCCAGCTGCAGTCCCATGTGGACACCGGAAAGGGTGCCGGCCAGCGTGAGATCGTTGAGATCACCGAGATGGCCGATCCGGAACACCCGCCCGGCGAGCTTGCCGAGGCCGGTGCCCAGCGACATGTCGAAGCGCTCCAGGATGATGCGACGGACCTTGTCCGCGTCGTGTTCCTCGCCGAGCAGCACCGCGGTGAGAGAGCCGGAGTACTCGCGTTCGTCGGCGCACAGGATCTCCAGCCCCCAGCCCCGGACGGCCGCCCTCGTCGCTGCCGCGTGCCGGCTGTGCCGCGCGAAGACGTTCGCCAGACCTTCTTCCTCGAGCATGGTCAGCGCCTCGCGGAGGCCGTACAGGAGGTTGGTCGGCGGGGTGTACGGGTAGTAACCGTGCTCGTTGGCGTCGACGATGGGAGCCCAGTCCCAGTACGCCCGCGGCAGCCGCGCCTTCGCCCGGGCCGCAAGCGCTTTCTCGCTGACCGCATTGAACCCGAGACCGGGCGGGAGCATGAGCCCCTTCTGCGAGCAGCTGATCGTGACGTCGACACCCCACTCTTCGTGCCGATAGTCGATGGACCCCAGCGACGAAATCGTGTCGACGAGCAGGAGCGCTGGGTGGCCGGTCTCGTCCATCGCCGCGCGGACTTCCGGCACGCGGCTGGTGACGCCGGTCGAGGTTTCGTTGTGCACCACCATCACCGCGGCGATGTCGTGTCGGGTGTCGGCGGCCAGCCGTTCGGAGACGACCGCCGGGTCGACCCCGTGGCGCCAGTCGCCGGGAACGAAGTCGACGACCAGCCCGAGGCGCTCGGCCATGTCGCGCCACAGGCTCGCGAAATGGCCGGTTTCGAAGGCCAGCACGCGATCGCCGGGCGACAACGTGTTGACCAGCGCCGCCTCCCAGGCGCCCGTGCCGGAGGAGGGATAAATGACAACGGGTCCGCTGGTGCCGAACACCGGGCGCACCCGGTGCAGCACGTCGAGGGCAAGTTCGGCGAATTCGGGACCGCGATGGTCGATGGTGGGTTGTGCCATGGCGCGGAGCACACGGTCGGGGACATTGGTCGGGCCGGGGATCTGCAGGAAATGCCGTCCACTGTGAGCGGTCACTACACCTGTTCCATTCTGTGCCGTGACATGGCACTATGTGCCGTGAAAAGGTCCAGAGAGAATAGGTAGGCGCGACCGAGGAGTCAAGGCAGTGCGAAATGTTCTGAACACGCTGCGCGTCCTGGAAGAGGTGGCGTCGCGGCAGCCGATCGGGGTCGGCGAGCTGGCACGGGTGCTCGACATGCCGAAGAGCTCGGTGCAACGTGCGCTACTCACCCTCAACGAGGCCGGCTGGATCCGGGCGGCGGGCGGCGAGGTCACGCGCTGGGTGGTGACCACCAAGGCGCTCGCGGTCGGAGGTCGCGCCAGCGAGGATCTCGGCCTGCGCAACGCGGCCGTGCCGATCATGGAAGACCTGCGCCGGCGCACCGAGGAGACCATTCACCTGACCGTTCCCGAGGACGACAGGGTGGTCCTGATCGAGCGGCTGGAAACGGCCAAACCGGTCCGCATCAGCATGGCGCTCGGCCACGCACTGCCCCTGCACGCCTCAGCCAACGGGAAAGCCGTACTGGCCAACAGCGGGCCCGACGTCATCCGGCGATTGCTCACCCTGGAGCTGCCCCGCTACACCGAGACGACGATCACCGATCCCGACGAGCTGCGCTCAGAGCTGGCCACCATCCGGGACCGGGGGTTCGCCACCAACCACGGCGAGTGGCGGGCCGACGTCGGCTCGGTGGCCGCGGCCGTCGTGGACGGCAATGGCACGCCGATCGCGAGCCTGAGTGTGAACATCCCGGTCAGCCGCCTGACTCGGAAATCCGAAGCCACCTTCGGCGTCGCGGTGAGCGCGGCCGCGAGCCACCTGAGCAGCCGGGTCGGATAGGCGTGCGGCGAAGTCCGCCGGAAACAAGACCCAGACTGCGTCGCCCAGCTGATTGGCAGTGTCCGGGGAGCGGCGAAACCGACTGTGGGACACCCGCTACGGCCTGCTGAGCACCGCGGCCAGGAAGGTCTTTCACGGCAGGCACAGGCCGCTGGGCGGTATGGCGGACCGGATCGGCGCCCCGGGCCCGGTCCTCGACGCCCTCGTGCTCTTCAACACCAGGTTCATGGACGCCGCGGTGAACCAGTTGCGCGCGGACGGCTTCGATGTCCGTGATGAGGTAGTGGCTCGCCGCTCGCCGTTTGTGCGGCACCACATCAACCTGCTCGGCCGGTACTCCTGCCAGCTCCCCGAGCTGCCCGGAGGCTTGCGCCCGCTGCGCGACAAGGACGACGCGGCCGGCTCGTGATCAGGGCCCGGGGCGGTCTCGCGGGTGGATGGACCCGTGGTGCGCGCGTTCTGGCTGCGACGCCGGGACGGCGGGTGTTCGTCAAGGTGTCTTCAGGTGCGGGGTGATCGCCGGCCGGTCGTGCGCCGTGCTGGCGGACTCGGTGTGTGAGAGTGCGGCGAGGAGCCGCAGTTTCTCGTCGCTGTCGCTGTCCTTGTCGGGGTAGTAGACGACGAGGATGACATCTTCGATGGGGAGTTTGTCCCGGTGGAGGCGTAGTTCACCGACGACGGGGTGGTGGAGCGTGGCGGTGCCCCCGTCGAGACTGCGGACGTCGTGGCGGGCCCACAGGGTGCGGAACCGCTGACTTGACAGTGCGAGCTCTCCGACGAGTTCGACGAACCGGGGGTTGTCGGTGTCGTCCCCGATGGTGGTGCGAAGGGCGGCGATGAAGTCCGCGGTGGCTTGCGTCCAGTCCTGGTGGAAGGCTTGTTCCTCGGGATCAAGGAGGAGAGAACGCAGCCGGTTCTGGCCGGGCCGAAGGCGTGGGGAGAGCGCGACGGCCATGGGGTTGGAGGCCAGGACATCAAACGCTCGCCCTTCGACGAACGCCGGGATCTGAAGGTGGGCGAGCAGCTCGTGCACCCGCGCCGGTACCTGCTCGGGCCTCTTGCGGCGCCGCGCCCTCGGGCGTGCCGCCGCGAGGCCGAGCAGATAGGCCCGCTCGATGTCGTCGAGTTGCAGGACGCGCGCGAGTGATTCGAGCACCTGGGGTGAGGGGTTCTTGTCACGGCCCCGTTCCAGGCGCAGGTAGTAGTCGGGACTGATTCCGGCGAGCAACGCGACTTCCTCACGGCGCAGGCCGGGCACGCGGCGGTTGCCGCCGGGCGGAAGTCCTACCCGCGCCGGGGAGACCAGCTCACGCCGGGCACGAAGGTAGCTGCCGAGCCGGTTGCCGGATTCCCCATCCTTCATACCGACATCTTTCATACCGACACCGTAATGCGGTGCGCCTGTCTCAGAGGGGGCCCTGTCAGGACCAGGGAAGACGGGGGCCCTGCCACACCCAGCGAATGCCGTCAAGACTGTGGTGACACCCCGTTTTGAAAGAGACAGAGAACATCACTGTCTGCGCCGCGGGCCTGAACGCCTTCGGCGCCCTGGACTGAAGGAAGACCTCGTGGATCTCTCCAACCGCACCGTTCTCATCGTCGGCGGAACCTCGGGTATCGGGCGAGAGCTGGCCCGCCGGTTCGCCGCAGCGGGCAGCACCGTGGCCGTGGGCGGCCGCAGCCCGGAGGCACTCTCGGAACTCGCCGGGGAAGGTTTCGGCACGTTCGGCATAGATGTCACCGACAGTGCCTCTGTTGCATCTTTTCGTGATGCCGTGCTTGCTCGATACCCCGAGCTGGACACCGTGGTGACCATGTCGGGGGTCATGCTCCTGGAGGACCTGCGCGATCCCGAGCACTTCGTGGCGACAGAGACGACGATCGACACCAACCTGCTCGGCACCATCCGAGTCATCGACGCCTTCACCCCCCATCTGGTCCAGCGGGGCGCCGGCACTTTCATCACCGTCACCTCCGGCATCGCCTTCCTGCCGTTCCCGCCCATGCCCAGCTACGCCGCCTCGAAGGCCGCAGTACACGCCTACTCCGAGGCACTGCGCGCGCAACTCGACGGCACGGGTGTCGGCGTCGTCGAGCTCGTCCCCCCAGCCGTCGCCACAGCAGGCCAAGAAGAGGTGAACCCGCACGCGCTGCCGCTCGACGACTTCGCCACCGAGGTCATGCACCTGCTCTCGGAGAACCCCACCCCCCACGAAATCCTCGTGCAGGGCGTCCTCATGCACCGCTGGGCCGAGCGCGACGGCACCTACGACGACCTCGTCGCACAGCGCTCCGGGGCCCTGGCCATGCTCCCCAGCCGCGAAGGCTGACGCCCGTCCCGTGGCGGCGGCCTCCTCGCTCATTACCACCCCGATTGGGTGATCAACGGTCTGGCAGCGAGGTCCCTACCCACGGTCGACGCTCACGAGAGAGTTTCCCCGTCGCTTCCGGTCGAATGCTGACCCTCTGGTTCCGCTAGGGTCTCAGTACTTGTCGCAACACTCCCTTGGTAGAAGTGGGCGTGCGGATGGCGAGGCGTGGCAGGAAACGGCGGCCGGAGACCAAGCCCGGTACTGGGAGCTGATCCTCTCGGGCATGGGGACGCACGCCCGTCCAGCTGATCGGCCACCGGCCACCGGCCGTCTGCACACGCACCCGCATCGGTGATGGGGAAGGCGACCTGATGATCGGACGCGGGCAACAAGTCGGCGGTCGCTACCCTGGTCGACCGCACCAGCCGCTGCCGCAAGCTGGTGCACCTGCCCGGCGATCACAGCGCCGGGACCGTGCGCGACGCCCTCATCGCCGCCTTCGGCGGCCTGCTCCCAGACCTCCGGCTCACCTTGACCTGAGACCAGGGATCCGAGCTCGCGCACCACGACGAGATCGGCCCATCCGGAGTTCGTGTCCGTTAAGGACTTCACGCAGGCCCAATGGCTCCGCCGAGCGAAATGTGCCGGAGACTTGCGGACCGCACGAAAGAGCGAGCGAAGCGGGCGGCCGATCCGGAAGACGTAGCTACTGGGAACGTGGTTCGGTTCCGCCGTGCCGCGCCGGATCGAGTTGTCCGCTCGCGGAAAACAAGCAACATCTCTTGTCGCGTCCATCGGCCGAAGAACGCGTACGGCGGATTCGAGCAAACTCTGAGTGGACGAACATCGGTCGTTTCACCTCATCGCAGGTGCAGGTCACCTGGTCGAGCTTGCTGCCGGCGACCCCGGCGATGACGACACGGGCATCGTGCCTCTCCGCACTGGGACCGATTCAGTGCTGGCGACGAGGCGGAACACCAGGCGACGAGGCCCTCGGGCACGCGAGCGACGTTCACCGGCGTCCAACGAACCGGGAACGGTCCGGTTGGCGCGTTCGATGCTTCGGAAAGTGTATCGCCGCTCTTCGCCTCGTGGCTTGGCGCCGGGCCGGGCGATTCATAGGGTCGAGTCCGACCGCGCCAGAAAGCTGGGAATGGTCGTAATCGGCGAATACAGGAAATTCCGTTGAGCATTTCCGGAATTACCGCGAAAGGGAGCACTGCAATGGCTGCTGATGCGCACACCCTCGAGAGCAAGATCCACCAGTCCGGTGGGCCACTGGTGATGTTGCGGAATTCCGCGGCGGGACAGTTTCCCTTCCCCATCCCACCTGAATTCAGCAACTGGCGCGACGAGCAGACGGCGTGGAAGGAAACCGCCACCCTGTTCGACCAGTCATTCCACATGACCGACGTGTATTTCAAGGGGCCGGATGTCAAGCGGCTGCTCAGTGACGTCACCGCCAACAAGGTCGCGAACTTCGGCCGCAACCGTGGCAAGCAGCTGATCACGGTCAACCCGGACGGCTACATGATCGCCGACGGGATCCTTTTCGGACTCGAGGACGACGAGTGCAGCGTCGTCGGGGGCCCGATCGGCAGCGACTGGCTCTCCTATCACGCGGAGAAGGGCGAATACGACGTCGAGATTACCCGGGACGAAGCGTTCCTGTTCAACAAGACCGGCCGCCGTCTGGTGTTCCGCTACCAACTGCAGGGGCCGTCCGCGCTGAAGATCGTCGAGAAGGCGTCCGGCGGGACCTTGCCCGAAATCAAGTTCTTTCGGATCGGCGAGTTCAGCATCGCCGGGGTTGGCGTCCGTGCGCTCAACCACACCATGATCGGCGTGCCGGGCCTGGAGAAGACCGGTCTGGAGATCTTCGGTCCCGCGGAGCACCGGGACGAGGTGAAGGCGGCACTGATCGAGGCCGGCGCCGAGTTCGGGATGCGCGAGGGCGGCTCGCTGGCGTACTCGGCAGTGACCGTCGAGTCCGGGTGGATCCCGATCCCCGTTCCCGCGATCTACAGCGGCGAGGAGCTGCGTCCGTACCGGGAATGGCTGGGCGCGGACACCATGGAGGCGAACGCGTCGCTCGGCGGCAGCTACACGGCCGACCGGATCGAGGACTACTACGTCACGCCGTGGGACCTGGGCTACGAGCGGGCATTGCGGCTGGACGGAGACTTCATCGGCGCGGATGCCTTGCGCCGTAAGGCAAAAGAACCGCACCGGCGCAAGGTGTGGCTGCGCTGGCACGACGAGGACGCCGCAAAGGCGTTGGCGGGCGGACTGTTCGGGGACCAGCGGACCAAGTACCTCGATCTCCCCACGCCGGTGTACTCGACCTACCAGTACGACACGGTGCTGCTGAACGACCGCCCGGTGGGCATTTCCACCTGGGCCGCGTACACGACGAACGTCGGCGGTTTCAGCTCGCTGGCGATGGTGGACGAGGCCGACGCGCACGATGGCGCCGAAGTGGTCGTGGTGTGGGGCGAGCCCGACGGTGGGTCGGGCAGGCCCGGCGTCGAGCGACACGCGCAGATCCCGATCAGGGCGACGCTGAGCACCACCGCGCTCGTCTGACCGTCGCGATCCGGGCCCTCCTGCTTGAAGAGGTGTGATGACCAGTATTCCCTGTGAGAACACCACTCCAGCCATTCGTGAACGGGTGGCAGAACTGATCGCTTCAGCGTCGCTTGAGATCATCCCGTTGAAGGGGGCGGACTCGAAGGTGTCGGCCGCCGCGCCCGGGACCACGGTGACGATCACCTGCTCACCCAAGTTCGGGCTGGAACGGACCCTGGAGCACACGGCGGCCGCGGTCGCGCGCGGCTATCGCGTGGTCCCGCACCTGGCGGCACGGATGGTTGAGGACACCCACGCGTTGCGGCGGTTCACTGCCCGGATCACCGAGCTCGGTGTGGACGAGCTTTATGTGATCGGCGGCGACGCCGCAGAGCCGGTCGGCGGGTTCGACTCGGCGGGACAGGTGCTGGACGCGCTGGCGGATTTCGGCCACGGCCTGCGACGTCTCGGGGTCGGCTGCTATCCCGAGGGGCACCCCAAGATCTCGGATGCGGTGTTGCTGGAAGCTTTGGTGGACAAGCAAATTCACGCGGACTACATGGTCAGTCAGTTGTGTTTCGACAGCGCCGCGCTCCTGCACTGGATCGACGAGGTGCGCGGCTTGGGAGTGAACCTGCCGTTGCGGGTAGGACTGGCCGCGCCGATCAAGACCTCGCGTCTGGTGGAGTTGTCCCTGAAGATCGGGGTGGGCCAGTCGCTGCGGTACCTGACCAAACAGCACGGCATGGTCGGCGGGTTGCTGCTGGGCCGCTCGTATGCCCCCGAGACGCTTCTGCTGGGCCTGGGCGAGCGGCTGACCACCGCAGAACTGGGCATCGAAGGCCTGCACATCTTCACCTTCAACCAGGTCGAGGTGACCGCCGACTGGCAGCGCCGGATCGCCGAGGGAGTGCGGCGATGACGGCGCAGCTCATCGACGGCCGGAAGATCGCCGCACGGCTGCGCGAGGAGGTCGCGGCGGAGCTGCACGCGGCGGTCGCGGACGGCTTGTCGGTCGGGCTCGCGACCGTGTCGGTCGGTGACGACCAATCAGCGCGGGCCTACCTGCGGCGGATCGACCGCACGGCCGCTGCCATGGGCGTCTCCCGGCGTCGGAAGATGTTGCCCGAGTCCGCGCCGGTGGCCGACGTGGCGGCCGCGGTACGAAAGTTCAATCGGGATCCGGCGGTCTCGGGAATCCTCGTGCTACGGCCCTTGCCTCCGGGCGTCGACGAGACGGCGGTGTTCGCAGCACTGGACCCACGCAAGGACGTGGAAGCAGTGCACCCGGAGAACGCGGGCCTGCTCGCGCTGGGCATACCGCGGTATGTTCCATCCACCGCGGCCGCCGTATTCCACGTGCTGGATTCGTGGCTGGACGAAACCGGCCAGGAACGCGCCCAGTTCTACCGGCGGGCGAGGATCGTGGTGGTGGGCCGGTCGAACAACGTCGGCAAACCCGCGGTGTCGCTGGCCTTCGCCAAGGAGGCGGCTGTCACCTCGGTTGACGAATGGGCCAGTGTGGACAACCGACTCGGGGCGTACACGCGCCGTGCCGACGTGCTCATCGTCGCCGCGGGTGTGCCGGGGCTGATCCGTGCCGAGCACGTGCGGGCCGGGGCGGTGGTGATCGACGTGGGCATCAACTTCGTCGAGAGCACCGGACGGATCGTCGGCGACGTGGCCTTCGACGAGATCGTCGACCGGGCCCGCGCGGTGACGCCGGTGCCCGGCGGGGTCGGGCCGGTCACCGACATCTGGCTGATGCGTAACACGGTGCTGGCCGCCCGGAACGCCGTGGCCGCACCGGAACGCGTTAGGCGGGCGTCATGAGCACCTATTTGTCTACAAAGGACAGCAATTCCGTCGCGGACGGTGGCCTGGTCCTCGCGTTCTCCTGCCCGGACGCGCCCGGCATCGTGCTCGCGGTGGCAAGATTCCTTGCCGAGCAGGGATGCACCATCACCGAGAGCCAGCAGTTCTGCGATCCGCAGCAGGCGCGGTTCTTCATGCGTGTGCAGTTCGAGCGCACCGACGGGCAGGTGCTCGACCTGCACAGGGTGCGGCAGGATTTCGCGGTGGTCGGCGCGCCGCTGATGATGACGTGGCGGCTCACCAGAGCCGCGGTCCCACAACGGGTCCTGATCATGGTCAGCAAATACGGGCACTGCCTCAACGACCTGCTCTATCGGGCATCCACCGGCGCGCTGAACATCGTCGTGCCTGCCGTGGTGTCGAACCATCCCGACCTCGGCGTGATGGCCGACAACTTCGAGGTGCCGTTCCACCACATTCCGGTCTCCGCACCGGCACGGGTCGAAGCGGAGCGCCGCCTGCTGGAGCTGGTCGACGACCTGGACATCGACCTGGTGGTGCTCGCCCGGTACATGCAAATCCTCTCGGCGGACCTGTGTCGCAAGCTCGAGGGACGGGCGATCAACATTCACCACTCGATACTGCCCAGTTTCAAGGGAGCCCGCCCGTACCACCAGGCCCACGAACGCGGCGTCAAGCTGATCGGCGCCTCCGCGCACTACGTCACCGCAGATCTGGACGAGGGCCCGATCATCGAACAGGAAGTGGCGCGGGTGGACCACTCGATGTCCGCGACGCAGGTGACCGCACTCGGCCGGGACAACGAATCCCTGGCGTTGTCCCGGGCCGTTGGCTGGCACACGGAAAACCGCATCCTGCTCGACGGCACCCGCACGGTCGTGTTCCGGTGAGCCCGTCGATGACCGCCGTCGAGGGGACCACGAACCCGTTCATGCCGAGCGCATCCGTCCGGTGCCTGGTGATGGGCATCCTCAACGTCACACCCGACTCGTTCTCCGACGGCGGCCGCTACCTGCGCACCGAGCCGGCCGTCCGGCACGGCCTGCGGATGGCCGAACAGGGCGCCGACCTCGTCGACGTCGGCGGCGAATCCACCCGGCCGGGAGCAGCGAGGATCCCGGTCGAAGAGGAAATCGCGCGCGTCCTTCCGGTGGTGCGCGAGCTGGCCCGCGCCGGGGTGTCGGTCAGCATCGACACCATGCGGTCGGCGGTCGCCGAAGCCGCGGTCGAAGCCGGGGCGGTCATCGTCAACGACGTCAGCGGCGGGCTGGCCGACCCGTCGATGGCCCGCGCGGTCGCCGAGCTCGGCGTCCCGTACGTCGCCATGCACTGGCGAGCGCACAGCGCCGAAATGCACCTGCACAACCACTACCGCGACGTCGTCGGGGATGTGGTGACCGAACTGCGTGCCCGGCTCGAAGACCTCGTCGACGCCGGGATCGAGCCGGAGCGCATCGTGGTCGATCCCGGGCTCGGCTTCGCCAAAACCGCCGAGCAAAGCTGGCAGCTACTCCGCCGGCTCGACGCGCTGCACGCACTGGGCCGTCCCGTACTCGTGGGTGCGTCCCGCAAGTCGTTGCTCGCACCTCTCGCCCCCGATTTGGCGAAGCGTGACACCGCGACCGCGGCGGTCACCGCGATCGCGGCCGCCCGCGGCGCGTTCGCCGTCCGCGTCCACGACGTCGCCACCTCGGCCGTCGCCGCGCAGGTCGCCGCGGCGATGCATCCATCCCCGACGGCTGAAGCGGTCATCTGAAATGCACACCTTCCCTGAGGGCGACAGCGATGTCGGGAGCGCGGAGCCGATCTGGACACCGGATCCTGTCACCGTCGGGCGGGCGCGGATCACCGACTTCGCCCGCTTCGCGGCGCAGCGAGCCGGTCGTGCGATGCCGAATTGTTCGGCGCTGTGGTCGTGGTCGGTGGCTGAGCCGGCGTTGTTCTGACGTGCCGTGTGGGACTACTTCGCGTTCTCCTCGAGCACGCTTGACGAGGTGCTCGCCGACGGGTCAATGCCGTCATCCCCTACCCGAGGAGGCGTCCGTGAGGCCCCATGATGTTTCGGCCCGCTTCGACGATCTGCGCGCGGGCGCCGCAGTGGCGTTCCCCGGATTCGCGTATGACCTCGTCGCGTGGCGTCCGTCCGAAGTGGAGCCGGTACTCGCGGAGCTGGAGCGCGCCACGGCCCGCGGCTGGTGGGCGTTCGGGTTCGTCTCCTACGAGGCCGCCGCGGGCTTCGGGTTGCCCGTGACCGATTCCGTCCCCGGTTTGCCGCTCGCCTGGTTCGGTGTCTCCGCGAGACCTATGCGGGTGCGGCTGGTCTCGACCGGAGCCGGTGAGCGGACAAGGAAACGCGCGGACTGGTGTCCAGAGTGGACATCGCAGATTCATCGCGAGCGCGTCGAGGCCGTACGTGCGCGGATCGCGGCGGGTGAGACCTACCAGACCAACCTGACAACCCGGCTCAAGACGAATTTCACCGGCGATCCCGCCGCGTTGTACGCGGATCTCGCGCTCGCGCAGGGCGGCGCCCACAACGCCTACCTCGACCTCGGTCGGTTCGCCATCGCCAGCGCCAGCCCGGAGCTGTTCTTCGAACTTCGCGACAACGAGCTGCTGATGCGTCCGATGAAGGGCACCGCGCCACGGGGCGCCTCGCCCGCCGCGGATGCCGAGAACCTCCGGCGGTTGTGTGCGAGTGAGAAGGAACGTGCGGAGAACGTCATGATCGTCGATCTCGTGCGCAACGACGTCTCCCGGATCGCCGAGACCGGCAGCGTGCGTGTCACCTCACTCTGTGCGCCCGAACAATACGAGACTCTGCACACGCTGACCTCCGACGTGCGCGCGCGGCTACGGCCCGGCACGACGATGCCGGAAGTGTTCCGCGCCCTGTTCCCGTGCGGCTCGGTGACGGGTGCACCCAAGGAACGGACCATGGAGTTGATCACCGCGCTCGAGGACGGGCCACGCGGGGTGTACTGCGGAGCGGTTGGTGTCGTGGCACCGGAGGGTTGCGCACGCTTCAGTGTCGCGATCCGCACGGTGCTCGTAGACCGCGATAGAAGCATCGCGGTCTACGGCAGCGGCGGAGGGATCACCTGGGACTCGCGGCCGGCCGCGGAATACGCCGAGCTGCAGGTCAAGGCAGCCGTGCTCGGGTCCTAACCGTGGTGACCGCCAACACTGTCCGATAACAGAGCGCGGGCGTTCGCGGTCGTGAGTGCTCGCCAGTCCTCGTGTTCTTCGGCCATTACCGTGTCGAGTCTGTGCAGCAGGTGGATCGCGTGCTCGTGCGGCGTCCAGGCATAGTCGCTGCCATAGAGCAGCCGGTCCGGTTTCGCGGTGCTGTTCAGCGCCGCGATCTGAGTTTTCGACGGTGTTCCGGCGAGCTCGTAATAGAATCGGCCGAGCAGCTCGGCGACTGTGGTCCGGTCGGCGGGTGCGCCGCTGATCGTGCGGAACAGCTCGACCCGTTCGGCGAGCAAAGGCAGTACGCCGCCGAGGTGCGGCACGATCAGGCGGATGTTGGGAAAGCGTTCCGCGGCCCCGCCGAGGATGAAGTCGACCACGGTGCGGGCCGTCTCGAACAGGAACTCGATCATCGGCTGGGGCCGTCCGGAGGAGAGTTCCTCGTGGCCGAGGCAGGTCGTCGGATGGAGCAGGACGACCGCGGCCCTGCGGTCGAGCTCCGCCAGGACGGGCGCGAACCGTTGGTCGCCCAGGCGAACTCCGGAGTGGTTGGACAGCAGCGCGACGCCGTCGGCGCCGAGCTCGTCGAAACTGTAGGCCAGCTCGGCCAATGAACCGTCCACATCGGGCAGTGGCAACGACGCGAACTGGCCGAACCGGTCAGGGTATTTCCGCACCACGCCCGCGCAGAACTCATTGACCTCGCGGGTCAGCGACCGCGCCGCGCCGTCGTCACCGAAGTGCAGACCGGGCGAGGAAAGTGACAGCACGGACCGCTCGATCCCCGCCTCGTCCATCAGGTCAAGATGTTCCTCAGCGGTCCACTGTGGCCAGAAATCCTCTGGCATCCCGTCCGGCTCGACGCGGCCCGCCGCCTTCGCCGACTCGATGTAGTCACGTGTGGTGAAATGCGCGTGCACGTCCACCAGACCGCTCGCCATCAACAGTTTCCTCCGATTTTCATCGATTTCCTTTCACATGACGCTCCCGGTCCGCAACGTCACCGACGGCATCACGCCGTAGGTTTCCCGGTACCGCGCCGCGAACCGGCCGGTGTGCGCGAATCCCCACCGCAATGCCACTTCAGTCACGGTTGTTCCGTCGCCGGGGCCGGCCGCGACGAGATCGCGGTGCGCCTTCTCCATCCGCGTCTGGTGCAGGAAACCCTGCGGAGTCACGTTCATAGCCTTGCGGAAGCCCAGTTCGAGCCCACGCACACTCACACCCGCGCGGCGTGCGAGGTCTGTGACCGAGTAGATCGCGGACGTCTCGGCGGTCACGATATCGACGGCGACCGAGACGGTCGTTGGCCGACACGGTTGCCCGGCCCGGCTGAGTTCGTCGCTGTAAGTGTGCTCGAGGCTCAGGAGCACCGTGCTCAATATCTGGTCGGACAGCCGGTCGATGATCCGTCGCGGGGCGTCCCCCGAGGTGTGGTAGCGCTCGAACACGTCGGCGAGCAACCGCGCCGCGCCGTAGACGGCGATGCCGTCGTCGAAGGGAACGACCGGGGTGGTGAACCGCAGGGGACGGTCGTCGGCCTGTGGTGCGAGCGTTCGTAACGTGGACCGCAACGCCTCGGTGTCGATCCGCAGCGTGAGGAGCTCGCACCGCGGGCTCCAGGTCAAATGCAGCTGGTCACCGGGGCCGATCAGGGCCATCGAGCGGCCGGCGGACACGACGTACCGCCGCCCGCGGTGCGCCGTCATGAGATGGCCGGCGACCGGTATCCCGATGGCCAGGTAGCGGTGGTGCGCCGGGCGGTCGATCACCACCGTGGAGCCGTAGCTCAGGTCACCTACGGCAGCGCCACCCGCCTCGGCGAAACGGCCCCGCGCCTGGAAGTCATCCCGATCGCGGCCCACCGACAGCCGATGCCGGGAAAGAAACGGCGCGCATGCCACCTCCGCTGCCTCCGGACTGCGTGTCAGGTAGCGCTCGTAGGCCGGCAGGAAGTCCGGGCGGACCGGCGCCCGCGGGTCTTCGGTCTCGGGTGACAGCACTGTCCCGGCCACCATCACGATCTCCGGCATCGTCGCGTCGGAATCATCGTCGCACCCTCAGGCCACCGTGGGCCGCGCGGTGGTGCCCTCGTTCAAGCACCACGCCCTGACCTCGAATCGTCGTGCACCGCATGCGTGCATCGGGTCGGCCTCGGCCATCCGGGTGGCCTCGTCCAGGTTCGCGGCGCGGTAGACGAACACGCCCTCGCCGTTCCATTCGGCTCCGTCGGCGGAAGACAGCGGGCCCGCGGCAAACATCGCGCCGCTGTCCTCCAGACGCTTCTGGTACGGCAGATGCTCCTCGAGCGCGGCCTCGACGGCGCCGAAACCGTTGACGGGCTTAGAGTGGATCAGGAACAGCTGTTCGGCGTGCAGGCCAAGGCCGCGGGAGCGGTCCAGAAGCCCCTGCCAGGTCATGCCGTCGATGTCATTGCTCATTAGACGTTCCTTTTCGCGAGTATGGGTTCGGGCGGTCAGATCTCGGTGTCCAGGAAGCGGCCGATGACCTCCGCCGCCTCGTCCGGCGCTTCGAACGGCCAGAAGTGACCGGTGTCGAACAGGTGCAGACCACTGCCCTTCGGCAGCTTCGCGAGCACGTCGGGGTCGCGGTAGAACTCGTACGGCTGGCCGGGATCTTCCCTGCCCTGCAGGAGCAGCACCGGGCAGTGCCAGGCCGGGATCAGGCGGGTGCGGCGCTCCACGAATTCCTGGCGGAAGGACGAGGAGTTGAAGTAGCGGGGAACGGCGGTGTTGATACCGGGATACGAGAACTCGGCGATGGTCCGGACGAGCAGCTCATCGCTGACCGGCTTCGCCCCAAGCGCCGTGTAGGCGACGATCGTGGTGGTGCGGGCGTCCTCCAGCACGAACGGGGCGGTGGGGGCCGTGAACATCAGCTCCTGCGGGTGCAGGGCGGGGTGCAGGTGCCATAGGTGCTGCTGCCCCCGGCCGTAGCGGACGACGCGGTCGGGCACCTTGGCGACGAGGTGATCCGCCGGTGGGGTCCCGCGGTCGTGGGTGACGAGGCTGAAGCGGTCGACGCCGATGGTGTCCAGCAACGCGATCAGCTGTTCGGCGACGCCTTCCTGCCGGTAGTCGCCGGTGCGCTTGTCGGACTGGCCGTAGCCCTTCAAGTCAATGGCGATGCAGCGGTGGCGATCAGAGACGGCCGCCATCACCAGGTGCCACTGGAACCAGGAGTCCGGCACGCCGTGCAGGAAGATCACCGGGTCGGCGTCGGCCGGCCCGCTCTCGACGTAGTGCCACCGCACGGTCTCCCCGTCGCCGGGTGCGTCGGCGAAATGGTGAGTGAACGTGGTGCCTGCCAGTACTTCGACCTCGCCGTCGGTGGACGGCCGGGGCGCGCCGACCTCGGGGAGGGTCGCCAGACAGCGGGCGATGTCGCCGATCGGCGCCTCGGCGTCGACGAAGTCGCCCGGGGCGGCGATGATCTTCGGCAGCAGTTGTGGCAACTCCCGCCACATGGCCGCCACGGCGGTGAGGTGCCCGGCCACCCGCGCGGGCGGTTCGGTCCAGCCGTCCTCGACGGCGGCGTTGGTGGGCGTGGACGTCATTGTCGTGCTCCTTTGCGGCTGGGGAGGGTCAGTGGGGCGCGTGCGCTCCGGTCATGACCGCGGCGCGGTCGTCGGGCGCGAGGAACGAGGGCGCTGGAGGCGGGCCTTACGAGAAGAGAGAGCGTGCTCCCTCGAAGGTGCCGGGTTTCCAGAGTGCGTCGTCGACGATGCAGTCGAGGTCGGAGTAGTACTCGGGGAAGTTGCCCGCGGAATTCTCGAGGTACCAGAAGAAGTTCGAGCCGGTGTGGTGCCGGCCCAGCCCCCACACGTGGCGACCGGGTCGGCGGCGAGCATCGCCCTCGGGCCGGCGAACGAGGACACGAACTTCGTGAAGGTCGGCGGGACATCGGGGTGGGCAAGGCCAGACTCGTCGGCGTGGTCGCGGTAGTTCAGGCCGATGGCGAAGACTTGGACTGGCGTGGTTGACGGGGCCTGGAGTCCGGCCCGGCGCAACGGCCCGGCGTGTTCGCCGCCGAGGTCGGCGGTAGCTGCCCACGCGGAAAACGCCTGCCACGTTGTCATAGATGAGCTGGACGTTCGGGCCGAACCGGCCGTCGCTCGCTTTGGCAACTCGACGGCGAGTTCGCCGCCCTCGTCGGCGATGACCGCGCGATAATCCATTGCCGCGAGGCGCATCCGGACTCCTTCCCACGAGTTCGGGCTACGACGTCACTAGACCCCAGCTATTTCGCAATGTCAATATAATCTCGATATTTTGGCCGAACTGCGAATTATGGCAGGATGACCCCTGTGAGCGGCACACCCAGTACCCGCGCGGACGCCGTGTTCGACGTCCTGCGCCACGACATACTTCGCGGCCGGTTCGAGCCGGGGCAGAAACTCAGGCTCACCGAGTTGCAGAGCCGGTACGACGTCAGCAGTGGCGTCCTGCGCGAGGTGTTGCCCCGTCTGGCCGAGCAGGGACTCGCGACCTCCACCGCGCAGCAGGGCTACCGGGTCGTGACTGTTTCCGAGGCCGACCTGCGTGACCTCACCGACGCCCGGGTCGCACTCGAGCCGCTCGTGGCTCGCATGGCAGCGGAACGGGGGGACGTCGAGTACGAGGGAGCCGTGCTCGCGGCGCACCATGCGCTCGCCCGCACTCCGCTCACCGCCGAGGACGGCGACGTAAGCGAGGACTGGGTCGTCCGCCACGAAGCCTTTCACGGCGCGGTGCTGCAGGGTTGCGGCAACGGCTACCTCCTCGGGGCCGCCGAACGGCTCCGCAGGATTTCCGCGGTCTACCGCTACTGGTCGGCCGGGGAGACCGAGCGCGTCCACCGTGATCTCGCGGCAGAGCACAAGGCGATCTGCGACGCCGTCGTCGCACGGGACGGAGAGGCGGTCGCCGCTCTGCTCGCCGAACACATCGAGCTGACCACCCGGCTGTTGCTGCAGGGCGTGCGCCGAAATGCGGCCGTCAAGGCGGAACAGCTCGCCGCCGGGTGAAGGCGCGGGCTGGTCCGCCGGCCGTCCCTGTCCGCGCCGTCACCCCCATCTCCGTCTCGCGGGCGAACACCCCGCCCGCACCGGCATCCGGCATCCGCGAACTCAAACGCGCGTTTTTCGTGGCCGCATTCGCGGCCCTGCACGACCCGCTCAGCAGGGCGTTCTACGACCGGAAGCGGGTGCGAGGGCAAGAAACACAACGCCGCGCTGATCTGCCTGGCCCGCCGCCGCTGCGACGTACTGTTCGCGATGCTGCGCAACCGGACCTACTACCGGCATCCCGAACCCGCCATAACATCGCCCACACCCCGGTGTCCGAGATCGTGCCCGCCGAGTGAGCCACCGCACCCGGACGCTCGGTGTTGCATGGGACAGGGACTTCTGCGCCGCGATCGGGCTGACGAAGTTCGACCTGCTCGGCCTCGGGATGCTCTCCGCGCTGCACTACATGATCGGCCTCGTCGCCGCCGACCACGACGTCCACATCGGACTCCACGACCTCGACCTCGCCGACGAGGCCGTCTACGACATGCTGTGCGCCGCCGACGCGGTCGGGGTGTTCCAGGTCGAATCCCGCACCCAGCTGGGCACCCTCCCCGGCTGCGGCCCCGCTGCTTCTACGACCTGGTGGTCGAGGTGGCGTTGATCCGGCCCGGCCCGATCCAGGGCGGGTCGGTGCACCCCCTACCTGCGGCGCCGCCGCAGCGACGAAACCTGGCAGCACGAGCATCCGCTGCTCGCCCCGGCGCTGGAGCGCACCCTCGGTGTCCCGTTGTTCCAGGAACAGGTCATGCAACTCGCCCGCGACGTCGCGAGCTTCACCCGGCCGCGAATATGCGGCGCCTGGCTGACCGGTTCTGCGCCGGCGCGAAGGCCAACGGCCTGTCCGACGACCTCGCCCAGCGGGTATTCGCGCAGATCCACGCCTTCTCCGGTACGGGTTCCCCGAGGAGCACTCAATGAGCTTCGCGCTGCTGGTCTACGCCTCGGCCTGGTTCAAGCGCTACTACCAGGCCGCGTTCTGCGCCGTGCTGCTGCGCGCCCAGCCCATGGAGTTCTACTCACCGCAGTCCCTGGTTGCTGACGCTCGCCGTCACGGCGTGGTCACTCGCAAACCCCACCTCAACCTGCCCGTGCCGCACGCGCCCTTGGAACCCGACCCGGGCTCCGAGGGCGGGGTCACGAGCCGGCTCGGGCCGGCCGGGATCGCCAGGCCGGCCAAGACGTCGCCGAGAAAATCGTCGCCGAACGCGACGCCGCCGGGCCCTGCACCTCGATCGGGCACCTCACCGAGCGCGTGCAGCTGGACCGGTCCGTGGTCGAAGCGCTCGCCACCGCCGGGGTGTTCACCGACCTGGGCCCGGACCGGCGAGCCGCGCTGTGGGCCGACGGGGCGGCCGCGGCGACCCGGGCCGAGCACATCCCGGGCCTCGCCCTCGGCCACGACGCGCCCGCACTGCCGGGAAAGACCTCGTTCGAGCTCACCTCGGCCGACCTGTGGGCCACCGGCATCACCGCCGACCGCCAGCCCGTCGAATTCCCTCCGCGCCCACCTCGACCGCCTCGGCGCGATCCCCGCTGGCCAGCTACTGGACGTCCCGGACGGGACCCGGATCAAGGCCGGCGGCGCCGTCACCCGCAAACAACGGCCGGCCACCGCCGGCGGCAGCACCTTCCTTCACTTCGAGGACGAGACCGGCATGGCCAACGTGATCGTCAGCGTGGGGCTGCTCACCGGAGTAGACAGCTGATGCGGAACTACAACGCGTTTCTCGTCCGCGGGATCGCTCAGGTCGGCCAGGGCACAGTGTTGATCGTCGCCGACCAGTTCACGCCCCTCGATCTGAAGGCGCTCGTGACGAAGTCCCGGGACTTCCGCTGACCAGCCGACAGTCGACGCGGACCACAGGCACCAAGTCCGAGGCGGAGCGCGATGGACTGCTGGCCGGGAGCGGGCAGCCCTCTTGACCGCTCGCTCCGCAAGAGTCAGGCACAGCAGCCGTTGGGCTGCGTAGCCGTGTCGACCTGGCCGGTTTCGGCGTCGGGCGTGCAGCAGGTGGCCGGGGTGGCGAGTGCCGCGTTGTCGGTGCCGTAGGTCGCCGAGTCGGCCTTGACGGTGTAGACCTCCCAGGGTTCCTGGCCGGGGCCGTGCACCCACACCTTGTCCTGGACCGCGTAGCAGCAGGTGGTGTTGTCCTCGGTCAGGGTTTCCAGACCCTCACCGGTGAGGCGCTTGCTGGCCTCACTGATCTGGTCGGTGGACTCGACCTCGACCCCGAGGTGGTCCATGACGGTCGCCTGGCCCGGCTCGCCTTCCAGCAGCACGAGTTTGAGCGCGGGTTCGGCGATGGCGAAGTTGGCGTACCCGGGACGGAGCTTGGCGGGCTCTGTGCCGAACAGCTTCGAGTAAAAGTCGATCGAGCCTTCGAGGTCGCCGACTCTCAGGGCAAGCTGGACTCGTGACATCCCATCCTCCTTGGATAGATGTTTGTCTAAGTAATGGCAGTACCTAGCTTGCCCTCTAGATAGATGTCTGTCAACGTAGATGGATGCCGAAACAGCTCCCGATCGTCGCGATGGACGCCTGCTGCTCCCCGCTCGCCCGCGAGCCGTTGTCCGCAGAGCATGCGGTCGAGTTGTCGAAGTTGTTCAAGGCGATGGCTGACCCGGTGCGGCTGCGCCTGCTGTCGCTGATCGCCTCTCACGCCGGTGGCGAAGTGTGTGTGTGCGACCTGACCGACGCGTTCGACCTGACGGGCCCGACCATTTCGCATCACCTGAAGGTCCTGCGCGAGTCCGGGCTAATCACCGGCGAACGGCGCGGGACCTGGGTGTACTACCGCGTCCACCCCGAGGTACTGGCCCGGCTCTCAGCCGTTCTGGTGACCGGCGACATGCCCGTTCCGGCGTGAGCACCGAGCAGACGGGGGTCGTCGGCAAGCTGTCGACCCTGGACCGGTTCCTGCCGGTGTGGATCGCGGCCGCGATGGTCATTGGGCTCCTCGCCGGCCGCTGGATACCCGGCCTCGGGGGCGCCTTGACCGCCATCGAAGTGGACGGGATCTCGCTTCCGATCGCGCTCGGGCTGCTGGTGATGATGTACCCGGTGCTGGCGAAGGTCCGCTACGACCGGCTCGGCACCGTCACCCGTGACCGGCGGCTGCTGTGGCCCTCGCTGGTGCTCAACTGGCTGATCGGCCCGGCCCTGATGTTCGCCCTCGCCTGGCTGCTGCTGCCCGACCTGCCGGAGTACCGGACCGGGCTGATCATCGTCGGTCTCGCCCGCTGCATCGCCATGGTGATCATTTGGAACGACCTCGCCTGCGGCGACCGCGAAGCCGCTGCCGTGCTCGTCGCGCTGAATTCGGTGTTCCAGGTGATCGCGTTCGGGCTGCTGGGTTGGTTCTGCCTCTCGGTCCTTCCCGGCTGGCTCGGCCTCCCGCAGGCCGACCTCGCGGTGTCCGGATGGCAGATCGCCGCGAGCGTGCTGATCTTCCTCGGCATCCCGCTGCTGGCCGGTTACCTGACCCGTCGTCTCGGCGAACGTGCCAAAGGCCGCGCCTGGTACGAGACCCGGTTCCTGCCGAAGATCGGCCCGGCTGCGCTCTACGGGCTGCTGTTCACCATCGTCGTCCTGTTTGCCCTGCAGGGGGATCAGATCACCGCGCGGCCGCTCGACGTCGTCCGCATCGCAGTGCCGCTACTGGTCTACTTCGGCCTCATGTGGGCCGGGGCCTACGCCCTCGGCAAAGCCGTCGGCCTGTCCTACGAACGCACCACCACACTCGCGTTCACCGCTGCGGGCAACAACTTCGAACTCGCCATCGCCGTCGCGATCGCAACCTTCGGGGCCACCAGCGGGCAGGCACTGGCCGGGGTCGTCGGGCCGCTGATCGAAGTCCCCGTGCTCGTCGCCCTCGTCTACGTGTCCCTCGCCCTGCGTCGCCGCTTCACCCCCGCCCCCGCCACCGTGGAGGTCACCTCATGAACACCCCGGAAGTCCTGTTCGTCTGCGTCCACAACGCCGGCCGCTCCCAGATGGCCGCCGCGCTGCTGCACCACCACGCCGCCGGCCGCATCACCGTCCACTCCGCCGGCTCCACCCCCGCGAACGAGGTCAACCCCGCGGTCGTCGCGGTCATGGCCGAACTCGGGCTCGACGTCTCCCGCGAATTCCCCAAACGCCTCACCACCGACGCAGTCGAAGCCGCCGACGTCGTGATCACCATGGGCTGCGGCGACACCTGCCCGATCTTCCCCGGCAAGCGCTACCTCGACTGGCAACTCGACGACCCGGCCGGTCTTCCGATCGAAGCGGTCCGCCCTATCCGCGACGAGATCGACCGACGCGTCCAGGGACTGCTGGCCGAACTGGTTTCACCCGCTGCTCGCAGCGACGCGAGCGGACCCCAGAATGAACAGGCCACGCCGGCCCCCACGTCCGGGTGAACTCGGTGGCTCTCGCCTGACCAGGACCGACGGCGTCCTCGTCGAGTGGGGCGAGAGCGTCGAGGACCTCGGCCGGGCCACCGCACTGCAGCGCCCCCCCGCAGGAGATCGCCGAGGCGGTCCTGTTCGCGGTCTCGCCCCGGGCGAGCTACCTGACCGGCTCGGTGATCCGGATCGACGCCGCCGGCGCGATCGCCTGACCGCCGACCACGACGCATCGGGGCCGGGGCCGCGTCACCTCAGGCGTTCCCGGCCCGAAATCGCCCGCCAATGGAGCAGATCCACACCGGCATCGACTGGCACAACGCGACCACGCCCGACCACGCCCGGCCGCGCCACGAGCTCGCGGCGACGAGACGACTCCCTGGATCTCGTCACGCGGATGGGGCGCGGCTACCACAGGAACCCCTGGCCGACCCGAGTGACGGCATCCGTGCTGCCGGGCTCAGCCCAGCTCGAACAATGCAGCCTGCTCCTGGCCGGCGACGTCAGCACCGGCCAGGAGCCGTCATTAACGGCAGGTGACCTCGTGCGCGGTTGCCTGCAGCTCTCCCGCGGCCCGAGCCCCGGACCAGCCCTGCCGGCAGGCCGGTGCGGGCAACCTCAGGTGGCGAGACGGAACTCCGTGCGGTCCGTCGTCCGGACCCGCCCCCGCGATCTGCTTGACCAGGGCGCTGTGCCCGCGGTGGACGTGCGTAGTTCCGGGCCGTCGGCAAGGGGTTCTGGTCGTAGGCCCAGACCGGGTCGACCCGGATTGTCATGGGCTTAGGGTGAGCGCGGTGGAGCCACTGACTGCGATCGCCGCGATCGCCGCGAAGTACGGCGCGTCCCAGCTGGTCCGGGCGCTCACCGGGAACGACGGGCTCAGCGGGCTGGCCTCGGAGCTACTGGGCGCGCTGGTGGCCAGCGAAGATCGCCTGAGCGAGCAGCTGGCCGGGATCGGCCGTCAGCTCGAGGAGTTGCTGGACCAGCGGTACACGGTCGCGTTGGCCGCCGGGCAGCGGGCGCTGCGCGACGCGAGCACCGCGCCCGAGCCGAGCTCGCGGGCCGCTGAGATGGCCCGCGCGCGGGACTTGTTCCGTGAGGCCGCCGCGGCCGCGTCGGCCAAGGCCCCACTGCAGATCGCGGTGGCCGAGCGGTACGTGGCGCTGTGCTCCCTCGCCGCCGGCCGTCCCGACGCCGTGCCCGCGGCGCTGAGCACGGTGAACGATGCGGCGTTCCGGGCGCTGATCGAAGCGCTTCCACTCTTCGGCCCCAAAGCCTACGAGAAGGCCCGCACCCAGCTCCCCCGGTCGGGCCGGCTGGGCCTGCGAGGCCGACGTGAGGACCGGATCGACGAACTGGGCAGCGACCTCGTCGACGCGGTCGACGGCGTGGTGGACCTTGCCCTGAACCTGCTGGCCGAATCCGAAGCCCTCGCCTATGGGCTCGGCCACGACTTCGGGGCGGACGTCGACGTGGACCTGGTCCTACCTGCGGGATACGAAGACGACGAGCGGCTGACCAGGACCGCGCAGGTGGTCCTCCGGCCGCTGGGGTCCGGACCGATGCGGTTCGGCCCGCTGACGGTCGCCTTCGGTGAGGTCAAGCCGGTTCCGGGCCGGCCGTCACCAGCAGCGCCGGAACACCCCGGTACCGCAGACGGTGCGACCGCCGTGATCGCCGCCAAACTCGCCCAGGCGCAGCCCTGGCCATCAGACGACAGAGCGCCGTCCCGACCGCCCGGATTCGAAGTGGACGTGCTGGTTCGGTCGGACTCGCCCGCGGTGCCCACGCTGGTCGTGTCGTTGCGGCCCGGGCTGGTCCTGGCGGACGAGGTAATGCCCGACGAGGTGATCCCCGGCATCCCGGCGTTCACCGGCATCGACAGCGGCATGCTCAAAGGGAGGATGGAGCACCGCCTGTCCTGTTTCGCCCCGGACAGGCTCG
Organism: Amycolatopsis sp.; assembly: GCA_035551175.1. GTDB lineage: Bacteria > Actinomycetota > Actinomycetes > Mycobacteriales > Pseudonocardiaceae > Amycolatopsis. The sequence goes on along the minus strand of DASZNR010000144.1, from coordinate 10,494 downwards.
TCAACGAGTGGACGGTCAACATCAACAACGTGCTGATCTTCCAATCGTCCGACCGCCAACTGCTCGAACCGGAGGGCGGGCCGGCGCCGACGATCGGGACGTGACCGAGACCAGCGGCGCGATCCGCGTTCTTCGACACGCCACGACGACCAGCTTCACCGCCATGCGCGAGGGCCTGAACGACCTGCGCCACACCACTGCCGACGGGTTCACCGACATGCGCGGCAAACTCGACGCCGCGGCAGCCGGCCAGCAAAACATCGTCACCCTGCTCACCCGGGCCTTCGGCGACCCGGACGACGCCGACACCCCGTAGCCGGCCGCCCCGAGCACCCGTGCCGCGTCGCTCGGGCCCCCGGCGGGCTTGGCAGTCGGAAGTCGTATCGCGCAAGGCCGGACGGTCGCGGCCAACTGGGCGGCGGCGAGCCAGACGATCAGGTGGTTGCCCGCTGGGATGGTCGCGCCGTTGATGTCCAGACGATAGCCCGTAGGTGCGTCCCGTCCGCCCCGTCGAGCAGCCGCGTCGCGCGGCGCCAGCCCGTACATGGCGGCCAGCGAGGTCACGTCGGTGAGCCCGGCACCACCGTGTACCTGATCGCGCGGTCGATCACCCGGGTCGCCGCACCGACCCATGCCCGTACCACAGCGTGGTACGCTGTATATATGTCCGCCCCTGGGATGCCGCAGCCGACCGAGGTCAGCGTTCGCCAGTTCGTCAACGACTCCGGCGCCGTGACCCGGGGGCTGCGCGAGGGCAGGCAATACGTTCTCACCCTCAACGGCGAGCAACTGGCCGAAGTGACACCCATCAGACGGCACCGCTTCGTACCCACCAGCCAAGCCCAGGCAATGTTCGCCACCGCCCCAGCCCTCGACTACGCCGAACTGCGGCACGACCTGGACACGATCATCGACGACGAACTCACCGACGACCCGCTCGACGGAACCGGCCTGTGAGCCGCCGCGAGAGGGGCGTACTCGATACCGGCATCATCGCGGCCTTCTCGAGGTTCGAGCCGGCCGAGCTGCCCATGGAATCCGCCATCACCGCAGTCACACTGGGCGAACTGTCGCGTGGACCCTACGCCACCGACGATCCGGTTAAACGAGCTCGCCGGATCGCCGTGCTGCAACATGCCGAAGCGGCATTCGGAGAGGCACTCCCCTACGACAGCGAGGCCGCGCGGATCTTCGGACTCATCTGCGCCTCGGTGTACGCGATCGGCCGCCAACCACGACGACGGACTGCCGACCTCATGATCGCCGCCACCGCCGTGCGAAACGGACTACCGCTGTACACCACCAACCCGAAAGACTTCACCGGCCTCGACACACTCGTCACGCTCATTCCGGTCGCCCGTCCCGACGGCGCAACCGGCTGAGCGGGCAGTTGTGTCGAGTGCCCGCCAGGGGAACGACACAGAAGGATGCCCTCGGCCGGTAACGCTCCATGGTGATGCTGCCCTCCTTGAGCTCGTGGGACGTACGACCTCCCTAGAAGGGACGACGACCACCGCCTCGCCGGTGTCTGGCTCACGCACGGGAATCGTTTCGCCAGCCAGGGTGATGCGGTAGGTGGCCGGGCTTGTGATCCTGACGTAATGGATCTCCAGCCGAGAAATGTTGGCGCGTTCGATGTCGCACGGTTCGGCCCGCCGCCGTCCCCTCCAAACCGAGTTCCTTTACCCGCGACACAACGCGGATAGATCACAGTTCCTCGTCGTCCATGGTTGAACCATTCCACAGACACGATCGTGCGGTCAGGCCGACGTCAAACCCGGGGCGGGTCACACGGAGGCACCAAAGCTGCCGTTCTGCCCTGAACTGTTGCGCCCCGGGTTTGATGGAGACGACATCCTCCCTGGCGACCGGCGGTCACCTCAGGTGAGGTGTCCGGACAACCGGGGGAAGCTCATTCCGCCAGGAGCGTGGCGACGAGGGCAAACGCCGCTACACCGTGCCCAGATCGCCGCCGAGTTCGGCGTCACCCGCCCCACCATCTACCGGCACCTGGGCACGGCAGTCGACACAGCCACAATCGTGACGGGCTGCGGGATCAGGATTCGGTACCGCGATCCGTTTCATTGATCAGGCGAGGGTTCTGGGTTCCGGGTTCCGGCTGACCGGCTCGGAGGGCTTGGCCACTATCCCCGGATCGGACGCCCCTCGTACAGAGCCCACCGAATCTCTCGACGCCACGCCGGTTTCGCCCCTCATGGACGCGCCCCGAGAATTCGCCATAGCATGTAGCTAATCGCCCGTGCCGTCGACGATCGCGACGCCGTGCCGCAAGGAGCCATCGTGACTGTCCCTGCCGGGAACCCTCTGTCGTCACTCGACCGACCCGAGTCACTCGCAGAGCAGGCGTACCAGCGGATCCGCGAGACCATAGCCAGCGGGGGCCTCGCCCCCGGGCAGAAGGTCACCGAGCGCAACCTGGCCTTGCTGCTGGGCGTGAGCCCCACCCCCGTCCGGGAAGCGTTGCGTCGGCTCGAGCAGGAGCACTTGATCGAACGGCTCTCGCCGCGCTCGCTCGCTGTCGCCAAGCACTCGAGCGAGACGATCCGGGAGCTGCTCTACGCCGAGTCGCTGCTGCGCGGCGCCCTGGCGCGCTTCGCCACCGGCAAGATCACCGACGAGCAGATCGAGCAGCTCGCGCAGATCGTCGAGGACCTAGGCGGCGACGAGGCACAGGTGAACATCGAACTGGCCCAACAGGCTGCGGACCGGTTCGACGCCCTCCTGCGCCGGGTCGCGGGCAACGATTCCCTCGCCTCCCTGGCCTCGAGCGCCGGCGTCTTTGGTCGGGCGCGACGCATTCGGCTGATCGAGCAGTGGTCCCCCGAGCAGCGGATGGCCCGGCTGCAGGTCCACCGGGAGATCGTCGATGCACTGCGGGCCCGGGACGCCGATCGCGTCGAGCGGTTGACACGCGAGCAGGTCGACTCCTCGCGGCTGCTGCTGCTCAACACCGAGCTCGACTAAAGGCGGGATACCGGCCCTTGACACGCCCGTGTTCGCCCGGTTCTATTGCTATAGCAAGTCGCAAATATCTTGACGCAAGGAGAAGGCTATGACGTACTCTCCGTTCAGCAAGGACCTGGCCTGGTTGCCGGCGGACCTTGCGGACGAGAACCGGTGGATCTACCGGCTCACGCCGGCTGACATCGCGGACATCGAGAACGCGTTGGCCGCGTCCAAGGCCGCCGGCGCGACGATCGAGACGCTGACCCGGGCGACGTTCCCCCTCGACACGTTCACCGACGCCCTCACCCTCACCCTCGACCGCCTGGAGAACGACCTCGGCCTGTTCGTGCTCCGCGGTCTGCCGGTCGAGCGGTTCACCAAGGACGAGCTCCGGCTGATCTACTGGGGCGTCGGCCTGCACATGGGCAAGGCGCGCACGCAGAGCTTCGCGGGCGACGTGCTGGGCGACGTCAAGGACTTCGGTCAGTCCCCCACTTCGGCCAAGGGCCGAGGGTACATGTCGAGCCAGGGCCTGGGCTTCCACACCGACAGCGCCGACATCGTGGCGCTGTTCGTGCTGCGCACGGCCAAGAGTGGCGGGCGCAGCCTGTTCTGCAGCTCGGTCGCCGTCGCCGACGAGATCGCCCGCACCCGCCCCGACCTCTTCGAGGTGCTGCAGCAGCCCTTCTACCACTCCTGGAAGGGCCACGAGCAGCCCGGCGAGAAGCCGTACTACCTGCAGCCGGTCTTCAGCTTTGAGGACGGGCGCTTCTCCTCGCGCTGGATCGCCACGCACATCTGGTCGGCCCAGGAGCTCGAGGGCGTGCCGCCGCTGACGGACGCGCAGAACGAGGCGATCAAGCTGCTCATCTCACTCAACGACGAGCCGCGCTTCCACACCTCGATGATGTTCGAGCCCGGTGACTTCCAGTTTCTCAACAACCACGTCACCTACCACGCCCGGACCGAGTTCGAGGACTGGGAGGAGGAGGACCGCAAGCGTCACCTACTGCGGCTGTGGCTGGCGCCCCAGAATTCCCGGCCGCTCAACGAGAGCATGGAGGAGTTCTACGGCGACGTCCGGCCCGGGGTCGAGCGCGGCGGCTTCCCGTCGCACACCGACAAGCTGGTGTTCGTCACCAAGGCCACGGAGGTCTGACGTGACGACCACCGAAGAGACCGCACCGGCGCCGTCCGAGGTGGATGAGGCTTCCGTCGCGATCCTAACCGCGCTGGCCGGGCGGATCGTCGAGTTCCGCTTCGAGGACCTCGACGACCACGCCCGCCAGCTCGTCCGGACCGCGTTGGTCGACACCCTGGGCGTCGCGCTCGCCGGATCGGACTTCGCTGGGATCACCGCTGCCCGCACCGCCTGCGGGATCACTGCGGGCGAAAGCGGCAGCCTGGTCCTCGGCACCGCCGACCGCGTCCCCGCCCTCGACGCCGGGCTGCTCAACGGGGTTGCCGCGCACGCCCTGGACCTCGACGACGGCAACTCGGCCGTGGGCGGGCACCCGTCGGCCATGCTCGTCCCCGCGCTGCTTGCCCTCGGCGAGGAGACCGACGCGAACGTCGCGGACATCGCGGTCGCCTACGCGGCCGGGTACGAGGTGATGGTCCGGCTGGCCTACGGCATGAACCCCGGCCACTACCAGCGGGGCTGGCACCCGACCGCCACCCTCGGCGTCATCGGCATCGCGGCGGCCGCCGCGCGCCTGCTCGGGCTGTCCGCGGAGCGCACCGCGACGGCGATGGCGGTCGCGGTGTCGCACGCGGCCGGGGTGAAGGCGAACTTCGGCACGATGACGAAGTCCCTGCACGTCGGCCAGGCGGTCCGCAACGGCATGTTCGCCGCCCGGCTGGCCGAGGCGGGCTTCACGGCCAACCCCGGCGCGCTCGACCACCACCAGGGCTTCCTGCCGCTGTACCAGGGCGCCTCCGGCTACGACGCCTCACGGATCGTCGCCGCGCTGGACGGTCCGCCGCTGGCCTGCTCCGAGCGTAACCCCATCAAGATCTACCCCTGCTGCCACAGCACACACGGCGCGATCGAGGCCGCGCGAGTGATCCGCGGCACCGACGGGTTCGACGCGGGCCGCGTCGAGGACATCGAGATCGTCGTCGACCCGAACCGCATGCCGCACACGGACCGCCCGGTACTGGCCGAGGCCCTGTCGGGCAAGTTCAGCCTGCAGTACGTGGCTTCGCGCGCCCTGCTGACCGGGACGGTCGTGTTGTCGGACTTCGACGGGGACGCCCACCGCGATCCCGCCACGCTCGCCCTGATGAGCCGGGCGCGCGTGCTGCCAGCCCCGCCCGGCGGGCAGCCGAACTCCTTCTCCGCCACCGTCCGGATCACCCAGACCGGGGGCACCCAGTTCAGCGCCACACGCGACCCGCACCTCTTGGACAACGAGACCACGCTCGATCCACCCGTGCTCTGGAAGAAGTTCACCGACTGCGCGGGACGGGTGCTGCCCGCCGAGCGGGTTGCCGCCCTCAGCGACGCCCTGCGCGGATGCCTCACCACCAGCACCTCGGTGCGCGAGCTCGTGCGGCTCGCCGAGGTCCACCCGCACACCGAGACCCCCCGGAAGTGACGTCATGACCGACCCGATCCGGGTACTGTTCCCGGTGGGCATGCTGGGCGGGGGCTTCCCGCCCGAGACCGTGGCCCGCGGCATCGAACTCGGCGCCGACATCATCGCCGTCGACGGGGGCTCCACCGACTCCGGCCCCTACTACCTGGGCAAGGCGACGGCGAAAACTGCCAGGGCGGCCGTCGAGCGGGACCTTCGGGTGCTCGTTCCCGCCGCGCACGACGCCGGCATCCCCCTCGTCGTCGGGTCCTGCGGCACCTCCGGGTGCGACGCGGGCGTCGACTGGGTCTACGACATCGTCGAGGAGATCTGCACCGACCTCGGGATCAGCCGCAAAGTCACCCGCATCTACGCCGAGCAGGATCCCGCCCGGCTCGTGGATCTGCTCGCCCAGGACCGGATCCACCCGCTCGGCACCGCCCAGGAGCTGAAGCCGGAGACCCTGGCGCGGTGCCGGCACATCGTCGGGCTGATGGGTCCCGGGCCCTTCGCCGACGCGCTGCGCGACGGCGCAGAAATCGTCCTGGCGGGTCGTTCCACAGACACCGCACTCGCCGCGGTGCTGCCGCTGCTGCACGGCCTGCCCGCAGGTCCCGCCTGGCACGCCGCCAAGATCGCCGAGTGCGGCGGGCTTTGCACCGAGCACCCGAGGTCGGGCGGGGTCCTGCTGAGCATCGACGACACCGGCTTCACAGTGGAGCCCCTCGCCGTCGACGCCCGCTGCACCACCCGCAGCGTCGCCGCGCACATGCTCTACGAGAACGCCGACCCCTTCCGGCTCCGCGAGCCCGCGGGCACCCTCGACGCCAGCGGCGCCGTGTACACCGCGCTCGACGAGCGCCGGGTGCGGGTCGAGGGCTCCATCTTCGAGCCCGCCGCCCAGCAGACGATCAAGCTGGAAGGTGCTGCGTCGGTCGGCTTTCAGTCCCAGCTGATCACCGGTATCCGGGACCCGGAAATCCTCGGCCGGATCGACGAGTGGTGCGGGCGGCTAATCGCCTACCTCGACAAGCACGTCCCGTTGACCTTCGGGCTCACCCCGGACGAGTACCACTTCTCACTACGCCGCTTCGGCCACGACGCCGTGCTGGGCGAGGCCGAGCCCGAGCGGGGCACCGCGCCCCGCGAGGTCGGCATCGTGCTCACCGTGACAGCCCGCGACCAGGCCACGGCCGGCGACTTGGCGAAGTTCGCCAATCCGCTGATGCTGCACCTGCCGATCGAGGACGACAACCCGTTCCCGTCATTCGCCTTCATCAGTTCCCCCGCGGAGACCACACGTGGCGAGGCGTTCGAGTTCGTCCTTCAACACGCGGTGGACGTAGCCGACGAGCGGGACCTGTTTCGCCCGGTGCAGACGGTGGTCGGACAGTGACCACGCTCCGCGACGTCGCCACCTACATCCGCTCGAAGAACGCAGGCCCGTTCTGGCTGACCATCGACGTCTTCCTGCCCGACCGGCCCTCCTACGACCGGGCGGTGGCCTCCGGCCTCATCGACCCAGCGGTGATCGGCAAGATCTACAAGATCGCCCCGGCGAGGGTGCTCGTCTTCCCGATCCCCGAGCTGCACGTCGTCAAGGTCTCCTTCCCACGACCCACCACACAGGGCTCGCGCGACGACCGAGACATGCACGGCGGCCAGCAGTTCGTCCCCCTGCTCGACCTACCCGTCTGATCACGCACATCTGTCAAGGGCCTACGCCCGAACTGACGGCTCCGCCTTCCCTGGCCGATCGACCGGGGACCGTTTCCTCAACGAGGAGGACCCCATGGACGTTCCCACCACTTCTGTGGTGCCCCAGACCCGCGGCAACGAACTCATCGCCCGGCTCGACCGCCTCCCGCGTATGAGCCGGGCCCACTGGGCCTGGCTGCCCCTGCTCGGTCTGCTGTCCGTCGGCGACACCGTCGACAACTACGTCCTCGCCGACGCCGCCCCGGCAATGAAGGGGAACTGGGGGCTGTCGCTCGCCCAGGTTGGCAACCTGGCGTCGCTGTCGATGCTGGGCATGTTCGTCGGCGCCGTCATCGGCGGCCGACTGTCCGACCGGTTCGGCCGCAAGCGGATCATCCTCAGCGGCACGCTGCTGTACGCCGTGTCCTCCATCCTCTGCGGGCTGGCCCCGAACTTCGCGGTGTTGGGCCTGTTCCGGACCCTGTCCGGGGTCGGCATCCAGGCCGTCCTCGGCGCGCTGATCGTCTACGTGGCGGAGATGTTCCCCGCCCGGGTCCGCGGGCGCAGCCAGGCGGCCGTGCTGGGCGTGGGCCTGCTCGGGGTGCCGCTCGCCGCCTTCGCGGCCAAGCTGATCATCCCGCTGGACCCACATGCCTGGCGCTGGGTCTTCGTGGTCGGCGCGCTGGGCCTGATCCCCGCCGTCGTCGGCCGATCCGTGATGCCCGAATCCGTCCGCTGGCTGATCGCCGCCGGGCGCGACGAGGAGGCTGCCCGGATCGTGTCGCGCCTGGAGTCGCGCTACTCGGGCGAGCTGCCGCCGCCGGTGCTCGTCGAGGCGGCCGCGCCGCCCGCGAAGGGCAAGGTCGCGGAGCTCTTCACCGGGTACCAGCGACGCATCACGATCATCACCATGCTGACCCTGGTGTTCGGCATCGTCGCGTTCTACGGATTCAACTCGTGGGTGCCGACCCTGCTCGTCGAGCGCGGCTACTCGACCGACGTCGCGCTGACCATCACAACCATGCTCTCGATCGCGCCGCCGATCGGTGCGCTGGCCGCCATGGTGGTGACCGACCGCTGGCAGCGTCGCCGTGTGCTCGCCAGCGTCTCGCTGGTGGCCGCCGCGCTCATGGTGGTCTTCGCACTGACCAACGTCTTCTGGTTGACCGTCGTGGCCGGCTTCTCGATCGCCCTGCTCCTGCAAGCCAACGCTGTCACGATCTACGCCTACCTGCCCGAGGTCTTCCCAACGAAGCTACGCGGGCTCGGGTCCGGGCTGTCGAACGGAGCGGGGCGACTCGCCGGCGTCGGTGGGGCCGCGCTCGTCGCGGCGGTCTACGGCCTGGCCGGGTTCCAGGGCGTCTTCCTGACGACCGCCGCGTTCTACCTGCTCACGGCGGTGGTCATCGGCCTGTTCGGCGAGAACACCCGCGACCGCTCGCTCCGCTGACCCACCCGGGAGAGACACGACGATGACCAACCTTGCCGCGAACCTCGTCGCCACCGCTCGGACAGCGGGCGACCGCCCCGCGATCCGGCTCGACGACCATGTCCTGACCTACCTCGACTTCCACCTGCGGTCGGCCGCGGTCGCCGGGGACCTGCAGGCCCGGGGCATCCGGCCCGGAGACCGCATCGCCATGAGTTTGCCCAACCTGCCCGTGTTCCCGATGCTGTTCTACGGCGCGCTGCTGGCGGGCGCTGTCGTCGTGCCGATGAACCCGCTGCTCAGCGCCCGTGAGGTCGAGTTCCAGCTCCGGGACTCGGGGGCGTCCCTCTACTACAGCTGGGAGGGTGCGGGCCCGGCCCCGGCCGAGGCCGCCGCGGCGGCCGGGGTCCGCCACGTCGTCGTGCCCAGCAGCGGTGAGCTCGATCTCGGGGGCACTCCCCTGGCGGCGCCCGTAGACCGGGACGGCTTGGACACCGCCGTTGTCCTCTACACCTCGGGCACCACCGGGACGCCCAAGGGCGCCGAGCTGACCCACCGCAACCTGGCGTCGAACGCCGCCACCGTGACCGGCACGATCATGCGGCTGGGTTCCGACGACGTGATCATGGGGTGCCTGCCGCTGTTCCATGTCTTCGGCCTGACTTGCGGGCTCAACGCGGCCGTCCGCGTGGGCACCATGCTCACCCTGATCCCGCGCTTCGATCCCGCGAAGGCCCTGGCCGTGGTCGCTCGGGACGGGGTGACCGTCTTCCAGGGCGTACCCACTATGTACGCGGCGATGGTGAACCACCCCGACGCAACCGGCGCCGATATGACGTCGTTGCGGCTCTGCGTGACCGGCGGGTCCGCCATGCCGGTCGAGGTGCTGCGAAACTTCGAGAAGCAGTTCGGGTGCGAGGTTTACGAGGGCTACGGGCTGTCGGAGACCTCGCCGGTCGCGGCGTCGAACCGCCCCGGGCACGAGCGCCGGCCCGGCACCATCGGGCTGCCCATCCCCGGCTGCGAGATGCGCCTGGTGGACAACGCGGACCAGGACGTCCCCGTCGGAGAGCCGGGCGAGATCGTGATCCGTGGCGAGAACGTCATGAAGGACTACTGGAACCGCCCCGACGCCACCGCCGAGGCGATCCATGATGGTTGGTTCCACACCGGCGACATCGCCACCCAGGACGCGGACGGGTACTACACGATCGTCGACCGGAAGAAGGACCTGATCATTCGAGGCGGATACAACGTGTACCCCCGAGAGGTCGAGGAAGCGCTCTACCTGCACCCCGCGGTGGCCGAGGCGGCCGTAGTCGGGATTCCCCACCCGACATTGGGCGAGGAAGTCGCCGCGGTCGTGTCGCTCAAGCCCGGCGAAACGGTGGCACCGGAAGACCTGCAGGTCTTCACCAGGTCAGTGCTAGCCGCCTACAAGTACCCCAGGTCGGTCCGAATTGTCGAGCACCTACCCAAAGGACCGACCGGCAAGATCCTCCGACGCGAAGTCAAAGCGAGCAGCTAGGTGTGTGAGGCTATGACGTTGGTGACGCCGGTGTGGAGCAGGGTGACTGGTGGCTGGTTTCCGGCGGCGGTGTGTGGTCGGTGGTAGTTGTAGTGGATGTTCCAGACGGTCAGTGCTGCGGTGCGGTGTTCTTCGCTGAGCCAGACGTGGGTGTAGAGGAACTCTTCAGCCAGGATCCGGTTATAGCGCTCCACTTTGCCGTTGTGGCGTGGGGTGTAGGGCGTGATCCGTTGATGGCGGGCCCCGCGCAGGACGGTGGCGAAGTCGTTCGCGCGGTAGCAGGCACCGTTGTC
>DASZNR010000143.1:0-2373 GCA_035551175.1 Amycolatopsis sp. | reverse complement strand
TCAGCCTCGCGAACCAGATCGGGCCGACCGGCGTCGCGTGGCTGCGGCTCGCGTGGGCCGGCGTGCTGCTTCTGGTGCTCGTGCGGCCGCGGCCGTCGGCATTCCGCCGTCCTGCGTTGCTGACGTGCGTGGTGCTCGGCTTCGCGACCGCCGGGATGACGATCCTGTTCATGGTCGCCGCGACGAGGTTGCCGCTGGGCACGGCGAGCGCGCTGGAGTTTCTCGGCCCGCTCACCGTCGCGATCGTGCGCGGCCGCGGCGGAACGCGGTTGTGGCCGGTGCTGGCGGCGGCCGGAGTGGTGCTGCTGACCCAGCCGTGGCAGGGCGGCACCGACCTGATCGGCGTGGGCTGCGCGCTCGCGGCGGCGGTGTGCTGGGGCGCGTATATCGTGCTGACGCAACGGGTCGGCGACGAGGTGTCGGGCCTGCGCGGGCTGGCGGTGTCGATGCCGGTAGCCGGTCTGGTCGCCACGTTCGTGCACGCCCCGGCGGTGGCCGGCGAGCTGACGTGGCCGCTGGTGCTCGCCGGGCTCGGGCTCGCGGTGCTCGTGCCGGTGGTGCCGTTCAGCCTGGAAATGCTGGCGCTGCGCCGATTGACGACCTCGGCGTTCGGGACGCTGATGAGCCTGGAACCGGCGATCGCCCTCGTGCTCGGCTTGCTCGTGCTGCACCAGGTGCCGAACGTCGCCGCGGCGGCCGGGATCGCGTTCGTGGTGGCCGCGGGCATCGGCGCGGAACGGACCGGGGCTCGGGAGCCGGTGAAGACCGCCGTCTAGGGCGGGTCCGAGAACCTCCGGGCCACGGGTGAAGCCCCGCGCTGTCCGGCGGAGAATCGTTTTGGTCCCCGAAGGGTTTTCGGGCCTATTCTTGGTCGAAGCGATTGGGCGGGGGCGGGGCTGTGCGGGGGACGTCGCGGTGGTGGCTCGTTGCTGCGGTGCTGGGCATGCTGGTGTTCGCGGTCTTCCTCGCCGGCACAGCCTGGTCGCTGCTGTACCCCGGCTACGTGCTGGAAGACGGTGAGCTGGCGGCGGACTTCGCCATTCTCGCGGGTTCGTTGTCCTTGGCGGTGTTCGGCGTCTTCCGTGCCGGTCGGCCGGACCGCCGGGTCACGGCGCGGGCGGACCGGCGGTGGCTGCCGCCGCCCGGCAAGCACGACGGGCAGGCGTCGATCGACCTGGACGCCGAGATCCGCCGGCTGCGGGGCACCGGCATCAGGGCGTGGGGGTTCGCGGGGTGCTGGCTCGTCGTTCTCGTCGGATGCGTCGTGGGAATCAACCGCATGGAGTCGTCGGAGGAGACCCTGCTGGCCACCGGAGCCCGGACCGCGGGGGAGGTGCTGAGCGTCGACGACCCCGTGGGCGGGCGCGGGGCTTCGTCGATGCGGGTGCGCTACGCGGCAGGCGGCACGAGCTGGACTGCCGAGATCGTGCGGAACTCCGGCCGGAGCTACTTGCCGGGCGACAGCGTGACGGTGGTCTACGACCCGGCGGACCCCGACCGCGTGCGGACCACCGAGGAGGAAAACGACAACCAGGCTCTCGCCGGCTTTTACTAATCCGACCAAAAGTAGGCCGACCCCGCCCACGGTACGTAACCGTTGCTACGAAAGCCATTCGGCCGTGACTGTGGTCGGATTAGTAATGATCAGCACAGTATGTGGTGCCGATGTTTCTGGCTCTGCTCGGTTTGCCTTCCGCGGTGGTGGCGGCCGTGGGGTGGCGCCGTCGGATCCGGGAAGTGCGCCGCACCGGTTGGCGCGCGGCAGCGGTGACGGTCGTGCCCGACCCCGCGCCCAGGAGGACGCGTGGACCGGACATCCTGGTGCGGTACCGCGACGGCTCCGGAATCTGCTTGAGCCAAGCCTGGTCGACTCGCGGGTGTGCTGTCCTGAAGGACGCGCCGGCCTGGGTGGGCGGAACGGGACGGGACATGGTCGTGCTGTTCCCGCACGGCCGATGGAGGCAACGGCCGAACGCCATGCCCGCCGTGGCCCAAGGCGAGCGAGTCCGGCGCTGGTTCAACCTGGTGCGGTGATCCGACCTCGCCTCCCGGTGCGCGGCGGAAGACGTTCTACGCTGGCGGCATGCAGGTGGAAATCTGGAGCGATGTCGTGTGCCCGTGGTGCTACCTCGGGAAGGCGCGGTTCGAGAAGGCGCTGGCCGGATTCGAGCACCGGGACGAGGTGACCGTGACGTACCGGTCGTTCGAACTGGACCCCGGGAAGACCGGGACCGAGCCGTTGCTGGACATGCTCACCGCGAAGTACGGGCCGCAGGCCGCCGAGATGGAGCAGCGGGTCGCCGGGCTCGCGGCGGCGGAAGGGCTCGGCTACCGGACGGACCGGGAGATCGGCAACACCTTCGACGCGCACCG
>DASZNR010000142.1:0-66422 GCA_035551175.1 Amycolatopsis sp. | reverse complement strand
CTGCGGCCGGTTCTAACCGGCCGCAGCACTCACGAGTCTTTAGCCAGCGAAGCCGCCTGAGCCGGCCCAGTTGAGGGCGAAGGTGGGCACGAGGCCGAGGACCAGGGTGACCACCACGCCGAGCGTGATGGCCGCCGTGGTGAAGCCGCCGGGAATGGCGACCGTGGGGCCGTCGGCGGCGGGTTCCGAGAAGTACATCAGCACGATCACGCGCAGGTAGAAGAACGCCGCCACCGCACTGAACACGAGGGCGATCACGACCAGCGGCGCCATGCCGTCGGACAGGGCCGCGGAGAACACCACGAACTTGCCGACGAAACCGCTCGTCAACGGGATGCCGGCCAGCGCGAGCAGCAGGAACGTGAACACGCCCGCCAGCACCGGTGACCGCTTCGCGAGCCCGGCCCACGCGGACAGGTGCGTGGCCTCCCCGCTGCCGTCGCGCACGAGGCTGATGACGCCGAACGCGGCGAGCGTCGTGAAGCCGTACGCCAGCAGGTAGAATAGGGTGCTCGACAGGCCGTCCTCGGTCATCGCGATGGCGCCGACGAGCAGGAAGCCCGCGTGGGCGATCGAGGAGTAGGCGATCATGCGCTTCACGTCGGTCTGGGTGAGCCCGAGGATCGCGCCGATGGCCATCGAGATGATCGCCACGGCCCACAGCACGCCGCGCCACTCCCAGCTGGTCGAGGAGAAGGCGACGGTCAGCACACGCAGGATCGCGCCGAACGCGGCGACCTTCGTGCACGCGGCCATGAAGCCCGTGACCGGTGTCGGGGCGCCCTGGTAGACGTCCGGCGTCCAGGTGTGGAACGGGCCGACCGAGCCCTTGAACAGCAGGCCCACCACGAGCAGGCCGAGGCCGGGGAACAGCAGGGTGTCCGAACGGTCCGAGCCGGCCGCGGCGTTGGCGATGTCGGCGAGCTTCACGGAGTTCGCGTAGCCGTAGAGCAGTGCGAGGCCGTAGAGGAAGAACGCCGACGAGAACGCGCCGAGCAGGAAGTACTTCACCGCTGCTTCCTGCGAAATGAGCCGGCGCCGACGGGCCAGGCCGGCCATCAGGTACAGCGGCAGGCTGAGCACCTCGAGGGCGATGAACATCGTGAGCAGGTCGTTGGCCGCGGTGAACGCCATCATGCCGCCGAGCGCGAACAGCGTCAGCGGGAAGACCTCGGTCTGCGACGTCGTCGCGTTGGCCACCTGCGCCCGGTCCTGCACGGTGCCCGGCGCGATGCCGGCTTGCGCCGCGAACGCCCCGCCCGGCTCCACCTTGCGGTCGGCGATGAGGAACACCGCGCCGAGCGCCAGCAGGAGCAGCGTGCCCCACAGGAAAAGCGACGGCCGGTCCACCGAGATCGCACCGGAGAACGTAATCACGCCCGCCTTCGGCGACGTGCGCGTCGCGTACAGGATCAGCGAGACGCCGGACGCGACGATCGCCAGCAGGCTCACGAACACCTGCAGGTACCACCGCGACGCGCGCGGCGCGAACGCCTCGACGAGCACGCTCACGCACGCGACACCGAAGACGATCAGCATCGGCAGCACGGCGGCGTAGTCGATCGAAGGCGCGGCCAGCTGCCCTGGTGCCTGCGAGAGCACCGGCGAAGAAATGAGCAACACGGGTTACTTGCCTCCCTGCACGGCAGACAGCGTCGCCTGCACCGACGGGGTGATCGTGTCGAGCAGCGGCTTGGGATAGAAGCCCAAGCCGATGATGAGGATGACCAGCGGTGCGAGGATCGCGATCTCCTTGCCGCCGAGGTCCTTGATGACCTTCTTGGCTCCGAGCTCCGGCGCCATCGCGGTGCCTGGGCCTCCGCCGACGCCGACGAGCGCGTCGCCGCGCACGGGGCCCTGCATCACCCGCTGGTAGAGCCACAGCACATACACCGCGGCGAGCACCATGCCGACCGTCGCGAGGATCGCGTAGACCGGCTGGTCCACAAAGGACCCCAGCAGCACCAGGAACTCACTCACGAACGAGTTCGTGCCCGGCAGCGACAGCGCCGAGAGCCCCGCGATCAGCAGCATTCCGCCGAGCAGCGGGGTCACCTTCGCCATGCCGCCGTAGTCGGAGATCTTCGTCGATCCGCCGCGCATCACGATCAGTCCGATCGCGACGATCAGCATCCCGGTCGAAAGGCTGTGGTTCAGCATGTACGACACCGAGCCGACCATCGCCTGCTCGTTGAAGGTGAAGATGCCCAGCGAGATGAACCCGAAGTGCGCGATCGAGACGTAGGCGATGAACCGCTTCATGTCCCGCTGTCCCGCCGCGAGGATCGAACCGTAGAGCACGCCGATCACGGAAAGGATCAGCAGAAGCGGCGCCAATACCTTGCTCGCCTCGGGGAACATCGGCAGGCAGTAGCGCAGGAAGCCGAACGTGCCGACCTTGTCGAGCACACCGACCAGCAGTACCGCGACGCCGATCGGCGCCTCGCCCGCGGCGTCCGGGAGCCAGGTGTGGAACGGCACCAGCGGCGCCTTGATCGCGAACGCGAGGAAGAACCCGAGGAACAGCCAGACCTGCGTGCCCCTCGGCGCGTCGCGCACAACCGTGACCAGGGTGGCCCAGTCGAACGTGCCCTTGCCCAGCTTGTCCGACGCGAGCGAGTACGCCCCGATCGCCGACGCCAGCAACATCAGACCGCCGAGGAACGAGTACAGGAAGAACTTCACCGCCGCGTACTGCCGGTTCGCGCCGCCGTAGCCGCCGATCAGGAAGTACATCGGGATCAGCATGATCTCGAACAGCACGTAGAAGAGGAACACGTCGGTCGTCGCGAAGACGCCGATCGTGACCGCCTCCTGCAGCAGGATCAGCGACAGGAATCCGCCGGCGCTGCGCCCGGCCGGAAGCTTGTCGGTGAGCCCGAGCGAACCCACGACGATCGGCACGAGAAGGGCGATCACCGCGATCATGATCAGCGAGATGCCGTCGGTGCCGAACGCGATGTGGATTCCGAAGGTGGGGATCCAGTCCATCGTCGTGGCCTGCTGGATCCGCGCGCCCGAAGGCGAATAGCTCGCCCAGAACGGGATGATCAGCAGGAACTCCACAATGGACACGACCAGCGCGGTCGTGATCGCGGCCCGGTCGTTCCGTTTCAGGAACGCCAGCACCAGCGAGCCGGCCAGCGGCAGCAGGATGAGCGCCAGAAGCCAAGTCATGTCAGGAGAACCTCACCAGCAGAAGGGCCGCCAGAAGCAGGAACGTGCCACCGAGCATGGACAGCGCGTACGACCGGACGAAGCCGGTCTGCACGCGCCGCAGGCGCCCGGACCCGCCGCCGAGAGCCGCGGCGAGGCCGTTGACCGCCCCGTCGACCCCGCGGTTGTCGACGTACACCAGCGCCCTCGAGAGCCAGGTGCCCGGGCGGGCGACCAGCGTCTCGTTCAGGGCGTTGCCGTAGAGGTCCTTGCGAGCCGCCCGGACGACCCAGGAGACGTTCTCCTGGCGGGTCACCGGGATGTCGCGGGCCGGGCGGAACACCAGCACCGCGACGATGACGCCGATCGCGGCGAGCACGAGCGTGAGTGCCGGTACCGTCCACGACGGGATGGGTGTGTGCTCGGCTTCGGCGTACTGCCCGACCACCGGCGAAAGCCAGTCGACGAACCGGTTGCCGATCGCGAAGAACGCACCGGCACCGACCGAGCCGATCGCCAGGATGACCATCGGGACCCACATGACGGGCTTGGACTCGTGCGGATGGAAGTCGCGCCCGTCGGTGCTCTTGATGTCCTTCCAGCGCGACTTGCCGAAGAAGGTCATCATCATCAGGCGCGTCATGTAGAACGCGGTGAGCCCGGCACCGACCACGGTCGCGAGGCCGAAGGCCCAGCCGCGCCAGCTTTCCTGGCCGAAGGCCGCCTCGATGATCGCGTCCTTCGTGTAGTAGCCCGTCAGGAAGGGGAACCCGATGATCGCCAGGTAGCCGAGCCCGAAGGTCACGAACGTGATCGGCATCTTGCGGGCGAGGCCGCCGAACTTGCGCATGTCGACCTCGTCGTTCATGCCGTGCATGACCGAACCGGCCCCGAGGAAGAGCCCGGCCTTGAAGAAGCCGTGACCCACGAGGTGCATGATGCCGAGCGCGTAGATGCCCGGCCCGAGGCCGACGGCCAGCATCATGTAGCCGATCTGGCTGACGGTGGAGTAGGCGAGCACCTTCTTGATGTCGTCGTAGGCACAGCCGACGATGCACCCGAGCAGCAGCGTGACCGCGCCGACGAGCGTCACGACCAGCCGGCCGTCCGGCGTCGCCGTGAAGATCACGTTGGAACGGGCGACCAGGTAGACACCGGCGGTGACCATCGTTGCCGCGTGGATGAGGGCCGAGACCGGGGTCGGGCCCTCCATCGCGTCGGGCAGCCAGGCCTGCAGCGGGAACTGGCCGGACTTGCCGCAGGCACCGAGCAACAGCAGGATCGCGATCGCGGTGACGGCACCCGGTGGGATCTGCCCGTTGGTCAGGCCGTCGAAGACCTGCGCGTAGCCGGTCGAACCCGTGTACTTGAACATCAGGAAGATCGCGAGCGCGAGCCCGACGTCACCGATCCGGTTCATCAGGAACGCCTTCTTCGCCGCGGTCGCCGCGGACGGACGGTCCTGGTACCAGCCGATGAGCAGGTACGACGCGAGACCCACGCCTTCCCAGCCGAGATACAGCGTCACGAAGCTGTTGCCCAGCACCAGAACCAGCATCGAGGCGACGAACAAGTTCAGGTACGCGAAGAAGCGGTACCGGCCCTCGTCCTCGGCCATGTAGCCGATCGAGTAGAAGTGGATCAGCATGCCGACGCCGGTGATGAGCAGCACGAACGTCAGCGACAGCGCGTCGATGCGCAGCCCGAAGTCCACCTGCAGCTGGCCCGCCGGGATCCAGGAGAACAGCTTGGTGTCCACAGTGGCATGGCTGTCGGTGGAGAAGAACAGGATCACGCCGTAGACAAAAGCCAGAGTGACGGTGGCACAGCCGAGCAGATGCCCCCATGCCCTGGAACGCTTCCCCGCCAGCAGCAGAATCAGGGCGCCGAGGGCCGGCAGGGCCACCAGCAGCCACGATGATGCGGTCACACTCGCCCTCTCAGTACTTCAGCAGGTTGGTGTCGTCGACCGAGGCCGAGCGCCGGGCGCGGAAGATCGCCATGATGATCGCGAGGCCGACCACGACTTCGGCGGCGGCCACGACCATCACGAAGAACGCCATCACCTGGCCGTCGAGCCCGCCGTTGATGCGCGCGAACGTGACCAGTGTGAGGTTCACCGCGTTCAGCATCAGCTCGATGCACATGAACACGACGATCGCGTTGCGGCGCACCAGGACGCCGACGGCGCCGATGGCGAACAGCAACGCCGACAACAGGAGGTAATAGCTCGGGGTCACTTTCCTTCCCCTTCTTCGTCCGCGGCCTCGGTGGACTGCTCCGCGCCGGCCTTCGTGCCGCCGACCAGTGCATGGGCGTCGGGCTTGGCGCCGACGTCGGCGATGAGGTTGCGTTCCCGCATGAGCTCCACGGCCGAGGTGGACTCGATGATCGCGGAGAGGGACTCCTCCGCGATCGAGCCGTCGGGCAGCAGTGCGGGGACGGCGACCGAGTTGGCCGTGGCGAACACGCCGGGGCCGGGCAGCGGCGACGGGCGGTCGTGCTGGCCGCGGAAGCGCAGCTTGACCAGTTCCCGCTGCGGCAGCTTGCCGCCCTTCTTGTGGCGGTCGGTGAACGCCAGCACCATCGCGCCGAGCGCTGCGGTGATCAGCAGGGCCGAAGTGAGCTCGAACGGGAACAGGTACTGGGTGAAGATGAGCCGTCCGAGGCCGCCCGCACCACCGCCGTTGTTCGTGTACGGGTCGAGCGGCGCGGCCGGGGTCACGTTCACCAGTGAGCGGAAGACACCGGCGGCGATGAGGGCCGCCAGCCCGACGCCGAGCACGGTCGCGGCGAGGCGTTGCCCGCGCAGAACTTCCACCACGGAGTCGGAACTCTCGCGGCCGACGAGCATCAGCACGAAGAGGAACAGCATCATGATCGCGCCGGTGTAGACGATGATCTGCGTGAACCCGAGGAACGGCGCCGACTGGGTCATGTACAGCGCACCGAGGCTCAGCATCGTGAGCACCAGCCACAGCGCCGAGTGCACCGCGTTGCGGGAGAAGATCATTCCGAGCGCGCCCAGCAACGAGACCGGGCCGAGGATCCAGAACGCCACGGCCTCGCCCACCGACACCGAGGTCGACGCGGCGGCCGGCGCCTGCGCGAGCAGCTGGGCGATCATCACTTCGCCTCCTGCTGCTGAGCTTGGGCGATTGTGTCCGAAGAGCGTGCTTGGAGCTGGGGACCGTTGACGTAGTAGTCCTGTTCGTTGTCACCGAGGCGCATCGGGTGCGGCGGCTGCTCCATGCCGGGCAGCAGCGGCGCGAGCAGATCTTCCTTGGTGTAGATGAGCCGTTGCCGGTCGTCGTCGGCCATCTCGTAGAAGTTGGTCATCGTGAGCGACCGCGTGGGGCAGGCCTCGATGCACAACCCGCAGCCGATGCAGCGCAGGTAGTTGATCTGGTAGTCCTTGCCGTAGCGCTCGCCGGGGGAGTAGCGGGCCTCCTCGGTGTTGTCACCGCCCTCCACGAAGATCGCGTCGGCCGGGCAGGCCCAGGCACACAGCTCGCACCCGACGCACTTCTCGAGCCCGTCGGGATGACGATTGAGCTGGTGGCGGCCGTGGTAGCGAGGCGCGGCCGGAGCACCGATCTCCGGATACTCCTCCGTGGCGACCTTCTTGAACATCATCGCAAAGGTGACGCCGAAACCCTTGATGGGGTTGAGGAAGTCAGTTGCTCCCATTGTCTGCCCCTTCCTGTGCCGGCGAAGCGGTGACGCTCGCCGGTTTGCGCCGCGCCGCCCTCGCTTCCGCCTTGGCCAGCGCCTTCTGGCGCGGAGTGCTGTCGGGGACCCGCAGGTCCAGCGGGGGCACCGGGAACCCTCCGCCCGTGAGATCGACGTAGTCGTCGTTCTCGATCTTCTTGTTCGGCACCGCGAGGCTGATCAGCACAAGCACCACCAGCACGATCCCGACGCCGACGAGGATCTGCGGCCAGCTCCACTGGATCGTCTTGATGGCGACGACCACGATGATCCAGACCAGGTTCACCGGCACGAGGACCTTCCAGCCCAGCCGCATGAACTGGTCGTAGCGCATCCGCGGCAGCGTGCCGCGCAGCCAGATGAAGCAGAACAGCAGGATGAAGGTCTTCGCGAAGAACCAGAGCATCGGCCACCAGTTCTGGTTCAGCGGCGAATCGTCGCCGACGAACGGGAAGCGCCAGCCGCCGAGGAACAGGGTGGTGCAGAACGCCGAGACGATGACCATGTTCACGTACTCGGCGAGGAAGAACATCGCGAACTTCATCGAGCTGTACTCGGTGTGGAAGCCGCCGACCAGCTCCGACTCGGCCTCCGCGAGGTCGAACGGTGCGCGGTTGGTCTCGCCGACCATCGAGATCAGATAGATCACGAAGCTCGGGATCAGCATGTAGAAGTACCAGCCGTGGGCCTGCGCTTCGACGATCTGCGACGTCTGCAGCGACCCCGAGTAAAGGATCACCGCGACGATCGAGAGGCTCATCGCGATCTCGTAGGAGATCACCTGCGCCGCGGAGCGGAGCCCGCCGAGCAGCGGGTACGGCGAGCCGGACGCCCAGCCGGCGAGCACGATGCCGTACACGCCGATCGAGGAGCACGCGAGGATCACCAGCACGCCGACGGGGAGGTCGACCAGCTGCAGCGTCGTCGTCTGCCCGAAGATCGAGACCACGGGGCCGAACGGGATCGCCGAAAGCGCGATCAGCGCCGGGACCGCCGAGAGCACGGGAGCGAGGAAGTAGACCTTCCGGTCGGCGCTGTCCGGCACGATCTGCTCCTTGAACGGCAGCTTGATCGCGTCGGCGAGCGACTGCAGGTAGCCGCCGGGGCCGACCCGGTTGGGGCCGGGCCGGTTCTGCATCCGGCCGACCGCCTTGCGTTCCCACACGATCAGGAAAATCGTGAGAATCGGGCCGATCAGCAGGATGATGACCGCCTTGAACAGGATCAGCCACCACGGGTCGTCCGCGAGCAGCCGCGCGCGTTCGGCCGCATCGGGCATCTGCGCCAGGAACGGCATGAGCTCGGGGCTCACTGTTCACCTCCGGAGATCTGCACCAGCGCGCCGTGCCCCGCCGCCAGTGCGGCGCGGACAGCGGAACCGTCGGAGTTGCCCGGGAGCCAGACGACCCCGTCGGGAAGGTCGGCGACCTCGACGGGCAGCGTGATCGCGCCTCGCTCGGTCGACACCCGCACCGTCGCGCCGGCACCGGGCAGGCTCAGGCCTTCGGCGGTCTTCGCCGACAGGCGCGCGACCGGCGGGCGCTGCGTGGCCTTGAGGTGTGGTTCGTCGTCCTGCAGCGAACCGTTGTCGATCAGCTGCCGCCAGGTGGCGAGCACGGCCTGTCCGGCGCCCGGTACCGGCGCGGGCTGTACCCCGGTACCGATGTGGTCGACGGTCGCGGTGGCGGCGCCGAGCTTGGCGAACTCGCCCGCGGCGGCGGTCGGCGTCTGCGTGAACAGATCCACGTCCATCTCGACGGCGAGAGTGTCAAGCACTCGTCCGTCGGTCAGTGCGCCGGTGCCTTCGAGCGTGATGTCGAACTCGCGGCGGCGGCCCTCCCAGTTGAGGTAGCTGCCCGCCTTCTCGACGGCCGGTGCGATCGGGAGCACCACATCGGCTCGTTCGGTGACCTCGCTCGCCCGCAGTTCCAGGCTGACGAGGAAACCGGCCTTGTCCAGCGCGCGCCGGGCCAGGTCCGGATCCGGCAGGTCGTTGGGATCGACGCCGCCGACGACCAGGCCATCGAGTTCGCCGGCGGACACCGCCCGCAGGATCCCCGTGGTGTCGCGGCCCGGCTGCGCCGGAAGCTCGGCGCCCCAGTGCTTTTCGACCTCGGCGCGAGCGGCGGCGTTGGTGACCGGCCGCCCGCCCGGCAGGAGCGTCGGGAGGCAGCCGGCGGCCAGCGCGCCGCGTTCGCCCGCGCGGCGCGGGATCCACGCGAGCCGCGCGCCCGTGCGCTCGGACAGCGCCCGCAGTGAGGTCAACAGCCCGGGGATCTCGGCGGCGCGTTCGCCGACGAGCACGACCGCGCCGTCGCCGCGCAGCGCGGCGTCGAGGTCCGGCGCGTGCTGCGCGATGCCCTCGACCGCCGCGGCCTCGCCGCCCGGCACGCAGGCCAGCAGCTCACCGAAGGTCTTGCGTACCGACGACGTCGTCCACTGTCCCAAGTGGACAACTCGGGTGCCCTTCGTGCGGGCGGCCTTGCGCAGCCGCAGGAACACGATCGGCGCCTCGTCCTCCGGCTCGAAGGCCACGCACAGCACCGTGCCTGCCTTCTCCAGCGAGCGGAAGGTCACGCCGTTGTCCGGCGTGGTCGCGACGACCGACGAGCTGAGGAACGCAAGCTCCTCGGCCGAATGTGCGCGGGCGCGGAAGTCGATGTCGTTGGTGCGCAAGGCGAGCCGGGCGAACTTCGAGTACGCGTAGGCGTCCTCGACCGTCAGCCTGCCGCCGGTCAGCACCCCGGCGCCCTTGCCGTCACGGGCCTTTTCGAGCCCGGCGGCCGCGACGCGCAGCGCCTCGGTCCACGAAGCTTCTTCCAGTACGCCGTGGGCGTTGCGGACCAGCGGACGGCGGATGCGGTCGCCGGCCTGCACGTACCGGAAGGCGAAGCGGCCCTTGTCGCAGAGCCACTCCTCGTTGACCTCCGGGTCCTCACCCGCGAGCTTGCGCTGCACCTTGCCGCGGCGGAAGTCCGTGCGCTCGGCGCAGCCCGACGAGCAGTGCTCGCACACGCTCGGAACCGACACCAGGTCGAACGGCCGCGACCGGAACCGGTACGCCGCGCTGGTGAGCGCGCCCACCGGGCAGATCTGGATGACGTTGCCGGAGAAGTAACTCTGGAACGGCTCGCCGCCCGTCGAGACAAGTTTTTCCGTCGAGGCGGCATCAGATCCCGTGGTCCTGGAAGCCAGGTCCAGCACGTCGGCCGTCTCGGCGGTGCCGATCTGCTGATCGGCCCCGCGTTCGAGCAGCTCGATGAACGGGTCGCCGGCGATCTGCGCGGAGAACCGCGTGCAGCGCTGGCAGAGCACGCAGCGTTCACGGTCGAGCAGCACCTGCGCCGAAATCGGCAGTGGCTTCGGGAACGTGCGCTTCGTGTCCACGAACCGCGAATCGGTGCGGCCGTGGGCCAGCGCCTGGTTCTGCAGCGGGCACTCGCCGCCCTTGTCGCAGATCGGGCAGTCGAGCGGGTGGTTGATGAGCAGCAGCTCCATCACGCCCTGCTGCGCCTTGTCCGCGACCGGCGAGGTGAGCTGCGTCTTGACGACCATGCCGTCGGCGACCGTCATCGTGCACGACGCCTGCGGCTTCGGCATCGGACGGCCACCCAGCTCCACTTCGACGAGACACTGCCGGCACGCGCCGGCCGGCTCGAGCAGCGGGTGGTCGCAGAACCGCGGGATGACCGTGCCGAGCCGCTCGGCGGTGCGGATCAGCAGCTCACCCTTGGGCGCGATGACCTCTTCGCCGTCGATGGTCAGCTTCACGTGACCCTCGGGAACGGGAGTTTCCTGAGTGGCCGCTTTGTCGGGCGCGATCGTCATGCCTGTGCTCCCACCAGTTCGGGCTGGGCGGCCTTGTTCTTTTCGCACAGGTCGAGAAATTCCTGGCGGAAGTACTTGATTCCGCTCTGGATCGGCGACACCGCGCCGTCGCCCAGCGCGCAGAACGAGCGGCCGAGGATGTTGTCGCAGACGTCCAGGAGCGTGTCGATGTCCTCGGCGGTGCCGTGGCCCTCGACCATCCGCTCCAGGATCTGCGCGAGCCAGTACGTGCCTTCGCGGCACGGCGTGCACTTGCCGCAGGACTCGTGCTCGTAGAACTTCGTCCACTTCATCACGGCCCACGGCACGGACACGGTCTCGTTGAAGACCTGCACCGCGGTGGTGCCGAGCATCGAACCGGCCTCGGCCGCGCCCTCGAAGTCGAGCGGCACATCGAGGTGCTCGGCGGTGAACATCGGCGTGGACGAACCACCCGGGGTCCAGAACTTGAGCGGAATGCCGTCCTTCATCCCACCGGCGAGCTCCAGCAGCTCGCGCAGCGTGGTGCCGAGCGGACATTCGTACTGGCCGGGCTTCTCGACGTGGCCGGAGATCGAGTAGATCTTCGGACCGGGCGACTTCTCGCGGCCCATCTGGCGGAACCAGTCGGAACCCGCGTTGACGATGAACGGCGCGCTCGCGATCGTCTCCACGTTGTTCACCGTCGTCGGCGCGGCGTAGAGGCCCGCCGCCGCGGGGAACGGCGGCTTGAGCCGAGGCTGGCCGCGGCGGCCTTCGAGTGAGTCGAGCAGCGCCGTCTCCTCGCCGCAGATGTACGCGCCGGCGCCGGCGTGCACGGTGAGGTCGAGGTCGAAGCCGGAGCCGAAGATGTTCTTGCCGAGATAGCCCTTCGCGTAGGCCTCGCGAACAGCCGAATTGAGCCGGCGGTAGCAGTGCAGCGCCTCACCGCGTACGTAGATGAAGCAATGGTTCGACCGCATCGCGTACGAGGCGATGATGCAGCCCTCGATGAGCGAGTGCGGGTCGGCCATCATCAGCGGGATGTCCTTGCAGGTACCCGGTTCGCCCTCGTCGGCGTTGATCACGAGATAGTGCGGCTTGTCGAAATTCTGCGGCATGAACGACCACTTCACGCCGGCCGGGAACCCCGCGCCGCCGCGCCCGCGCAGGCCGGAATCCTTCACCAGCTGCACCAGCTGTTCGGGCGTGCCCGCGAGCGCCTTGCGCGCGGCGGTGTAGCCCTCGAGCTGCTCGTAGGTCTCGATGCGCCAGGAGTTCGGGGACAGCCAGCG
This sequence comes from Amycolatopsis sp., assembly GCA_035551175.1. Taxonomy (GTDB): domain Bacteria; phylum Actinomycetota; class Actinomycetes; order Mycobacteriales; family Pseudonocardiaceae; genus Amycolatopsis. The sequence continues at coordinate 54,474 of DASZNR010000142.1, read as the reverse complement.
CTTCGTGAGGACCGGAGTGATGGGATCAGGCATCTACTTCTTCTCCAGTTCTGGGAGAGGCACATCCTGCGTCGCGGGAGCCGTCCAGCCCCGGTCGGCCGCGATCTGCGCGCCCCGCACGGTTTCGACGGCCTGCGACGGCCCGTCGACGTCCCCGCGGTAGGTCTGCTCGTCCTCCGGGAAGAACCCGGCAAGCTGCAGCTCCGCGCCCTTGAAGTCCGTCAGCGGTGCGCCGCGCGTCGGGGCCGGTTTCTTACCTGCCCGCAACGCGTCGACCAGCGCGACGGCCTGCTCCGGCGTCTGGTTGTCGAAGTACTCGTAGTTGACCTGGATGACCGGCGCGAGGTCGCAGGCCGCGAGGCACTCCGCGTGTTCGAGCGTGATGGAGCCCGGCTCGTTCGGCGTGCCTGCCGTCTCCTCGTGGCCCAACGGCGCGTCGTCCGAACCCAGGTGCGTCTGCAGTTTCTGGTAGATCGCGTCGCCACCCATCGCCGCGCACAGCGTGTTGGTGCACACACTCACGAGGTGCTCACCGCACGGGCGCCGCTTGTACATGGTGTAGAAGGTGACGACCGCGCTGACCTCGGCGTCGGTGAGGTCGAGGTGCCGCGCGCAGAACGCGACGCCTTCCTGGCTCACGAATCCCTGCACCGACTGCACGAGGTGCAGCATCGGCAGCAGCGCCGACCGCGCCACCGGGTAGCGCGCGATGATCTCCTTGGCCTTGGTGTGGATGTCCTCGTCGAACGGGTCGCCCACCGTGGTGTCGGCGAGAATGCCTTCCGCGGCGGCCGGATCCGGTGCGATACCGACGACGTCGGTGTCGGGACCAGCGGCGGCGTGCGTGGTCTTCGCGTGTTTCGGGCCCGGCTCCGGGACTGCGGTCGAATACGTCATCGGTCCACTCCCCCCATCACCGGGTCGATCGACGCGACGGCGGCGATCACGTCGGCAACGAGCCCGCCCTCGGCCATCGCGGGCATCGATTGCAGATTCACGAAACTGGGTTCGCGCATGTGGACCCGCAGCGGCCGGGTCCCGCCGTCGGACACCAGGTGCGCGCCGATCTCGCCGCGCGGTGACTCGACCGGCGCGTACACCTGACCCGCGGGCACGTGGAAGCCTTCGGTCACGAGCTTGAAGTGGTGGATCAACGACTCCATCGACTGGCCCATGATCTTCTTCACGTGCTCCAGCGAGTTGCCCATGCCGTCGCTGCCGATCGACAGCTGCGCGGGCCACGCGATCTTCTTGTCCTCCACCATGACCGGGCCCGGCTCGAGCTTCTTCATCACCTGCTTGATGATCCGCAGGCTCTGGTGCATCTCCTCGACGCGGATGAGGTACCGCGCCCAGCAGTCGGCGTCGGTTGAAGTGGGCACGTCGAACTCGAACTCGTCGTAGCGTGAGTAGGGCTCCGTCTTGCGCAGATCCCACGGCAGGCCCGCCGAACGCAGGATCGGGCCGGTGACGCCGAGCGCGAGGCACGCGTCGAGCGGCAGCACGCCGACGCCCTTCAGCCGGTTGCGCCAGATCGGCTGGCCCGTGAAGAGCTTGTCGTACAAGGGAAGGCGCTTGTCCATCACCTTGACGAAGGCGCCGACCTTCTCTTCGAAACCGTCCGGCATGTCCTGCGCGAGCCCGCCGGGGCGGATGAACGCGTGGTTCATGCGCAGCCCGGTCAGGAACTCCAACAGGTGCAGCACCTCTTCGCGCTCACGGAATCCGAGCGTCATCGCCGTGGTGGCGCCGAGCTCCATGCCGCCGGTCGCGATGTAGACGAGGTGCGAGCCGATGCGGTTGATCTCCAGCAGCAGCACGCGCAGCAGCTCGGCGCGCGGCGGAGCCTGCACTCCCAGCAGCTTCTCGACGCCGAGGCAGTAGGCCATCTCCGTGGACAAGGGCGCGAGGTAGTCCATGCGCGTCACGAACGTGACGCCCTGCGTCCACGTGCGGTACTCGCAGTTCTTCTCGATGCCGGTGTGGAGATAGCCGATGACCGAACGCAGCTGCGTGACGGTCTCGCCCTCCATCTCCAGCACGAGCCGGAGCACGCCGTGCGTCGACGGGTGCTGCGGGCCCATGTTGATGACCATGCGCTCGTCGTGCTGCGCGTCGGTGACCAGGTCGTCCCAGTCGCCGCCGGAGACCGTGTAGACGCGGCCTTCGGTGGTTTCGCGGGAATCGGCGTAGTAGTCGCCGTACTCGGTGCTGTCGGCACCTTCGTGTGAGGTGTCGGTGCCGGTGGTGACGTCCGAAAGGTTCTCGCTGGTAGTCACGAGTACGACCTCCGCTGGTGCTGACTGAGTCGGGATCTCCGCGCCCGCCGGAACTGGACCTCGGGGATCACGAGTACGACCTCCGCTGATCCGGCGGCGGGATCTCCGCGCCCTTGTATTCGACGGGGATCCCGCCGAGCGGGTAGTCCTTGCGCTGGGGGAAGCCATCCCAGTCGTCCGGCATCAGGATCCGGGTCAGCGCCGGGTGTCCGTCGTAGACGATGCCGAACATGTCGTAGGCCTCGCGCTCCTGCCAGTCGGCCGTCGGGTACAGCCCGACGAGCGAGGGCACGTGCGGGTCCTCGACGTCGACGGTGACCTCAAGGCGGATGCGACGCCGGTAGGTCATCGAGGTGAAGTGGTACACCGAGTGCAGCCGCTGCGGCACGTCCACTCCGTAATCCACACCGGACACCGAGCTCAGCAGCTCGAAGCGCAGGCCGGTGTCGTCGCGCAGCACGCGGGCGATGTCGACGAGGTGATCGCGGCTCACGTAGAACGTGATCTCGCCGCGATGAACCGTGGTCTGCAGGATCGCCGACGGCGGGATCTTGTTGTCCGCCAACGCTGCGAGGAACTCGTCGGCGAACTCGTCGAACCAGCCGCCGTACGGGCGCTCGGCCGGCGCGGGGCTGAAGGCGGGCAGCCGCAGGCCGCCGTAGCCGGAGGTGTCGCCGCTGCCGGTGACACCGAACATGCCGCGGCGGGCACGGCCGGCGACAACGGGCTCGGCGGGCTCACCGGCGCGCGGCTCGAGGCCACCTTCGGGCCGCTCGGCACTGGACTGCGTGCCGCCGGTCATGGGCTGCTGGGAAGTTTCGGAGTTCTCGGAATTCTCGGCCACCGGGCTCACTTCTTCGCGTACTTGATCGACGAGGGGATCAGCTCGGTGCGCGCGCCGCTGGCCGCGCGGATGGCGGCGCGGCGGGTGTTGATCGGCTCGTCCTGGATCTTCGCGTGCAGCTTGAGGATCGCGTCGAGCAGCATCTCCGGGCGCGGCGGGCAGCCGGGGAGGTACATGTCGACCGGGACGACGTGGTCGACGCCCTGCACCACGGCGTAGTTGTTGAACATGCCGCCTGAGGAGGCGCACACGCCCATCGCGAGCACCCAGCGCGGCTCGGCCATCTGGTCGTAGATCTGGCGCAGGACGGGCGCCATCTTCTGGGTCACGCGACCGGCGACGATCATCAGGTCGGCTTGCCTCGGGGTCGCGCTGAAGCGCTCCATGCCGAAGCGGGCGATGTCGTAGCGGGAACCGCCGACCGTCATCATCTCGATCGCGCAGCACGCGAGGCCGAACGTGGCGGGCCACAGCGAGTTCTTGCGCGCCCAGTTGACCAGGCCCTCGAGGCTGGCCAGCAGGATGCCGTTGGGGAGTTTCTCTTCGAGGCCCATGGCTTCAGTTCCAATCCAGGCCGCCGCGCCGCCACACGTAGGCGTACGCGAACCCGACCGTAACGATGAACAGCACGATCTCCACCAGGCCGAACACCCCGAGCGCGTTCGCGTTCACGGCGAACGGATAGAGGAACACCATTTCGATGTCGAACAAGATGAAGAGCATGGCCGTGATGTAGTACGCCACCGGCATGCGGCCGCCGCCGACGAGCGGCTGCGGCGAAGGCTCGATCCCGCATTCGTAGGCCGAGCGCTTGGCCTTGTTGTACCGGCTCGGGCCGACGAGCGGGCCCAGCAGCACGGAGAACACGGCGAACGCGGCCGCGAGGACGAACAACAGGACGAGCGGCAGGTACACAGTCAGGCCGGGCGCGGCCGCAGCTCCATTTGCGTCGGCCTGCGCCAGCACGGGGAACATCAGCACGGGGTTTTCGCCATCCTTTCCGCGCCGCTGCGGGTTCCGTTTCGGGTGGTGGTCCGCATCCTCGTCGGCACCCTATGGGAGCTGGGTCACACCGCCGAGGGCCGGGGCACCCTTACGGCCCGTGGCCGGGCCGTAGGTAACTTGTGAAATAGTTCACAAGCCATCCGACGTGGATGTGAACGGTTTCACAAGCATGGGCCGAGTGTAGGACGCGACTCACAGCGCCGTCTCTAGGGGCCGTGATTTCAGGCTCACCTAACTTGACCGTCCGACCAGGGTGCGGCAATGGCGGGCGCAATCGTGCGACCAGCGATTAAGGCCGGCGAAGACCTCGACAGACGGTGCCGCGGCAGACAATCCGGGCGTGATCTTGTGACGTATCCCACCTGACCGGCCGGGCAACCGTTGGTCCGGCCGGGTGCTCGCGTCGGTCAGCGGGGGCTGGGGGTGGCGCGGGCAAGTGCCGCGATGAGGCGGTCGACGGCGTCGCCGCCCTTGGCGTCGTAGCACCCCGAGAGTCCCTTGTACACCAACGGAAGGATCGAATTGATCCGCAGTCCGTACTTGGTGCAGGTGTGCATGACCTTCGGTTTGCCGATGATCTTCGCGAAGACGTTGCCGAGCCGGTAGTAGCCACCCATCAACTCACCGACGGCGCGCGGGTACCCCTGCAGCGCGCGCTCACGCGAAGGGCCTTCGCGCCGCGCCAGCGCTTGGACGACGACCTCCGCCGCGAGCTGCGCCGACTCCATGGCCGCGGAGATTCCCTCGCCGTTGAACGGGCTCACCATGCCGCCGGCGTCGCCGAGCAGCAGCAGGCCGTCGCGGTAGTGGGGAGTGCGATTGAAGCCCATGGGCAGGCCGGCGCCGCCGACCTTGCCGACGGCGTTCTCCTCGCGGTAGCCCCATTCCTCGGGCGTGCCGTCGAGCCATTGGCGCAGCAGCGCACGGTAGTCGGTGTTGCGGAACGAGGCGGAGGTGGAAAGCATGCCGAGCCCGACGTTGACGGTGCCGTCACCGAGTGGGAACGCCCAGCCGTAGCCGGGCAGCAGCTTCGGGTTGCGCGGGTCCGAGCGGTCCCACAGCTCCAGGTGGCCTTCGATGAACGGCTCATCGTGGCGTGGACTCTTGTAATACCGGCGCACCGCGACACCCATGGGGCGCTTCTCGTTCTTGTCGATCCCGACGCTCAGCGCCAGCCGCGCGGACACGCCGTCACACGCCAGCACGAGTGGCGCGCGGTAGCTCACCGGCGTTTTTTCGGGGCCCACCTTGGCTTCGACGCCGACGACCCGGCCGGCGGCGCTGGTGATGGCGCCGGTGACGGTGGTGCGCTCGTAGAGACGTGCACCAGCCTTGACGGCCGTTTTGGCCAGCAGGTCGTCGAAATCCTGCCGGGTGCGGGCGACGCCGTAGGGCGGGTAGCTGGTGAGGTCGGGCCAGTCGAGTTCGAGCAGCAGGTCACCCGTGATGATCCGCAGGCCGCGGCTGTGGACCCAGCCGGCCTCTTCGCTCGTATCGAGGCCGAGATCGATCAGTTGCTTCACGCCGCGGGGCGTGAGGCCGTCGCCGCAGACCTTTTCCCGCGGAAACTCGGTCTTCTCCAGAAGGAGCACGTCGACACCCGCACGCGCGAGGTACGTGGCCGCGGTGGAGCCGGCCGGTCCGGCGCCGACCACGATGACATCGGCGTCGTGGTCGGTGTTGCGGCGGGTGATCGTCATGTCTGCGAGTTTACTGTTCCGGAAAGAGCAGGCCGCCGTCCGCGCGAAATGTGAGCGCCGCCGCAACGCCATCGGCCGTGGCTGCGGTCGTGAACGATCACCTCGGTCGCGACGGCTTCTTCGCGCGGTGAATGGCGACGACGCCGAAGGTGAGATTCAGCCATTCCACTTCCGTCCAGCCGGCACCCGCGATGATTTCTCCCAGCGCCCGCTGGTCGGGCCACGCGAGCATGGATTCGGCCAGGTACGAGTAGGCCTCGGGGTTCGTCGAGCTGCGGCTGCCGACCCAGGTCAGCAGCTTGAGCATAAAGCGGCGGTAGACGAACCGGATGGGCGCGAACGGGGGCGTCGACACCTCGCAGATCACCAGCCGTCCGCCCGGCTTCACGACCCGCAGGATTTCTTCGAGAGCCGCCGCCGTGTCGACGAAGTTACGCAACGCGAGGGAGATCGTGACGGCGTCGAAGGAGCCGTCGGCGAAGGGCAGGTGCAGCGCGTCGGCCGCGACCATCGGCAGTTTGCGGCGCAGGCCTGCCTTCAGCATGCCGAGCGAGAAGTCGGCCGCGACGCAGTAGGCGCCGCCCCTGGCGTACTCGACTGTGGAGACGCCGGTGCCGGCCGCCAGGTCGAGGATTTTCTCCCCCGGCTTGGCGTCCAGCACACGCGCGGTCGTGGTGCGCCAGCGCCGGTCGAACCCGAACGTCATGAACGAGTTCGCGCGGTCGTAACCGGACGCGACGCCGTCGAACATCGCGGCGACTTCGTGCGGATCCTTCTCGAGGCTGGCGCGGGGCATGACTGCACAGTAGCCGGGCTGCGTCACCGAAGCTGGTGACGGTCACGCGGAAGCAGGACGCTCACGAGCACCAGCCACAGCAGCCCGCCGAAGCGGCCGATCGGGATCAGTGGGTACAGCGCCGGGGTGAGCAACGAGAACGTCGCCAGCACCGCGGCCGCCGCGATGACCAACCCGGCCACGGAAACCCAGCGCGGCAACAACTTCAGGAACAGCGCGGGGACGGCGAGCCCGGCGATGAGCAGAGCGAGCGGCACGACGAACCCGGGCCCGCCGGACGCGAACGCGAGGCTCGTCAGCGCGCGCGACAGCGCGGGGGCCGCCGGGTCGGCCGCCTGCGCCGCGGTCCAGGTGGCCAGGCCGCTGACCGCGAGCGACGCCGCCGCGAGCATGCCGCCGGCGAACCCGATCGCCGCGCCCGGCGCGGTCACCCCCAGCCGGCGCTGGCGGCGGTAGACCGCCGCGGCCCAGATCGCGAGCGGGAACGCCGTGCCGAACACGGCGAACGCGAGCACGTCGAGCAACCCGGAGTGGGCGAGGGCGTACGCGTTCACCTGGGCCGCCGACGAGTCCGGCCGAGTGCCGCCCGCGCCCAGCGCCGCGGTGGCGACGGTGAAGACGCCGAACGCGATCGCCGGGGCGAGCAACGGGGGGCCGGACTGAGGCCGGGTTGCGGTGGTGGTCGTCATGATGAACCTCCTGGTCAAATAGTTTCCCTAATAGAACGATTACACTAGCGTAATGAATTGTCAAGCGATACGGTTTCACTCATGCAAGGAAATCCCCCGATCGGCAGCGCCTTCCTGCTCGCCCAGCTCGGCGCGCACGCCACGCGGCGCTTCACCGAGCGCATCGCGGAACTCGACCTGACGCCTCCCCAGACCGGTTTGCTCCGCGCGATCGCCCAGCACCCCGGCGAAAGCCAGCAGACGCTCGCCGAACTCCTCGGCACCCCGCCCACGCGCCTCGTCGCCCTCGTCGACGGCCTCGACCGCCGCGGCCTCATCGAACGCCGCCGCAATCCCAACGACCGCCGCCTCTATCAGGTCTTCCTCACCGACGACGGCAAAGACCTGTTGCGCTCACTGGCCGAAGTCGGCCTCGCCCACGAATCGGAGCTCACCGCCCCACTGTCCACAGAGGAACGCACGGTGCTCCACGGCCTGCTCACCCGCATCGCCGCGGAGCACGACCTGGCCCCCGGCGTGCACCCGGGCTACCGCGACCTCGGGCGCGCCTGACTCCACGGACTCGTGAGTGGCGATTCCGGCTAGGCTAGAACCGGCCGCAGCACTCACGAATCCTCACCCCAGCGCCGCGAGCATTCCCCGCACCGAGACCGGCCACGCGAACTCCTCCGCTCGCGCGCGGGCGGCGGCGCGGCGCAGGTCCTCGGGGCGGTCGAGCAGCCCGGTGACGGCGGTGGCGAAGGCAGGTGCGTGGTCCTCGACCGCGGCACCGCAGGCAGGGTGGACGATTTCGCGCAGGGCGGAGGACGCGGAAACCACCACGGGGGTGCCGGAAGCGAGGGCCTCCAGCGCCGCGAGGCCGAAGGTCTCGTGGGGGCCGGGCGCGAGCGAGACGTCGGCCGTGGCCAGGAGTCGGGCGACCTCGGCGCGGCCGGCGAGGAAGCCGAGGAAGGTCACCGGCAGCCCGCGCGCACGGCGTTCCAGTGCGCGGCGGCGCGGACCGTCGCCGGCGATGACGAGGCGGACGCGGACGCCGGATTCCGTGAGTTCGGCGACGGTGTCCACGCTGCGTTCCGGATGTTTCTCCGGTGACAGACGTCCACAGTGGACCAGCAGCGCGTCGGCACCGGCGGCCAGTGACAGGCGCCAGGAGTCGGACCGCATCGAGGGGGCGAACGTCGAGAGGTCCACGCCGAGTGGAACGCGGCGGACGTTCGGCGCGGCGATGCGGTCGAACTCGGCGCGAGCGAACGAGGTGGTACAGACCACTGTGTCGTAGCTGGCGGCCATGCGGCGGTTGGCGACGTCGGCCAACGAACGGGCCACGGGCGCGGGCAGGAAGAACTGCTCCAGCAACCGGTCGAGACGTTCGTGGGAGATGACGGTGCTGGGCACGCCGTGGTGGCGCGCCCAGGTGCCCATGCCGCGCAGGGTCAGCCGGTCGGAGACCTCCAGCCGGTCCGGCTCCAGGCGCCGCAACACGGCGCGGACGCGGCGCGGGTCCACCGCGCGATAGCCGCCGGTGCCGGGGATCCGCGGCGCGGGCAGCGAATACCGGCGCACACCGGTCGGCAGCGTCTCGACGGTGTAGCGCGTGCCGGGCACCACGAGCGTCACCCGGTGCCCGTTGGCGACGTACCCGGCACCGAGATGGTGCAGTGCGGTCCGCAGCCCACCCGAGCGCGGCCCGTAGAAGTTCGCCAGCTGGACGATGTGCATCGGCTCAAGCCGCGCGAGCGACCCGGCCCTGCACGGCCTCGTAGTGATCCACGAGCTCCCCGCACACCGCCGGCCACGTGCGCCCCAGCACAACCCTGCGCGCCTTCTCCCCCAGCCGCGCGCGCAGCGCCGGATCGCGCAGGTCGTCGACGCGTCGTACGAGGGCACGGCCGAAACTCGCCGGCTCGGCCGGCAGCAAGTAGCCCGTGCGGCCCGGCAGCACGAGATCCTTCGGACCACCGGCGTCGGGCGCGAGCACGGGTAGGCCCGAGGCCATCGCCTCTTGTACCGCTTGGCAAAACGTCTCGTGCGGTCCCGTGTGGACGAACACGTCGAGGCTCGCATACGCCGCCGAAAGCTTGTCGCCGTACTTCGCGCCGAGGAACGCGGCCTTCGGGAGCAGTTCGCGCAGCGCGGGCAGCTCCGGCCCATCGCCGACGACGACCACGCGGACACCCGGCACGTCCGCGAGCGCCGTGAGCCGCCCGACTTCCTTTTCCGGCGCCAATCGCCCGACGAACCCGACGAGCAGCTCACCATCCGGCGCCAGCTCGGCCCGCAGCGCGAGATCGGAGTGCGCGGGCGAAAATCGCTCGACGTCCACCCCGCGCGCCCACCGGTGCACGCGGGGCACGCCGTGACGGCGCAGCTGCTCGACCGAGTCCGACGACGGCGCGAGCGTCCGGTCCGCCCGCGAATGCACGCGGCGCACCCAGCGCCACGCCGCGCGGGCACCGATGCCGAAGCCGTACGACGTCGCGAACCCCGCGATGTCCGTCTGGTACACCGCGACGGACGGCACGCGCAGCCGGCGCGCCGCCGCGAGCCCGCGCGCGCCGACCACGAACGGGGAGGCGAGGTGCACCACGTCAGGGCGGAAGCCGCTCAGTGCCGTCAGCACCGTGCGGGTCGGGAGCCCGATGGGCAGCGAGTGGACGCCGGGCACGTCGAACGCGGGGATGCGGACGACCGGTGCGCCGCGGTAGGACTCCGGACCAGGCCCCGGCGCCACCACGAGTACCTCGTGAGCGCGGTCGACCAGGTGCTCGACGACCCGCAATACGGAGTTCGTCACACCGTTCACCTGGGGCAGGAAACTTTCGGTGACTATGCCGACTCGCACCCGGTCACTGTCGCAAACGCGGGCGCGAACCGGACCAATCCCGTGTGACGCGCCGGCCAACGGTGTCCGAACACTCCTGAACCCGACACCCTTGATCGCCGGCCACTGTCCGTCGACAGATTCGCCACGACATGTCACCTCAAGGTCGTGTCCCCGAAACCAGCACCGCCCAGGCTAAGCAGGCATGACCCTCTTGTCCTCCAGGCCGTCACAGCCCGTGGAACCGGGGCTGCTCTCGAGGGCTCTCGAGGTGGCCGGACGGCTGGCCAACGACGCCACCGACGTGATCACCGCAACCGCCGGCCGCGGCGCCCACCCCTCGACCCTGGATTCGCCGTTCGACTGGATCACCGACATCGACCGCATCCTCGAACGCCACACGCGGCGCGTGCTGACCGCCGAGTTCCCCGGAATCCCCGTGGTCGGCCACGAGTTCGGCGCCGACCACGGCGCCGACGTCGCCGAGTACCGCTGGGTCGTGGACTCCGTCGACGGCACGGCCAACTACGTCGCCGGCGTGCCGTGGTGCGCCTACAGCCTCGCGCTGATCGACGCGTCGGGACCCGTCGTGGGGGTTGTCGCCGACCCTTACCGTGCGCAGATCTACGCCGCCGCCCGCGGTCGCGGCGCCCGCGCGAACGGCAAACCGATCAAGCTGGTCGACCGTCGCGGGACGGCGGGCGCGATCGTGTGCACCGAGCTCGCGCGCCAGGGCCCGTGGCCGGGCATGGGCGAGTTCATCGAACGCGCGGCCGCCGCCCACGCGGGCGTGCGGGTGCTGGGGTCGGCGGCCCTGTCGATCGCGCAGGTCGCGCTCGGGCACGCGGCCGCGGCGGTGTTGCACAGCTACCACGAATGGGACGTCGCCGGGTCCGTGGCGATGGCCATCGAGGCGGGCGCGGTCGTGCTGGACAAGCACGGCGAGGATTCGCCGCTGCCGACCGACGGGCTGCTGGTCGCGGCACCCGGCGTCGCCGACGAGGTGCTGGCGTGGTGGCAGGAGACGGCGACCGCACCCAGCCGCCCCGGCTCGTGAGCGCGCGCCGGTGAGAACCGGCGGCCGCACTCACGAGTCCGTGAAGGGGTCAGGCGGCCGCGGCTTCCGGCGTTTCGGTCTTGGCGTGTGCGGCGCGGTCGCGGTTGATCAGGCGGCGCAGCCACCACAGCAGCGGGCCGGCGACCAGCCACGTGATCAGGATCGTGGTGCCCAGCGGCAGCAACGTGAGCGTCGCCGAACGGCCGGCGACGCGCGCGACGCGATCCGGGTTCGTGGTGTCGTACTCGATGGCCACGAGCTGGCCGGCGCTCAGCCCCGACGGGTACAGCACGCCGTTGGCGGGACTGTGAACGATGCCGTCGGGGCTCTGGAACTGGATGATCGTGCGGTCGAACGCCACGGACTCGACGGTGGCGGTCGCCGTGCCGAGGTGGGTTTCGATCGCGTTGTCGTTGCTGACGGCGGCGAAGAACAGGCCAACGCACAGCACGGTGAGGAGCGAGGCGGCACCGAGCACGGCGAACCATCCGACGCGCCTCGCCCGCTCACTCCTGGCTGTCACGCAGCGAGTCTAGAACCTCAGCGTTCTCCTTCGGCGGCGAGCATCCGGTGGTTGGCCCGGATCTGGTCGTAGGACTTCGGCTTGACCAGCGCGCGAGCGGCGTTCGTCTGCGGACCGTTCGGCCCGGTGGTCGGTTTGCCCTTGGTGAACAGCCAGGTGGTGAACAACGCCTGCAGCGGCTTGCCCGACACCTGCTCGGCCAGTGCCTCGAACTCCGGGATCACGCCGTGGCCGCCGGCCTTCGTCGTCTGCCATTTCCTGAGGATCGCGAAGAACGCGTCGTCGCCGAGTGCCGTTCGCAGCGCCTGCAACGCCATCGCGCCCCGGTCGTAGACGGCGCCGTCGAACTGGTTCTGCTCTCCCGGGTCGCCGGGCAGGACCTGCCAGAACGGGTCGTCGGCGGCGTAGGAGTCGTAGGCGTACTGCGCGAGCTCGGCCGTGGTGCCTTCACCCTCGTGTTCGGACCACAGGTACTCGGCGTAGGAGGCGAAGCCTTCGTTGAGCCAGATGTCGCTCCACTCGCCGAGGGACACGTTGTCGCCGAACCACTGATGGGCGTTCTCGTGGGCGATCAGTGTGGTGTTGGAGCCGGCGGCGAAGTTCTTCACGCCGTAGGTGGGGCGGGTCTGATTTTCGAGCGAGAACGTGATGCCGCTGGTGACCACACCGCCCTCGGCCTCGAACGGGTAAGGCCCGAACTGCGTCGCGAGGAACGCGTCGACCTCCGGCGTCCGCTCGACGCTCGCCTTGGCCGCGTCGAGCGAATCCCCCAGGTCGGCGCCGTAGGCGGTGATGAACGGTTTGCCGTCCGGCGTCTTCTCCTGGTTGACCTCGTACTTGCCGACGATGAACGACGTCAGGTATGTCGCCTGCGGCTTGGTGCTGCGCCAGCTCCACCGCGTCCACCCGGCGCGTGACCGGGTCTTGCGCACGAGCGTCCCGTTCGTGACGGCCGAATTGCCGTCGGGCGCTTCGATGGACACCTCGTAGGTGGCCTTGTCCGTGGGGTGGTCGTTGGACGGGAACCACCACTGGGCGCTCTGCGGCTCGTCGACGCCCAGCCCGCCGAAGGCGCCGTGCTTCCACCCGTGGAGCCCGTCCACCGTTTCGGCCGACGGCGTGTCGTCGTAAGCCACGACGACCGTGGTGGTCTGCCCCTTCGCCAACGGGTGAGCGGGTGTGATGACGAGTTCGCCGTCGCCGTTCTGGTTCCGGAACGACGAGGGTTCGTTGCCGACCAGCACGCTCTTGGCCTTGAGCGCGAAGTCGAGGTCGAACCGGGAGAGGTCCTGGGTCGCCGTGAGCAGCAGCGTCGTCGTCCCGGCCAGCCGATCGGTATCCGGCTGGTAGGTGAGGCGGATGTCGTAGTGGAGCACGTCCGTGCCGCCGTTGCCCGCGTTCGGGTAGTACGGATCCCCCACCCCCGGCGCCCCGGGCTCCGGCGCGGCCGCCGCCGTCCCCGTCACGAGCACGCACACGACGCCCGCCGCGACCAACCCGATCCCGGCCCGTCTTCCCCGCATAACCGACTCCCTCGACGAAGGTGATCAATACGGTCGAACGTAACCATGCGCGCACAAGGGAGGTACGGCCGATGGGAGGTTCTTGCGCGCTGGGATCGGGTTCGGTTACGGCTTGGCCGGTGTCGCGATGAAGACGAACTCGCGCCCCGGGCGATCCGGGGCGTCACGCACGTCGACCACGCGGTATCCCACGTCCCGCAGGCTGGCCTCGACTTCGTCGCGGTCGCGGAAGCGCAGCGTCGAATCGGAGGTGAGGACGGTCCCGTCGGCGAACGTGTAGGTGAACCGGAACGACACGAGTGGCAGGCGCACGTCGACCAGCTCCAGCCGCTGCTCGACCGCGCCGATTCCGGGCACCTCAAGGGTTCGCACGCCACCCCACGCCTCCCACGCGCGGTACTCGGGGCGCCGGGTTTCGAAAGCAAGGTGACCGCCGGGGCGCAGCGCCGCCCGGATACCGCGCAGCGTCCCGGCCCAGGCGTCGTCGGTCAGGAAGACCTGCGCGACGTTCCCGGTCATCACCGCGAGATCGACGCCGAGCGCGGGCAGCGTGGTGGCGTCGCCGTGCAGCCAGGTCACGGTTGCGCTCTTCGTCCTCGCGACTTCCAGCGACGCCTCGGCCGGGTCGACACCCACCACCTCACGCCCGCTCTGCGCGAGCAGCACCGCGAAACTGCCGGTGCCACACCCGACGTCGACCACCCGGCGCGCCCCCAGCTCGTCGGCGAGCCCGAGATAGGCGACCAGGTCGGCGCGCTCGCCGTCGAACGCGTCGTAGATCAGCGCGAGCCGGGAGTGAGCGAAGATCGCATCAACCATCCGGCAACGAAACCACGCCCGACGACGGCCCCGCCTCAGCTTTTTTCCTTGCCGGCCGGGCCACACTCAGTTTCGTGACCGAACACCCGCTGCCCGGCAACGTGACCACAGGCGTCGTCCGCGCCGGCGACACCGTGCGACGCCCGGCCGGTCCATGGACTGACGCGGTGGATACCGTGCTCGCTTACCTGTGCGATGTCGGGTTTCGCGGGGCGCCGCGACCGCTTGGGCGGGACGAGCGCGGCCGTCAGGTGCTGACTTACGTGCCCGGCGACACGGGGGCCGAGGAGGGGCTGTACGCGCTCGCTGAGCTGCGGGAACTCGGGCAGATGCTTCGAGAGCTGCACGACGCCCTCGCCGGGTTCACGCCCCCGCCCGCAGCGACGTGGCAGCGGTTCATCGCACCAGACCGGGAAGAGCTGGTGTGCCACAACGACGTTGCGCCCTGGAATCTCGTGCGGGCCGAGCACGGATGGGTCCTGATCGACTGGGACGCCACCGGGCCGTCGTCCCGGAGCTGGGATCTCGCATACGCGTTCCAGACCACTGCCGGCCTGCGCGCCGATCGGCCGCTCGCAGAGTCAGCGGCGCGGCTGCGGGCCTTCACCGACGGCTACGGCCTCGATGATCGCCAACGCGCCGAACTGCCCGCTTTCCTTGCCGGCCGGGCTCGGGCCATGCACGACTTCCTGCGTGTCAACGCCCACCGCCCACCGTGGAACCGCATCTGGGCCGAGGACGGCGCCTACTGGGGCGCGACCGCCGCCCACCTCGAAACGCACCGGACCCTCTGGCGAGAAGCCCTCACCTGAGGGGTCAGACCTGCCCGACGGCCGACGCGACGGCCTGGCGCAGGCGTCCGTGGAGGCCCCGGTGGAGGGTTCGGTCCACGCGCACCTCCACGACGCGCAGACCCGGCGCCGGGGTGAGCGCCGCGCGGAACTCGGCCTCCGTGGTGGCCAGGGTGTGGGGCACGCGGTACCCGGCACACAGCGCGCCGAGGTCGGCGCCGTGGGGAGTGCCGAAGACGCGCTCGAAGCTGGCGGCGTGTTCGGGGGCGCCCTGCTCCAGGAGGGAAAAGATGCCGCCGCCGTCGTCGTTCAGCACGACGATGGTGAGGTCCGGGCGTTGCTCCGTCGGGCCGGTCAGCAGGCCTGATGCGTCGTGCAGGAAGGTCAGGTCGCCCAGCAGCGCGTACGACGGGGCGCGGTGCACGGTGGCGGCACCCACTGCCGTGGAAACCGTGCCGTCGATGCCGGCGACGCCACGGTTGCGGTGGACGAGCACGTCGGGGCGGAGCGACCCGACCAGCGCGACGTCGCGGGTCGGGTTGGAGGAGCCGACCACCAGCAGCGCACCCTCGGGCAGGGAGTCGATCAGTGCGGACGCGACGGTCAGGCCGTTGGGCCACGGCTCGCCACGAAGCGCTGCCGACACCGCCGAAGCCGCCGCCGCGTCGGCGCGCTGCCAAGCCGCGAGCCATTCCGGGTCCGCCGGTTTCGTCGGCTCGTCGAACCACTGGCCGACCTGGCGGACGTTGTGCGCGGGCGCGGGCCAATCGGAATCGGGTCGCACGAGCAAAACCTCGACGGCCGGGTCGGACAACACCTTGCCGACCTGGCGGAACACCGTCGGACGACCGAGGCACAGAACCTGCTCCGGCTTGTGCTTCGAGATGAACTCCTCGACGCCCAGCAGCCACGCCCCCGAAGAGATCGCCGTCGAGCCCGAGAGGCCGAGCCCGCCGGTTTCCGACACCACGGGCCAGCCGTGCTGCTCGGCCCATTCGCTCGCCGCCTGCACGCCGGTGTCGCACGCGATCACCAGCCCGTGCCGCGCCGAAGGGACCACGAACGACGGCAGCGCGCCGAAGTCCGGCAGCTCCGTCCAGCGCTCGCCGTCGGCGCGGCCTTCGGTGGACTCGTACCACTCGCCGTCATCGTCGACGTCCGGCACCAGCGGGTCGCGGAACGGAATGTTCAGGTGCACCGGCCCGCTACGCCACTCGCCATACGCGGCGTTCCACGCGCGGCAGATCTGGCTGCGCCAGTACGAATTCTGCCCGGCCCGGCGCTCGGCGACGGCCAGCTCGTCGAAATAGCGCACGGCGTCGCCGTAGAGCCGGTACTGCTCGATGACCTGGCTGGCGCCTGCTGCGCGCAGCTCGGGCGGGCGGTCGGCCGTCAGCACGATCAGCGGCACACCCGCGCGGTCGGCCTCGAGCACCGCCGGGTGGAAGTTCGCCGCGGCCGTGCCGGAGGTGCAGACCACCGCCGAAGGGCGGCCCGTGCGCGCGGCGATCCCCAGCGCCAGAAACGCGGCGCCGCGTTCGTCGATGCGGACGTGGAGCTTGAGCCGCCCGGCCGCGGCGGCGTCGTAGAGCGCGATCGACAGCGGCGCGTTGCGGGAGCCGGGGCACAGGACGACGTGGGACACGGTGTTGCGGACAAGCTCGTCGACGATGACCCGCGCCTGCGCGGTGGACGGGTTCACCGGTCGGCCTCCAGCACAGCAGCAGTGTCCACAGGTCCTATTCTCCCAAACGTGGATGACGCCCGAGTTTCCGAGCTGTTCGACCCTGCCGCGTGGACCGAGGTCGAAGGATTCGCCTTCACCGACATCACCTACCACCGCTCTGCTGAGAGCCGCTCCGGCAAACGGGTGGTCCGTGTGGCGTTCGACCGTCCGGAGGTCCGCAACGCCTTCCGCCCGCACACGGTCGACGAGCTCTACCGCGCCCTCGACCACGCCCGGATGAGCTCCGACGTCGGCTGTGTCCTGCTCACCGGCAACGGGCCGTCGCCCAAGGACGGCGGCTGGGCGTTCTGCTCCGGCGGTGACCAGCGTATTCGCGGACGGTCGGGGTATCAGTACGCGAGCGGGGAGACGTCCGACACGGTCGACCCGGCCCGCGCGGGCCGCCTGCACATCCTCGAGGTGCAGCGATTGATCCGATTCATGCCGAAACCCGTGGTCGCGGTCGTGCCCGGCTGGGCCGCCGGCGGCGGGCACTCGCTGCACGTGGTGTGCGATCTCACGCTCGCCTCGGCCGAGCACGCGCGCTTCAAGCAGACGGACGCCGACGTCGGCTCCTTCGACGCCGGCTACGGCTCGGCGTACCTCGCGCGGCAGGTGGGGCAGAAGTTCGCGCGCGAAATCTTCTTCCTCGGCCGCGACTACACCGCCGAGCAGATGCACCACATGGGTGCGGTCAACGAGGTGGTTCCGCACCACGACCTGGAGAAGGTCGCGCTCGAGTGGGGCTGGGCGATCGTCGGCAAGTCGCCGACGGCGCAGCGCATGCTGAAGTACGCGTTCAACGCCATCGACGACGGCCTCGTCGGCCAGCAGCTCTTCGCCGGTGAGACCACGCGGCTCGCGTACATGCAGGACGAGGCCGTGGAGGGCCGCGACGCGTTCCTGCAGAAGCGGGACCCGGACTGGTCCGACGTCCCGTACTACTACTGAAAACTCGTGAGTGCTGGCGCCGGTTCTAACCGGCCCAGCCAGTCACGAGCCCGAGACGGAAGGTGGGGCACGTGCGGGTCGTCTGGCTCGACGGGAGCGCCGAGGCCGTGTCCGCGCTGGACGCGGCGGTCGCGTCGGCACTCGACGGCGGCGCGGCCGTGCTGCCGTTGTCCGCCGCCGATCCGGCGGCACCGGCCGTGCTGGCGGGAATGGCGCCGAACACGCCGGTGGAACCGGACACGGCGGTGATCATCGCCACGTCGGGGTCCACGGGCGCGCCGAAGGGTGTGCTGATCTCGCCGGGCGCGCTCGTGGCCTCGGCCACCGCGACGCACGCGCGGCTCGGCGGCCCGGGACACTGGCTGCTCGCGACGCCGGCGCACTACATCGGCGGCCTGCAGGTCCTCGTCCGCGCGCGGCTCGCGGGCACGAAACCGGCGCTGCTCACGGGCACCGGCTTCCGGCCGGACGACTTCGCCGCGGCCGCCGCACCCGTCCTCGCCGAGGACGGCCCCCGCTACACGGCCCTGGTGCCGACGCAGCTCGTGCGCCTCCTGGACGACGGCGGTGCCGGCCTCGCCGCGGCACGCCGGTTCGACGCGATCGTGCTGGGCGCCGCCGCGACGTCCCCCAAACTGCGCGAACGGGCCCACGACGCCGGTGTCCGGATCGTCCCTTCGTACGGCATGAGCGAGACCGCCAGCGGCTGCGTGTACGACGGCGTGCCGCTCGACAGCGTGCGCGTGGAGCCGGACGCGACCGAGCGGCTGCGGATCTCGGGCCCGGTGCTCGCCCACGGTTACCGCTTGGCGCCCGAGCTGACGGCCGAGTCGTTCCAGGACGGCTGGTTCCGCACGTCGGACCGCGGCCGGCTGCTTCCCGACGGCCGCGTCGAAGTGCTCGGCCGCGCCGACGACGTGATCAACACCGGCGGCGTGAAGGTTTCGGCGGCTTCGGTCGAGAGAGTGCTCGGCGCGGCCGCGGGCGTGCGCGACGCGTGTGTGGTGGGCGTGCCGTCGCCGGAGTGGGGCGAGGAGGTCGTGGCGCTCGTCGTGGGCTCGTCCGACGCCGACGCCGAAGCGTTGCGGACGGCCGTGCGGGACGAGCTGGGTGCCGCGGCGGCGCCGAAGCGGATCGAGTTCGTGGCCGAGCTGCCGTTGCGGGGTCCGGGGAAGATCGATCGCGCGGCCGTGAAGGCCCGCTTCGAGGCTTGAATCCGGCCGAGCCGTTGACAGGTGGTGGCCGGTCGCGGTTGCCTCGGGGAATGAAGACGTGGACGAAGGTGGCGCTCGCCAAAGTCACCACAGTCACGACAGTCACCGCGATCACCGTGCTCACCGGCCTGGCGCTGAGCGCGACCGTCGCGTCGGCGGACGTGCCGGACAACAGCGGCACGCTCACGTGGGAGATCACGGGTTCCGCGATCGGGTGAAACCGACATGGGCTTGAATAACGTCCATGGCGACAGTGAGTGAGTGGATCGAAGGCGCCCGCCCGCGGACGCTGCCCAACGCGATCGCCCCGGTGGTCGCCGGGGTCGGCGCGGCGGTCGCGCTTGACGCGTTCTCCTGGTGGCGTTCCGTGCTCGCGCTGCTGGTCGCCCTCGCGCTCATCGTCGGCGTCAACTACGCCAACGACTACTCCGACGGTGTTCGTGGCACCGACGAAAACCGCGTCGGCCCCTTGCGTCTGGTGGGTTCCGGCACCGCGGCCCCCAAGTCCGTGCTCGCGGCGGCGCTCGTGTGCCTCGGCCTCGCCGGCCTGCTCGGCTTGCTTCTGGTCGCCCTCACCGGTTTCTGGTGGCTGCTCGCCATGGGCGCCCTCTGCATCCTCGGCGCGTGGTTCTACACGGGCGGCAGTAGGCCCTACGGCTATGCCGGCCTCGGCGAACTCGCCGTGTTCGTCTTCTTCGGCCTCGCCGGGGTCCTCGGCACCGTGTACGTCCAGGCCGGCCGCATCAGCTGGGCCGGCCTCGGCTGCGCGGTCGCCGTCGGCTGCTTCTCCACCGCGGTCCTCACGGCCAACAACCTCCGTGACATCCCCACCGACCGCGACGCCGGGAAACACACCCTCGCCACCCGCCTCGGCGACAAGGGCACCCGCCGCCTCTACCTCGCGCTCGTGACCATCCCGTACGTCCTCACAGTGCTCCTCGGCATCTGGCACCCCCTCCAGCTGATCGCCCTCGCCACCGGGCCGCTGCTCCTGAAGTCCATTCGGGCCATCGCCTCGAACCAAACCGGCCGCGCCCTCATCCCGGCCCTGCGCGACACCGGCCTCGCCATGCTCGCGTGGGCCGTCCTGAGCACCGTCGCGCTCTCCGTCTGACCCGCCGCGGGCCAGCTACGCAACGCGACACCCCGGCGCACCAACCGGTTCGCCCGCCGCACCCCGGCCACCCGGCCCACCTCGAGCTCGGCGAGCGACCGGCCCGCGCGCAGCGCATCACTTCGCACCACCCGCTTCGCGCCGGCCCATGCCACTCAGGCCCCCACCGGCCCCCGGTCCCCCATCACCCCTCGAATTTCCCAGAAATCAAAAACTCGTCGAACTTCTCCCGATACCCCCCGATATCGATTTCCTGCTGGCTCAACCACTCGTCCGAATAGTAGGTGTTCGCATACCGATCGCCGCCATCGCACAACAACGTCACGATCGACCCCGCCTGCCCCTCCGCGACCATCCGCGAGATCAACACGAACGCGCCGTACAAGTTCGTCCCCGTGGATCCTCCGGCCCAATGCCCGGTCCGCTCCCGAAGCAATCGGATCGCCGCCAGCGACCCGGCATCCGGCACCGAGAACATCTCGTCAATCACCCCGGGGACGAAGGACGGCTCCACTCTCGGCCGCCCGATTCCCTCGATTCGTGACGGCATCCCCGTCGAATAATCCATCGCCCCGGTCTGCCAGGCGCCGTAGAAGGACGAATTCTCCGGGTCCACCACCGCGATCTTCGTCGTGTGCCGCTTGTACCGCACGTACCGCCCGAAGGTCGCGCTGGTCCCGCCGGTCCCGGCCCCGACCACGATCCACGACGGCACCGGATGCCGTTCCGCGCGCATCTGCGCGAACACCGACTCGGCGATGTTGTTGTTCCCACGCCAATCCGTCGCCCGCTCGGCATACGTGAACTGGTCGAGGTAGTGCCCGCCACACTCCGCCGCGAGCCGCTCCGCCTCCGGATACATGTCCGGCGCCCGGTCGACGAAATGACACTCGCCGCCGTAGAACTCGATCAGAGCGATCTTTTCCTTGCTCGTGCTACGCGGCACCACGGTCACGAACTGCAGCCCCAGCATTCGCGCGAAATACGCCTCCGAGACCGCTGTCGAGCCACTCGAGGCCTCGATCAACGTCGTCTCCGGCCCGATCTGCCCGTTCACCAGCCCGTACAGGAGCAGCGACCGCGCGAGCCGGTGCTTCAGCGAACCCGTGGGGTGCACGGATTCGTCCTTCAAGTACAGATCGATGCCCCACTCCGGCGGCAACGGAAACACGTGCAGGTGCGTATCGGCGCTGCGGTTCGCGTCGGCCTCGATGATGCGGACGGCCTCACTCACCCAGGCCCGGTTGTGCAACCGGCTCATGCCGGTTCTTCGCCAGAAGCCGAACCGGAACCAGTACCGGCGCCCGGACCGGAACTGACGCCACCCGGGTTCGCCGACCCGTCACCACGCAACTCCGCCCGCAAGGCGGCCCGAGCCCGCGCCCTCGACTCGTTGCGCTTGGCCAGGCCCGCGGTCACGCGCGCGTTGAGGGGCCGAAAGATCAGCAGCCCGAGCGGCAGACCCACCACGAGACCGATCAGGAGGGCGACCAGCAGCGGTACCCCGACCAGCGTCAGCACCCACGCCACCACAGCCACCAACGCGAAGCGCGCCACCAGGTAGACCGTGAGGTCGCGGTACAGATTCTTCGGCGTTTCGCTCACGTCAGACCACGCTACGCCCCGGGCTCGTCCTCCTCGTCCAGGCCCGTGCTGTTGGGGCGGCCCTCGAACCGCGTGGACAGCACCACCGTCGTGTTGGTGCGCCCGACGCCGGGGATGCGACGCAGCCGGCCGAGGGTGTGTTCGAGCTCGTCGACGGTCGACACGCGCACCTTCACCACGAACGCCTCGTCGCCGGCCACGGCGTAGCAGCTCTCCACCTCGGGCAGCTCGCCGAGCGCGGTGGCCACGTCCTCGTCGGTGGCCGTGTCGGTCGGGTGGATGCCCACGAGCGCCGTGACCCCGAGGCCGACTGTGCTCGGGTCCACCATCGCGTGGTACCCGGTGATCACGCCGGCGGCTTCGAGCTTGCCGACGCGCTCGTGCACCGAGGAAGCCGAAAGACCCACGGACCGGCCGAGGTCGGCGTACGTGGCTCGGCCGTTGGCCCGCAGTGCGGCGATGATCTTCCGGTCCAGCTGATCCACCGGCTCATTATGCTGCGCGGCCCGGCGCGACCTCGGGTGAGGTGGTGCCCGGAGTGTCTACTGCGTCACAACCTCGCCGATGGTCCCGATGGCGCGTGATGCCCCTTTGGCGGCTCTTTACCTGAGTGAGCGTCTCCGCAGAGGAAAACCTCCAGGTCAGAGTGATTTCAACGGGGACTTCACACGGCTCCGGGCGCCAGAGGTTATGTCCCTTTTGCACTTTAAGGGCTCTTTACTCAAGGACAACCGTTCGAGTACTCGACGGGTGAAGTGCCACGATTGCCGTGTTGGCTACCCCGGCGCGACGGGCGAAAGGCCCGATGCCTCCGGTATAGCAAGTAGGTCGTTAAGGAGGCGGAAAATGACCGCGACGATGGGCGGAAGGCTGCTCACCCCGGGTGAGGTGGCCGCCCTGTTCCGGGTGGACCCGAAGACGGTCACCCGGTGGGCCACGGCGGGCCGGATCGGTTCGATCCGCACGCCGGGCGGGCACCGCCGGTTCCGCGAGTCCGAGGTGAACGAGCTCCTCGCCGAGCTCACCACCGACGCGAGCGAGCCGGCCCGCAAGGCCTGAACCACCACCACGCAAGGGTCGTGAGTGGTAAGGGGTGTCTTCCCGCACCTCTTACCGGTCACGACCCTTCGTCGTGTCCGGCGAGAGGTACGGCGGGACCGTCCGGTCCGAAGGGTTCAGGCCGATTCGCCGTTTTGGGACTAACCTGGGAATCCGGCAGGGCCTGGCACAAGGGAATGGCCTGGCACGACGGAAGGACCGGGCATGATTCCTCTGCTCGCAGCGGTGGGTGCGATTACCGTCGCCGTTCTGTTGTGGCGGGTCGTCGCGGCAGGACAACGCATCAACGTGCCCGACCGTCGTCCCGCCGTCGGCCCGGACGACGATCCCGACTTCCTGCGCAAGCTCTCCGAGCAGCAACGCAAACGCCCCAAGGACACCGACAGCTAGCGTTCCGCGTTCGACGGGGGCTCGGCGACACGAAGCCGAGCCCCCGTCGAACGTCCGGAACTTCTCGAACGTGGACGTCAGCGGTGGTCAGCGGTACTGCTGTGCGCCGAACCCGTCGGCGACCGTGGCCGCCAGGTCCAGCAGCGCGAGGCGAGTGTCGCCGCTCAGGCGTTCCAGCTCGATTTCCGCGCCTTCCTCCAGGTGCGGGTCGAACGGGATGCGGCACACGGCCCGCACTTTGGCGCCGAAGTGTGCCGTGAGCTTGTCGAGGTCCACCGAGCTGCCCTTGGGGCGCACAGAGTTGATGACGACGACCGAACGCCGCACGAGCTCGCCGTAGCCGTGGGCCTCGAGCCAGTCGAGCGTCGCCGAAGCCGAACGGGCGCCGTCGACCGAGCCGGACGAGACGACGACGAGCGAGTCGGCGAGGTCGAGCACTCCCTTCATGGCGGAGTGCATCAAACCGGTGCCGCAGTCGGTGAGCACGATGTTGTAGAAGTGCTCCAGCAGGTTCACCGTGCGGCGGTAGTCGATCTCCGAGAAGGCCTCGGAGACGGCCGGGTCCTGTTCGCTCGCGAGGATCTCCAACCGGCTGGATCCCTGGGACGTGTACGAGCGCACGTCGCTGTAGCGCGTGATCTTCTCGGCGTCCCGCAGCAAGTGGCGCACGGTGGCCGTGGTCTCAATCGCGATCTTCTGCGAAAGGGTCCCCCGGTCCGGGTTCGCGTCGACGGCCACCACGCGGTCGCCGCGTAGCGAAGCGAACGTCGAACCCAGCGTGGTCGTGGCCGTCGTTTTGCCGACGCCGCCCTTCAGCGACAGCATCGCGATTTTGTAGCACCCGCGCAGCGGCTGGTTCACCCGCGCGATCAGCTCGCGCCGGCGCGTATCGGCCGGACTCTCGCCGGGGTTCAGCAGCTTTCCGGTGCCCAGGTACAGCGCCTTGCGCCAGCCCGACTGCGGCGTGCGCTTCGCCTGTTTCACCAGGTGCGCGGTCGCCAGGTCGTCGGGCACCGACGACGGCTGCCGCCCACCCGGCTGCGGCAGGCTCGAGAACTGTTGCTGCTGCTGGCCCGCCGGCGGGTACTGCTGCTGCGGCTGCAACGGCGGCAGGTTCTGGTCGTACTGCTGCTGCCCGTAGGCCGGGGGCTGCTGCGGCGGCGCAGCGGGCTGCGGCGGCGGGACGGCCTGCGTGGGCTGCGCGTCGTACGGCACCGGCGGCGGGTGCGGCGCCGAGTCCGTGCGTTCGTCGGAGAACAGCTCGGCCGCGGGTTCCTTGGCCGGCTCCGACTGTGCCGGAGCCTCCTCGGCCGTCGCCCGGGCCGCTTCCTCACTGGGTCCGGTCACCGCTGCCTACCTCCCGGATGGTGCGCCCGTCGAAACTGGATCGCTTCGCTATCGACGGTAGTCGGGTAGGGCGTTACAAACCGCGCGGACCCCCGTCAGCTCACCCCGGCGTAGGAATGCAGACCGGCCGTGACGAGGTTCACGAAGAACAGGTTGAAGATCGTCACGGCGAACCCGACGATGTTGATCACGGCCGCGCGCGTGCCGCGCCAGCCCGCGGTGGCGCGGGAGTGCAGGTAGGCGGCGTAGACGACCCACGCGATGAAGGCGACGGTCTCCTTCGGGTCCCAGCCCCAGAATCGGCCCCACGCCGCCTCGGCCCACACGGCGCCGCACATCACGCCGAAGGTGAAGATCGGGAACGCGACGATGGTGGCGCGGTAGGCGATGCGGTCGAGCACGTCGGCGGTCGGCAACTTCGGGCCGAAGCCAGGGAACTTCGCCGGGTTGCGGTCGTGGGCACTGCGGAACAGGAACAGCACGCTCGCGACACCGGGCACCAGGAACACGCCCGACCCGATGATCGCGGCCGTCACGTGGATGTAGAGCCAGTACGACTGCAGCGCGGGCACGACAGGGCCGGCAACGGTGTAGAGCAGCGTGCCGTTGATGAACATCAGGATCACGACGGGCAACATCACGAAGCCGGTGAGGTGGCGAACCGGGAACTTCTTGATCACGATCAGCCACGCGACCACCGTGATGAAGGTGACCGCCATGCCGTACTCGTACATGTTGCCCCACGGCGCGCGGTGCACGGCGAGCCCGCGCAGCGTGATCGCCGTGAGCTGCAGCAGCGCGCCGAGCACCAGGAGCGCCGCGCCCATGCGGCCGATGCGCTCGGGCCGTCCGATCTCGCGCGGAGCCTCGGGCTCGGGCGGCGCGTCGGCGTCCTCGATGGACTCGATCGCCGGTCCGCCGGCACCGACCAGCGACTTCTGCGCCTTACGGGCGTGGGCGAGCCGTCCCTTCGCGCCGAAGGCCTGCTCGAACAGGGACATCAGGAGTGCGAGAACGTAGATCGCCACCGTCGTGGTGTAGCACCAGTCGCTGTACTGCGAGAACGTCTCGTTGATCTGCATGCCTCAGCTGCCTTTCCGGCCCGTGACCAGCCGTTCGCCGATCCGCTGGAACTCTTCGCCGTACCCTGCCTGATCGGTGCGGGCGAGCCCGGCGACCTCGATCACGCTACCCGCGTGCCCGTCGTGCCGACCGCGCACCCGCACCCACACGCGGCGCCGCTTGACCAGCAGCGACGCCCCGAGACCCACGAACATCACGATCGCGAACCCGAGCACGTACCCCTGCGTGGGGTCGTGGGAAATCTGGAGGTTGACCCACGCGTTCACGCCGTCGAAGCGGATCTTGGTGCCGTCGGCGAGCGTGAGCGACTGGCCGACGGCCAGGTTCTGCCGTGCGACGCGCTTGAGCCGTCCGTCGGCGACCAGGCTCTGGTCCACTTCGAACACCGACTGCCCGCGGCCCGCGTCGAGGCCGAGGTCGCCGCGCAACACGTCGACGGCGACCATCGGGTTCTTCAGACCCGGAGCGGTGGAAGTGAGCACACCGCCGTGCACGAACGACGTCGGCGCGAAGATCCCGGTGATCGCGATCTGCTTCGTGCGCCGCTCGATCTCGCTGGTAATGCCCGGCGTGTCGAACTTGGTGGCGCCCTGGGAAAGCATGGTGGTCGTGTCGGTCGGCCGCCACTGCGTGTTCTGCGTGCGCTGCTCGCCGTTGGGGAAAGTCACCGTGAACTGAGGCGAATAGCCGTTGCCGAGCAGGTACACACGGTCACCCACGGTTCGCAGCGGCTCGTTGGGCTCCAGGTTGTACGGACGCCACGTGCCGGTCTGCAGGTCCGCACCCGACTGGTACTGGATGTCCGAGTGGTAGTAGTCGGCTTCACCCGCCGGCGTGTAGTGCGCGGTGAAGTCGTTGACCTTCACGCAGAACGGGTCCAGCTTCGTACCGTCGATACGCAGGCCGGCTTCGAACGAGTCGTAGTTGTAGATGCCGGAATTGCAGAACTGGCTGCCGTCAGCCTGCACGATCACCTGACCCTCGTAGCTGTAGAGCTTGCCGAGGGCGAAGAAGACGATCAGGCCGAGCATGCCGAAGTGGAAGAGCAGGTTGCCGGTCTCGCGCAGGTAGCCGCGTTCGGCCGAGACGCTGAAGCCGCGGTCTTCCTCTTCGCGCTCGACCTTGCGCCAGCCCGAGAGTTGCTTGAGCACGTCTTCGCGCACGGACTCGACGGATCGCGAGGTGCGCGCGATGCGGTGGTGCGGCATTCGAGCGAGGTTGCGCGGGGTCAGCACGGGCTTCGCGCGCATCTGCCGCACGTACTCCCAGCTGCGCGGCGTGAGGCAGCCGACGAGCGAAATCATCAGCAGCAGGTAGATCGCGGAGAACCAGACGCTGGTGTAGACGTCGTAGAACTGCAGCTTGTCGAGGAGGCTGCCCCACCAGCCGTGGCTGGAGATGTAGTCGTCGACCTTGCCGGCGTTGAGGCGACGTTGCGGCAGCAGCGCGCCGGGCAACGCGGCGAGAGCCAGCAGGAACAACAGGATGAGCGCCGTGCGCATCGACGTGAGGCCACGCCAGGTGTTGCGCAGGAACGCGAGCACCTGCTTGGCCGTCGAGGGCTTGTACGGGCGCTGGGGATTGGCGGGTGGCGCTTCGGTCGTGGTCACAGTGGCAGCACCAGGTTCGAAGCGACGGAGTTGCGAAGCCAGCCCATGACGTCTCCCCACAGTCCGGTGACGAGCAGGACGCCGACGACCAGGAGCAGTCCGCCGCCGATCAGCTGCACGCGGCGGCCGTTGCGGCGCAGCCAGTCGGTGGCGCGAACTGCCCAGCGGGCGCCGAGCGCGATCAGCAGGAACGGCAGGCCGAGGCCGAGGCAGTACACGAGCACCAGCAGGTAGCCACGGGCGGCGGCACCGCCGGTGGCGCTGGCCATGCTGGTGACGGCCGAGAGCGTCGGGCCGATGCACGGCGTCCACCCGAGCCCGAAGACGGCACCGAGCAGCGGCGCGCCCCAGATGCCGCCGCCGGGCACGTGGTGGGAGCGGAACTCGCGCTGCAGGCCGGGGATCCAGCCGAGGAACACGAGCGCCATCGCGATCGTGACGACGCCGCCGATGCGCTGCAGCAGGTCCTGGTTGATCAGGAGGGTGTCGGCGAGCCACACGAGCGTGCCGAGCGTGGCGACGAACACCACGGTGAACCCGAGCACGAACAGGCCCGCGGCGCCGAGCACGGCGTAGCGGCCCTTTTTGCGTTCCTCGCCGGCGCTCACCGCGGGGGCGTCGGCACCCACCAGCGCCGCGAGGTATGCGAGATACCCGGGCACCAGCGGCACGACGCACGGCGACGCGAACGAGATCGCGCCGGCCAGCAGTGCCACGCCCGCGGCGAGCAGCAGCGGTCCGGAGATCGCCAGCTCGGACACGGAGTTCACGCTCTTGAGAGTAGGCAGTGAGCTTTGCGTGAAACGGGCGGGGGCGGCTCACAGGACCTACGCCACACCAGCTCAAGGACCTTCGTCCCTCGTGAGTGTTCAGTCCGGTTAGTAGCGGACTGAACACTCACGAGCTACTTCTCCGCTGCCAGCTGCCGCACTGTCGGCATGAGGTCCGACGCCAGGATCTGGCGCAGGAACACCGCCGCGACGCGGTGCTTCTTGTCGAGCACGATCGTCGACGGGATCAGGTTGCGCGGGTAGCCCTGCAGCTGCAGGAGGACGCGCCCCGTCGGGTCCCAGATGGACGGGTAGGTGATGCCGCGGTCGCGGACGAAGTCCTGTGCCACGTCGCGTGCGGGGTCGCGGACGTCGAGCCCGACGACCTGACCGCCGAGCGGCGCCATCTCCCGGCTGGCCTGCTCGAGTTCCGGCGCCTCGGCGCGGCACGGGCCGCACCACTGGCCCCACAGGTTGATCACCACTACCTTGCCGGGGAAGTCGGCGATGGACAGCTGTTTGCCCTCGTGCATCAGGTCGTCGCCCGAGAGCGTCGGCGCGTTCTGGCGTTGCGCTTCCGGATACGTGATGTCGACCTTGCCGCCCGGCGAGACGAAGCTGAACGTGCCGCCTTCGACGACCGCGTCCTTGCCCGTCGAGCATCCGGCGACCAGCAACGTCGCCGCCAGCACCGCGAAGAGAATCCGTTTCATGCGCCCGTCACCTTGGGGTCGGTGGTCCCGGCAGGTTCGCTGTAGACGATGTCGACCAGCTTCTCGTCGTCGAAGACGAGGCTGGTCAGCGACGCCAGCGAGCACTGCCGGTGCCGGGGGTCGTGCCACAGGCGCTTGGCTTCGAGGAACCGGCGCAGCGTCCAGATCGGCAGCTGGTGCGAAACGCACAGCGCCTCGTGCCCTTCGGCCTGCTCGCGCGCCCGGTAGACGGCGCCGAGCATCCGGTGCGCGATCTCCACGTACGGCTCACCCCACGACGGCCGGAACGGGTTCACCAGGTGCGGCCACGCCTTCGGCTGCCGCAGCGCGCCGTCACCGACCGCGACGCGCTGGCCCTCGAAGACGTTCGCGGCTTCGATGAGCCCCTCGTCGCACGCGATGTCGAGACGGTGAGCCGCGGCGATCGGCTCGGCCGTCTCCTGGGCGCGCTGCAGCGGCGACGCGACGACGTACGCGAGGTCGTGGGCGGCCACGGCTTCCGCGACGGTCAGCGCCTGCCGCCGGCCGCGGTCGGACAGCCGGAAGTTCGGGAGACGACCGTAGAGGATCTTGTCGGGGTTGTGGACTTCGCCGTGGCGCAGCAGGTGGACGACTGTGGTCACGGCTTGACCGCCCCGGCGGCCGCGCGCGCCGCGGCCGGCAGCGCGGCCTCGATCACGCCGAACGCTTCGTCGTCCATCGC
Organism: Amycolatopsis sp.; assembly: GCA_035551175.1. GTDB lineage: Bacteria > Actinomycetota > Actinomycetes > Mycobacteriales > Pseudonocardiaceae > Amycolatopsis. The sequence continues at coordinate 25,342 of DASZNR010000142.1, read as the reverse complement.
GGCGTTCACGAACCACGCTTCGTACGGGCTCGGCGGGCCGTACACGCCGGCGTCGAGCAGCGCGTGGAAGAACGCGGGGAAGCGCCAGGTCTCGGTGGCCTGCGCGCCCGCGTAGTCGCGGACCGCACCGGTGCCGAAGAACACGCTCACGAGGTTGCCTGCGTACTGCACGTTGTGCGCGACGCCCGCCTCGGTCAGCGCGGAGTCGAACAGGTCGCCGAGGCGCTTCGCGTTGGTGTTCAACGCGGTGTACACGGCGTCGTCGGCCAAGCGCAGCGTGGTGAGGCCCGCGGCGACGGCGACGGGATTCCCCGACAGCGTCCCGGCCTGGTAGACCGGCCCGCCCGGCGCCAGCCTGGCCATCACGTCGGCGCGCCCGCCGAACGCCGCGGCGGGCAACCCGCCGGACATGACCTTGCCGAACGTGTAGAGGTCACCGGCGACGCCGTCGACGCCGTACCAGCCCGAGCGCGAGACGCGGAAGCCCGTCATGACCTCGTCCATGATCAGCAGCGCGCCGTGTTCACGCGCGAGCTCGCGCAGGCCGGCGTTGAATCCCTCATCGGGGGCGATCGCGCCCATGTTGCCCGCGGCCGCCTCGGTGATCACCGCGGCGATCTGGCCGTCGTTCTCCACAAAGGACTTCCGCACGGCGTCGAGGTCGTTGTAGGGCAGCACGATCGTGTCGGCGGCCTGCGCGCCGGTGACGCCGGGCGAGGTCGGCAGCCCGAGCGTCGCGACGCCGGACCCCGCCTGTGCCAGCAGGGCATCGACGTGACCGTGGTAGCACCCGGCGAACTTTACGATCTTGGCCCGACCCGTGAAACCGCGGGCGAGGCGGATGGCGCTCATCGTGGCTTCCGTCCCGGAGTTCACGAGCCGCACCTGCTCGACGGGCTCCACGCGCCCGATGATCTCCTCGGCCAGCTCGACCTCGCCGATCGTCGGCGTGCCGAACGACAACCCGCTCGACGCAGCCGCGCGCGCGGCCTCGACCACCTGCGGGTGCGCGTGCCCGAGGATCATCGGACCCCACGACGAGACGAGGTCGACGTAGCGTTTGCCGTCGACGTCCCACAGGTGCGGACCCTCGCCGCGGACCATGAACCGCGGCGTGCCGCCGACCGAGTTGAACGCCCGCACCGGCGAGTTCACCCCGCCCGGGACGGCCGCCTTCGCGCGTTCGAACCAAACCTTGGATTGCTCGCTGCCAGTGCTCACGTGTCCAGTCTCGCAAATCCTCCTGCCCGGCCGTCGTTGGCCGTGGTTCCAGGGCGGGGTTCCAGGGCGGGCGCGCGGGCAGCGGGCCTCCTAGGATGGCCTGGGCCGGATCCGGGTGACCGGCGTGAAACCGGGAGGGAACGTGACGAGTCCCACGCGCAGGCGTAATCCCTGGGTGGTCCTCGTGGTGTTCTTCGTGCTGGTCGCCGTCGTCGCCGTGGTGGGCTCACTGGCGGCCACGGCCGCGCCCGAGACCTACGCCCGGCTGGTGCTGCCGGGCTGGGCGTTGCCTGCTTCGCTGTTCGGTCCCGTGTGGACGGTGATGTACGTCTTGCTCGCCTTCGCCGGCTGGGTCTATTGGCGCACCGACGGCGAAACGCAGGGGTTCGCGATGTACGGCGTGAGCTTGCTGCTCAACCTGCTGTGGACCGCGCTGTTCTTCGCCGGCGGCTCGCTGCGGCTGGCGTGCGTGGACATGGTGCTGCTCGGGTTCACGGTGCTGATGACGATCGGCCTGTTCTACCGGCGTTCCCACCCGGCCGCGGTGCTGCTGCTGCCGTACCTCGGCTGGGTCGGTTACGTGACGGCCTTAAACGTCGCGATCATCGCGCTCAACGCCGAACTCGCTTAAGCGTAGGCAGCCGCGACCGCGTGGAACGCCTCTTTGGGTTCCCACGGCAGATCCGGGTAGGTCGTCCCGTACGTTCCTTCGAGCACCTTCACGACGGCGCCGCTCGCGAGGTCGAGGTCTTCGCCCGGATCGGCGCGGTGCGGGTGCGTGTGCAGTGCGAAGAGGAACACGAACGCGCTGTCGACGCCCTCCTCGGTGAAGATCCGCAGCAGTTCGGTGAGGTAACGCGCCTGACCGGGTTCGTCGCGTTCGTACCCCGGCTTGACCCGCACCGGCCTGCCGCGCTCGTCGTTCTCGACGATCTCCATGCTGCGCGGGGCGACGTCGCCCGAGCCACGCCAGGTGGCCGTGCCGAACCCCGTGACGGCGACGGGTTTGCCGCAGGTTCCGACGAGCGTGCGCACGCCGTCGCGGAACCGGTCAGCGACTTCGACGGAGCGGATCAGCTCGAGCGTCACGAAGTCGAAGAGGTTCCAGTCGACGCGCTCGAACTGGATGGCCGCATAAGTGAGTTTCCCGCCGAAGCGGGTACGGATTTCCGGCACGGTTTCGCGAAAGAAGGCGTTGAGCCGGGCGGTGACGGTGGCCAGCCGGGCGGGCCGCTGGGCCGAGTCGCCGAGAAGCCAGCCGAGACGCTGGGCCAGACTGGCGCCGTCGGCGAAGCCGGGGTTCATCACGGACAACTCGACGCCGGCGACGAACACGACCTCGGCGCCGCTGCGGCGGATGCGTTCGGCGCGCGCGGCGCAGTCGAGCATCAGCTCCCGCAGACCTTCCGGATCGAGGTCGAGCGGGTACGGCGAGAACCACACCTCGAATCCCAGCTCGGCCGCCGCGCGCGCCGCGAGCTCCAGGCGCTCGGGCACGCCGCCGATGAGCTGCACGGCCGTGCAGTGCAGCTCATCGCGGATGATCTCGAGTTCCCTCCGCACGACCACGGGGTCGAAGTCCGCCCAGGAAGTGCCGCCGTTGCTGACGAATCCGGTGTCGTAGGCGATGCCGTTGGCTCTCATGGCTTCGAGCGTAACGCCGATTATTGCGTGCCCGCAAGTTTTCGTGAACGCAGGTTTATCGGATAAGGTCTACCCGTGAGCGGCCTGCGTGAACGGAAGAAACAAGCGACTCGTACCGCGCTGAGCGAGGCAGCACTGCGCCTCGCGGTCGAACACGGTCCCGACAACGTGCGGGTCGACGACATCGCGACCGCCGCGGGCGTCTCACCGCGCACCTACAACAACTACTTTCCGAGCCGCGAGGCCGCGATCGTCTTCGCCGTCACGGCCGACCGCGAGGCCCGCGTCGCGGCCGCCGTCGAAGCCGCCGGGTCCGCCCCCCTCTCGCGAGCCGTGGCCGACGCCGTGGTCACCACCTACACGGCTCCGGCGCCCGAAACCCTGCGCCTCATCACCGCGTCGCCGGCTCTGCGCAACGCCTACGCCGACACCGCTCTGGAACCCCCACTGGCCGCCGCCCTGTCGTCCCGCGTCCCCGACGCCACGACGGCTCGCGTGCTGGCGGCCGCGGTGACCGCGGCTGTCCGCATCGCACTCGCCGAGTGGGCCCAGCCGACCGGCGGCGGCACGGGATTCGTCGTGGTGTCGGGGTCCTTGCCGGACCGGCTGCGCGCGGCGTTGGCGCCACTGAACCCGGCACTGGACGCCGCCGCCGGTTAGCGCGCGGGTTGTTCCGTGATCGCCTGGGCGGTGACCGAGCCGTCGGAGCCGGTGCGGCCCTGTACGGTCACGGTGGCGCCCGGTTTGAGATCGGCGAGCTTCCCCGGCTGAGTGAGGCCGACGGTCGTTGAGTCCGAAGTGGACACAGTGACGTCGGTGCCCTGCGTGGTTTTCAGGGTGAGGGTGGATCCGTCGACCTTTTCGACGGTGCCGACGGTGCCTCGGCCACCACCGCGGGCGCCGGTGAAGCCGGAGCCCTGCGACCCCCGAGCGCCCTGAGCGCCCTGAGCGCCCCGAGTTCCTTGCTGGCCACCGAAGCCGCCGCGGGCACCGCCGGTGCCCGAACCCGTGCCGGCGGTGCGAACTGCGCCGCCGGAGCCCGAGCCGAACGCGGCGTGCGTCCAGGCGCCGCCGGCGAAGGACAGCGCGACGACCAGCACACCGGCGAGAATGAGGGTCGGTTTGCCGAACGGCTTGGCGATCCGCTTCATCTCCTGATCGAGGTCGCCGTCGACGGCCGGGGTCGCGACGATGTCCTCCGGCGAGGGCCGCACCGGCGAGAACTCCGTCGTCGGCTCGCCGGCGTCATCGGGGGTCGGTACGGAGCCCCGCGACTGGGTGGACGAAGACATGCCAGCTCCTACTCGTGCCGAAGGGCGTCGATGGGGCGCAACCGCGACGCGCGGTTCGCCGGGAAACTGCCGAAGAAGAGGCCGATCAGCGCCGATACCGCGAAGGCGAGCACGATCGACGACGGCACCACCACCGGGGTGATGCCCGCGAAGCTGAACTGGCTGCCGACGATCCCGATCACCACACCCAGCAGACCACCGAACAGGCTCAGCATCGTGGCCTCCGCGAGGAACTGCCCGAGGATCGCCGAGCGCGGCGCGCCGATCGCCTTGCGGATGCCGATCTCGCGGATGCGTTCCGTCACGGTCACGAGCATGATGTTCGTGACCCCGATTCCGCCCACCAGCAATGAGATCGCCGCCACGGCGCCGAGCAGGACGGTGAACGTCTGCGTTGCCGACGTCCGGGTGGCCAGCAGCTGTTCGGAGTTCTGGATCTGGTAGTCGGGGGTGCCGCCGAGCCGAATGCCGTGGCGCGCATTGAGAATCGCCGTGATCTCGGCCTGCGCGAGGGAAACGGAGTCGGCCGAGGTCGCCTGCACCGCGATCTGGTTGACGCTGCCGTAGCCCGCCAGCGAGTTTTCGACCGCGCTGATGGGCGCGATGGCCACGTCGTCGGCGTTCTGCAGCCCGGTGCTGCCCTTTGCCTGCAGCACGCCGATCACGGTGAACTGGATGCCGTTCAGCAGCACGTTCTTGCCCACCGGTTCGGCGGTGCCGAACAGCGACTGCGCCGTCGTGGGACCGAGGACCACGACCTTTCGCGCCTGCGTGACGTCTTCGGCGGAGAAGAGCGCACCGTCGGCCACCTGGCGGTTGGTGGTGGTGAAGTAGGCCGGCTCGGTGCCCGTGACGTTCGAGATGTCGTACGACGTCTGCCCGTAAGTGGCCGTCGCGCTCGTGGACACGATCGGCGACGCGGCCTTCACGTCCGGTGCGCCGACCGGGTCGACGAGCGCGTGGGCGTCCTGCACGGTCAGCGGCCGCGCTTCACTGCTCTGCCCGCCGCCGCGCACGGGCGACACGTTGACCACGTCGGTGCCCAGGCCCTGGATGCTCGCCGCGATTGCCGCCGACGCCCCGTTGCCGACCGCCACCAGCAGGATCACCGACGCGACCCCGATGGTGATGCCGAGCGTGGTGAGCGTGGAGCGCAGCTTGTTGGCCGTCAGCCCGCGCACGGCGAACCGCAGTACCTCCAACGGGTTCACGCGACCACTCCGACGCTGCGCTGAAGTTCGTCGGCCACGATCCGCCCGTCGCTGACCCGCACGACGCGGTGCGCGTGGCGGGCGACCTCGTCCTCGTGCGTGATCACGACGATGGTGCGGCCCTGCGCGTTCAGCCGGTCGAACACGCCGAGCACGTCCTCGGTGCTGGCGTGGTCGAGGTTGCCGGTCGGCTCGTCGGCCAGCAGCAGCGCCGGCCCCGTGACCAGCGCCCGCGCGACGGCGACTCGCTGCTGCTGCCCGCCGGAAAGCTCGCTCGGCAGGTGCTTCGCGCGGCCCGTGAGACCCACCATGTCCAACGCGGCCACCGCGCGCTTGCGCCGGGCCGCCCTGCGGAGTCCACTATAGACCAGCGGAAGTTCCACATTGGACAACGCACTCGTGCGCGGCACGAGGTTGAACGACTGGAAGATGAATCCGATCTTACGGTTGCGCAGCAAGGCGAGCTGGCGTTCGTTGAGGTCGGCGACGCTGAAGCCGTCGAGGTGATACTTCCCGGCGGTCGGCACGTCGAGACAGCCCAGCATGTTCAGCAGCGTCGACTTGCCGGAGCCGGACGCGCCCATGATGGCCACGTACTCCCCCGGCTGCACGACGAGGTCGACCCCCCGCAGCGCGTGGACGGCGGTTTCGCCGCTGCCGTAGGTCTTGCGCAGTCCGGAGACCGCGATCACGGGCCTCATCCGCGTGCCCCGCCGCGAGCGACGCCGCCGTTCTGCCCACCGCGAGCGCCGCCGAAGCCGCCGCCGGTGCCGCCCAACCCGCCGAAGCCACCGGTGCGCTGACCGATACCGGCTCCGGTCGTCGTCGTCGGCGAGGCGGCCGTGAGGACCACACTGTCACCTTCGTTGAGACCGGACGTGATTTCCACGGTGGACTCGCCGCGGACGCCGACCTGCACCTGGCGCGGCACGTCGCGGCCGTTTTCCTGCACCGTCACGAAGTTCGTGGTGCCCGTGGTGGTCACGGCGGCCGCCGGCACGCTCAGCACGTCGTCGGCCTCGTTCACGGTGATCACCACACTCGCCGACTGCCCGGGCCGCAGCCCCGTGGGCGGGTTGGTGAGCGCGAGCTGCGCGCCGTAGGAGACGACGTTGCCGTTGCTGGTCGGCGTCAGGTCCACCTTCGACACGGTGGCCTGGATGGGGCTGTCGGGAGAGGCGTTGAGGGTGACGGTGGCTTTCTGGCCCGCCTTGACCTTGTTCACGTCGATCTCGGCGATCGAGGTGTCGACGAGCAGGTTCGACATGTCGGTGATCTGGATGAAACCACTCGAACTCGACGCGGACCCGCTGCTGGAACTGGTGCTCGTGCCGCTGTTTCCGTTGCCGCCGCCACTACCGCCGGTGCCGGTGCCTGCCGCGGCGGAGGAGTTGCCGGATCCGCCGCTACCGGACTGCTCGCCGACGCTGCCGTTGATCGCGGTCACGGTGCCGGCGCCAGGTGCCGTGAGCACGGTCGCGTCGACGGCCGACCGCGCGATGTCCACATCGAGCTGAGCTTGGTCCACTTTGGCCCGCAACGACGTGATGGAGTCCTGCTGCTGAGTCGCGTTCTGACCCTGCGGCGGATTGTCCTCGCCGTTCGTGAGGTTGTCCTCGGCCACCGCGAGGTTGTCCTCGGCGACCTGAAGTTGTTTCTCGGCTTGCGTGGAGTCGATCGTCGCGAGTTTCTGGCCGGCACTGACGATGTCGCCGACCTTCACGTCGATACTCGTGATCTTGCCCGAACTCGCGAAGTTCGCCGTCCCCGAGTAGCCACTCGCGAGGGTGCCGGCCGCCGATACGGTCTCGGTCACGTTGGCGCGGCGTACGGGTGTGGTGCGCGTTTGCGCCTGCGCCGTGTTGCCGCTCGGCGTGAAAGCTTGGTAGATCCCGAAAGCCGTACCGCCGAGCAGTACGACGAGCACCCCGTTGATGACCCATGTCCGGGTACGCAGCCGCGTCATGGCCGCAAGATTGGTCGGGCTGGTTAGCAGTCAGCTGTTGGTTGCCTGTGGGGCAGCTGTGGATGTGGCCGCCCGACTTGCGAAGTCAGGGTTTCTTCGTACGGTGGCGCGCACGCACCGCGAGCAGGAGCTGACGAACCGCGTCCACCACGAGCACGGCCACCACCGCACCGAGTCCGAGCGCGCCTGCGATGTGCCCGCCGAACAAGCGGGTGGAAGCGAGCTGCGCGCCGTCGCCCGCCGGAATCACGACCGTGACGACCCCGGCGTGCCACAGCGCGAACGCACCCCACAACGCGAGCGCGGCCGCGATCACTTCGCCGAGGGCCACGAATGCCCGCCACGGCTGGTTGAGCCGCGCGGATTTGCCCGGTTCCCCGGGCCACAGGTCGGCGCCGGTCGGCTGAGGGAGCTCGATCACGGGTTCAGCCTCTCACTTCCGGTTGTTTTCCACGAGCCGACCGAGTGCGGCCTTGAGCGCTTCGACGTCGCGGGCCCACGCGATCACGACCGTGCCGTCGTCGAGCTTGACGGGCAGCTCGTCGTACTTGCGCGGCACACTCCAGCCTCCGCCGAGCACCCGTGCGCCGACGGGCGTGCCCACGTCGTCCACAGCCGCGATCTTCTCGGCGGCCACCCGCTCCCGCCCTTGCCGCAGCCCGTTCGCGGTCACGGCCAACGACAGGAACCGCCGCCGCGCATACACCCACGGCACGGTCAGGATGCACAAGGTGAAAGCCACCATCAGCCAGGGCACCCAGTGCACCGGCCCGCCCGTCGCCAGCTCCGCCAACGCCCCGAGCACCGCGAACAGCGGCCCCCACGCGAGCGCGACCCAGCCGACGCCGGGTTCGGAGTAGAACGTGTGGTCCATCAGAGCTTCTTGGGGATCTTCGGGAAGTAGTCCGCCGAGCCCGGCACGTACAGCATGATCACCATGATCACCAGCAGCACCGACGACACCACCGAGAAGATGCTCCGCACGATTCCCAGCTGGAACACCAGACCCAGGATCGCCAGCAGCGTGACCACCGTCCGCGCCGACCGCGTGCCCTCCCGCGCCTTGTACGCGAACAACACCAGGATCAAGCCGAAGCACAACGCTCCGACGAACAATGCCCACACCAAGACGTTCGCGTTGGACTCGATCGCCGCCACGTCCACCTTCTGCCCGCGCGGCACGGACTTCACGGCCTGGTCGACGAGCTGCTGCTTGAACAGGATCGTCACCACCTGACCGAGGAGCAAGACGATCGACGCCACGATGCTCAGAATGAACGCGATCTGAACGGTCCCGGGCGCTTTGGGCCGGTCGTCGCCCTCGTCCGCCGTGACGAGCTCGACACCGGCCTTCGGGAAACCGGTGATGGGCGGCGCCTTGGGTAAACCGGCGGACGTTTCCTCCGGTTTGGCCGGCTCCGGGTTCGTGGGCTCTGTGTTTGCCGACTCAGGGGTCGTCGGCTCTTTCTTCGTCGACTCTTTCTTTGCCGGCCCCGTGTTTGTCGGCTCTGGGTTTGTCGGCTTTGGGTTTGTGGACTCGGGCTGGGCTTCGGGAGGCGTTGCGTTCCCGGCCTCGGTCGGTCCACTTTCCTTGCCAGCTTCGGCCCTCACGGCGTCGTGCGGCGCCGTTTCCTTACCGTCCTCGCTGGTCAGGCCCGCGGGATCGGCGGCGCCGGCGCTGTTGTCGTCCTTGTCGGCCACCCGCCGACTCTAGCTCAGGCTTTCGTCGCAGGTCAGCGTGGCATCAGTCGAGCCAAGCAGCGGCTTCCGCAGCCCAATACGTGAGGATCAGGTCCGCCCCCGCCCGTCGGATCGACGTGAGGACTTCGAGAACCGTCCGCTCGCGGTCGAGCCAGCCGTTGGCGGCGGCGGCCTCAACCATCGCGTACTCGCCCGAGATGTTGTACGCCGCGACCGGCACCGGAGAGATGTCGGCCGCCGCCTTAATGACGTCCAAATAGGACAGCGCCGGCTTGACCATGATCATGTCGGCGCCCTCGCCAAGGTCGAGCTCGATTTCGCGCAGGGCCTCACGCGCATTGCCCAGATCCTGCTGGTACGTCTTGCGGTCGCCCTTGAGCTGGGAGTCGACGGCTTCGCGGAAGGGGCCGTAGAAGGCGCTGGCGTACTTCGCGGAGTACGCGAGGATGGCCGTGTCGCTGTGGCCCACTTCGTCGAGAGCGCGCCGAATCACGCCGACCTGGCCGTCCATCATGCCACTCGGCCCGAGCACGTGGGCGCCCGCTTCTGCTTGCGCCACGGCCATTTCGGCGTACACGCGCAGAGTCGCGTCGTTGTCGACGACGCCGTCGGCGTCGAGGACGCCGCAGTGGCCGTGGTCGGTGAATTCGTCGAGGCACGTGTCGGCCATCAGCACCGTCGCATCGCCGAGCTCGTGCCGCAGGTCCCGCAGCGCGACGTTGAGGATGCCGTTTTCGTCGACGGCGCCGGACCCCTCGGCGTCACGCGTCTGCGGGATGCCGAACAGCATCAGCCCGCCGACACCGGCGTTCACGGCGTCGACCGCAGCCTTCCGCAGCGTGTCCCGCGTGTGCTGCACGACCCCCGGCATGCTCTGGATCGGGCGCGGCGCGTCGAGGCCCTCCGCCACGAACATGGGCAGGATCAGCTGACGCGGACGCAACGTGGTCTCACCGACCAGCCTGCGCATGGCCGGCGTGGTACGGAGCCTGCGGGGTCGATGCTCGGGGAACACCCCATACACGGTACTCCCGCACACCGGCGGCCGATTCGGCTGCCCTTACGGGAAACCACGTTCTGACAAGGTGTCCGCAAAATCTGACATCAGGAAGTCGGCCCATTTCGAGCGCCCGGGAATCGGCGCCCGAATCAGGAGATCGCCTCGGCGAGCCGGCTCGCCCGAGCGAGCCGGAGATCGGTCGTGAGCACGGCCGTGTGCAACTGGTCGGCCAGCTCGACGTAGCGCATTGGTCAGCCTGAGATCAGCGCGCCTGGCCCAGGCCCGCGAGCGAGCTCGACGGCGGGATGGCGGGTGACGGGCAAGTTGCTCAGCGCGCCCATAGCGGTTTCAACGTCCGCAGTGATCAGCTCACCCGCGCGCGGTAAGCGGCCCAGTGCTGAAAGGACTTCGGCGTCCAGGTGCGCAGGGGCGTGCAACACCGTGCCGCGCAGGCGGGCCTTCGCCGCGCGGCATGGCTGGTGCCCGCGAGCAGGTCGACGAGAACGGACGCGTCGAGAACTGCGATCGCCGCCGGGGAATCAGGCATCCGCCGCGTCGCCCAGTTCCGCGCGGGCGCCGTCGAGCGCGGAAACAGCGGCATGGGAAACAGCGTCAATGGAAGCACTGCCGCGCGGAGCCGGCAGCGCGTCGAGTCAGGCGTCGGTGGCCTGGCGCTGCAACGCGTCCGCGAGCGCGGCCTGGACGAGAGCGCTCACGTTGAGATCCGCCGCCTTCGCTCGTTCAGCCAGGTCATCGGGGATGTAAACGTTCCCCCTCGCCATACACACAGGGCCCCTCCCCGCCTTGGCGAGAAGGGGCCCAGGTGATCACAACTCGTCAGGAGCGACGCGCCCGCTTCGCCTTCCGTGGCGGCGGCAGCGCGCCTTCCGCGCGAAGCCGGGCAGCGTGCTCGGCCAGCGCGTCCACCAGGTGCGGCACGTCGGCCTTCTCCGGCTGGACGTCGACGCGAAGCCCGAACTCAACGGCAGTCTCCGCGGTCTTCGGGCCGATGCACGCGACCAGCGTGCGCGTGTGCGGCTTGCCGGCGATGCCGACCAGGTTGCGCACGGTCGAGGACGAGGTGAAGCAAACCGCGTCGAAACCGCCGGTCTTGATCATCTCGCGGGTCTCGGCGGGCGGCGGGGCCGCACGCACCGTGCGGTACGCCGTGACGTCGTCGATTTCCCAGCCGCGTTCGCGCAGGCCTGCCGACAGCGTCTCGGTGGCGATGTCGGCGCGGGGCAGCAGGACGCGGTCGACGGGGTCGAGCACGTCGTCGTACGGCGGGAACTCGGCGAGCAGCCCTTCGGACGACTGCTCGCCCGCGGGCACGAGCTCGGGGATGATGCCGAACGAACGCACCTTCGCCGCCGTCGACTCGCCGACGCAGGCGATCTTCACGCCGGAGAACGCGCGCGCGTCGAGGCCGAACTCCTCGAACTTCTCCCACACCGCACGCACCGCGTTGGTGGAGGTGAAGACGATCCACTGGTAGCGGCCGTCGACGAGGCCCTTCACCGAGCGTTCCATCTGCGCGGGACTCCGCGGCGGCTCGACGGAAATCGTGGGCACCTCGTGCGACGTCGCGCCGTGGCTGCGGAGGCGTTCGGCCATCTCGCCGGCCTGCTCCTTGGTACGCGGCACCAGGACCTTCCAGCCGTACAGTGCGCGCGATTCCCACCACGACAGCTTCGAGCGGTGCCCGGCGGCCGGGCCGACGGTCACGATGAGCGGGCCGACGAGCTCGCCTGCGTCGTTGGCGAGCGTGGCCAGCGTGGTGTCGAGCGTGCGCTGGGTGTTGATCGTGCCGTTCGCGGTGACGGCGACCGGCGTGGTCGCGGGCAGGCCCTTCTCCGTGAGCCGGCTGGCGGCCTCGGCCAGGTGCGCCGAGGTGGCGTGGAGCACGAGCGGACCGGGCACGGCGGCCAGTGCCGCCCAGTCGACCTCGCCGCGGACGTCGACCTCGGTGTGAGTGCCACCGAGCGCGACGCCGGCGGATGCGGGCACCGCGGAACCGGGTGAAACCCCCGGGACCACCTCGAACACGGCGGACGTGCGGGCCACGGCCTGCACCTCCACGACGACGGCAGGGCTGGTCAGCGGGTCGCCGGCGACCAGGCGCAGCACGAGCCGCCCGGCCTTGGCCTCGGTGGTCAGGTCCTTCGACACGTCGGCGGGTTCGCCGACGGCGGGCCGGACCTCGGCGCCGGGCGCGGCGAACGCGAGGACGGCGGCCGGCACGTCCGGATCGGTCACCACGACCTCGGCCTTGGCGAGCAGCTCCTGGGCGCGGACGGTGAGCAGCCCGGCGTCGCCGGGGCCCGAGCCCACGAAGGCGACGCGCCCAGGGGTCTTGCGAGCGGGGGTCATCTCTGGCGTTTCTCCTGTCAGGCGGCCGGGTGCGTCATCGGCCGCAGGTGGGTGGTGCGGTTCGTTCAGGTCGGTGACGCTGGCGTCACTGTGCGGGGCCGAGCAGCGCGCCGGCCCCCAGGTCGAGCAGCTCGTCGGCCAATGTCCGGCCGAGCTGCTCCGCTTCGGCGAAGTCGCCGAGCACGGAAGCCCGCAGCATGTCGACGGCACCGTTCTCGCCCTCGACGGCCGCGGTGCCGCGCAGCGAGATCCGTTCCACGACCGCGCCCTCGGCATCGAGGTCTTCGACGACTTCGGCGAGCGCGCCAACCGGTGCGCTGCACCCCGCCTCGAGCGCGGCCAGCAGGGAACGCTCGGCCGTCACCGCGGCCCGCGTGCCCTCATCGTCCAAATGGGACGCGAGCAGGTGCTCCACGTCCACGTCTTCGGCCCGGCACTCCACCGCCAGTGCCCCCTGGGCGGGAGCGGGCAGCATCTGGATCGGATCGAGGGTTTCGGTGATCACCCCCGTCAGGCCGACCCGGGCCAGACCGGCACGCGCGAGCACCACGGCATCGAGCTCGCCGTCGGTGACCTTACGCATGCGGGTATCGATATTGCCTCGAATCGGCACGATTTCCAAACCGAGCCCGAGCGCCTGCAGCTGTGTGGTGCGCCGCGGCGCACCCGTGCCGACCGTCGAGCCCGGCGGAAGCTCACCCAGCGTCAGCCCGTCGCGCGCGATCAACGCGTCGCGCGGGTCCTCGCGCGGCGGCACGGCAGCCAGCACGATACCGGCGGCCGGCGCCGTCGGCAGATCCTTGTACGAGTGGACGATGACGTCGATTTCCTTGTGCAGCAACGCTTCCCGCAGCGCGGACGTGAACACGCCCACCCCGATCTGCGGAATGGGTGCACTGGAGGTGTCGCCGGGGGTGGTCACGGTGACGATCTCGACGTCGACACCGGTGGCGCGGATCTGGTCGGCCACGGTTTCGGTCTGCGCGACCGCCAGCTTGCTGCCACGCGTTCCGACGCGGATGACTCTGTTCACTGCTTACTTCTTCTCGATTTCTGGCGGCCGGGCCATGGGGTTGGTCATGGGATTCGTGGGGCTCGCCACGGCCGCGGGGGCCTGCGGGTCGAGACAGAACAGCTCGCGCAGCGCGTTGGCGTAGTCGGTGTCGGCCGTCTCGGCGGCCAGCTGCTTCACCCGCACGGTGGGCGCGTGCAGGAGCTTGTCGACGACCCGGCGGACCGTGCGGCCGACTTCGTCCCGGATTTGCGTTTCGAGGTCCGGGAGGCGGTTGTCCAGTCGCAGCAGTTCGGCGTCGACGACCTCGGCCGCACGGCGGCGCAGCGCCGTCACCGTCGGGGTCACGTCGGCGCTGCGCTGGGCGGCGAGGTACTCGCGAACCTCGTCGAGCACGATGCCGGTGGCCTTCGCCGTCTGCCGATCGGTGGTCGGAGTTCCGGCGTCGCGCATCCGGCGCTGGATCGTCTCGAGGTCGACCACCGTCACGTCGGCCAGCTCGGCCACACCCGCGTCGACGTCCTTCGGCAGGCCGAGGTCGCACACGACCAGCGGACGACCGGCCCGCGCCGGCACATGACCGGCAAGGAACACCGCGTCCTTCGCGCCGGTGCACGACACCACGACATCGGCCTTCGCAACGGCCGCGGCCAGCTCCGACAGCGGCACGGCCCGCGCGGGCACACCCTCGGCGACCGTCTTCTCGGCCAGGCGCGCGGCCTTCGCGGCGGTGCGGTTGGCGACGGTGATCTCGCCGATGCCGGCCTTGCGCAGCTGCGCCGCCGTGAGCGCGCCCATCGAGCCGGCGCCGACGATCAGGGCGTGCTTGCCTTCGAGCTCACCCGCGGCGGCCAGCGCCTCGGACACCACGGACGCGCCCAGCTGGTCGAGGCCCGTCTCGGAATGCACGCGCTTGCCGACGCGCAGCGTCGTCTGGATCAGCTCGTGCAGCGTACGGCCGACAGTGCCGGCCTCGCGCGCGGTCGCGTACGCCGAACGGATCTGGCCGAGGATCTGCGTCTCACCGACCACCATCGAGTCGAGCCCCGACGTCACGGAGAACAGGTGCTCGACGGCCGCGCCGGCGTAGTGCACGTACAGGTTGTCGTAAAGGTCGGCGGGCTCCATGCCGGCCTGGCGGGCGAGTACCTCGGCGACGTCGTTGACGCCGCCGTGGAACGTCTCGACCACCGCGTAGACCTCGATGCGGTTGCACGTGGAGACCAGCATGGCCTCGCTCACGTGCTCCGCCTGCTGCAGGTCGTGGAGCACCTTCGTGACCGCTTCGGCGGGCACCGCGGCCCTTTCGAGCGTGGTGAGCTCCGCACTTCGGTGAGAAAGCCCGACCGCCAACACGCTCATCCGCGCACCACCATTCCCAGACCACCGTCCGTGTGCCCGTTGCCCGAACCATTGCTGCCATTGCCGCCACTGCTGCCACTGCCATTGTCGATCGGCAAGCCGGCTTCGGGTAACCCGGTATTCCCCTGAACTGCCAGGGCGTCATCGGCACGGCGAGCCACGTGGAACGAGAGGATCTGCAACTCGACCGCCAGATCGACCTTGCGAACCTCGATGTGCGCCGGCACCTGGAGCACCACCGGCGCGAAGTTCAGTATGCATTGGACGCCGCCCGCTACCAGCCTGTCGCATACGGACTGCGCAGCGGTAGGAGGTGTGGCGATGATCCCGATGGAAATTTGCCGTTCCGAGCAGATTTGGGGGATTTCGTCCAGATGCGAGACGGGGAGACCCCCTACGGGGACCCCGATGAGGTCGGGGTCGAGATCGAACAGCGCCTCGACGGGGAACCCGCGGCCGGGGAAGCCGCCGTAGTTCGCGAGCGCGTGACCGAGATTACCGATCCCGACCACGGCGACGCGGTGCTGACGCGTGAGGCCGAGGATCCGTTCGATCTGGCTGACCAGCACCCGTACCTCGTAGCCGACGCCGCGGGTGCCGTACGAGCCGAGGTACGAGAGGTCCTTGCGTAGCTTCGCCGAGTTCACGCCGGCGTTCGCGGAGAGCTCCTCGCTGGACACCGTGGTCGCGCCCTGGTCGGCGAGACCCGAGAGCACCCGCAGGTACACCGCCAGGCGTGCGACGGCCGCCTCGGGGATCTGTTTCGCGCGGGCGGCCGTCTCGAGGGGTTCGGAGTTCTCCCCGACGGCGGGCATCTCCGCGGTGGGCGCGTTGTCGGCGTCGGGCGCGCGCCGTTTGCCCTTCGCGGCCCGGCGCGGCGGCGTGGCGGGCGGTTCGGCACCACTGCGCCTCCCCCGCTGTGTCACCACGCCGGTCCACTCCTCGAATTCCGGGAACGAGTTTCTTGACCCCGCGCCGGACCTCCGGTTGAATGCCGGGCTCGCACGGGACGGTTCCCTACGGTAGTCCACTTGTGAACGCACGCACAAAGTCACTGGTCATCGACATGACCCGGCGCACACCGGCTGCGCGACCAGGGCCCCCGCTCGGCCGTCCGGCGAGTCGCAACCGAACAGCGGGCGCGACGTCGGCCGGCTGAACCCAATGTTGCGGCGGCCCGAAGCGTCTCAGCCGGCCGTGGTTCGCGTGCTCAGCCGGCGTTGACGAGGACCGTGTGCCAGCCAGAGGCGCCGTCCGGGACCGGGTCGGCGACTTCGTCGGTTTGCGTGTAGCCGGACTGGTCGGTGGCGCGGACCGTGAGGGAGTGGCTGCCGGACGGGACGGTGACTTCGGTCCACCACATGCGCCACGTGTCCTTGTTCACCTCGGTCGACAGGGTGGCGCTCTGCCAGGGGCCCTGGTCGACGCGGACCTCGACCTTGGCGATGCCCACGTGCTGCGCCCATGCGGTGCCGGCGACGCGGAGGCGGCCGGCGGGCACGGAGGACGACGGGCCCGCCGGGGAGTCGATGCGGGATTCCGTTTTGATGGGGGCCTGTTCGGCCCAGCCGCGCTGCAACCAGTAGCTCTGGCGCGCGTCCCAGCGGGCGAATTCGAGGTCGGTGACCCACTTGGTGGCCGAGACGTAGCCGTAGAGGCCCGGGATGACGATGCGCGCCGGAAAACCGTGCTCCACGGGCAGGGGCTCACCGTTCATGCCGATGGCGAGCATGGCGCCGCGAGCCGGATCCAGAGCCACGGCGGCCGGGGTGCTGCAGGTGAAACCGTCGACGCTCGTCGCGTACATCTGCTGCGCGGCGGGCTGCACGCCGGCCTGGCCGAGCAGATCGACGAGGTCGACGCCGATGAACTTGGCCGTGGAGATCAGGTCGCCGCCGACGTCGTTGGAGACGCAGGTCAGAGTCACTTCGCGTTCGACCAACGGACGTGAGCGGATGTCGGAGTAGGAGAACGACACCTCGCGGTCGACGAGGCCGTGGATCTTCAGGTTCCAGTCCTCCGTGCGCACCTGCGGCACGACGAACGCCGTGTCGATGCGGTAGAAGTCCGCGTTCGGGGTGATGAACGGCGGTGAGCCGAACTTCTGGAAGTCGGCGCCCGGCGGCAGCGGCGGGGCCTTGCGGGCGGCCACCAGCGCGCCGACGGCCGCGCGCGACTCGGCGGCGCTGCCCGTGGTCGCCAGCGCCTCCCCGGCGACGGCGGCGACGCCCGCACCCGCGGCGACACCCAGCCCCCGCGTCAGCACCTGCCGCCGCGTCGGGCCGGTTCCCGGCGAGGCCGGCGGCACCGACGGGACCGCGTAGTGGTGCAGCCACGTGAACACCAGCACCGAAGCCACCAGCGCAACCACCGGCGCCAGCAACGCCAGCTGCCCGACGTCGGTGCGCTGGTACACCGCCGCGACGCCCGCGATCCCGAGCACCACCACCACGATCTGCCCGCCCCGCGGCGTTCGCCGCGAAACGGCGCCGGCCAGCAGCGCGAACAGCACGAGCACCACGGCGAGGCCGATCTTCAGCACCGTCTTGTCCGCCGTGCCGAGGGTCTGCTCCGCCCACACGACCACGGCGTGCGGGCTGTGCGCGATCACGAAGTCGGCGACGGCCACGAACGGCGAAGCGTTGTACCCCACGAACCCGGCGATCAGGTGCCCGACACCCAGCGCCGTGACGAGGGCCGCCAGACCCAGCAGCGACGCGACGGGCAGCGACAACCGGGGCGGCTTCGGCGGCTTGACCGCGGCGGGGGCATCCTTCAACGCACTCACCCCACCATCTTCGGCGGGTCCGGGCCCCGAATCCGCCGGGAACCCTTACGGCTTGGTTACCGGGATGGGATCAACCAGACAACGCGCTGCGGAACCGGTCTTCCTCGACGCGCCAGTACCCGTGCTCCGCGCCGTCGATGAGGATCACCGGCACCTGCTCGCCCCATTCGGCACGCCACTCGGCGTCGCTGTCGACGTCCGCGACTTCCCACGGAACGCCGAGCTCACCGCAGATCCGCGCGACGTCGGCCTCGGCCACCTCGCAGAGGTGGCAGCCCGCGCGGCTCATCACCGTCACCTGATGCACGCCCCCAGTCTAGGACTCGTGAGTGTTCCGGCCGGTTCTAAGCGGCGCCGCTACTCACGAGTCCGTGGAGCCGGGGCCGCCGCAGCCGGGTCGGCGCAGCGTGGAGTTGTGCAGCGTGGAGTTGCGCAGCGTGGGGCGGCGCAGCTTGCCCGTCGCCGAGTGCGGCAACGTCTCGGCGAACTCCACGAGGTGCGGCACCTTGTAACCCGCCAGCCGCGCCGCGCACCGCTCGGTCACCTGCTGCTCCGAAAGCACCGCGCCCTCGGCCGGCACCACGACCGCCTTGACGGCCTCGCCGCTGCGCTCGTCCACCACGCCGACCACGGCGACCTCCGCGACGCCGTCGAGCTGCCCGATCACGTCCTCGACCTCGCGCGGGAAGACGTTGAAGCCGTTGACGATGATCAGGTCGTTGGCGCGGTCGACCAGATGCAGGTCGCCGTCGGAGTCGAGGTAGCCGACGTCGCCGGTGCGGAACCAGCCCTCGGCGTCGGGGCCGTGGGACCCGTCGGGCCAGTAGCCGGAGAACAGGTTCGCGCCGCGGATCGACACGAGCCCGGTGTCGCCGCCGGACTCGAACACGTCGTCGACGTCCTCGGGATCGAGCGGCACGTCCGCGGCCGCGCCGTCGCTGTCGACCAGCCGCAGCTCGATCCCGGGTAGCGGCCGCCCCACGGAGCCGGGCTTGGGATAGCCCGTCACCAACGTCGACGTGACGACGGGCGCGCATTCGGTGAGGCCGTAACCCTCGTAGACGTCGTGGCCGGTGGCCTCGCGGATCGCGGCCAGCACCCGTGGGTGCAACGGCGCGGCACCCGAGGTGAGCATCCGCACGGTCGAGAGCCCGCGCGCCAGCTCTTCGCCGCCGAGCGCGGCGAACTCGGCGTACATCGTCGGCACGCCGGCAATCGACGTCACGGCGTACTCGGCGCAGTCCCGCAGTGTCCGGGCGGCCTCGAAGCGCTCCGACAGCACGAGCGAGGCCCCCACCGACGTCGCCTGCAGCAGGCCGGGACCGAGACCGTAGACGTGGAACAGCGGGATCGTCACGAGCACGCGGTCGTCGTGCACCAAGGTGCCTTCCACCCTGCTGAGCTGCTCGAGGTTGGCCAGCAACGCGCGGTGCGACAGCATCACGCCACGCGGCGGGCCGGTGGTGCCGGACGTGTACGAGATCATCGCGACGTCCTCGCCCCCGCGGGCGACGTCGGCCGCACCGCCTTCGGACCCTCCGCGCGGCGGCAGACCGGTCACGCCTTCGGGCAGTTCGATGTCGCCGCGCTGGACGACGAACCGCGCCCCGGAGTGCGCGAGCAGCCGGTGCAGCTCCGGCGCGGGAGCCTGCGGCGAAAGTGGCACGGCGATGGCACCGGCCCGCAGCGTGCCGAAGAGCGTGACGGCGAAATCGGCCGACGTCGGCAGCCGCAGCACCACCCGATCGCCCGGCCCGACGCCGGCTTCGACGAGCCGGCCCGCGTGCGCGTAGGCCACTTCGTCGAGCTCCCGCCAGGTGAGCGTCGCTCCGGTGCCGGTCTCGGTGATGGCGGTTTCGTCCGCCCACCTGGCCGCCGCCTCGGTCAGCAGCTGCGCGACACCCTCCACCGGGCCCCCTTCCTCCCGTTGCACTTTTGTCATCTTGTCACCCGTCACGGGGATGCCCGGCGATCGTCGCACTTCCGCTACCACAGAACCCCTACCTACTTCGCGGTAACAACACGTATGCTGCACTGCGTCGCCGAGTGGCGTTGATCACTGCCGGGTGACCCGAGAAAGGAGTCGCCGTGACGAACTCGCTGGTCCACGCAGTTGTGGACGCCGCAGCGCGGCTCGCTCCTGCTCTCGTCCGGACCGGGCGCACCGGCCCCGCGACCACAGGAGGTGCGGGCCTGTGACGCTGCCGACCGCCGCGAACCGCGGCCCCGTCGCGATGTTCGCCGAACGCACCTTCGGACGCGCCGCCGTCCCGTTGACGCGTGCGAGGGAACCGAGGGTGGTGGACCCCGCGGAAGCCGCGAAGGCGGAAGCGTGGGACCTGGTGCACGCCGCACAGGAGGGTGACTCGTCGGCGTTCGGCCACCTGTACGACCGTTACGTCGACGTCGTCTACCGCTACGCGCTCTTCCGCCTCGGGGACCGGGACCTGGCCGAGGACGTCACGAGCGAGACGTTCCTGCGTGCACTGCGGCGGATCACCTCCGTGAGCTACCAGGGCCGCGACGTCGGCGCGTGGTTCGTGACGATCGCCCGCAACCTGATTCTCGACCATGTGAAATCCAGCCGCTTCCGCCTTGAGGTCGTGACCGACGAGGTCGCTGAGCCGGGCCCGGCTCCCCTGTCGCCGGTGGGCCCCGCGGCGCAGGCCGGCCCCGAGCAGCAGGCCATCGCGGGCGCGACCCGCGCGGAACTCCTGCGCTGTGTCGCCGAGCTCGGCGAGGACCAGCGCGAGTGCATCGTGCTGCGCTTCCTTCAGGGCCTGTCGGTGGCCGAGACAGCGCAGGTGATGAACCGCAACGAGGGCGCCATCAAAGCGCTGCAGCACCGCGCGGTGCGCCGGCTGGCCCAGCTGCTGCCGACCGGATTGCGCTGAACACCCGTAACTTCTGGGCGTTCCTCGTCGTTTCTCCACACAGACCGGCGGTCAGGGCCGGAAGTGGTGGAGACGGAGCAGCACCGTGGGCGTGCCCGGGCGGTTTTCGCGGGATCGAGCCGAGAGTGAGCGGTTCAACGCCGCCCTTGGCAACGCCGCCCAACACAGCGCCGCCCAACACAGCGCCGCCGCGGACGGCACAGCTCTCGACAACACAGCCGCGTCCGGCGACGCCGGATTCGCCGCCGAGCTGGCGGTGGTCGCCGGCTTGCGTTCGCTGGGCGAAGCCGGGGTGCCGGACGCCGAAACCCGTGAACGCATCCGCACGGAGATCGCCGACCGCCTCGGCGAACCCGTCGCACCGCCGGTGCGGCGCCGGTGGAATCCCCGGATGGCCGACCTCGTCGCGGCCGGAATCGCGCTCGTGCTGGGGCTCGTCGGGCTGACGTTGCTGCTTTCGCGCGGCGCAGTGCCGGGCGACGCGCTGTACGGGGTGAAACGCGCGGGCGAGGAAACGGCGCTGGGCCTCACGTTCGGCGCCGAAGCCAAAGCGCACAAGCACCTCGAGTTCGCCGCGAACCGCGTGGCCGAGCTGGGCCGGATGACCGACGCGACGCCCGCCGCGTACCGCACGGCGCTGGCGGACTTCGGCAGCGACGTCCGCGCCGGCGTCACGACGTTGACCATGTTGGCGACCGGCGGCAGCGGTCGCGCGCAGTTGTCGGATCTGCAGCGGTGGACCCGGCAGCAGGAGCGACTGCTGGTGGCCGAGCAGGCACGCGTCCCGGCGTCGGCGCGCGCGGACGTCTCGGACGCTCGCGGGCTGCTCACGCGCGTGCAGCGCCGGACCTCCGCGCTCGCCTCGCGGCTGAACTGCTACGAGATCACCACGGGCAGCTCCGACGAACTCGGCGTCATTCCGGCCGACGGCGCGTGCACGCAGCAGCCCGCACGGCCGGGCGCTTCGGCGCCGGCAAGCCCGGCGCCCGCGACCTCCCTGCCATCCCTGCCGCCCGTGCCCGGCTCGCCGGTGCCGGAGACGCCGGCGCCCTCTCCGGACCTGGCCGTGTCCAGCACACCGGCGGGCCCGCCGCCGGAATCGTCGACGACTCCCCCGCCGGTGTTCGCGCCGCCGATCCCCACGCCGACGGGCCCACGCCTGACGACACCGACCAGCCCGCCACCTCCGGTGATCTCGGTTCCACCGCTGCTGCCCGGACTGCCGCCGATCGTCGTCGGGTGACCCGGTCGTCGCCTGATCGAGGAGCTCGCCACACCTGGACCGGGTGAGTCGCGTGGTCGCTACGCTGTGCATCAGGACCTCGGCCGTACCCGGCCGGCGGGACGTGCCCGGACGTGGAGGCGGTGTGCGTGTCAGCTTGGCGTGGCAGGGATAAGAGTCAGGAGCTCGAACGGCTCGCCACGCTCGCCGGCGAGGCGTCGGCCGAGGCCGCCGCGACCACCGCCAACGAGCCCGCGACACCGCCCACGCCGCCGGACCTGACCGCGGCCGCGTTCTTCGACGTGGACAACACGATGATGATGGGCGCGTCCATCTTCTACTTCGCGCGCGGCCTCGCGGCGCGCAAGTTCTTCACGTCGGCCGATCTCGCTGGTTTTCTTTGGCAGCAGGTGAAGTTTCGCATCGGCGGGCGCGAGAACAAGGACGACATCAAGTCGCATCGCGAACGCGCACTGTCCTTTGTGGCTGGTCGCACCGTCGAGGAGCTCACGAACATCAGCGAAGAGATCTACGACGAGCTGATGGCCGACAAGATCTGGTCCGGTACGCGGGCGCTCGCGCAGATGCACCTCGACGCCGGCCAGCGCGTGTGGCTCGTCACCGCCACGCCGATCGAGCTCGCCGGGATCATCTCGCGCCGGCTCGGCCTCACCGGCGCGCTCGGCACCGTCGCGGAAACCGAGGACGGCGTGTACACCGGACGGCTCGTCGGCGACCTGCTGCACGGGCGCGCGAAGGCACACGCGGTGCGCGCGCTGGCGTCGCGTGAGGGCCTGAACCTCAAGCGCTGCACGGCTTATTCGGATTCGCAGAACGACGTGCCGATGCTCTCGGCCGTCGGCACCGCGGTCGCGGTGAACCCCGACAGCGGCCTGCGCGACGTCGCACGCGCCCGCGGCTGGGAGATCCGCGATTTCCGTACCGGCCGCAAGGCCGCGAAGATCGGCGTGCCGTCGGTGCTCGGCGCGGGCGCGGTCGCCGGTGCCGTCGCGGCGGGAATGGCCTACCGCAAGCGTTAGCCGCGAAACACATTTTTCCGCCGGGACAATCGGCGGTACAGCGCGTGCTGGATCGACTCGCGCACCTGGTCGGTCAGCGTGAAGACGAGCATGGGGTCGTCGACGGCGTCCGGGGCGTATTCGTCGGTGCGGACGGGCTCGCCGAATTCGATGGTCCACTTCGTCGGCAGCGGCACGGCACCCAATGGGCCCAGTAGCGGGAAGAACGGCGTCACCGGGAAGTACGGCAGGCCGTGCACGCGCGCGAGCAACGGAATGTCGCCGATCTTCGGGTACGTCTCCTCGGCACCGACCACCGACACGGGGATGATCGGCACCCCGGCCCGCATCGCGGCCGAGACGAACCCACCGCGCCCGAAGCGCTGCAGCTTGTACCGCGCGGAGAAAGGTTTTCCGATGCCCTTGAAGCCTTCCGGCCACACACCGACGAGCTCGCCACCGGACAGCAGCCGTTCGGCGTCGGCGGCGCACGCCAGCGTCTGTCCGGACTTGCGTGCGACCGAACCCACGAGCGGCAGCTTGAACACCAGGTCGGCGCCGAGGCCGCGCAGGTGTCGCCCGCCTGTCTCGTCGTGCACGGCGACGGTGGTCATCAACGCGTCGAGCGGCAACGTGCCCGAGTGGTTCGACACGAGCAGCGCGCCGCCTGCCTTCGGCAGGTTCTCGACGCCGAAGGTCTCCACGCGGAACCACTTCTCGTACAGCGCGCGCAGCGGCGGCAGCACCAGCGAGTCGGTGAGCTCGGCGTCGAAGCCGAACTCGTCGACGGTGTAGTCACCCGTGAGCCGGTGCCGCAGGAACGCGAGCGCGGATTGCACCGCGTCCGGCAGTAGCTCGGGCTCGGTCCGCGCACCGGCCGGCGCGACCGCGGGCCCATCGGCCGCGCGGGCGGGAGCCGCCGGTACCGGTGCCGCGGATGTGCGGCCGGGCAAGGGAATCACCTGTGCTTCGGGCACGCTGCGCGCCTCACTTCCGGTCGCGGGGCTCATCGGCCGGCCTGGCCCGTCGCGGCAGCCACCAGCACCTTGCCGGCCAGTGACGCGAGCCGCGCGCCGTCGAACACCGGGCGCAGGCCGCGACCCGCGACGTAGTCGTCGAACGCCTCACTCGTGGTGAAGCGCGGCTGGTAGCCGAATTCCTTCTTGAGCTTCGTGGTGTCCACCACCCGGCCGAAGTTCAGCAGCCGCACCTGGTCCGCCGAGAAGTCGACGACGCGGGCCCCGCGCAGCACCTTGCCCACCGACGGGACGACCGCGCCCGGCATCGGCAGCCCGACCCGGCCGGCGCGACGGATCGCCTGCGAGAGGGTGAGCACGCCATCGGACGCGACGTTGACCACGCCCGGCTTGTCGTGGAGCGTCGCGAGCTCCAGCACGAACAACGCGTCGGCCGAATGCAGCAGCTGAAGGCGGGCGTCGTAGCCGAAGACCGTCGGCACGACCGGCAGCGCGAAGTAGCGCGAGAGGACCGTGTCGACCTCCGGGCCGATGATGTTGGCGAAGCGCGCGAGCGTGACCGTGAGATCAGGGCGGCGGCGCGCCAGGCCGCGCACGTAGCCCTCGACCTCCACGGCGTCCTTCGCGTAGCCACTCGACGACGGGGGGATCAGCTCCGATTCCTCCGTGAACACCGCCTGCGATCGCGCTCCCGCGCCGTACACGGCGGCGGTGGACTTGACCACGAGCTTGCGCACGCGCGGCGCACGCTGGCACGCGGCGAGCAACCGCATCGTGCCGATCACGTTCAGCTCCTTCACCACCGAACGGCGGCTCGGGCCTGCCGGATGCGCCAGGCACGCCGTGTGCACCACGGTGTCGACGCCGGCACTGCTGATGACCTTCGCGATCAGCGGGTTGCGGATGTCGGCGCGCACGAACTCGGCGTGGCCCATCCGCTCCAGCACCGCCTTGGCGGGCGGCGACGTGTCGACGCCGATCACGCGCTCGAAGGCCGAGTTGGTGCCGAGCCGGGCGAGCAGCCGCCCACCCACATCGCCGGCGACTCCGGTGACGAGCACGACGTTCGACGGCAATGGGGACTCCCTGGTACGGCTGGCGGCGGAGTGGGTGGACGTTCACCCGAGGGACGCGGAATGCCCGGCGGGGGCACTCGTTGGAAGCATCGCGCTGACGCACCACCGATGTTACCGGCGCTCAGGGGTGGCCTGACCAGGTCTTACTTGTGCTTGACAGCCGAACGCCCGGAATGCGGCGTAGCGCTCACTCGTTCGGGCGAGGCAGTCCAGAACATGGACGTGGCCCGCCCAGAGACTGGACGGGCCACGGAGACTTCAGGAGCCGAAGCTCACTTGCCGGCCTTGCGCCGCTGCACGCGAGTGCGGCGCAGAAGCTTGCGGTGCTTCTTCTTGGACATGCGCTTGCGGCGCTTCTTGATCACGGAACCCATTGGCGCTCCTCAGCTTGTCGTCGGTCACGCTGCCCGGCGCAGCGTCCAACGGGTGGAGCGCACAGGCACGAGCGGTCTACCAGGTTACCCGCGTGCCGACGCGGGCCGGTCGGCGGGCATGGGTTAGCACAGCCCGGCGACCGTCCGGACTCCGCGTCTGCGCCGAAACGACGCAGTTGCGGGCCGCGCAGAGCTGCTACCCGACGTCAAAGT
>DASZNR010000141.1:0-4833 GCA_035551175.1 Amycolatopsis sp. | reverse complement strand
CATCGTCGTGCTCCCGCTGTTCCCGGTCGGCATCGACGATCCCGACGACGTGCACGACTACAAAGTCGTCGACGCCAAGGGGATCCGGTTCGACCGGGTGCTGCTCGGCATCCTCGAGCAGGTCCGGTACCGGTGGAACGCGCGGGTCGAGTCCGTGTTGCTGTGCGGGCACTCCGGCGGCGGCCAGTTCGCCCACCGCTTCCTGTACCTCCACCCGGACCGGGTCGCCGCCGTCGCGGTCGGCGCACCCGGCGGTGTGACCTTGCTCGACGACTCGCTGGCCTGGCCGGAAGGCGTCGGCGACACCCGGCAGCGGTTCGGGATCACCGTGGATCCCGGTGCGGTCGCCCGGGTGCCGGTGCTGCTCGTCATCGGCGGTGACGACGACGGGCGGGCCGACCTGGCCGCGATGGGTGACCACGGCCGCAGCCGGCCGGAGCAGCTCGACCGGCTCGCCGAAAGCCTGACCCGGCACGGCGCCGCGGTCCGGCAGGTGGTGGTCCCCGGGGTGGGGCACAGCGCCGCGGGGACCCGGCCGCCGGTCGTCGAATTCTTCACCGGCTTGCTGCCCGGATGGACCGGAGATGCCGCCGCTGCCGGATCTGTCCGCTAGTGGCGAGCGGCGGTTCTCCGCCGCTCTGGCCGGATCCCGGACCGGGGCATCGTCCTGGTCGTGCCCGCGACGATCAGCGTCAGCGCTTCGGTGACGATTGGGCGGCCCCGGAGCGTGGGGCACGCGGCCTGCCGTTGCCGACGCGTCGCCAGGCGCCCACGGCGACGACGCCGAGAACCCAAAGTGTGATGGCCGTTCCGCCGGCCGCGAAGAGCCCGTCCAGTGCGTCTGTGAACGGGATCGTGACGGCCGCGGCGGCGAAGCCGAGGCCTCCGGCCGTACCGACGATGGCCGTCACGCGGTTGCCCAAGTTGCCTGTCATACCGGAGACGAGGGCGAGCAACGAGATGCCGAGCGCCCACGGTGCGTCGACGAGCGTCTCGTCGATCGCCATGAAGACGCTCAACACGCTTGACTGCCCGTCGGCGATGGAGTCGGCGCCCAGAGGTGCGAGAACGTGGGGGACCATCGCGACCGTCGTCAGGGCCGAGACCACGGCCATCACGCGGACGAGACGCCGGGTGACCGGCCCCTGCCCTGGTCGGCGCTGCAGCCGCAGGAAGGCGATCGCGAACAGGCCGAACGAGGCCAGCAGGCTCAGGTGGGACGGGTACCAACTGCCCTGGAGCAGCATGTGATGCAACTGGACGACCTTGGTGCCGGTGCCGTCGTCATTGGGGTGCAGGGCGCCACCGAGGTTGAACGTCACCGCGGCGCCGGTCAGGGTGGCGATGGTCCCGCCGTCCAGGGTGAGGCGGCGCGAGCGGGCGGCCGAGTCGAGGGTCGTCATCATGAGATTCCCTTCGTTGGAGGGCCTCACGATCTGCCGACGCCCGTGTTCGCCGGTACAGGGTTGTCCCTGCAATCGCGAAACAGGGTGTTCCCGGGTGCGTCGGCTGTCGTTTGTGTCACGATCAGCGACATGACGAGGACGGCCCGGCGCGAGCTGCTCTCGCTGGCCGCTGCGAGCTCAGCGTGTGTCCTGGTGGCGGTGGGCTTCACCCGGGGAATCTGGTGGAGCAACATCCACAACGGCATCCTCGGCGCCACCCTTTCCCTGGTGGGGGTCTGGTTCGCGGCCTCGCGGCCGCGCAGCCGCGAGGGAAGCCTCTTCCTGGCCGCCGGTCTGATCGAGGCGGTCATGTTCGCCGGTCGCCAGATCGGCCACACGGCGACCGGAACCGCCGCCTCGTGGCTCGGCTGGCTCGGCGTTTGGCCGATCGTCGTCGGCATGCTGGTGACGACCCTCGCCGTGGTGTGTTTCCCGGAGGGGCACCTGCCCTCGCGCCGGTGGCGTCCGGCCGTCGTCGTCGCCTGCGTGCTCGCGGCAGTCTGTGCGCTGCTTTCGGCGCTGTGGCCCGTCGAGTGGGCGTCGGCGGGGCTCATGCGCCCGCCGCCGTTCAGCCTGCCGGGACGCGCAACGGCCGCGGCCGTCTGGCAGGTCGTAGCACATCCGTTCTACCTCGTCCTCCAGGTCTCGTGGGTCGTCGCTGTTGTGGCGCGATGGCGCGCGGGCCGCAGCCGCGCACCGCTCCTCGGTCTGCTCCTCGGAGTCGCTGTCGCCTTCGTGGTGCTCGCTGCCGGGGTCATCACGGTGGGCTCGACGATCCCGGGGCTGGCCACGGTGTCGCTGATTCCGCTGGTGGCCGGGTGGTCAGCCCTCCACGGCCACGTGCTCGGGCGGTACCGCGCCCTGTCCTGGCTCACGGACGCGCACAAGGGGCAGGCGGAGCTGCCCACGGCGCTGGCCCGGACCACCGCGGAGGCGCTGGACGCACCAGGAGCGACCGTGTGGATGGGCGACGAAGCGGCGCTGCACGCCGTGGGCGTTTGGCCCGAAACCGACGCCGACCCCGCGCCGTGTCCACTGGACGCGCTTCCTGAGCGCGCGTGGCCGGTCACTTCGGGCGGCCGGGTGGTGGGCGCACTCGTCGTGCCGGGAGTCATGGTTCTCACGCGCGGTGAAGAGCGGATGATGCAGGACCTCGGCGCCCAGGCCGCCCTGCTCCTCGACCGGCTCACGCTGGCCGAGGTGGTCCGGCAGGAGTCGAGCGCCGGCCACCTCGAGCACCTCGCGCCGCGGGAGCGTGAGGTGCTCGAGCTCATGGCGCGCGGACTGAGCAACGCGGCGATCTGTCAGGAACTGCACTTGAGCGTGAAGACGGTCGAACCGCTCATCGGCACCATCTTCCGCAAGCTCGGGCTGCACGCCGACCCCGCCGTGAATCGCCGAGTGCTCGCGGCCCTGGAATACCACCGCGCCTGACGAGCAGGCTCAACCACACTGATCGGCTGCGCCGTGAGAGTGCCCGAGGAAACCGAGTTTTGCTCAAGGATTACCCGGTGACCGGCAGGGCCCCGTCGGCGGGTTGCGCGTTGGCCTGCCGACCCCTCCGCACCGAAACCGGAGGCTGAACTCATCCACACTGCGGAGGCGGAGGAGGCGTCGCCAGCGGGATCCCGCAGCGTGCTGAGCTGGCCTGGCCTCACGAGGGCGTTCCCGCGTTCGAGCGTGGCGCCCGGCTGCGCGGCCGCCGTGCTGAGAGGGGATCGGCAGAACTGCGCAAGCCGCGAGGTTGAGCAGTGCCGCGAGCACTGACCATCGGAGGGTGAGCGCGCGACCAGTTTCTGCCAGGCCTTTCGCCCACGCCCCTACCGAGGGCCCTTAAGGCATGACAAAGCCGACGCGTTTACTCGACGTGATGCCGAGAACCCTCGATCGCCCCAGGGAACCGCATTGGCTTGGACCAACGTCATAGGATGACCCCGCGAAGGGCGAATACCGTGGTCAGGGGAGGACCAACGTGGCATTGAACGTCGCCAAGTTACGAGCGCAGGCAGCCGAGCTCGACGCACAGCTGGCCGCGGCCCGACACACCGCGAAATCGCCCGATGGGGTGGTCACTGCGGTCGTGACCGGATCTGGCGAACTCGTGGACCTCACCATCACCGAAGCCGCGCTCCACGGACCACACCCGCAAGAAATCGGCCCCGCGGCTGTCGCAGCCGTCACCGCGGCTCGCCGCGCCGCCATCGCGGTCGCCGCACCGCAGATGCGCGCTGTCCTCGACGACAAACATCCGCGCCGCCGCCGAACGTCGGGCCCGCGGCCCCACCGGCTCCGGCACCGTCGAGAACCGGCGACGCGGAGGAGGAGAACTTCGAAGAGCTGGATTTCCTGACCGACGACGAGGACGACACTGATCGGGGGCGCTGGTGAGCACCGACGACGAGCTCTACAACCTCGCCCGCGAAATCAACGACGCCGTCGCCACCATCCAGTCCACAGTCAAGCGAGCCGCCACCTCCTCGGTCGAGGTCCGCTTGCCCGGGGATCTCGGCACGGTGACCGTGACCGGCGCCGGCGAGCTGCAGCGGATCGACCTCGACCCCGACGAGGTCCGCAACTACACCACCGCCAGCCTTGCCCGCCAGCTGCTGGCCGGCATCCACCAGGCCGAGCACGACGCCGCACGCCAGCGCGCCGCCACCGTCGCCGACGCGATCGCGAAGGAGCACCTGCGATGAGCTTCGACCCGGTCACTCCGGTCAACCCCAGCGACCCCGGGCCAGGCAAGGGCTACCACGTCTACCCCGAAGCGCTGCGCGCCACCGCTACCAAAGTCGCCGACGCCGCGGCCCTGCTGCATGCCCTCGCCGAGCGCGACCTGGCCGACACCGTCCTCGGCGAATACGATCTCGGGCTGCCCGGCACCCTGACCGTCCTCATGCCCGGCCGCAGAGGCCGCGGCACCGTGCAGGAGTTCAACAGCGCCGTCGCCGCGGTCCGCTCCATCACCGCCTCCAAGGGCGGCCTTCGATGACCGACCCCGATCTGCAGCAGACCATCTCAGACCTGGAGAACCTGCACTACCCCGAAGAAGCCGACGGCATGGTCCGCCAGTACGCCGAGCTCATCGGTGCCCACGGCATCCTCCACCTGCTGGACACCCTGCGGAAATTCATCGGCGGCGACATCCGCAAAGTTCTGGTCATCGGCGACAAATTCGCTCAGAACAGCGCCTTCTCCGAGGCAGTCGGGCTGCTCAACGAGGCCAAACTCGACCTGCAGGCACGCTGGCACGGCGACGCCGCCGACCAGTTCGCCACCTACACCTCCGCCGCCATCACCGTCCTCAGCCAAAACCAGACCTCCCTCAAGGCGCTGATGGACGAAACCGCCCGCATCGCCACCGTCATCATCAACAACTACCGAAACC
>DASZNR010000140.1:0-8054 GCA_035551175.1 Amycolatopsis sp. | reverse complement strand
CGGCCTTGTCGGCCGACTCGGTCCACGACACCATCCGATCTTCGCCCATCCGACTCCGATCGGCACCACACCCGGCCACGTCTTGCTCCAGACGCACTACAACCCCGGTCCGCCTGACCCGCTGTGTCACCGACTGTCGCGGGACGACTGATGGACGCATGGCGGTGCGGGCCGGCGCATCGCGATCCGCGCCCGGAAGGATTGCGCGACGGGACCGTGCGGCCGTAGCCCAGGCGGCGGTATCCGGCCGTGATGTGGACATAGTCCAGAGATGCGATGCGGCACGGCGCGCACATCGACAACGTGACCATGCCGACCTGGGCGCCGTCGAGGCACAACTCGATCCGCCCGGCCGACGACCGCTCGGCGGGCGGATGGACGACCAGGACAAGCCCGCTGTCCGGCACGGCGTCGGGCGGGTACTGGGTGGTGACGTCGAGGTCGGCCCATTCAGCGAGGCGCCGGGCCGCGGGATCGCAGCCTTCCTGAGCCCGGCAGACCTCGCACAGCGTGCCGTGCAGCCGATAGCGGTGGCTGTAGGGCCGGAGCTTGTCGTACAGGTCGAGGTCGAGCCGGTGACCGCGCAAGCAGACCACGAGCGTGCCCGCCGCCGGCCGGACCGGGATCAGACCGCCGAATTCGCCCCGTTCACCGGAACGAGCCATGCCGCCGAACTCGCCGATCATCCAGCGACCTCGGCCCACCCGCACCCGACGGCGGACTCGATCCCGACGACCGACCCGCCCGCACCCGGCAACTGCAGAGCCACCTGCCGCGGGCGGGCCGCCGCACCCCGGCCACGGCTGACCGCGACCACGTCACGCACCTTCAAGCGGCCGAAGCCGTCGTGGGTGAGACCGTGCCACCGGGGTTTCGACACGCGCAGCTCACGGTCGCCGCCGGGCCATGGCCCGGCAGCGAGCAGCACCGCACCGCGGTTGCGGACCCGCCCGGCGAGCCGCCGGGCCAACTGCCGCTGCATGCCGCGGGCGATGGCCGGGCCGAGCACGACCAGGTCGAATCCGTCGATCAACGCCGACAGCACCGCCGTCACTTCGGCCCGGGGTCGGAGATGAGCGCGAGGTGGTCGAGGTCGACGCCCAGCTCGGCGGCGGCCACCACGCCGACGTCCGGCATCCCGGCGATCGCCGCCCAGGATCCTTGCCGGGTCGCCTCGGCGAGCAACGCCAGCACCAACGCGGCCGAGCCCGCGATCGACATCGTGCTGCCGCGCCGCAGGCCGCCCGGCACCAGCCCGGCCAGCGCCGAGGCTGTGGGCAGGGAACCTGCGGATGTTGCCGGGTCTGGGCTGGGTTCCCCGAGCTGAGCCGCCGTGCGGACCCGGGAATCGCGGCGAGCCCAGCCACGGCCTCCGGCACACCCACCACACACCTCCAGCACCACGAACACGCACCGGAGACACCCGCGTGGGGAAGCCACGAGCGAACCCGAACATCCATCGAACACTTGTTCGAATACTGCGAGACCGCCGCCGTCCCCGTCAAGTCGAAAGTGCGATCAGTCCGCGCCGCGCCCCAGGCTGTCGGTTGCGTTCGGCCGCCCGCCTGGCCGGGATCGTCGGACTGGCTGAGCTTCTTCGACGCGTAGCCGCGTGGACGACGGCGTGGATTCGCCTGCTGAGGGGCTCGGCGCTGGCGCTGTCCCGCACAGTGCTCTTTGGAAGTCTGTGTGACAATAGCGGCCGCGTGAGCTGAGGGGGTGGGGTGGCTCGGATCGTCTGCGTCCACGGGATCGGCAACCAGCTCAAGGGTGAACACACGCTCCTCAAGGACTGGTGGCCGGCGTTGCTGGACGGCGTGGCCAGGGCCGGGGTGACACCGCGGCCGCCGGCGATGGGGCCATGGCCTTCTACGGCGACCTGTTCCGCCCCGCCGCGGAACGGCTGGCCGTCGGCGACCCGATGTACACCGCTGATGACGTCGAGCCGGGCTGGGAAGAGGAGCAGCTGCTCGCGTGGTGGCAGGCTGCCGCCGAGGCCGATCCCGCGGTCGCACCGCCGGGGGCAGATACGCTCGCGCGCGTCCCCAGGGCCGTACAAGTGGCGCTGCGCCAGCTGTCGCGGTCGAAGTTCTTCGCCGGGGTTGCCCTGCGCGCGATGGTCTTCGACCTCAAGCAGGTACACCGCTACCTCACCGATCCCGCGCTGCGAGCCGCAGCGCGCGCCCGGGTGCGGGCGCAGCTCGGGCCGGACACCCACGTCGTGGTCGCGCACTCGCTGGGCACGGTCGTGGCGTACGAGGCGTTGTGCGCGCAGCCGCACAACGTACGGGCACTGGTCACACTCGGGTCGCCGCTCGAGATCCCGAACCTCATCTTCGACCGCCTCGAACCCGCACCCCGCAGCGGCCTGGGCACCTGGCCGGGCGGCGACGACCTCGTCTGGACGAACGTCGCCGACCGCGGCGACGTCGTCGCGCTGGAGAAGGATCTGGGCCTTCGGTTCGGCCAGCGAGTGCGGAACCTGTTGGTGCACAACGGTTCCCACGCCCACGACTGCCTCCCATACCTGACCGACCGGAGCACCGGTGCCGCTGTCGCCGGAGGACTCGGTGGCCCCTGACGAACCGACACGGCGGTTCCTGATCGCGACCGCCGTCGCGCACCACGCGAAGGCACCGCACTGGGACCGGCCCGGCCTCGTGGCCGCGCGGGCCCGGATCGTCGAGCTGTTCACCGGCACCCTCGGCTACACCCACGTCGACGCCCTCGGCATGGACCCGACGCGCGAAGAGCTCACCGGCCGGCTCCGCGCCTTCTGCCGCGCCCCAGACCGCCGACCGGACGACGTGCTCGCCGTGTATGTCGCGGCGCACGGGGAAGTCCTCGAGGGCAGCGAGGACCACGTCGTGCTCACCGCCGACACCGACCCGGACGACGTCGCCGACGCCCTGCCCACAGTGGAGCTGGCCCGCAAGATGCTGCTCGACACCCCGGTGCGGCGGCTGCTGCTGATGCTCGACACCTGCTACTCCGGCCACGGCGGCAGCGAACTGACGGCGGCCGCGCTCACCCGGTTGACCCGGCACTGGCCGGGCGAAGACGGCAGCGGGCTCGTGGTCGTCACGTCCGCGCAGCCTGCGGAGCAGGCGAGCGTCGGCGCGTTCCCGCAGCTGCTGGGCGACGCCGTCGCGAACGTCGCGACTGCCGGACACGCACCGGCCACCCTGTCGCTGGACACGGTCGTCAAAGCGATGAACGCCAACCCGGCCCGCCCCGGCTTCCAGACAATCGGCTCGGCGATGGCCGGGCTGACCGGCGAAGTGCCCCCGTTTCTGCCGAACCCACGCCACGGAACCCGATCCGCCGAAGTGGATCTGGCCATCCAGCACGCCGTCGAGTGGGACGCCGAGGCGCGGCGGCGGGACACCGAGTTCCACGCCACGCTGCTGACCAGGGCCAAGGGTGGGGACGACTGGTGGTTCTCGGGCCGGGTGACCGCGCTGCGCGACATCACGCGGTGGCTGAGCGACCCCAACCCGGACCTGCCGCTGCTCGCCGTGACCGCGGCGCCCGGGTCCGGCAAGACCGCCGTGCTCGGCCTGGTCGCGGCCCTGTCTCACCCGGATCGGCGGCGCCTGGTGCCCGTCGACGCGCTCGGCCTGCCGTCGGACGCCGTCCCCGCGTCGGGCTCGGTCGACGTGGCCGTATACGCGCAGAACCTGACCACCGACGAGGTGTTGCGCGGCATCGCCGCCGGCGTCCACGTCTCCGCCGAGACGCCAGGAGCGCTTCTCGACGCGTTGACGACCCCGGTCACCGTCCTCGTTGACGCGCTCGACGAGGCGGCCGACCCGCACGATCTCGTCCTGCGGCTACTGCGCCCACTGGCCGAGCACGCGGCGCAGCGGCTGCGCCTGCTCGTCGGTACGCGCCCGCACCTTCTGGCCGACCTCGGGCTGCAGCGGGAGGACAGCGTCGACCTGGACGCGTCCCGTTACGCCGATCTCGGCGCCCTGACCGCCTACGCGGCCCGCTGCCTGCGGGAGTCAGCGCCCGGGAGCCCCTTCCAGGACCGGCCGGCCGAGACCGCGGCGGTGGCCGCCGCGGTCGCCGCGGCCGCCACCCCGTCGTTCCTGGTCGCCCGCATCACCGGCGGCACCCTAGCGGCAGGCACCGCGATCCCCGACTGGCACGACCCAGCCTGGCGCGCGTCGCTCCCCCGGCTACCCGGGGCGGCGATGCGCCAGGACCTGGTGGCCCGGCTCGGCGTCGACGCCGACCGGGTGCGCGACCTGCTGCGGCCGTTGGCGTTCGCCGAAGGCCAGGGCCTGCCTTGGGAGGACATTTGGGCACCCCTGGCCACCCGGCTTTCCGGAGTGCCCTACACCGACGAGGACCTGCTGTGGCTGCGCCGCCACGCCGGCTCCTACGTCGTCGAGACGGTCGAGGCGGGCCGGTCGGCCTACCGTGTCCACCACCAGGCGCTGACGGAGTACCTGCGCGAAGACGTCAACGCCACCGAGGCGCACGAAGCGTTCACGGAGGTGCTGCTGTCTCGCGTCCCACTCGACCACACCGGGAGACAGCTCTGGACGCGAGCGCACCCGTACGTGCTGCGGCACCTCGCGACGCACGCCGCACGCTGCGGGCAGCTCGACGAACTCGTCACCGACCCCGGTTTCCTCACCCACGCGGGCCCCGACGAGCTGCTCCCGGCGCTCGACCACGCCACCGCGTCCGAAGCCCGTCTCGTGCGCTCGGTGTACCGCAGCTCAGCGGGCTTCCACCGACGGCTGCCCCCGCAACGGCGGCGGATCGTGCTGGCCACGGACGCGGCCCGGTTCGCGGCGGGCGAGCTGCACCGTAAGCTCGTGCCGTCCCTGCCCTGGTTCCCGCACTGGGCGACCGGGCAGCAGATCAGCCCGGCCCTGCGCGCGACGTTCGTCGGCGGAGAGAAACCGGTGACGACGAGCGCGTGCACCGTCCTCGACGGCCGTCCCATCGCGGTCACCGCGGGCCACGACGCCGTGGTCCGCGTGTGGGACCTCGAAACCGGGACCATCCGCGCGACGCTCACCGAGCACACGGACACGGTCGACGCGATCGCCTGCACAGTGGTGGACAGGCGGACACTGGTGGTGACCGCGGGCCGCGACGCGCAACTGCTGGTGTGGGACCCGCTCACCGGCGCGACGCGGAGCACGCCGACCGGCCACGGCCGCCACCTGAACGCGGTCACCTGCACCGAACTGGACGGACGCCCGATCGCGGTGGTGGGCGGGCCGGCCCTGGAGGTGTGGGACCTCCGAACAGGCACCCGCGTTCGCGAGGTCTCCATCAGCGTCACAACGCTGGCCAGCACGCTCCTGGACGGCCGTCCGATCGCCGTCACCGCCCACAACTCGGACGTTTACCTGGTCGACCTCGCCACCGGCGACCAGCGCCGGATCCGTGGCTCCTCCGTACCGGGCGACCGATACCAGGCGGTCACCTGCACCATCATCGACGGGCGCCCGGTCGCACTGGGCGGCAGCACCAACGGCCAGGTCGAGGTGTGGGACCTGACCACCGGCGCTGGCGTCCTGACACTCGTCGGCCACCGGAGCACGGTGACCGCCGTGAGCTGCACGACCATCGACGGCGAGGCCGTCGCGGTCACGGGCGGGATCGACGGCACCGTCCGCGTGTGGGACCTCGCCGGGAACGGCGGGTTGCGCGCGGTGCTGCCGGGCCACGGGCACTTCGTTTCGTCGGTCACCTGCACCGTCCGCAACGGCCGGCCGGTCGCCGTCAGCACCGGGCTGGATGGCTCGGTGCGGGTGTGGGACATCACCGCGCACGCCCAGATGACCCCGGTCGGCCACACCTCGAACATCGCCGCGATCGCCGTCACGGAGTCGAACGGTGTCGCCGTAGCCGTCACCGCCGGGCACGACCGTGATGTCAGGGTGTGGGAATTCGGCCTCGGGCGCTTCCAGAACCTGATGGGCGACAGCATTTTCAGGGGCCACACCAAGGAAATCTACGCGGTCGCGTGCACCTTCGTGGCCGGCCGGCCGGTCGCGATCACCGGGGGTGCCGACGAAGCCGTCAAGGTCTGGGACGTGGTGAACGGGACGCCGGTGTCCGTGCTCGAAGGCCACCGCGGGCCGGTGCGGACCATCGCCTGCTCCACAATGGATGGACGTCCCCTTGCTGTCAGCGCCGGGTCGTACCACGATTCACTGTTCGTCTGGTGGCTCGACACGGGGGAGGTCTTCCGCGAGATCGCGACCAGGCACGCCATTGGCGTCAACGGCGTCGCGTGCGCGACTGTCGATCACCGGCCGCTGGCCGTCACAGTCGGCTATGACGGGACCGTGCACGTGTGGGACCTCCTCACGGGCATCCGGCGCGCAACACTGACCGGCCACGAAGGCGTCGTCCAGGCAGTGGCATGCACCGAGATTGACGGCCACCCAGTAGCGGTCACCGGCGGCACCTCGGTCCGGGTATGGGACCTGACAACCGGCGTCGCCCGGAATGTCATCACCGGCCACAAGCAGCGGATCACCGCGATCGCCTGCCACCCCTACGACGCTGTGCCCACCGCCGTAGTGATCGACAGCGGCGGCTCCGTCCGGCTCTGGGACCTGGCCACCGGAACACAGCGAGACGAGTTCGACGTCGCCGGCACGCAATGGGGTGCACTGGCCATCGGCCCGGGCGGCGAGATCATCGTCGGCAGCGGCTGGGACCTCATCGTCTTCAAACGCAACAATCCGCGCCCTTCCGGTCCGGAGGTGATCTGACCCTCAGATTGCAGCGTCATTCGGCTGTTCCCTGAGCTCTTCACCATGTAGTGGCCACCAGCGCCCGGGTTCGCGTGAACAACCGCGAAGGGCTGCGGTTACAGCTTCCCGGCCAGGAACTTGCAACCCAGCGAAAGCCCAGGCGCAGGCGGACAACGTGGCCCTGGCGAATATCGCACGATCGAATACGTGCTCTGCACCAGCAAGCACCGGTCAAGCTCGCCCCGCTGAGGCCGCGCCCGCAGCGCACGGCACGCATGCTCGCACCGAGTGTCACCGATCAGGGCCTTGACCAGGGTAAACACGGCGGGGCTAAGCCAGCCGTTGACCTGAGCTGAATTTCATTGCCACTTAACACATTCGAGAAATATTTCTTGCCTCAACGCGGCACCGCTTCCGTCCACGATTCGTCGTCAAACCATGCACGCAGAGAAGCCCACAGTTCAACACTATCCACGGCGCGCAGACACGACACTGAACGTCCGCAACTGAGCCCGACACAGCCTTGTCGACCCATACATCGCACGTCGATCTGGGTTGCTCAGGTGGTCAGATTGGTGATGACGAGTGCGGCGATTTTCTGGGTGGCGCCGCGGGCGTCGTGTTGCCAGCGGCCGGCCGGGTTGGCGCTGGAGACGCCGGTGTGGACGTCGATGTTGACGAGGGTGTCGTCGCGGGCGGTGTTTCGTGAGGGTAAGTTCCCGCCTTCTCCAGGGCCACCTCGACCGGCTCCAGGCCGTGTAGTAGCCGCCGTTGGTGTTCTGGCCGGAGTAACAGGTTGCCTTACCCGCCAGGCCGGGCGGGCAGGCGGTCGCCGGTGGCCGGGTCGTGCTCGCGGTCCCGAGCGTGCCCAGCAGGACAGCGGTGAGCACAGCGTCGACGGAGGGTCAAGGAACTACCTTTCGTGCATCTCCGGTCCATCCGGGCAGCAAGCCGGTGAAGAATTCGACGACCGGCGGCCGGGTCCCCGCGGCGCTGTGCCCCACCCCGGGGACCACCACCTGCCGGACCTCGGCGCCGTGCCGGGTCAGGCTTTCGGCCAGCCGGTCGAGCTGCTCCGGCCGGCTGCGGCCGTGGTCGCCCATCGCGGCCAAGTCGGCCCGCCCGTCGTCGTCACCGCCGATGACGAGCAGCACCGGCACCCGGGCGACCGCGGCGGGGTCCACGGTGATCCCGAACCGCTGCCCGGTGTCGCCGGTGCCTTCCGGCCAGGCGAGCGAGTCGTCGAGCAAGGTCACGCCGCCGGGTGCGCCGACCGCGACGGCGGCGACCCGGTCCGGGTGGAGGTACAGGAAGCGGTGG
>DASZNR010000139.1:0-1634 GCA_035551175.1 Amycolatopsis sp. | reverse complement strand
GAGATCGTGCCCGGGGACGTGCTGGTGCTCGCCGAGGGGGACCGCGTCCCGGCCGACGCAAGGCTGGTGGAGGGCACCCTCGACGTCGACGCTTCGATGCTGACCGGGGAGTCGGCGGCGGTGACGCGGATGGCCGACGTCCACGACGACGCGTCCCGGCCGCTGGAGTCGCCCGTGCTCGTCTTCAGCGGCACGGTCTGCGTCGCCGGCGCCGCGCACGCGGTCGTGCACGCCACCGGGCGGCACACCGAGATCGGCCGGATCGCGTCGCTCTCGGCCCGGGTGGGGCGTGAGGAGAGCCCGCTGGAGCGGCAGGTCCGCCGCGTGGCGTGGCTGATCGCCGGGGTCGCGGTCGTGGTCGGCATCGGCTTCCTGCCGCTGGGCTGGCTGGCCGGGCTTTCGTGGTCGGCGGCGTTCGTGTTCGCGATCGGCCTGCTGGTCGCGAACGTCCCCGAGGGGCTGCTGCCGACGATCACCCTCGCGCTGGCCGCCGGGGTCCGGTCCATGGCCAAGGAAGGCGCACTGGTCAAACGGCTGTCGGCGGTGGAGACCCTGGGCTCCACGACGGTGATCTGCACCGACAAGACCGGAACCCTGACCCGCAACTCGATGCACGTCGAAGAGGTCCGGGACGGCCTGGGCGAACCTCTCTCGGACGCGGGCGTGCTGGCCGCGTCACTCGCGCGCTGCAGCACCGCCGACCTCACCTCGGCCAGCGGCGACCCGACGGAGCTGGCGCTGCTGGGCTACGCGGCCGACCACGGGACTGCGTTCGACCCGGCGGCCCGGGAAACCACGCGGGAAACCCTCTACTCGTTCGACCCCCGGCTCAAGCGGATGTCTACAGTGGACTCCGTGGACGGTGCGCTGTTCGTGGCCACCAAGGGGGCGCCCGAACAGGTGGTGCCGCGGTGCGCGTCGGTCCGCGACGCTTCCGGCACCGAAGTCCCGCTGACGACCGAGCTGCGGGAGCGGATCATCGAGCGCGTCGACGAGATGGCGGGCCGCGCCCTGCGCGTGCTGGCCGTCGCCCGCCGCGAGGCGGCCGCCGTGCCGGGGAGCCGCGACGAAGCCGAATCGGACCTGTGCCTGCTGGGGCTGGTGGGGCTCGTCGACCCGCCGCGTCCCGAAGTCGCCGCCGCCGTCGCGAACTGCCATTCGGCGGGCATCACCGTCCACGTCGTGACCGGCGACAACGGCCGGACCGCGGCGGAGATCGCGCGCCGCGTCGGGATCGGCGCGGACCGCGTGATCAGTGGTGACGAGCTCGCCGAGCTGCCGGAACCGGCGCTCGACGAAGCGCTCACCGCCGACGGTGAGATCGTGTTCTCCCGCGCGGCGCCGGAAGACAAGCTGCGGATCGCCGACGCCCTGCGCGACTGCGGCGAAGTCGTGGCGATGACCGGCGACGGCGTCAACGACGCGCCGGCGTTGCGCCGGGCCGACATCGGGGTGGCGATGGGCG
Source organism: Amycolatopsis sp. (assembly GCA_035551175.1). Classification (GTDB taxonomy): domain Bacteria; phylum Actinomycetota; class Actinomycetes; order Mycobacteriales; family Pseudonocardiaceae; genus Amycolatopsis. The sequence continues at coordinate 169 of DASZNR010000139.1, read as the reverse complement.
TCGGCGGAACGGACGTCGCGAAGGAAGCGGCGACGGTGGTGCTCACCGACGACAACTTCGCGACCATCGTCGCCGGGGTGCGGGAGGGCCGCCGGGTCTTCGACAACGTCCGCAAGTTCGTGCTCTACATCTTCGCGCACGCGGTGCCGGAAGTCCTGCCGTTCCTGCT
>DASZNR010000138.1:0-16480 GCA_035551175.1 Amycolatopsis sp. | reverse complement strand
GCTCAAGGTCCACGGCCGGTACGTGCCGGTCCGGGCCGAGGTGACCGCGCTGGGGAGCACCGGCGAGTTCGCGGGACCGGAAGAGGTGCTCGCCTGGGCGACCGCGACACCACCGCCCGAGACGGCGTTCGTCGTCGAAGGGGAGGCGGCGGCTTCGCACGCGTTCGCGAAGGCCTTGCACGCGGAAGCCGGCTGGTGCGCGGTGGTGCCCGAGGACGGGGAGCGCGTGCTGTGCTGAGCCGCTACCGGTCGAGGGTGAGCTGCTGCCGGTGGAAGGCGAAGTGGAGGCTCGGATAGCGGTAGATGTCGGCCAGCGTCATGTACGGCTGGAAGAAGGGATCCCAGCGGGTCGGGTAGTGCATCCCGCGGGCGAGATCGGCTTCGGTGGCCCGGTCCAGGCTGCGGTGCAGCGAGGCGATGATGCGGTCCAGCCACGCGGCCGCGCGCCGGGGGCCGAGCAGGCCGCCACCGCAGGACCCGAGGTAGTTGATCACGTGGAACGGGGGAGTGGCCGCGTTCAGCGCGGCGGCGAACCGGCGGCTGACGGAGCCGGGCAGCCGGCCGAAGAGGCGGACCAGCACCAGCAGGGCACGCACGATCTGGTAGCCGAACACGAGGTGGAACACCAGTTGCCCGTTGGTCCACCGGGTGCCGGCCGACCGGCGGCGGAGCTCGGCGGTCGTCGCGGCGGCCACCAGTTCGTGGAGGGTGGCGCGGTCGCGCTCCCACTGCTCGTGCACTGCCTGCCGGTCCATGGTTCGGCCCTCCGCTCGCGCCGGTCGAGCATCCCACCGGCCGGCTGAAGCCGGTCTCAGCAACGGGGCCCGAGGGTCTTTGGTCCCTCCGGGTGGTGACGCGCGACCGTCGCCGCGGTGCGGAACCGCCGGTGATGCTGGGTGTGTTCGTCCCCCAGGAACCCGGAGCCCGTGATGATCCGACCGCTGCCCACCGTGTTCGACCAGGCCCTCGCCGCTGCGGTGCGCGCGCCTTCGCCGCACAACACCCAGCCTTGGCGGTTCGTCGTCGAGCACGAGGTGATCGAGGTGTGGCTGGACCGCGAGCGTGTCCTCACCGTCGCGGACCCGCACGGGCGGGAGGCGCGGCTCGCGTGCGGTGCGGCCGCGTTCAACCTGCTGATCTGCCTGCGGGCCAACGGGCTCGCCGCGGTCGTGCGGATGCTGCCGGACCCGGCGGAGCCGGACTTGGTCGCGGTGATCCGGCTCGACGGCAACCAGAAGGCCACCGCGGGCGAGCGCAGGCTCGCCGAAGCCGTGTTCCGCCGGCACACGAACCGCCGTCCGCTGCTGGACAAGGAGGTGCCGTCCGCGGCCCGCACCGCGTTGAAGTCCGCGGCCTTGCAGGAGGGCGGGCAGATCGAGTACCTCAACGTCTCCAGCCGGTACAGCACGGTGGCGTCGCTGGTGCGGCAGGCCGAGGCCCTGCAGGCGGACAACCCGGTCTTCCGGGCGGAAGCGGAGTACTGGACCCACCGCGAACCCGGCAGTCCCGACGGCGTGCCGAAGACCGCGTCCGGCCCGCCCCCGTACGGGCCGGGAGTCGTGACGCTGCGCGCGTCGCACGAGAACGAGAACCTGCCGCCGCGCGAGTACGAGCAGGAGCCCCTGCTCGGGGTGTTGCTGACCCGGGACCGGGGACCGCACGCCGAGGTCCGGGCCGGGATGGCGATGCAGCGGGTGCTGCTGACCGCGACCGCCGAAGGCCTGGCGACGTCGTTTCTGTCCCAGCCGTTCGAAACCGCGCGGACGCGGGCGTCGCTCGACCGGATCTTCGCCGGGTTCGGCCAGCCGCACACGTTGCTGCGCATCGGGTACGGCTCCCCGACCCGGCTCACGGACCGCCGCCCGGTCGAGGACGTCCTGAGCCACCGCACCGGCCCGGACGTCCCGGCGAGCTGACGCTCAGGTGCGCCCGGCCGTGGCTCGCAGCACGTCCCGGAAGGTCACCATGCCGACGACGCAGCCGCCTTCGACGACCGGCGCCGAGCGCACGCCGGCGTCGGTCATCAGCCGCGCGAGTTCGTGCACCTCGGTGCCGGCCGGCACGGCCAGTCCTCGCGTGCGCATCACCGAGCCCGCTGTCCGCGGCCCGCCGTCGAGCATGACGCCGGTGTCCGGGTCCCCGGGCGGAGCCGGCGTCCGCAGGATGTCGGCCTCGGACAGCAGCCCGAGCAGCCTCCCGTCCGCGTCGACCACCGGCATCGTGGTGAAACCGTGGCCGGTCATCATCTCGGCAGCTTCTTCGAGCGTCGCGGACGGTGTCAACGCGAACGCCGGGCTGGTCATGATCTCGCGGGCGCGCATGGTCGGTGCTCCGTTCCGTCGGTTTACCCGACCATCCCCGGCCGATCCGCCACGGCACAGGGTCCTAAGTCCCCGGTGCACCGTCGGAGGGCCTCTCGAGGAGGGTGGGTCGGTCCCCGTACGCCGGGGTCCAAGGCCTCTTCGGGCAGCTCTGGAAATCGATGATCCTGGTCGTACCAAGGACTTCCGACCGGAGAGGGCAGGACCCATGAGCACTTCGTCGAACCCGATCGCGCGGATGTGGCGCACCGTCCTGCCCCGCCGCGGGTCGGTGGCGCGGGGCTCGGACCGGTTCCAGGCCGGGCTGCTGGTCTTCGCGGTGCTGCTCGCGCTCGCCGCGCTGCCGGTCGCCGCCTCCATCGGCTCGGAAACCTACGCGCGACAGCAAGGAGAGTCGGCCCAGCAGCTCAGCGAGCGCACGCAGGTGACCGCCACCCTGCTCGCCGACGGGCCGGACATCACGGTGAACTCCCGCGCCGGCGTCGTCGGCAACGGCCGGCCCACCGACGCGACCTGGCTGCTTCCGGACGGAACCCGCCGCGTCGGCCAAGTCGTCGCCGACCAGGGCAAGCTCAAAGGCGAAACGCTGACCGTCTGGGTGGATCGCGCCGGCAGCCCGGTGGATCCCCCGCTCAGCAGCGCGGGTGTCGTCATCGACGCCGTGGTCCTCGGGCTGGGCCTCTGGCTGGGCTCACTGGCACTGCTCGCCCTCTGCTACCGGCTGGCCGTGTTTTCCCTCGACCGCTTCCGGTTCGCCCAGTGGCAGCAGGAGTGGTTCCACGAACAGGACCGCAAAACCCATTCTTGAGAACAGGAGAAGGTGATTTCTCATGACAAAGGCAAACCAGGGCGACGTCGTCGTCGGCGTCGACCATTCGGCGGTCAGCGTGGCCGCCCTGCGCTGGGCGGTGTCCGAAGCGGCGGTGAGCGGCCGCCAGGTCGTCGCACTGCGCGCGTGGTCGTTCGAGCCGGTCGCCGACCTCGGCGCGGCGGTCGCCGGATCGCCGGAGACGGTCGCGGACCGGGAGCGGCGCCGGCTCGACGAAGTCGTCGACCAGGTACGGACCGAGCATCCGGGTGTCGCCGTCCGGGCCGAGCTGGTCGAGCACTCGGCCCCGGTGGCGCTGGAAGAGGCGTCGAAGACCGCGGCGATGCTCGTGCTCGGCAGTCACGGCCGCGGCCGTCTGCTGAAGCTGCTCGTCGGTTCGGTCGCCGAGCACTGCCTGCGCGAGGCGAGTTGCCCGGTGGTGGTCATCCCGGCACGGACCGTCGTGGAGCCGGAGAAGGAAGCGGCGCCGGAACAGGAACCTGTGGGCACCTACTACCCGGGCCCGCTGCTGTGACAACCGGGGCTTCGCCCCGGGCCGGGGGCTCCGCCACCCGGACCCCCAAACAGAAGGATGTGAAGGAGGCCAAGATGCCCAGTCGCCGCAAAGTGGGTCCGGTCATGACGACCGAAGTCACCACCGTGGGCCCGGACACGCCGTTCAAGGCGGTGGCGCTCCTGCTGGCCACCTGGAACATCAGCGGCGCTCCCGTGGTCGACGACGACGGGCTCGTCCTCGGCGTCGTCTCCCAAGGCGATCTGCTCGAGCGGGAGGCCCCGCACGGCTTGCTCAAGCCCGGCTCCCGGCAAGCGAAGCGGAAGGCGGGAGCGGCGTTCGTCGCCGACCTGATGACGAAGCCGGCGATCACCGTCCGGGCGGACGACGACGTCACGGTGGCCGCGAAACTGCTGGAGGAGCACCACTTCCACCGCCTGCCGGTGGTGGACGACGAGGGCAAGCTCGTCGGCGTGGTCTCCCGCTCGGACCTGCTCCGGGTCTTCTTGCGGACCGACCGCGAGATCCGGGACGAGGTCCGTGACGAGGTGCTGCTGCGGGAGATGGCCATGGACCCGGCGTCTCTGTATGTTTCCGTGCACAACGGCATCGTGACGCTCAACGGCACGGTCGAGCGGGAGAGCATGATCCCGGTGATCGTGGCGCTGATCCGCCGGGTCGACGGGGTCGTGGAGGTGCGGCACACCCTGAAGGGCCAGTTCGACGACCGGGGCGTGTCCCCGGTGCCGCCGGGGCCGGTCGGGATCCTGAGCTCGCGCAAGCCGCACAACTGAGGCACACCGAAGCGGCCACCGTCCGGAATGGACGGTGGCCGCTTCGGTTCGCGATCAGCCGCGGAACAGGGCGACCTTCAGCGCGTTGCTGTCCTGTGGGTGGGCGAAGACGTCGTAGGCCTCGTCCATCTCGTCGAGCCCGAACCGGTGCGTGATGAACCGGCTCGTGTCCAGCCGGCCCGCCGCGAGCATCCGCAGCAGCATCGGCGTGCTGGAGGTGTCGACCAGCCCGGTGGTGATGGTGACGTTCTTGATCCACAGTTCCTCGAGGTGCAGCGTCGCCGGGGCGCCGTGCACGCCGACGTTCGCCACATGGCCGCCCGGGCGGACCAGCTTCGTGCACAGCTCGAACGTCTCCGGAATGCCGACCGCTTCGATGGCGACATCCGCCCCGAGCCCGCCACTGGCTTCGGCCACCGCGGCGCCCGCGTCGCCGGGCTGCACCATCAGGTCGGCGCCGAACGACTTCGCCGCGTCGAGCCGGGCCGGTTCCCGGTCGACCACGATGATCGTGCTGGGCGAGAACAGCTGGGCGTTCGTGATCGCGGCCAGCCCGATCGGCCCCGCGCCGACGATCACCACGGTGTCGCCCGGCTTGACGCCGCCGTTGCGGACGCCGACCTCGTAGGACGTCGGGACGATGTCAGCCAGCATCAGCGCGGATTCGTCGCTCACTCCGGAGGGCAGCACGTAGGTCGAGGTGTCGGCGAACGGGACGCGCGCGTATTCGGCCTGGACGCCGTCGGTCGTGTGGCCGAGGATCCAGCCTCCGCCGCCGAGGCACTGGCCGTAGGCGGCTTGCCGGCAGTATTCGCACCGGCCGCATGCGGAGATGCAGGACACCAGGACCTTGTCGCCGGCCTTCACGGTGGTGACGGCGGAGCCGGTCTCGACGATCGTGCCGACCGCTTCGTGACCGAGGATCCGACCGCGTTCGACCTCGGGCACGTCGCCCTTGAGGATGTGCAGGTCGGTGCCGCAGATGGTGACCGCGTCGACCCGGACGATCGCGTCGGTGGGCGCGGTGAGCTCGGGGTCGGCGTGGTCGGTCCAGCTGCGCCGGCCGGGACCGTCGTAGACGAGTGCCTTCATTTCTTCTCCTTCTTTCCTCGGGCAGCGGGAACGGGCGCCCGCCGGTCGGCGGGCGCCCGTGGAACGGATCGCGTCAGCGCAGCCACGTGCGCTCGCCGACGGCGTCGGCCCAGCGGCGGCCGAGTCCCCAGGTGTGCCCGGCCGAGGCGGCGGCGAGCGCGATGAGGACGAGCGCGTAGATGATGTGGTAGTCGATGACCGGGTTGGTGGAGTGCGTTGCCTCACCGGTGCTCATGCTCTGCGCGAACGGCCACTCGGCGGCCCACATCATGAGCATCATCAGCGAGCCGGCGACGGCGCTCAGCCGCAGCCCGATCCCGGCGATCACGGCGATGCCGATGGCGCCCAGGCCGAGCATGAACAGCCAGTCGGCCCACCAGGTGCCCGCCCAGGTGTGGAACATCGACTCGAACGGGCCGACGTGCACGCCGCTCAGGAAGCCCTTGGTCGGCGAACCGCCGTTGATCCAGGCGCCCTTCGACGGGGTCGCGTAGCCCAGGCCGAACAGCTTGTCCAGGAACGCCCACAGGAACACGAACCCGGTCGCGATCCGCAGGACGGCCAGGGACTTCCCGGCGGTCGTGGGCTCGGCGACGAAGTCGGCGACCGGCGCCGGTTCGGTGGCCCGGTGGCCCGAGGTGGTCTTCTTCTCTTCCGGTCGGATGGACATGGGGAAACCTCCGTTCTTTTCGGTGCTGCGCTCAGTTTCGGCCCGCACCGCGGGAGTTTCTGGGGTCGAAGGTCCCCGGCCGGGAGGCCCTTGGCCGCCGGTTCCCGAGGACCGCGCGGAATGGACCGAAGTCCCTCCGAACCGGGCCGGAAGCCTCGTGCCGGGAGCGGCTTCGGCCGCTTGACTTCCCCGTGGTGAAAGGAGATTCGGATGAGCGGCTCGGAACTGGTGGTCGGCGTGGACGGTTCGGCCGGAGCACTCGCGGCGGTCCGGTGGGCTGCCCGCGTGGCGCGGGAGCGCAGGCGTGGCCTGCGCCTGGTCCACGCGCTCCCGGAACTGCCCGCGCCCTACCCGAGGGCCGACCCGACGTACGAGCAGCTGCTGGAGGCGGCCGCGGGGCAGGGCCGGACCATGCTCGCCGAGGCTCGTGCCGCGGCTTCGGAGGTCGAGGCGAAGACGGTGCTGCGGCCTGAACGGCCCGCGGACGCCTTGGTCGCGGAGTCCGCCGACGCGGCGATGCTCGTGCTCGGCACACCGGGACTGCGGCCGCTGGGCCGGATCCTGCTCGGGTCGGTCACGGTGGCCCTGACCGCGCACGCGCACTGCCCGGTGGCCTTGATCCGTCCGCACGTGGGGGAAGATGAAGCGCCCGCCGAGGGACCGGTGGTGGTCGGCGTCGACGGAAGCCCGGCGAGCGAGGAGGCCATCGCGACCGCGTTCGAGGAGGCGTCCTGGCGCGGCGCCCGGCTGATCGCGGTGCACTGCCGCCACGACGGCTGGCGGGCCGCGGACGAATACGGGCGGGAACTGCTCGCCCAGCGCCTGGCCGGCTGGCAGGAGAAGTACCCGGACGTGGCGGTGGACCGCGAGGTCGTGGCCGGCCGGGCGCCCGAGCGGCTGCTGGACTTCGCCGACCGGGCACAGCTGCTGGTCGTCGGCAGCCGGGGCCGGGGTGGATTCAGCGGCCTGGCTCTCGGGTCGACGAGCCAGGCGCTGATGTCCTACGCACTCTGCCCGGTGGTGGTGGCGCGTCCACGCGCGAAGTAGAGCACCGGGCCGACGAAGTTCACCCCGATCACGAGAGCCCACAGCCACTTCGGGCCGCGGACCTGCGTGGCCGGCCGGTGCGCGAGGTCCCACCACGCGGCCGCGGCGAGCAGCAGCTGGACGCTCGCGGCGAGGCGGATCCCGCCGCGCTGCCGGGAACTCAGGTCGTGCCACCGCTTGTGCCGGGTCATGGCTTCTCCTTCCGATCGGCTCTGTCCAGGCAAAGCCATCCGCGGGCCCAGGCAAAGGGGCGAAAGACCTCTCGGCCGGGGACCGTTGCCCGCAGCCCGGCGGTGATGCGGATTCGTAACGTGAAGAGAACCGTCCGACGGAGGTGTGTGATGCGCGGTCCGCAGGTTTCGGATCTGATGACGTGTCCGGTCGTGACCGCCGGTCCCGGGACGACGTTCAAGGAGCTCGTCTCCCTGCTGGCGGAGCACGGCATCGCCGCGATCCCGGTAGTCGACCAACACCGGCGCCCGATCGGTGTCGTCGACGAAGCGGACCTGCTGGCCCGCCACCGCGGCGACGGCCGCCGCCTCGAGCCGGTCTTCCGGAAGCACCGGGCGTGGACCAAGGCCCAGGGACTCACCGCGAGCGAGCTGATGACCCGGCGCGTGCCGACGGTCGCCAAGGACGAGCCGGTTGCCGGTGCGGCTCGGCGGCTGGTGGAAGCGAAGCTGCGTCGCTTGTACGTCGTCGACGGCTCGGGCCGGCTGATCGGCGTCCTCGCCCGCCGGGACGTCCTGTGCGCGTTCCTGCGGCCGGACGAGGAGATCAAGGAGATCGTGGAGCGCGACGTGCTGCAGCGGTCGATCTGGGCGGACCCGTCGACGGTCACGGTGCGGGTCGACGACGGCGTCGTGAGCCTGAGCGGGGTGATCGACCGGCGCAGCGAGGTGGAGCGCGCGGAGTGGCTGACCGAGGCCGTGCCCGGAGTGGTCGCGGTCCGCAATCGCCTCAAGTACACCCAGGACGACGGCGCGGCCGCCGGGCTGCGCTGAGGGGACGACGGTGAAACGCATCGTCGTCCTCGGCGGGGGAACCGGGGGAACGCTCGCGGCGAACCGCCTGTACCGCGACTTCGGCGAGGGCGCGCAGATCACCGTCGTCGATCGGGACGACGACCACGTCTACCAGCCGGGCCTGCTGTTCGTGCCGTTCGGGATGGCCGACGCCGGTGACCTCGTCCGGTCTCGTCCCCGGCAGCTGGCCGACGGGACCGGCTACCACCGCAGCGAGGTCGAGTGCGTCGATGTCGACGCCGATCGCGTGCACCTGGCCGACGGGACCGTGCTCCGCTACGACGCGCTCGTGATCGCCACCGGAGCGCGGCTCGTGCCGGAGAGGAGCGAAGGGCTCACCGGGCCGGGCTGGCGTTCCCACGTCGACACGTTCTACGACCTCGACGGCGCGGTGGGCCTGGCTTCGGCGCTGGCGGCGTTCGACGGCGGCCGCCTGGTGGTCGACGTCCTCGGGCTCCCGGTCAAGTGCCCGGTCGCCCCGCTCGAGTTCTGCCTCCTCGCCGACTGGTTCTTCACCGGACGCGGCGTCCGGGACCGGGTCGAGCTTACCTGTGTGACGCCGCTGGGTGCCGCGTTCGACGAGCCGGTGGCCGCCCGGGTGTTCGCGGAGTTGCTGGCGGCGAAGAACATCGAGCTGGTGACCGGCTTCGCCACCGGCGAGGTCGACGGCACCGCCCGGCGGCTGGTGTCCGCCGACGGCCGCGAGGTCGCCTTCGACCAGGCGGTGGTCGTCCCGCTGCACGCTGGCGCGTCCTATGTGGACCATTCGCCCGGCCTGGGTGACGCGCACGGGTTCGTCCGCGCCGACGAGCACACGTTGCGTGCCGAGGTGAAGGAAAACATCTTCGTCATTGGGGACGCCGCGGCGCTGCCGGCCGCCAAGGACGCCTCGGTCACGTACTTCGAGGGCGAAGTGCTGGCCCGCAACGTCGGGCAGTTCCTGGACGGCAGGCCGCTCGACGCGAGTTTCGACGGGCACGCCACCTGTTTCGTCGAGAGTGGCTTCGGCAAGGCCCTGCTTTTGGACTTCGACTACGAAACCGAGCCGCTTCCCGGTCGCTTCCCGGCGGACACGGGACTGCCATTGCTCAAGGAGTCACGGCTCAACCACCTCGGGAAGCTGCTTTCCTCGTGGTTCTACTGGCACAGCCTGCTGCCCGGCCGTGACCTCCCCGGCGTGCCGAGCGCGATGTCGCGTGCGGGCAAGCAGTTCCCGGCACCCGCGGGACGCTGAACACCCGGTTCTCTCCCCGCCGCAGCTCTCCGGACCACGCGCGCAAGCGGCCGGCGTAGGCCGCGTAACGGAAGGAGTGAGGATGAAACGACTGTCCCGGGTGGCCGCGGCGGCCACGTTGGCGGTGGCGATGTCCCTCGGCGTGTCGGCCGGGCCGGTGTTCGCGGCGGAGACCGAAACTCCGGCTGCCGCCGCACCGGCGGCGGATTCCCCGCCACCGTCAGCGCCGGAAACCCCGACGACGAAACCGGCGCCGACATCGAGACCGGCGCCGACGACGAGACCGGCGCCGACCACTGAACCGTCTCGGACAGCCAAGCCATCACCCACCTCAGTGAAGCCGTCGGAGACGGCGGTGAAGGACCCGCCCTCGTCCGAACCGGTGCCGACGTCGACACCCAGCACGAGGCCGACGTCGACGACGTCGGCCTCCGCGCCGCCCGCTGCCGCGGAGGAGCAACCCGACCTTCGGCTGACTGTGGCGTTCGGCCAACCGTCCTACCGGCAGAACGACCCGGTCTGGGCACGGGTGTCCGTGGTGAACGCCGGCACCGGCACGGCCACCGGCGTCCGGCTGACCGATTCAGGCACCTTGGCGTCCCACACCTGGAACGGTTTCACCGGCATGTACATCGTCCTGGCGCCGGGGCAGACTGCCGAGGGCAGTACCTGGGCGTACATCGCCGACTTCACGGAAGATGTGGTGCGCCTGCAGGTCGAGGTCACCTCCGCCGAGCCCGACGCGGAGCCCGCCGACAACTCGGTCACGATCACGGCTCCGCTCACGGTGGTGCGCGGCGGATTCACCGGGATAGCCTACGGCGACTACAACCGCAACCACGTGCTCGACCCGGGTGAAGTACTCCCCGGCCTGCGCATCCAGGCCTCGGGTCAGGGCGCCGGATGGTCCGCCAAGACGGTGACCGACAGCCAGGGCCGGTTCGCCTTCCACGACCTGCTCGCCGGCACCTGGCACGTCTACCCCAGCTCTCCCGACTGGACTTTCACCTACCCGGCCGTGGAGGTGGACGGGGTGAGTGAACCCGAGGTGGTGCTCAGGGGCGAGTACGACATCACCGGGTGGCTCACGGGATCCGCCAGGTTGTCCGCCTCGACTTACACCGGGGGCGACACGGCCCGGATGTTCGTCACGGTGGCCAACAGCGGTCGTGGTCCGGTTCCGGGCCTGACCGGGTACTGCTGGACGAATGACTACGCACAACCGATCGGCCTGGGCGAACTGGACCCGGCCGGAGCGGGAGCCACTGTCCAGCCCGCGTCCTCGCGGACCTTCGAGATCACCGTCCCGGTCCGGCAGGAGGCTGTCGTCGCCGGCTACCTGGAGGTCCACTGCCGGGTCCAACCTCCCGGCTACTACGCCGCGGTCGAGGTGACGGCGACCGCCCGGGTGCCCGGCGCCCGGGCGATCAAGTCCGTCGGGTACGTCGTCACCCCCGTCTATGGTTGCGGGTGCCATCCGCAGTACGAACGGGTGCCCGGTGTGAAGGTGTATCTGCGCGACCAGGTGACCGGAGCGATCGTAGCGCGTGCGGTGAGCGACGCGGAAGGGACCGTGGTGTTCTCCGACCTGCCCGCCGACCGCTACGACGTCGGCATCGTGGGTCCGTGGCAGGGGCAGTGGGGCCGGACACAGGTTTGGCTTGCCCGCGGCGGTGACGACGGCAGCTACTACCGGAACTGGATCGTGATCGTCCCCGGTCCGGACCAACCCGATCCGGACGCGGTCCCGCCGACGGCGAAGCCGCCGGCCGGCAAGGCCGGCGTGCCCGCCCGGCCGGCACCTGCCCGACAGGTCGTCGCGGGGCCGGGAACCGGTCGGCTCGCCTCGACCGGCGTGGACATCGGCTGGCTCGCCTTGGGCGGGCTGCTGACCTTCGCCGCCGGGGTGTCCCTGATCCTCGGCAGCCGCCGCCGGACCTGACGGGGCACGGCAAAGGCACCCGCCCGCCGGCACGCCTCGCGTGACCGGTGGGCGGGTGCCTGAGCACGAACGGCCGCTCCTGCCGGATGGTCTCGGCGACGTGGTCAACCGCGCGGCCAGACGACGCTGCGCGCGGGCAGAGAGTCGGCCACCCCGCGGTTGTCGATCGTCACGGCGACAGTGTGCGTGTGGCCGGCCGGCAGCCGGCCCGTTGCCGTCTCGCCCCGTTCGTCGACCGCCTGCGCGGAACCGAAGGTGCCGCTCCCCAAGCCGGGGACGGGTGCCCGCCGGGCCGCGACACCGGCGGGCACCCGGAGCACTAGCCCAGCGAGCGCCCGATCAGTTCCACCAGTTCGACCGTGCGGGTCGCGTAGCCCCATTCGTTGTCGTACCAGCCGAACACCTTCGCCAGGTGCGAGTCGGCCTTCGTCAGCTGGGCGTCGAACACGCAGGAGGCCGGGTCGCCGATGATGTCGCGGGAGACGATGGGTGCTTCGGTGTAGCGCAGGATGCCCTTGAGGTCGCCGTCGGCGGCTTCGGCGAACGCGTGGTTGACCTGTTCAGCGGTCACCGGGCGCTCGAGCTCGACGGTCAGGTCAGTCAGCGAGCCGTCCTCGACCGGCACCCGCACGGCGACGCCGTCGAGCTTGCCGGCCAGCTCCGGCAGCACCAAGCCGATCGCCTTGGCCGCGCCGGTGCTGGTGGGCACCACGTTGACCGCGGCCGAGCGGGCGCGGCGCGGGTCCTTGTGCGGGCGGTCGAGCAGCGCCTGGTCGCCGGTGTAGCTGTGGATGGTGGTGAGCAGGCCGCGCCGGATGCCGAACGCCGAGTGCAGCACCTTCACCATCGGCGCGACGCAGTTCGTCGTGCAGGAGGCATTCGAAATCACGTGGTGCGCAGCGGGGTCGTAATCGCCCTCGTTGACCCCGAGCACGATCGTCGCGTCGACGTCCTTGCCCGGTGCGGAGATCACGACCTTCTTCGCGCCCGCGGCCAGGTGCACACCGGCGGCTTCGCGGGTGCGGAACTTGCCGGTGGACTCGACGACGACGTCGACGCCGTATTCGCCCCACGGCAGCTGGGTGGGGTCGGCCGTCGAGCTCACCTGGATCAGGTGGTCGCCGACGCGCAATGCCTCGCCGTCGACGACCTCGACCGGAATGCGCAGCCTGCCGTAGGTGGAGTCGTGGACCAGCAGGTGTGCCAGCATCTCCGGGGAGGTGATGTCGTTGACCGCGACCACTTCGATGGGGCTGTCCGGCGTCTCCAGCACGCACCGGAGGATGTCGCGCCCGATCCTGCCGAAGCCGTTGATCCCGAGCCGTACCGTCATCTGCTTCTCCCTGTCGTCGGTTGCTCTCCTCGATGGTCGGCATCGCCCGGCGGGACTCGTAGGGCCCAAGGTCCTCGTGGATCGGGCAGAACGGCAGCTTCGCCGCGCGAGCGGAAGGAGTTGTCTGGACGTGCAGGGGGCGGTGACCGGAAGGAGCGGTGATGACGGAAACAACCGCGAAGGGCCGGATCGTGGTCGGTGTCGACGGTTCCGGCGCGAGCACGGCGGCCCTGATCTGGGCGGCCGCGCAGGCCGAGCCCACCGGCGCCGAGCTGGACGTCGTGACGGTGTGGCTGCACGACTCGATGCTCGACGACGCCTCGGTGAACCGGACCCTGGAAGAGGCCCGGACCGTGCACCTCCACGAGCTCGAATCGCTCGTGACAGCGGTGACGAAGGACCATCCCGGCGTGACGGCGCGGTGCTCGGCCCCGGACGGTGACCCCGCAGAGGTCCTGACCGGGCGCGCGAAGGGCGCGACCATGCTGGTGGTCGGCAGCCACGGCAGGGGCAGACTGCGCGAGGCGCTCGCCGGCTCGGTCGCCAAAGCCTGCCTCCGGCGCGCGAGCTGCCCCGTCGCGGTGATCCCGCCGCCCGCCCGCGCCCCGGAAAGCCCGCTGGGACGGCGGCTCGCCGAAGTCGTCCCGGGAAAGGCCTGACCCGCCATGACCGCCACCGCCGAACGGGCCGCACCGGCCCCGGACGCCGCCGGACCGGCCGAGGTGCCTCTGCTGCGCGCCCGGGGCGTCAAGAAGAAGTTCGGGCCGGTGCAGGCCCTCGCCGGGGTCGACCTCGACATCCCGGCCGGACAGGTGACCGCGCTCGTCGGCGACAACGGCGCGGGGAAGTCCGTGCTGATCAAGTGCATCGCCGGTATCCACGTCCCGGACGCCGGCGAGTTCACCTGGGAAGGGCAGCCGGTGCGCATCCGCACCCCGCGGGACGCCGCCGCGCTAGGCATCGAGACCGTGTACCAGGACCTTGCGCTCTGCGACAACCTCGACATCGTGCAGAACATGTTCCTCGGCCGCGAAAAGCTGCGGCACGGGGTGCTCGACGAGGACCGGATGGAACTGGCGGCGAAGGAGACCTTGCACAGCCTCGGCGTCACCACGGTGACCTCGCTCCGCCAGCCGGTCGGGTCGCTCTCCGGTGGCCAGCGCCAGGCGGTCGCGATCGCGAAAGCCGTGCTGTGGCACTCCAAACTGGTGATCATGGACGAGCCGACCGCGGCGCTCGGCGTGCAGCAGACCGAGGTCGTGCTCGGGCTGGTCCAACGGCTGGCCGAGCGCGGCCTCGGTGTGATCGTGGTGTCCCACAACATGAACGACGTCTTCGACGTCGCCGACCGCATCGCGGCTCTGTACCTGGGCCGGTTGGCGGGGGTCTTCGCCACCGAAGAACTCACCAAGGAGACGGTCGTCGATCTGATGACCGCGGGCCGCTCCAAGCGGTGGAGCTCACCACCACGGCGAGAACCACGAGCCAGGTGAAGTAGGCGTAGGCGTTGATCCGCTCGAAGCCCCCTGCCCACGGGGTGTCGTTTCGCGCGAGCCCTCGCATCGCGAGCGAGGACGCGATGCCGAAGCCGACGACCACGACGGTCGTCGCCACTGCGTAGTAGCGGAACCACCCCGGACAGGCGACGGCCGAGAGGACCATCATCGTCACCACCAGGAGACTGAACACGCCGGACAGGACGATGTGCATGGTGTCGTTGAACCCCGGAGGCGTGCCGCGCGAGCTCATCGCCCAGAACGTGTGCGTCGCGATGCCCACCAAGACGAAGTCCGCGACCTGGAGGGCGCCGATCCACCACACGCTCCTGCTGCGCGCCACCCGGAGGACACCGATCCCGAAGGCGAGCAGCAACACGTTGTGGACGAGGATGGCCGTCACCATCAGCGGCCGGACGGGCGAGCCGAAGGCACTCAGCTCGCTGATCGCCTGGTCCCGGGCGCGGTAGCCGTCGTAGGACAGTGCCGAAAGGACGTCCCCTGCGGCATACACGACGACCGCCGCGACGGCGGTCGCGAGCAGGTACTTCCGTCCGCCGGGGTTCACCGGGCCAGCCAGCGGGTCGCGCCGCGCAGGCCCAGTGCCATGACGTCCCAGCCGGTTCCCGCGTGCACCGGCAGCCCGGCGCGGAAGCGGCCCGGCACGTAGGTACCGAGGGCTTTCTTGCCCAGCCGCCAAGCGGACGAAGTGCCGACGCGGTAGGCCTCACCGGCCCACGGGTCGACGACCACGGGCTGCGCGGGGTCCCCGGTGACCGCCAGCGGAACCTGCGCGAAGGTCGCCTTGTCGAGCATCTCCAGCACGCACATGCTCACCGGCTCGAAGCCGGCTCCCGGCAGGTGCGCACCGATGTCGGCGGCGATCTGCCCGGCGACGGCCTGGGCCTGCAGCAGCGCGAGGAACGCCTGCTTGACCGGGAAGTCCCCGGCGTCGCCAGGCGCGTAGACGTCGGGGTGCCCGAGCACCTCGCGCGTGCTCGCCTCGCAGGCGAGGAACCCGCGCTCGTCGGCGGGCAGCCCGTCGAACCGCTGGGCGGCGACGTACGGCGGGAACGCCACGAGGAGGTCGAACTCGTGCCCGGTTCCGTCGGTGTAGGCGACTTCCAGCTCGCTGATCTTCTCGGGGGCGGCTCCGGTGCGCCCGTCGATGCCCCGCCGGGCGAATTCGCCGGCCACGACGTCGTGCAGCTTCGGACCGAACGCCTGCACGTAGCTCTGCTCGAACGTGGTGAACGCCAGCTGGACGTTGTCGCGGACGTCGCGGCGGCGCAGCCAGGTGTCGAGCATCAGGGCGATCTCGTACAGCGGACCGGCGCACTTGTTGTTCGGCGGCACCAGGAACAGGACCTGCTGGAGCCGGCCGTGCGCGGCGTGCCGGACGACCCATTGCAGCCGCTCGCCCAGCGCGTGCAGCTGCCCGGGGGACCAGACGGTGCAGGCGTGTTCGGCGAGACCGGGCACCTCCTCCGGGCGCATCGCGGCCCCGGTGGCGATCACCAGCTTGTCGTAGAGGACCTCGCCGCGCGAGGTGTGCACGGCACCACGATCGGTGTCGATGCCTTCGGCGGTCGCGATGTGGGCGTCGATCTCCCGGCGCCGCAACGCTTTCGTCAACGACACGTGCAGCGGTGCCTCGGCGGCCCCGAAGGGCAGGTAGATGCTGTTGGGCCGGAACAGGAAGTCGTCGCGGTCGGAAACCAGGCTGATCCGGACGCGGTCCGGACTCGCTTGCGCGCGCAACGCGAAGGCGGCCTCCAAGCCGGCGAATCCGCTGCCCAGTACTACGACGTGGTTGAGGGACATGGGTTTCCTCCGAAGCGCCGGGGTGATTCACAGAGGTCTTCACGATCTCGCGGCACCCGGTCGCGAGGCAGGGGAAATCGTCCACGTGCACGGGTGACTTCCGGCCCTTTCCGGGATCCGGCGGGGCTTGCAGAGTGAGGGTGCGACGGGAGAAGGCGATGACGGTGGGGAACACGCGGAGACCGGCCGGGCCGCATCGGCGGATGCCCGCGCAGGACAGCCTGTGGCTGCACCTGGACCGGCCGGAGAACCTGATGCTCGTCACGTCCGTGCTGTGGACGAAGACCCCGGTGGACCCGGCGCGGCTGCGGTCGCTCGTGTCCGACCGGCTGATCGCGCGCTATCCGGTGTACTCGCAGCGGGCCGTGCGCCACGGTCGC
>DASZNR010000137.1:0-1728 GCA_035551175.1 Amycolatopsis sp. | reverse complement strand
GCTCTGCGCGCGCCTGATGGCCACGATGATCGGCAACCGGCCGGCCCAGGACGACGTCGCCCTGCTCGCCATCCGGCGCGAGCCGGTCCCGGCCGGCGGCTGACCGGCCGGGACGTGGGTCACGACGCGGCGAGCGCCGCGTCTCGGGGCGGGAACAGCGACAGACTCTCTTCGAGCCCGGTCAGCTGGATCGGGCGCAGGGTCGCCCGGCCGGACGCGACGATCCGCACCGCGGTGGCGGGACCGGCGTTGCGGTGGATGGTGAGCAACGCGGTCAGCCCGGGCGACGCGAGGAACTCGACGCGCGTGAGGTCGACGACCAGCACCGGCGGCGCGGTGGCGAGCGCGTCGTCCGCGGCCTGGACGACGGCGGGGGCCGTGGTGGTGTCCACGTCCCCGGCGACCTCCACGACGACGGCGCCGCCCTGCTGCGATCGGGCGATCCGGAACTCGGCGAACGGCACAGCGGTGGTCGAGCCTTCGGAGTGAGCGTGTTCGGTCATGGCGATTCTCCCCGCCTTCGAGGGCACCGGCGGGGATTTCCCGGGCGCGCTTGGTCACGAAGGCTGTTTGCTCAACCGCCACCCATCATGCCCGCCCCGGCGCCGGGCCGCCGTGTCAGGCCCCGCTCCGTTTTGCGCCACGCCCGCGAGCAGGCAGGATGAACGCCATGGCCGAGACGGAAACGGCCCCGGCGTCGTTCCACCGGCGCACCGTGGCGGTGGCCGACCGGCTGCCGGAACTGCGCCGGGAGCTGGGGCGGTGGCTGCGCGCGCTCGGCCTGAGCCCCGAGCGGCAGGACGACGTCGTCCTCGCCGGGTACGAGGCGATGGCCAACTCCGCCGAGCACGCCTACCGCGACCAGGAGGCGGGCCCGATCGACGTCCGGGCCGAGGCGCTGAACGGGCGGCTGACGGTGACCGTGACCGACTACGGCACCTGGCGCCCGCCCGCCGGGACGGACGGCCTGCGCGGCCGCGGGCTCCAGCTCATCGACACCCTCGCCGACCACAGCGCACGGGTGCACCGCGAAGACGGCACGACGGTCACGATGACGTGGCTCACGTGATCGACGGTTGGCGCGCCCCGCATCGGGTATGCGCTCCGCAGCGACGGTCGCGGGGTGGGTTGTGCCGCCGGTCGTCGTGAGGTGGTTCCCGGCGCCAACCCACGACGTTCAGCAGCGAGCGCCGGGCCGGAACCACCGCCCCACTCTCCGGATGTTGCGGTGGGCGCCCCGCACGCGAGTATGGTTCTGACAGTTCCGTTGAAAGCCGCAGCGGTTCGAGCGACCGCAGCGATCCGGGACGGAGATGGCCGAGTGACCGGTGAACCGATCCCGTCCGAGCACCTCGACGAGCTGACCGCCGCGATGGGGGACCTCACGAGCGTCCTGGAGGACGAACCCGGCGAGGCCGAGATCCTCGACGCCGTGTGCGCCGAGGCCGTCCGGGTGGTCCCCGGTGCCGACATGGCCAGCATCACCGCGATCCGCGACGGCGAGCCGGCGACGGCGGCCTTCACCGACGACCGCGCCGTCGAGATCGACCGCGTCCAGTACGCGGCCGGAGAGGGCCCCTGCCTGCGGGCGGCGGAGACCGGCGAAGTGGTCCGGCTGCCGCTGGCCACGGCCGGGGCGGTGTGGCCGGAGTTCACCGGCCACGCGCGCCGCCTCGGCGTCGGCAGCTACCTCGCGGCGCCGCTGCGCGTCGACGACCGGCTCGCGGG
>DASZNR010000136.1:0-163010 GCA_035551175.1 Amycolatopsis sp. | reverse complement strand
CAGGCCGGCGACGCGGCCGGCCGGGACGGCGAGTGCGGACAGCCCGAGCAGGTTCGCGAAGTTCGTGAAGCGGCCGAGCGCGGCGTTGGCGCCGATCGGGTCGGCGGCCACCTCGGCGAGGGTCGGGTGGCCCGTCGTGGCCGGCAGGAGCAGAGCATCCACAGTGGACAGTACTACGTCCGCTTCGGCCTTCAGCGCCGCGAGCGTCGCCTGGTCGGCGAAGACTTGGTGAGCGGGGAGGTCCCGAGCCGCGGTGATGATCGCGGCCACGACCGGATCGACCTCGTCCGGGTGCCGTTCGAGGAACTCGCCCACGGCGGTGTAGCGCTCGGCGACGAACGCCCCTTCGTACAGCAGCCGCGCCGCCGCGAGAAACGGGGACAGGTCCACGGTGGTCACGGCGGCGCCGGCGGCCGCGTAGTCGGCGACGGTCGCGGCGAAGGCCTCGGTCCAGCCCTCGGCCAACGGGCCCAGCGACTCGGGCACGCCGATGCGGACCGGGCCCGTGCCGGCCAGGCACCGCAGGGTCAGTTCGGCTTCCGCGACGCTCCTCGCGAAGACCGACACGCAGTCGATGCTCCGGCACGCGGGCACGATCCCGGTCGTCGGCACGAGCCCGGGCGCCGGCTTGAGGCCGACGACACCGTTCAGCGCCGCCGGCACCCGGCCCGATCCGGCGGTGTCGGTGCCCAGTGCCACGTCGACGATGCCGAGCGCGACGGCCACAGCCGACCCGGAACTCGACCCGCCCGAGACATAGGCGGGGTCGACGGCGTTGCGAACCGCGCCGTAGGGGCTGCGGGTGCCGACGAGGCCCGTGGCGAACTGGTCGAGGTTCGTCGTGCCGAGGACCAGCGCCCCGGCCGCCCGGAGCCGGGCGACGACCGGTGCGTCGGCCACCGGGCGGTACGCGTAGGCCGGGCACGCGGCCGTGGTCGGCAGACCGGCGACGTCGATGTTTCCCTTCACCGCCGCGAGCCTGCCGTAGAGAGGCAGCGGCTCTCCGGCCGTGAAACGCGCTTCGAGCGTGGTGGCCTCGGCGAGCACCTCGTCCTCAGCTCGCAGGTCGATCCAGATCTCCGGGCGATCCACCTGCTCGATGCGCCGGTACGCCGCGCGGACCCGATCGCCGATCACGCCAGCACCACCAGCGGCGTACCGGGCGCGACCTGGTCGCCGGGGGACACCAGCACTTCGAGCACCTGACCGCCGGCGGGGGCCGGGATGCGTGACTCCATCTTCATCGCCTCCAAGGTGACCAGTGACTGCGCGGACTCGACCCGGGAGCCCGCTTCGACGTCGACCCGCCACACCGTGGCCGCGAACGGCGCCTCGACCACGTGCCCGCCGGGCGGCGCGTGCACCCGGGCCGGTGGCCGGGAAACCGGTTCGGGTTTCGGCTCGAATTCACCCGCGGCCGCCCAGGCGCGGCGCTCGGTTTCGAACGCCGCCGCCTGCTTCGCCCGGAAGTCCGCGATGCTCGCGGCGTTGTCGGCGAGGAACCGCTGGTGGTCGGCGAGGCGGAACTCGCCTTCGGTGATGTCGAGGTGCAGCTGGCCTGCCGCGCTCTGCGCCCGCAGGTCCAGCAGCTCCTCGGCCGACACCGGGTACCACGAGATCCGGTCGAAGAAGCGCAGCAGCCACGGCGAACCCGGCTCGAACGCGCCGCGCTGGTGCCAGCCGCTCCACACCTGCACCGTGCGGCCGACGAACTGGTAACCGCCTGGTCCTTCCATGCCGTAGATGCACAGATACGCACCGCCGATGCCGACGGAGTTCTCGGCCGTCCACGTGCGGGCCGGGTTGTACTTCGTGGTCACCAGGCGGTGGCGCGGGTCGAGCGGGGTCGCGACGGGCGCGCCGAGGTAGACGTCGCCGAGACCCAGCACGAGGTACTGCGCGTCGAAGACGGTGCGGTACACGTCGTCCACTGTGGCCAGTCCGTTGACTCGCCGGATGAACTCGATGTTCCACGGGCACCACGGGGCGTCGTCGCGCACCCCGGTCATGTAGCGTTCGATCGCTTCGCGGGTCGCGGGGTCGTCCCACGACAGCGGAAGCCGCACCTGCCGGCTGGGCACCGCGAGGTCGGCGGTGTCGGGGAGGTCGGCCTCCAGTTCGCGAACCAGGCCGAGGGCCTTGCCGACCGGTAGCGCGTCGGGATCGACGTGCACCTGCAGTGAGCGGATGCCCGGGGTGAGGTCGACGATCCCGGGCACGCCTTCCGCGGCGAGCCGTTCGGCCAGCGCGTGCACGCGCATCCGCAACGCGAGGTCCAGCGTCATCGCGCCGTATTCGACGAGCAAGTTGTCGTCGCCGCTGCGCCGGTAGGTCACGGACGGCTCGCCGTCGCCGGCCGCGCGACGGGCGAGCACACCGCCGTCGTCGAGCGTCGGGCGGCTGGCGCGCAGCGGGACAGCGGGTCCCCGACGCAGCGCGGCGGCGTGGTCGGTGTCGATCGGCACGAACCGCACGGTGTCGCCCGGGCGCAGCTGGCCGAGTTTCCAGCGTTCGCCGGTGGCCACCGTCGCGGGGCACACGAATCCGCCGAGGCTCGGGCCGTCGGGGCCGAGCAGGATCGGCAGGTCACCGGTGTAGTCCACGGCGCCGATCGAGTACGGCGTGTCGTGGATGTTGGAGGGGTGGAGGCCGGCCTCTCCGCCGTCCTCACGCGCCCAAGCCGGGCGGGGCCCGACGAGCCGGACGCCGGTGCGGGCGGAGTTGAAGTGCACCTCCCACGAGCTGCGGTAGAAGGTTTCGATGTCCTCCGGCGTGAAGAACTCCGGAGCCGCGTGCGGACCCTCCAGCGCGCCGATCCTCCACTGTGTCCCGAAAGCCGGCCGGTCGCCGGCGGGGATGGCGCCGGCGACCGGGTCGGCGGGTTCGGGCCCCGGCGTGAGCACGTCGCCGGCGACGAGCGCGCGCCCGGCGTGTCCGCCGAAGCGGCCGAGCGTGAACGTGGCGGCGCTGCCGAGAAACGCGGGAACCGCGAGCCCACCGCGAACCAGGACGTAACTGCGTAGCGCGGCTTTCGCGGCACCCACGTCCACAGTGGCTCCGGCGGGAACGGACAGCGGTGTCCACAAGGGAGCTTCTTCGCCGTCGACGGTCACGGGCGCGTCGGCTCCGGTCACGCACACGGTCGAGGGGGCGGTGAACCGGAGGGTGACACCGTCCACTGTGCATTCGAGGCCGGCAGCGCCCTCGGGATTGCCGAGCGCGCGGTTGCCGAGGCGGAAAGACAGGTCGTCCATCGGGCCGGACGGCGGCACGCCGACGTGCCAGAACCCGGTGCGGCCGGGCCATTCCTGCACAGTGGTCGCCGTGCCGCCGCGGAGGACTTCCAGGCGCGGCTCGTCGTCGGTGACGTCGTCGAGGGTGGCCGTGTCGTGCCGGGCCTCGGAAAACGCGGACGTTGCGGAACTACCGGTGGCGGCGCGGAGCTGGCCGAGGTTGGTGCGCACACCGTGGATCGCCGTCTCCGCGAGCGCCGTGCGCAGGTTCGTCAGCGCGCCGGCACGGTCGGTGCCGGTGCAGATCACCTTGGCCAGCAGGGGGTCGTAGTGGGTGGTCACGGTCGTGCCCGCGTCGACCCAGGTGTCGACGCGGACGTCCGGGAACGTCACCCCGGTGATGAGGCCCGCGCTCGGCCGGTGACCGGCGCTGGGGTCCTCGGCGTAGACGCGGGCCTCGAACGCGTGGCCGCGGGGTTCGGGGACCGTGGTGAACATGCCGTGGTCGCCCTGTGCCAGCCTCAGCATCCACGCGACCAGGTCGACCCCGTAGACGGCCTCGGTCACCGGATGCTCCACTTGCAACCGCGTGTTGACTTCGAGAAACGCCGCTTCGCCGCGGGCGGGGTCGTAGACGAACTCGACGGTGCCGGCCGAGCGGTAGCGCACCGACGCGCACAGCGCCACCGCCGATTCGACGAGCCGCTGCTCGACGGCGTCGGGCAGGTTCGGGGCGGGGCACTCTTCGACGACCTTCTGGTTTCGCCGCTGCAGCGTGCAGTCACGGGTGCCGAGGGCGAGCACGCGGCCCGCGCCGTCGCCGAACACCTGGACCTCGACGTGACGGGCACCGGACACGAGCCGCTCGAGGAATACCCCGGTGCCGGCGAAGTTCCTCGCCGCGAGGCTCCGCACGGTCTCCCACGCCGTCGTCAGCTCGGCGGGCGTCGCGCACGCCCGCATGCCGATGCCGCCTCCGCCGCCGGTTGCCTTGAGCATGACCGGATAGCCGATCTCCGTGGCACGCGCCAGCGCTTCCTCGAGGTCGGCGAGCAGGCCGGTGCCGGGCAGCAGCGGGACGTCCGCGGCGATCGCCGCCTCCCGGGCAGTGTGCTTGCTGCCGAACACTTCCAGGTGCTCGGGTGCGGGTCCGACGAAGGCGAGACCCGCCGTTTCGCAGGCGCGCGCGAACGCGGTGTCTTCGGAGAGGAAGCCGTATCCGGGGTGGATCGCGCCGGCGCCGGCATCGAGCGCCGCCCGGACGATCGCGTCGGCGCGCAGGTAGCTTTCGGCTGCCGGGGCGGGGCCGAGCCGGATCGCCTCGTCGGCGAGCCGGACGTGTGGCGCGGTGCGGTCGGCGTCCGAATAGACCGCCACGGTCGGCAGGCCCAGCTCGCGGGCGCTGCGCAGGATGCGGACCGCGATCTCGCCGCGGTTGGCGACAAGCAGCTTCACGCCGCACGCTCCGTGACGACCATCCGCACCGGTGTGGGGTCGAATCCGTTGCAGGGGTTGTTGATCTGCGGGCAGTTGGACACCAGCACGAGGACGTCGGTCTCCGCGCGCAGGCGGACTTCCAGCTCTGGCGCGGAGATCCCGTCGACGATGCCGAGGGTGCCGTCGGGTTCGACGGGCACGTTCATGTACCAGTTGATGTTGCTCACCAGATCGCGTTTCCCCAGGCCCCATCGGGCGCCTTCGATCAGGAAGTTTTCGACGCACGCGTGCTGGAACCGGGTGTGCTGGCCGTAGCGCAGGGTGTTGGACTCCTTGCTGCAGGCCCCGCCGAGCGTGTCGTGCCGGCCGCACGTATCCGCGACGACCGTCAGCAGCGGCGTGCCCTCGGCGGTACGCAACACACTGCCGGTGGTGAGGAAGATGCTGCGCTGTGCGGTGATCGTCGCGGCGGCACTGTAGCGCTTCGACGTGTCGGCCGCGTCGTAGCAGAGGAAGTCGACGGCCTGGTTGCCGCCGAGGTCGACGATGGCGAGCTCCTGGCCGCGGCGCAGCACTGTGGAGAACGGTGCGCGAGCGGGGACTTCGACGTCGAGCACGGTCGTGGTCATGCGAGCCCCCTGGCGGTGAGGTAGTCGGCGGTGTTCTCATACGCCCGCTGCGTTTCGGGTGTATGCGTCCACTGGGGACTGTCCGGAGTGGTCGGCCGGTCGCGCCAGGCCAGGACCTGCAGCGGCGTCACGGGGTAGTCGGTGCGCGGATCGAGGGGATGGGCGACGTTGGCGAGCAGCACCACTGCGGGCATTTCGATCCGCAGCTCCACCGACCGCCCGGGGCCGGCCGAGCCGGCGAAGTCGAGTCCGCCATCGGGGGTGACGCGCACGCCCTGGAAGAACGACAGGCTCGGCGGGAGATCACGCGGTCCGAGGCCGTGCTTGGCCGCGGCGAGCGTGAACAGTGGAAGCCCGGCCGGGGAGGCGCTTTCCGGGGTGCCAGCTCCGTAGCGCTCGGTGTTGCCCTCCACAGTGGACGTTCCGCAGAGCGCGTCGTGCCGCCCGCTGGTGTCGCTGATGACGGTGGCGAGCACGCGGGCCTGGTCCGACAGCAGCGCGGCCGACTCGCCGAGGTAGGCGTTCCACTGCACCTTCACGGTGTCGGCGACGTTGAGGCGTTCCCACGGCTGGTCGGCGTTGAACAACAGCAGGTGCGCGCACGCGTCGCCGGCGGGGTCGGTGAGCCGCAGCCTCGTGCCACGGGCCAGCACCTTGTGCGTGTAACCGCCGGGGGCGACGGTTTCGGCCCAGGTCAGCGCGGTCACAGCGACGCCGTCGGGTGGGTCGGGGAACGTGCTCGCCGGGATCGTCGGCATCGTCTCGACGACGGTGCCGGCCTGCGCGCGGGCGTGCTCGCGCGCACCGTGGGTGGTCGCGGTGGTCATGCGGTCTCCTCTCAGACGGCGGGTTCGAGGGCGGGGGCGACGGTGCGGCGCAGGCGCAGCCAGCAGAGCCAGCCGATCAGCACGGCCGCGGCGACGAACTCGACGGGGAAGAGCAGCAGCCACGGCGACCCGGAGCCGGCGAGGTCGTAGATCTCCGCGCGGGGCCAAGCGATGTTGACGATCATGACGAGGCCGAAGGCGACGGCGGCGGCGTTGACCGGAATCGCCCAGCGGCCCAGCGAGAACAGCCCGGGTTGCGCGGGGAAATTCCCGCGGAGACGGCGGAGCAGGAGCGGGGCCGTGACGAGCAGGTAGGCGAGGTAGACGATCACGACCGAGGTGCCGGTGATGGTGCTGAAGAGTGTCGGGTTGCCCACGTTCAGGCCGAGCAGGGCGATCGCGAGCGCGCCGGACAGAACGGCCGGGCCAAGGGGAGTGCCGGTGCGCGGGTTGACGCTGGCGAGCCGGGCCGACATCGGAAGGGCGCCGTCGCGGGCCATCGCGTAGATGAGCCGTATCGTGCCGGTCTGGATGGTGAGTGTGCAGACGACGACGGCGATCGCGACGTCGGCGAGAAAGATCCGGCCGAAGGTGTCGCCGAAGACCGCGGTGATCACGTACGGCAGGCCCTGGCCGGCGAGCTGCCCGTCGGTGAGGCTCGGCGCGGCCATGAGGGCCGTGAGGACCACCGCGAGCCCGCCGAGTCCGGACACGAGTACCGCGCGCAGCACGGCCCGCGGCGCCGCGCGGCGGGCGTCGCGGGTTTCCTCCGCGACGGAGGCGGCGGTGTCGAAGCCGTAGAGCACGTACGCGGCCATCAGCGCGGAGGCGAGGACGCCACCGACGCCGGCGGCCGAAGCGCCGTCGCCCACCGCGACGCTGTGTACCACGACCTGCGGACCACGCACGGCGAACAGCGCGAGCCCACCGATGAGCACGACGACCCCGATGAGCTCGGCAGCGACGCCGACGTCGTTGATCCGGGCCATCACCCGGATTCCGGCGGCGTTGGCGAGGGTGGTGAAGAGGATCAGGAGGGTGCCGAGCAGCACGGCGTTGGTGGCGCCGGTCGGTGACGTCACCGAGGGGTCGCCGCCGACGAGCTGAAAGCCGCTCCACACCGACGGGAGCACGATTTGCAGCGCGATCGCAGCCGCGGCGAGCGCGACGACGCAGCCGAGCAGCATCATCCAGCCCGCGAGCCAGCCGGTGAAGCCGCGTGCGAGCCGCTTGGCCCACTGGTACACGGAACCGGCGAGCGGGAAGCGGGCGGCGAGTTCGGCGAAGACCAGGGCGACGAGCAGCTGACCGGCGAGGACGGCGGGCCAGGACCAGAAGAACAGCGGGCCGCCGAAGGAGTAGCCGAAACCGAAGAGCTGGAAGACCGTGGTGAGGATCGAGACGAAGGAGAAACCGGCGGCGAAGGCGGAGAACCCGCCCAGCGTTCGCCGGAGCTCCTGGCGGTAGCCGAATGAGTCGAGTTCGTCGGTGGGGACCGGTGGCGCGGGCATCGCGGACTCCCGTCTGCGGGCAATTTCGATCGGGTGACCGAAATTAAGCGGCCGCCGCGTCGGGACCGTCTCGCGTGCGTAAGCACGGTGTTAACGAGCCGGGCGTTGTATTTCCGGATCGGGCGCCGCGGTGTAACACGACGGCGGGCCTGGCAGGATCGGCCGGGTGGATCCGAAGGTGACCAGGGTGGGGCGGCCACGGGCCAGCGGCGCGGCCGCGAGCAGGGAAGACGCACGGGAAGCCTTGCTCGACGCCGCCGGCGAACTCTTCACGGGCGCGGGCTACGCGGCGACCACGACTCGCGCCATCGCCGAACGCGCCGGCTTGCGCCAGGCCTCGCTCTACTACCACTTTCCCGGCAAGGAGGACATCCTCGCCGAGCTGCTGGCCGCCACGGTTCGCCCATCGCTCGCGCTGGCGCAGCGCTTGGTCGCCTCCCCGGCCCCGGTCGCGGCCCGTCTGTGGGCGCTGGCCCACACCGACCTGCGCTTGCTCGCCGGAGCCCGCCACAACGTCGGCGCCCTGTACCTGCTGCCCGAGATCGCGTCGCCGAATCTCGCCGGCTTCCGCGCCGACCGTGCGGCGCTGAAGGCGGCGTACGCGTCGTTGGTGAGACAGGCGGAGGTGCCGGCCGCCGCCGCCCGCGCCGACCTGATCTTCGGGCTCGTGGAGAGCACCGCCATCCTGCGCCGTGATTCCCCCGGGCTCGACGTGACCTCGCACGCCCGGGAGGGCGCGGACGCCGTGTTGCGCGTGGCCGGTCTGCCCGAACCGGACGACGCCGTGCGTTCGGCTGCTCTCGCGCTGGGGTGACGGTGTCGTCGCCGGGGCGTCCGAGGGCCGGGACCACGGCGGATACGGTGAAGGTGGGGTGGGTTCGGATCAGGAGGAGCGGATGGTGGTCGCCGGGGCGATCGGCGTGTTGTGGCTCGGGTTGGTGCTCGGGATTTCGTTCCTGGAGGCGCCGTTGAAGTTCCGGGCCCCCGGGGTGAGCCTGGCGGTGGGGCTGGGTATCGGCCGGCTGGTGTTCGCCGCGCTGAACAAGGTCGAGGTGGTTCTCGCCGTCGCGGTGTGGGTTGCGCTGGTGATCGCAGCGGGGTCGGGCGCGGCAGTGCCGGCAATGGCGGCGATGGCGGCGGTTTCGGCGGTGCTGATCGTGCAGCTGGCCGCGGTGCGGCCGGTGCTGAACCGGCGTTCGGACCGGGTGCTGGCGGGGGAAGAAGGGCCTCGCAGCCGGGCGCATCTGTGGTACGTCGGGTTGGAAGTGCTGAAAGTGGCCGGACTGGTGGTGCTCGCGGTGTTCGCGCTGGGGGCGTGACCGGCGGTGCCCGGCCCGGTGCGGTGCCCGGCGCTGCGGGGATGAGCGCGGCGACGGTGACGTCGGTGGTGGGCGCTGAGGTCACCGTTTCTGTCCGCCCGCTGTCTGGACCGTGAAGGCGCTGCCGGCGTGCTCCAGGTTGCGGCGTCCAGCGGCCGGTGCGCCTCAGTCGCGTCCGATCCGGCCGCGGTGTCAGATCGGTACGGCTTCGGCGCCGGCTTCCCCGGCCCAGCCGCTGAAGCACGTCCCGGCGGCGGTGAAGGCGGTCAGCAGCAGGCCGGCGACCCGGCGAAGACGAAGCATCTCGTTACCTCCCTGTGCTTCCCGGGCCGTGCGGCCCTTCGTCGGAAGCTAGCAGGGGCCGCGTCCGTCGGAGGGGTCGAAAACGATCTTGGGCACCATCGAGCGACCCCGTTCGGGGACCCGTCACGCGGCGCAGTCATCGCTGTGCGAGGCCTCACCCGGCGAGCACTCAAGTGTATAACGTCGTGTACACCGCCAGATGAGGCACCTGTTCGGTGGTACGCAAAGGATCCCGCAAACGACCAGGGGAGTCCCGTGTAGACGGTCAGGAGCGCAGCTGCCTGCTCTTGATTCCGTACTGCGCCATCTTCCGGTAGATCGTCGCCCGGCCCATGCCAAGTTCCGCCGCCGCGGCGACGACGGTGGCGCCCGGCTTGGACAGGCACCGGACGATCTCGTCGCGCTCCAGCGCCTGAAGCCGGCTCAGCCGGGGGCCGCTCGTGGTGAAGACCTCCGGCGAGAGGTGGTGGGCGTCGACGGTGTCGGCCCGCGCGGCGGCCTCGGTGACGACGCGGCGCAGCTGTTTGGCGTTCTCCGGCCAGTCGTAGGTCGTCAGCGCACGGGCGGCGGCGGGCGTGAACGTGACGGCACGGCCCCGCGTGCGGTGCGCGAAGTGGTGGGCCAGCGGCAAGATGTCGTCAGGCCGAAGGCGTAGCGGGGACAACTCGACCACGGTCTCGGCGAACGGCAACAGGGGTGCCGGAATGGCCGCCGAATCCGGTGCGGTGAGCACGAAACCCGTGCGGTGCGCGGAAAACCGGGCGGCGAGCTCGCCGGCCGCCCACGCCGGCAACGCATCGACACCCGACACGATCACGCACGTGCTTTCCTTGCCGACCTCCGGTGCCCACATCGCGAGCCACGCATCGACATCGTCCGGGGCGGGGGTCCGGGCATTGAGCACGCGTTCCCGCGGGTGCAGCTCCCGGCGGGCCAGTGCGGCCAGCGCGGTTTTCCCGCAGCCGGATTCGCCCACGACGGCGACGGCCCGGCCGCGTTTCATCGCGTCCATGGCTTCGAGCAGCGTGTGCTGCCACGCGGGCGAAAGGCGCGGCGGGTCGATCCGGTCGGCATACACCCGGTAGACCTCGCCGCGAGGTGCCGGCCGGGGGCGACGGCCCGACGCGCGAGCGAGCATGAGTGCGCTCGTGTGTCCCGCCGCGGTCTGCGCGAGCGCGAGCAGCAGCTCCGAGGACTGGTCGGACCAGGTCGTGAGGTTGACACTGCCGGCGAGCGAGCCCGTGATCGGGTCGAGGACGGGTACGGCCGCACACGTGTAGCCGCGCAGGCTGGTGCAGTAGTGCTCGTCGGCGCGCACGAGTGAAGGCGTGCGGTCGGCGAGCGCGAGCCCGAGGCCGTTGGTGCCGGCGTTGCTCTCGGCGTAGGAGAACCCCGGCGCGAGGTGCACCCGATCCAGCGATCTCGTGATGCCCGGGTCGCCGCACACGCGGCTGAGGACGAGCCCTTCACTGTCGGTGAGCATGAGGCTGATGGGTTCGTTCGCGAGTGTCGCGTGCAGTCCCTGTAGTACCTCGCTGCCGCATTCGTACAGCAGCGAGCCGGTGTCGACTGATGCCGTGAACACGGGTTTCACTTCGTCGCCGGGCACGCCGTAGTTCGCGCTGCGCTGCCACGAAGCGCGCAGCCGGGGTGCGCTCCCGCCGCGCGGGGCGAGTTCGTCGTCGCCTGTCATGCCACCTCCCGGAAGACGCCGCACTGCGTCCGGCTCGGCCAGGCTAGAAGCCCCAGCATAGGTGCAGGAGACCCAGGATGTCTCATATCGAGACAGCACCCCCCTCGCTGACCAGCCAAGATCGTCCTACCGTCCGGGCACTGACGTGCCGAAGCGGTCACGAAAGCGGAGGAAGATCATGTACAGCAAGGACGGCGAGAAGTACTTCATCCTCGACGCGCACATCGCGCTCTGGGACGCCCGGCCGGAGAACCAGCGCAACATCCACGGCAAGCAGTTCATCGACTGCTTCTACGACTACCACCGGAACCTGAGCCCCGAGTCCGAGGTGTGGAAGTACGAGGACTATCTGTACTACGGCAGCGACCGGCTGATGAAGGACATCTTCGAAGACGGCTACGTCGACCACGCCATCTTCCAGCCCGCGGCACTGCCTGCCTTCTACAACAACAACTTCGGGCAGACCGACGAGGCGTTCGCGCTGGCGCAGAAGCACCCGGACAAGCTCACCTACAACCACTGCTGGGACCCGCGGTTCGGCGAAGACGGCCTCAAGCAGCTTCGGGAGGACGCCAAGCGCTTCAACCTCAAGGGCGCCAAGCTGTACACGGCCGAGTGGTTCGGTGACTCACGCGGATGGAAGCTCGACGACAAGTGGAGCTACCGCTACCTTGAGGCCGCGCAGGAACTGGGGATCAAGAACATCCACATCCACAAGGGCCCGACCATCCGGCCGTTGGACCGCGACGCGTTCGACGTCGCCGACGTGGACAAGGTCGCCACCGACTTCACGGACCTCAACTTCGTGATCGAGCACTGCGGTCTGCCGCGGCTGGAGGACTTCTGCTGGATCGCCACGCAGGAGCCGAACGTGCACGCGGGGCTCGCCGTCGCGATGCCGTTCATTCACACGCGCCCGCGCTACTTCGCGCAGATTATCGGCGAGCTGCTGTACTGGCTCGACGAGAACCGCATCCAGTTCTCCAGCGACTACGCGATCTGGACGCCGAAGTGGCTGGTCGAGAAGTTCGTGGACTTCCAAATCCCGGAGGACATGACGGAGTACGCGCCACTGACCACGGACATCAAGAAGAAGATCCTCGGGCTCAACGCCGCGGCGATGTACGACATCTCGGTGCCCTCGGAGCTGCAGGTGGCGAACCCGCCGGAGGACGCGAAGACCGAAGCGGTGGCGGTCGCCTGATGCTGGACCTCGAAGAGCTGGCGCGCAGTGCGCTCGCGCAGGTCTACGACCCGGAACTGGACGAGCCGATCACCGATCTCGGGTTCGTCCGATCCGTGTCGGCCCGCGCGGGTGAACTGACCGTGCATTTGCGGCTGCCGACGTCGTTCTGCTCGCCGAATTTCGCGTACCTCATGGCTTCGGACGCGAAGGACGTGCTCACCGCGCTGCCGGACGCCCGGCACGTGGTGGTGCGGCTCGACGACCACCACGACTCCGACCTCATCAACCGCGGCCTCGCCGCCGACGCCGGGTACCGCGGGACGTTCGGCTCCGAGGCTGAAAAGGACCTCGACGAGTTGCGCTTGACGTTCCGCCGCAAGGCGCACACCGCCGCGATGGAACGGGCACTGACCGGGCTGCTGCGCGTGGACAAGGAGCTGCGGGAAGAGGGCCTGCACGACGTGACGCTCGGCGACCTGCCGCCGGGGCGCACCACCGACGCGCTGCTGCGCCGGCGGGCGGCCCTCGGGCTGAGCGTCGAGCCGGGCGAACCGGTGCTCGTCGACGAGCACGGTGCGCCCTACCCGCGGGAGGAAGTGCCGTTGCGGCTGCGGTTCGCCCGCTCGATCCGGATCTCGATCGACGGCAACGCGCACTTCTGCCGTGGTCTGCTCCGCACGCGTTACCCCGGGTCCGAGGCCGACCAGACGGCCCGGCCCCACGACCCGTCCGTTTCGGCCGTCGCCGGCGAGGAGGCACGAGCATCGTGAAGGCAGTCCAGGTCGTCGGATACGGCCAGAACCTGAAGCTGACCGACGTCGCCGAGCCCGAGCTCACCGGGCCGCACGACGTGATCGTGCGCATCGGCGGCGCCGGGGTGTGCCGCACCGACCTCCACATCCTCGAAGGGCAGTGGGCCGAGAAGTCCGGCGTCGCCCTGCCTTACACGATCGGGCACGAGAACGCGGGCTGGGTGCAGGCCGTCGGAAGTGCCGTGACGAACGTGGCCGAGGGCGACAAGGTGATCGTGCACCCGTTGATCACCTGCGGGCTGTGCCCCGCGTGCCGTCGCGGCGACGACGTGCACTGCGAGAACAGCCAGTTTCCGGGCATCGACACCGCCGGGGGATACGCACAGTTGCTGAAGACGTCGGCGCGCAGCGTCGTGAAGCTCGACGATGCGCTGGAGCCCGCGGACGTCGCGGCTCTGGCCGACGCCGGGCTCACGGCGTATCACGCGGCGGCGAAGGCGGCACGGCGCCTCCGCCCCGGTGACAAGTGCGTGGTGATCGGCGCGGGCGGGCTCGGCCACATCGGCATCCAGGTGCTGAAGGCGATCTCGGCGGCCGAGCTGATCGTGGTCGACCGCAACGCCGACGCGGTGAAGCTCGCCGAGTCGATCGGTGCGGACCACGGCGTGGTCGCCGACGGCGGTCACGTCGCCGCGGTGCAGGACCTGACAGGCGGCAACGGCGCCGAGGTCGTGGTCGACTTCGTCGGTGAAGGTGGCGCGACGGCCGACGGTGTGGCGATGCTGCGCCGCGCGGGTGACTACCACGTGGTGGGGTACGGCGAGAACATCAACGTGCCGACGATCGACGTGATCTCAACCGAGATCAACTTCATCGGCAACCTCGTGGGCTCCTACACCGACCTGTGCGAGCTGATGGTGCTGGCCGCGCAGGACAAGGTGAAGCTGCACACCACGAAGTACCCGCTGTCGGAGTTCCAGCAGGCGCTCGACGATCTCGACGCCGGCCGGATCCGGGGACGGGCGATCTTGATCCCATGATCTCCGCGGCCGCGGCGGGCGCACCGGCGGGCGCGATACGCTGCGTACGGAGCGAAGGAGGAGTAGATGATCTTCATTACCGTGAAGTGGCAGATCAAACCGGAGTACGCCGACCGCTGGCCCGAGCTGTCGCGCAAGTTCACCGAAGCCACCCGCGCGGAGCCGGGCAACAAGTGGTTCGACTGGTCCCGCAGCCTCGAGGACCCGACCGAGTACGTGCTGGTGGAGGCGTTCGAGGACGACGCCGCCGCGGCGCACGTGAACGCGGAGCACTTCAAGAAGGCGCAAGCCGAGTTTCCGCAGTACCTGCGCAAAACACCCGACATCATCAACACCACGCTCGATCAGGACACCTGGTCGGAACTGGGTGAGATGAAGGTCGGCTGACTCGAGGGCGGCACCAGACTCGTGAGTGCCGGCACCGGTTCCAACCGGCGCCGGCACTCACGAGTTGTGGCGGGGTCAGTGGCCGGTGAAGTCGGGTTTGCGGTGTTCGCGGTGCGAGGCGAGTCCTTCGCGCGCTTCCGGCCCGGTGAATCCGTGGAATTCCAGCGCGACGGAGGTGTCGAAGATCGCGCCGGCGACCTGGCGGTACCACAGGTTGAGGGCCTGTTTGGTGAGGCGGATGGCGCCTGGCGCGCCGGCGGCCAGCTCGTGCGCGAGTTCGCGGGCGGTGGGCAGCAGCTGGTCGTCTTCGTCCACGCACAGGGAGACGAGGCCGATCCGTTCGGCCTCTTCGCCGGTCATCGGCCGGCACGTGAGCAGGTAGTACTTGGCTTTCGCCATACCGCACAGCAGTGGCCAGCAGATCGCGGCGTGATCACCCGCCGTGACGCCGAGCCGGGTGTGGCCGTCGACGATCTTCGCCGTCTTGGTCACCACGGACACGTCGGCCAGCAGTCCCGCGACGAGCCCGGCCCCGACGGCCGGGCCGTGGATCGCCGAGACGACCGGCTTCGAGCAGTCGATCAGGTTGTAGACGAGGTCGCGGGCCTCCCGCATCGTGCGCGAGCGGGTCTCGTAGTCGGTGGTGAGCTTCTCGATCAGGTCGAACGAGCCGCCGGCGGAGAATCCCTTGCCCTCGCCGTGCAACAGGACGGCGCGCACTGCCGGGTCGCGGTCGAACTCACGCCAGATATCGGCGAGCTCGCCGTGGGCCGTCTCGCTCACCGCGTTGAGGTTCGGTGCGTCGAGCACGAGCTCCGCGACCCCGTCCCCGTCCGGCCCGTCGACCCTCAGCTGCCCGAAACGCGCATATCGGCTCATGCCGCTCCCTTCGTCGTCGCCAGGTTAGTGGCCCCGTGAAATTTTGCTTGCGCCGTGGTCACTCCGTGCTCACACCCGTGAAACAGCGCGTCGCTTCACTGTGCTCCGGTACCCCTGACGGATGGAGGACGACGGGTGACGATTTACGAGCAGATCGGCGGGCAGGAGGCCCTCATCGCGGTGGTCGACGACTTCTACGTGCGCGTGCTGGCCGACGACCGGCTGGCGGGTTTCTTCGCCGGCACCAGCATGCCGCGACTCAAGGGCCGGCAGGTCGAGTTCTTCTCCGCGGCGTTGGGCGGCCCGGAGGAGTACCGCGGCCGGTCGATGAAGGATGTGCACCGTGGGCGGGGCATCCAGCAGCAGCACTTCGACCTGGTGGCGGGCCACCTGTCCGACGCGCTCGCGGCGGCCGGGGTGCCGGGGCCGACGGTCACGGAGATCATCGGGGCCATCGCGCCGCTCGCGGATGACATCGTGTCCGAACCGGCGGCCTGAGGCTCGCGCGCGTCGCCACTCTTCCGGCCCTCAAAAGTAGGTTCACTCGGATGGACCATGGCGGGGGCGCTTTCGCGTGTGCGCGAGCGGGTATCCGCCCGCCGGTTACCGGGCGACGGCCCGATGTTGCCCGGTGAGAGGAGCCGGTGATGACACAAAGCGTGCCCGTCTCCGCCGGGGGCCCGCCGGGCGGCCCCGCGGCCACCCGGCGGGCCCGGAAGGAGTGACGCGGGATGAAGAAATCCCTCCTCGCCCTGCTCGACCCGGGCGATCAGAAACTGCGGGAGAGCCGCCTGCCGCTCACGGCCGAACTCCTGTGCGGCGGCTGGCTGCTGGTCGCCGCCTTCGTGTTCACCTACTCGGCTACCCTCGCCGGCGACCGCGGCTTCTGGAACAACCTCGCGTGCGGCATCGTCGTCGCCGCGGTGGCGCTGGCCCGCCTCGCGTTGCCTGAGCGCTTGCGCTGGCTCGGCCTGGTGAACCTCGTGGCCGCCTGTTGGCTGATCTCGGCGCCCTTCGCCTTCGGCTATCCGCCCGACGGTCACCGCGACGCGGTGCGCACCAGCGCGCTCGCCGTGGGTGTGCTGCTGGCCATTTTCACGGTCATCTCGCTCACCGTCGCGTTTCGTCGCCGCTCCGGCAGCTTCGCACCGCCGCGCAGAACTCCACACGCGACTGCTTAGGGATTGTCCGACCGGAGGTGTTCGAGCCCGCGCATCGACTGCGGGACAGGGAGGGCTGCGCCGAAAACGGGGCGGCGAATGCACACGGGGAGTGGACCGGCGGGCAGTAAATGTGCCCTCGTCGGGTGGAAGTGGAGTGCGCGACGGGGTGATCGCGCACCAACCAGGTGTGGCGGGAGGCCCGTTCGTGACGGGCGATCCCGTCGGGGGAGTGCGGTCAGTCGGTTTCCGGCTGTTGCCATTCGCGGCCGGCGCGCTGGGCGGCGACGCGGATTTCATTGGCCACGCGGCGGCGTTTCTCCCCGGTGGGGTGGCCGAAGTACCGGCGCGGCGTGGGAATCGGGACGTTTTCGGGCTTCGGTCGTGCTTGCTCCTTCATGGCAGCCTCCGTTTCTCGGTCCACTGTGACGATCCCCGGTCGCCGCCGCCACGGCAAGGACATTCCGCGGCACGTCACTCGGACGGTGGCGTCCACTGTGGACTTCGAGGCCGAGTCGTTACGGACGCGGGATCCCCAAGTGGTCCCGCAGCGTCGGGCCGCTGTACTCGGTCCGGAAGACACCACGTTCCTGCAACAGTGGCACGACCCGGTCGGCGAACTCGTCCAGACCGCCTGGAGTCACGTGCGGGACCAGGATGAACCCGTCCGACGCGTCCTGCTGCACGAGGTCGTTGATCGACGCCGCGACCGTCTCGGCCGAGCCGATGAACGTCTGCCTGCCGGTGACCTCGATGATGAGTTCGCGTGACGTCAGGTTCTTGGCTTCGGCGAGCTGGCGCCACTCACGCGCGGTCGCGACCGGGTTGCGGTACTGGCGCACGCTCGCGCGGCCTTTCGAGAACAACTCCGAGCCGACGACCGGGTCGAACGACGGCAGCGGCCCGTTCGGGTCATGATCCGACAGGTCCGTGTTCCACAGCTGCTCGAGGAACTTCACGGCCGTCGCCTCGCTGACCTGCGCCAGCCGCACGTCGTGGGCCTTCTCGTGGGCGGC
This sequence comes from Amycolatopsis sp., assembly GCA_035551175.1. Classification (GTDB taxonomy): domain Bacteria; phylum Actinomycetota; class Actinomycetes; order Mycobacteriales; family Pseudonocardiaceae; genus Amycolatopsis. The sequence continues at coordinate 145,638 of DASZNR010000136.1, read as the reverse complement.
GGCGTCGGTGTCGCCGAGCACGAACGTGGCCGCGGGCAGGATCACCAGTTGCTCGGCCGTCCGTCCGTACTTGGCGAGCCGGCCCTTCACGTCGCGGTAGAACGGCTGTCCGGCTTCGAGCGTCGCGTGCCGGGTGAAGATCGCGTCCGCCGTGGCGGCGGCGAATTCGCGGCCCTCTTCCGAGTCGCCGGCCTGGATGATCACCGGGCGGCCTTGTGGGCTGCGCGGCACGGGGAATCGGCCCTCGATCGTGAAGTGCTCGTCGTGGTGGGAGTAGGCGCCCGCGCTGGCGTCGGCGAGGAACCGGCCGGACGCCTTGTCCGCGAGCACCTCGTCGCCGCGCCAGGAGTCGAAGAGCTCCCACGCCGTGCGCATGAACGTCTCCGCGCGCGAATACCGCTGCTCCTGCGGGAGGAACCCGCCGCGGCGGAAGTTCTCGCCGGTGAACGCGTCCCACGACGTCACCACGTTCCACGCCGCCCGGCCGGCCGAGAGGTGGTCGAGCGACGCGAACTGGCGGGCCACCTCGAACGGCTCGTTGAACGTCGAGTTGATCGTGCCCGCGAGGCCCAGCCGGTCGGTGACCGCGGCCAGCGCCGAGAGGACGGTGAACGTGTCCGGCCTGCCGACGACGTCGAGGTCGTAGATCTGGCCGTTCTGTTCCCGCAGCCGCAGGCCTTCGGCGAGGAAGAAGAAGTCGAACTTGGCGCGCTCCGCGGTCTGCGCGAGCTTGACGAACGAGCTGAATTCGATGTGGCTGCCCGCTTCCGGATCACTCCACACCGTGGTGTTGTTGACGCCGGGGAAGTGCGCAGCGAGGTGGATCTGTTTCGTCATCGGGTCACTCCTGAGGCGGCGTAACGGTTCGCGGGCCGCGACAGGCCGAGGTGGCCGCGCAGCGTCGGGGCGTCGTAGTCGCGGCGGAAGGCGCCGCGGCCGCGCAGCTCGGGCACCAGTGCGTCGGTGATCGCCGCGAAGTCATCCGGGATCGTGGCGGGCCGCAGCCGGAAACCGGTGAGGCCGGCAGCGTGCCAGTCGAGCAGCAGGTCGGCCAGTTCGGAGGGCGTCCCGGTGAACACGGAGGCGTCGGAGGAGTACTCCGCACCGGCCAGCTCGTCGAGGCGGGCCTTGCGATCCGCCGCGGCGCCGGGCGTTTCGCCGAGGAACACGACGAGGTCGGCGAACACCTTGAGCCGATCGCCGAGGGCTCCGGCGAGCTCGCCGGCCTGGGTCCGGTCGTGTGGAGTCACGTAGACGAGGTCGGCCGCGCGCTCGGCGAGCCGGTAGGCGGTGTCGTTGTGGGCCAGTGCGGCGACCAGGGGCTGGCCCTGCGGCGGCCGGGGGGTGATCGACGGGCCCTTGACCGAGAACCAGCGCCCCTCGAAGTCGATGTAGTGCAATTTGTGGCGGTCGACGAAGCGGCCGGTCGCGACGTCGCGGATCTCCGCGTCGTCCTCCCAGCTGTCCCACAGGCGGCGCAAGACCTCCGCGTAATCGGCGGCCTCGGCGAACAGGTCCTCGACGGGCTCGGGGGAGCGGCGGCCGAAGTTGGCGTACTCCTCGTCGTGGCGCGAGACCTGCACGCGCACCCCGGCGCGGCCGGCGCTGACGTAGTCGAGCGTCGCGATCGCCTTCGACAGGTGGAATGGTTCGGTCTGGGTGACCACGGCGGTCGGGATGAGGCCGATCCGCGAGGTCAGCGGCGCGATGCGGGACGCGAGCAGCACGGCGTCGAGCCGCCCTTGCACCACGTCGGGGCGGTCCTCGAACGGGCCGCGCACCGACAGGAAATCTTCGAACGTGACGAAATCCAGCGTCGCCGCCTCGGCCTTCAGCACGAGGTCCGCCCAATAGTCCGCCGTGAGCAGCTGAGCCGGCCGTGCGGCCGGCTCTCGCCACGCCGCCGGATGCCAGCCCGCACCCTCCAGCGCCACGGCCAGGTGTGGTCCTGCGGTCATGCGCCCGTTCCCCTTCCGCTTCGCCTGCACCCCGAGTGTGCTCCGGCGCGGGCCGATCGGGCAGCCCTGATCAGTTACTGGGAAATCCTCGCCGTTCCCGCCGGATCGGGAATAACGCCGGCGGGTAGCGTCCCGGACGAACCCCGGCGGGAGGAGCGCGGCGATGGCGGGCGAAGGACTGGTCACGGCCACGAGCGACCGGCCGGTGGGCGCGACCGTCGACCGGCCGGTGGAGCTGGCCGAGGCGGCGGGATTGGTGGTGTTCGCCCGGATCGACCATGCTGCCAACGCGGCCGCCGCGGGCCTGCCCCTGCGGCCGATGCAGCTGCTCGTGTTCGGTCACGGCCGCGGCGGCACCCCGTCGCTCGTCGACGCCCGACCAGCGGCCTCGACCTGCCGCTCAAGGCCCTCGCGTGGGAAGCCGAGGACGGCCGCACCCACGTGACGTACAACGACGCCACGTGGCTCGCGCGACGCCACGGCCTCGGTCCGGAGAGCGCGGCGGCGGTCACGGCACTGGAGAAGGTCCTGCCGGGTCTCGTCGCGAAGGCGACCGGATAGGACCCTCGGCGGGTCCACTGTGGACGTCCGCGTTAACGATCGAGGTCCACGCTGCACGGGTGATCGGCAGTCACGCGGCCAGCGTGGTGCGCGACGTCGCGCACCGCTTCCGTTGTCGCTACGCCGCGACGCAGCGGGCGTGCCGGCTCGGCGTGGTGGGTCGTTCTTCAGCGACTGGCCGGTCGCCCCGCAGGAAGACGTCAGCGCGGGAAGACGGTGCCGTCGAAGAGTTTCCGGGCTGTGCGCACGACCCCGCTGCGCACCACCCGCGGCGGGTTCGTCGCCGGGTCGACCTCGACTTCGACCTGCAGGTGCCCGGTCGGATGCTCCACGTCGAAGCGCGCCGAGCCGGGCAGCTTGGCCAGCTCGTGCCCGACCGCTCCGTCGAGGAGCAGTGCGGTGGCGACGCTGACGGCACCCAGGACCCCGATCGACGTGTGCGGTTCCAGCGGGATGAACGTGCGGGTGCAGATCGTGCCGCCGTCGACGGGCGGCGCGACGAGCGTGGTCTTCGGGACGGAGCTCTCGCGCACGTCGCCGAGGCGCATCAGCTCGGCGGCCTGCAGCCGGACCGACTGCACGCGCTCGCGCAGTTCGGTGTCGGCCTTGAGCTGCTCGACGGGTTCGTATCCGGTGAGCCCGAAATCGTCGGCCCGTGCGACGACCACCGGCATTCCGTTGTCCACACAGGACACCTCAAAACCGTCCACAGTGTCCACGAGCCGGCCGGTCGGCAGCAGTCCGTGGCCGGTCGACCCCGCCGTGTCGGCGAAGTCGAGCACCACCGGCGCGGCCGTGCCGGGCACGCCCGAAATCGCCGTGTTCCCACCGTATTCGACGATTCCGCCGGGCGTCGGGAACCGGGCGAGTGCCGTGCTCCCGGAGTTGACCATCCGGATCCGTACCCGCGTCTCGCCGTCGCCTGCCGGCACCAGCCCCCGTTCGACGGCGAACGCACCGACGCCCGCGAGCAGGTTGCCGCAGTTCTGCCGGTCGCTCACGGTCGCTTCGTCCACGCCCAGCTGCAGAAAGAGGTAGTCGACGTCGGCTTCTGCCGAGCTGCTCGGTCCCACGATCGCGACTTTGCTCGTGAGCGGATGCGCGCCGCCGATGCCGTCGATCTGGCGCGGGTCCGGGCTGCCCATGACGCGCAGCAGCAGGTCGTCGCGCTCGGCCGGATCGGCAGGCAGGTCGGCGGCGAGGAAGTAGGCGCCCTTCGACGTTCCGCCTCGCATCAGCAGACAGCGGATGCCGGTCACGCCTGCTCCTCGGCGTACTCCTCGGCGGTCAGGTAGCGCACGCCGAGCGCCGCCAGCTTCTCGCGCAGGTCGTAGCGGTCCAGCCCCAGCTCGCCGCCGGCCAGCGCCGCGCGGGTCGCCTCTTCCTTGGCCAGGCGCGTCCGCGACGCGGAGATGCCGCGCTCGACGTCGGCCCGGCGAACGCGCAGCACGCCGTCGTCGTCGGCCAGGATGACGTCGCCGGCTTCGATGGTCTGGCCGCCGACGGTCACCGGCACGTTCACCGCACCCGCGGTGGCCTTCACGGTGCCTTGCGCGCTGATCGCGCGCGTCCACACCGGGAATCCCATCTCCTTCAGCTCCGCGACGTCGCGGACCCCGGCGTCGATCACCAGTCCCCGCACGCCGCGCGAGACCAGCGACGTGGCGAGCAGCTCACCTAACATCCCGTCCGTCGACGGGGAAGTGGTGGTGACGACCAGGATGTCGCCGGAACGGCACTGCTCGACGGCCGCGTGGATCATCAGGTTGTCGCCGGGCCAGCACAGCGCCGTGACCGCGGAACCGCCGATGCGCGAGCCGTGGTGCAGCGGCCGGTGCTCGGTGCCGAGGTAGCCCGTGCGTCCCAGCGCTTCGTGCACCGTGGCGACCCCGAAGCCGGCCAGCTCGTCGATCTTCTCGCCGGGCGCCCGCGGGACGTCGGTCACCACCACGTTGTTCATTCGGCTCGCTCCATCGCTCTAGTTCTCGGTCTCCCGCAGCGCGGTGATCACGCTGCGCAGGTGCGCCCTTGCTGCCTGCTCGGCGGCTACCGGGTCGCGGCGGGCGATCGCGTCGATGATCGCCAGGTGTTCGGGCAGCGACACGTGCGGACGGCCGGCCCGCATCGCGAGCCGGAACTGGTGGCGGACGATCTGGGCGCGCAGGCGTTCGAGTAGCTCCGAGGCCACGGTCTGGCCGGAGATTTCCCGCACGGTCCGGTGCAGCTCGCGGTTGAGCTCCGAGTACTTCATCGACTCACCGTCGTCGACCGCTGCCTGCAGCCGCGCCGCCAGCTCGCGCAGCTCGTCGATCTGATCGTCGGTCACCTTCTCGGCCGCCTTGAACGCGCACAGGCCTTCGAGCACCATGCGGCACTCGGTGATGGCCACGGCCTCCTCGATCGACACCACCCGCACCCGGGCGCCGCGGTGCGGGATCCGTTCCACCAGCCCGTCGGCGGTCAGGTCGATCAGTGCGGCGCGCATGCTCGCGCGCGTGACGCCGAACGTGTCGGCCAGCTCGGCCTCCACCAGCCGCTGCCCCGGGACGACGTCTCCCGCCATCAGGGCGGCCCGCAGCGCATCGAGCGCGGCCTGCTTCCCGGCCTCCCCTTCCTTCGGCGTGGTGGGCATCCCGGCTCCTCTCCTCGATGGACGACGCTAAGCATCCCATACGAGATTGTCAACAATTTTGTCGACGACTCTTGTGACGATCTACGTCGTCGGGTTACCGTCGCCGGGCCGAATCACCGCCCGCGAGGATGCGCCCGGTACGACAGGAGATGATCACGACGATGTCCGGACCGGCCACGCCCCCGTCTGCCGCGAACAGCGGCAGAACCTCGACCCGCAACGCAGTCATCGGCGCGTCCTTCGGGTTTTTCGTCGACATGTTCGACGTGTACCTGCCGGTGGTCGCGTTGACTCCGGCGATGAGCTACTTCCTGCCGCCGTCGGTCTCGACGGGCAGCCGGGCGGTGATCACGTCACTGATCTTCGTGGCCACCCTGCTGGGGCGGCCACTGGGCTCGATGATCTTCGGCAGGCTGGCCGACAAGCTCGGCCGCCGCCGCGTCACGCTGTGGTCGATCGCCGGCTGCGGCATCTGCACGCTGCTCATCGCGCTCCTGCCGGGCTACCACGCCGTGGGCCTGCTCGGCGTGGTGCTGCTGATCGTGCTGCGGCTCGTCGACGGTGTGTTCCTCGGCGGCGAGTACACCGGCGCCACGCCCCTGGCCATGGAAGCGGCACCCCCGGGCAAGCGCGGCCTCTACGGCGGACTCGTCGGCATGGGCTTCCCGATTTCGTACTGCGCGATCTCGCTCGTGACTTTTGTGATGCTGCGCATCGCGCCCTCGGGCGGCACGAACTCGGCCTACTCGCAGTGGGGCTGGCGCGTGCCGTTCCTGGTCGGTGCCCTGCTGTGCGCGGTGTTCTGCGTGTACTTCTCGCGCACCGTCGAGGAATCCGAGACGTGGAAGTCGGCGAAGAAGTCCCGCACGCCGATCCGCGACGTGCTCGTGGGCTCCTCGCGCAAGCAGTTCATCCAGGTGTTCGTGATCATGAGCGGCATCTGGTTCGCCTCCAACCTCGCGTCGGGCCTGCTGCCGAGCGCGCTGCAGTTCCAGGCCCACGTGTCGGCGCAGCAGGTGACCGCGGCGCTGGTGATCGTGCAAGCGATCCACTCCGTGCTGTTCCCGTTCCTGGGTCTGCTGTCGGAGAAGATCGGGCGGCGCAAGTTCCTTGCCTGGTCGGGCGTCGGCATCGGCGTGGTGTGCGCGGGCGCCTTCGCGACGATCAGTCTCGGCTGGTGGTCGGGCTTCGGTGCGGTGCTGCTGCTCACGCTGGTGATCCGGCTGTCCGGCGGGAGCACGTTCGCCGTCACACCGTCGTACCTGTGCGAGCGGTTCCCGCCCGCGGTGCGCGGCAGCGGGTTCGGCCTCGGCTACAGCATGCCGCTGATCCTGACCTCGTTCTACGCCTATTACCAGCGCTGGCTCGCGCACATCATGCCGTCGGGTTTCACGGCCGCGGCGCTGCTCGTGCTCGGTGGCGCGCTGGTGCTCGTGGGTTCGCTGCTGGGGCCGGAGACCAAGGACGTGGACCTCGGCGTGGCGACGGCCGGGCAGCCCGAGGCGGTGCGGGCATGACGACCAGTGTCACGCTACTGGGGCTCGGCGAAGTCGGTGCCGTGCTGGCGGAAGACCTCGCCGGCGTCCGGCTGACCGGGTGGGACATCGCGCTCGCGAACGAGAAGAGCGCCGCGGCCCGTACCGCGAAGCGCTTCAGTGTGGTGTCCGGTGTGGACGCCCACGACGCCGTGCGTGAGGCCGGCCTCGTGATCAGCGCCGTCACCGCGGCCAACGACCTGCAGGCCGCACGCGCGGTCGCGGGCGGCCTGCCCGCCGGCTGTTGGTTCCTCGACCTCAACTCGGCGGCACCGGGCCAGAAGCAGGCCGCGGCGGAGGTGATCGAGGCGGCCGGTGGGCGGTACGTCGAATCCGCTGTCATGTCGCCCATCCACCCGAAGCGCCTCGCCGCCCCGATGCTGCTCGGCGGGCCGCACGCCGCCGAATTCGCCGACTTCGCGCGTCCGCTCGGGTTCACCGGGATGGAGGTCTACGCCGACCTGGTGGGCCGCGCGGCGGCCACCAAGCTGTGCCGGTCCGTGGTGATCAAGGGCGTGGAGGCCCTGCTGGCCGAATCGCTGCTCGCCGCGCGCGAATGGGGCGTCGAGGGACGCGTGCTTTCGTCACTGTCCAATCTGCTACCCGCCGACGACTGGGAACGGCTCGCCGCGTACATGATCTCGCGCTCGCTCGAACACGGCACCCGCCGCGCCGAGGAGCTGCGGGAAGCCGCGGTGACCGTGGCCGGTACCGGCGTCGAGCCCGTGATGGCGGAGGCGATCGCGCGCCGCCAGGACTGGGCGGCCGCGCACCGGCCCGCGGGCCTGGGCGAGTTCGAGAACCGGCTGCTGCCGTTGCTCGACGCGGTTCGTGAGCGAATGTCCGAAGAAGACCGGAAAGGCGACCCTGAGTGATCATCGACTGTCACGGCCACTACACCACCGTGCCCGCGGCGCACACGCGCTGGCGCGAGGCGCAGCGCGCGGCCTACGACGCGGGCACCGCCGCGCCCGCCTACCCGGAGATCGGCGACGACGATCTCCGCGAGTCGGTGCAAGGCCAGCTGGGGCTGATGGCCGAGCGGGGCGTGGATCTCACGGTGTTCTCGCCCCGGGCCTCGGCGATGGGCCATCACCTCGGTGACGAAGCGGTGAGCTCGGCGTGGGCCCGGGCGTGCAACGACCTCGTCCACCGCGTCGCCACGCTCTACCCGGACCGGTTCGCCGGTGTGTGCCAGCTGCCGCAGTCGCCGGGCGTGCCGATCGAGAATTCCGTCGCCGAGCTGCGCCGCTGCGTGGAAGAGCTGGGTTTCGTCGGGTGCAACCTGAATCCCGACCCCAGCGGCGGGCACTGGACCGCGCCGCCACTGCCGGACAAGAGCTGGTACCCGTTCTACGAGGCCATGGTCGAGCTCGACGTGCCGGCCATGGTGCACGTGTCCGCTTCGGACAATGCGAGCTTCCACGCGACGGGTGCGCACTACCTCAACGCCGATACCACCGCGTTCATGCAGCTGCTGCAGTCCGACCTGTTCAAGGACTTCCCCCAGCTGCGGTTGGTGATCCCGCACGGTGGGGGAGCGGTGCCGTACCACTGGGGTCGCTACCGCGGGCTCGCCGACATGCTCGGCCGCCCGGAGCCCGACGAAGGCGTGTTGCCGAACGTCTTCTTCGACACCTGTGTGTACCACCAGCCGGGCATCGACCTGCTGCTCGAGGTGATCAACGTGGACAACGTGCTGTTCGGCTCGGAGATGGTCGGTGCCGTGCGCGGCATCGACGCGCGCACCGGACACCATTTCGACGACACCCGCCGGTACATCGACGCGTCGCGACTGTCCGATGAGGACAAAGCGAAGGTCTACGAGGCCAACGTGCGTCGCGTGTACCCGCGCCTGGACCAGGCGCTGAAGGCGAGGGGCCGGTGAGCGCCTTCACCGCCGACCCCGGCTGGCTCTCCTTCCAGCCCGACCCGTCGAAGCCGCAGTTCTCGCTCCCGCGGGGCACCGTCGACGTGCACACGCACGTGTTCGGGCCCGGCGAAAACTTTCCGTACGCGCCCGAACGCAAGTACACGCCGGCCGACGCGAGCAAGGAACAGCTGTTCGCCCTTCGCGACTTCCTCGGGATCGACCGGCAGGTCATCGTGCAGGCGACCTGCCACGGCAACGACAACCGGGCCCTCGTCGACGCGCTCGGCGCCGCCGGCGGCCGGGCCCGGGGCATCGCGACGATCCGCGGCGACGAACCCGACGAGGAGCTCGCCCGGCTGCACGCGGCCGGCGTGCGCGGTATCCGGCTGAACTTCGTGCGCCGCCTCGTGGACCCGAAGCCCGACGCCTACTACCACGACCTCGTCGCGCGCATCATGCCGCTTGGCTGGCACCTCGTGGTGTACTTCGAGGCCGCCGACCTGGCCGACCGCTGGGACCTCTTCACCTCGCTCCCGACGACGGTCCTGGTCGACCACCTGGGCCGCCCGGACGTGACGAAACCCGTCGACGGCCCGGAGTTCGGCCGGTTCCGCACGCTGCTGCGCGACCACCCGAACTTCCACGTCAAGGTCACCGGACCCGAGCGGCTGACCGTTGCCGGCCCGCCCTACGACGACGTGGTGCCGTTCGGCCGGGCGCTGGTCGAGGAGTTCCCCGACCGCGTGCTCTGGGGCACCGACTGGCCGCACCCCAACATGAAAAGCCACATGCCCGACGACGGGAAGCTCGTGGACTTCGTGCCGCGTATCGCCCCGACGGCCGAGGCGCGCGAAAAGCTCCTGATCACCAACCCGACGCGGATCTACTGGGCGGACTGAACCAGCGGCGTAGAATGTCCACAGCGGACAGTCCGCCCCGGTGCCGGGCGCTGCCCGCGGTGTCAGTTCGCGGGTTTCCAGCCGAGCTCCGGGCCGAGCCGGGTCGCGATGTCCGTGAGGATCTGCACGTAGTCGTCGTGCTCGAAGTCGAACGGGAGCGCGAAGACGACCTCGGAGACTTCCCGGAACGAGCTGTCGGCGTACAGGCGGTCGGCGATTTCGGCCGACGGGCCCACGAGGTCTTCCGCAAAGGTCAACCGGCCCTGATGGACCTTGCCGACCCGGGAGCGGCGGGCAGCGGCGTAGGCCTCGTACTTGGCGAGCTGCTCAGGCGTGGCACCGTCGGTCGGGATGACGACGAGGCCCTGGGACACGCGGGCCTGCGCACCGAGCGGGTGGCGCGCACGGAATTCGTGGATGAGCGAGGCCTGGATGGCGCCGAAGTCGACCGGCTCGGTTTCGTCCTCGACGGTGACGACGTTGCTGGTGAGGAAGTTCATGCGGTGCTCACCGGCCCAACGCGCGGAGCGGCGGCTGCCACCGCCGTACCAGAGCCGCTCGGCGAGCCCGGCCGCGTGGGGCTGTACGCGGTCGGAGTAGACCTCGATGCCTTCGGTGCCGCTGAAGTCGGTGGCCCGGTCGCCGCGGATGAACCCCAGGAGGCGTTCGACGCGGGTGTAGCTGAAGTCCTCGACGTCGGCGGTGTCCGGGTACAGCGCAGGTGCGAGCCGGTCGTAGTGGCGCGGCGGGCCGACACTGAGGCCGGGGTTGAGCCGGCCACCGGAGAGGACGTCGACCGTCGCGAGGTCCTCGGCGAGGCGCAATGGGTTCTCCCAGCCGAGCGGGATCACGGCGGTGCCGAGCGCGATGCGGCTCGTGCGCTGCGTGGCGGCGGCGAGCACGGCGACCGGCGACGAGATGCCGAACTGGAGGTGGCGATGGCGCACCCACGCGCTGTCGTAGCCGAGCTGCTCGCCAAGCTCGATGATCCGGAGCGTCGACTCGTGGCCGGCGCGGGGTTCGGCCTCGTCGAACAGCCCGATCGTCAGGAAGCCAAGCTTGCGCAGTGGTTCCGAAGTGAGCGGCACGATCGTTCCTCCTGGGTTCGGGGTTCGCCGGAAGTCAACTTCGGCGACGGCTTCCTTGTTCCGCTTCCCGGCCCGTGGACGGGGTTGGGCCGTTCGAGTGGTGACCGGCACCGGAGTCCTCCTGTCAGGCTAGCCTGACAGAACGAGATCCGCGGACCGGTGCGGCTGTGGGAGGCGGCGTGGACGGTGAAGAGAGCCGGTGGCAGGCCGGTGAACACGCGTGGCGGCGGCTGAGTCCGTGGGCGCGGAACCCGGCGGACGGCGACCCGCTGGCGGCGCTCGGCGACGTCGGCGAACTGCGCCGGCTGCTCGACGGTGTCGAGCTCGAAGCGGTGCGCGCCGCCCGGCGCGCCGGCAAGTCGTGGGCGGAGATCGCCACCAAACTCGGCGTCACGCGTCAGTCGGCCTGGGAACGCTGGCGTGATCTCGACGGCGAACTCGGGGCACCCGAGCCTCTCAGCGCCGCGGCCCGCTTCACGCGGCGCCGTTCGCAGGCGCGCGTGCCGAACGTCGTCGGCTTGACCTTCGGCGTCGCGCAGGCGGCACTCGGCGAGGCGGGACTCGTCGGCGTCGCGGCCGACTTCGATACCCCGGTCGACACCACCCGCATCATCACCGATCAGAGCCCCGAATCCGGCGCGCGCACCGGATTCGGGGCCACCGTGCGGCTGTGGACCCGCCGCCCCGGCGGCGGTGCGGGTGTGCGTGAACCGCGCCGCCCGAAGCCGACACCGCCGGCCGAACGCGAACGTCTCGAGGAACCCCGCGAGGAAGCCCTCGGCTGAACCGCGCAGCCGGCCCTGGGCCCCGTTCGGTCGTCCGCGGCGGAAGGGGTGGCCCCGCGTAGCCGCACCAAGCCGAGTGCGAGCAGCGTTCCGGTGACCGGAAAAGCCGCAGCCGCGCGAAAATCGGTTGACCCGTACCGGCAGACTCTCGGCGTGGGGTCATCCGGGTGGGGGCGGTTGCAGGCGGTCGCGGTCTTCGGGTCTGCGGCGGAGGGACTGGTCCTGGCGGCGATTCCGCTGCTGGCGGTGTCGGTGACGACGAATCCGGGTGCGATTTCGCTCGTGACGGTCGCCGGGCAAGCGCCGTGGTTGCTGCTGTCGCTGGGGGCCGGGGTAGTGATCGACCGGATGCGGCGCACGACGGTGCTGGCGGGGGCGTATGTGTTGCTCACGGTCGCGGCCGCCGCGCTGGCGGTCGTGGGGCGGGGGAGTGTGGTGGCGCTGCTGGTTGTGGCGTTCGCGATCACCACGGCGCAGGTGTTCGGCGACGGCGCGAGCGGCGCGATCGTGCCGGAGGTCGTGGGGCCCGAACGGCTGGCGGCGGCCAACGCGCGGCTGCAGGTGATCGACCGCGGGCTGGTGCAGTTCGTCGTCCCGCCCGCCACGGGCGTGCTGATCGGCGTCGCGGCCGGGTTGCCCGCGTGGGTCGCGTGCGGGTGCGGACTGGTGGCGTTCGCGCTGGCGCACCGGATGCCCTCGGGGCCGCCGCGCAAATCGAACACCCACCCGCTTCGCGACATCGGCGAGGGCTTGCGGTACCTCGTCGGCACGCGGCTTCTGCGCGCGATCACGATCACGGTCGCGCTGGGTTCCTTCGCGGCCAGCGCGTCGAACTCGATGTTCGTGCTCTACGCGACACAGATCTTGCATGTGGGACCGGTCGGCTACGGCGGGCTGCTCGCCTGTCTCGCCGTCGGGTGGGTCGGGTCGTCGTTCCTGGTCGGGCGGATCGTGCACCGCTTGGGATACGGGTGGTCGATGCGGCTCGCCCAGAGCTGCGCGGTGCCGGCCCAGCTCGTGATCGCCCTGCTGCCACCGTGGCCCGCGGCCGTCGGCGTGGTGCTGGTTTTCCTCACGGCGACCACGCTCGTGTGGAACGTCTGCTCGCAGTCGTCTCGCCAGCGCTTCACGCCCTCGTCCCTGCTGGGCCGCGTCCTCACGAGCCATCGAGCGCTGGCATGGGGCCTGACGCCGCTCGGTGCGCTCGCCGGCGGCGTCGTGGCCGCCCACGTCAACCTGCGCTCGGTGTGGCTCATGTCGGCGGTGGTCCAGCTGGCCGGTGTGGTCGTGGTGTGGTGGCAGCTTTCGCCGTCCGCCTTCCGGGCGGCCGAGCACGCGCTGATGCACCGGACGAGCGTCGAGCCGGAGCAGGCCTAACCACGCAACAGCCCGAGAACCAGCGCGAGCGGCGGCCACTGCGCCCGCCCGCGCCGGGAGGCGGTGAAAGCGCGCAGCCGGAGATCCGGCCCGGTCAGCGGGAGCAGCGCGACCTCGGGGCGCGTCGGGCGATCGGCAGGCAGCAGGCCGACGCCGGGGCCGGCGACGATGAGGTCCTCCACGAGGTCGAGGCTGTCGGCCTGGTGCGTGACTCGCGGAGTGAATCCGGCCATTGATGCGAGTGTGCGCACCACGTCCTCGTCGGCCCGGTTGCGGGAGTTGCCGATCCAGTCGTGGCCGCGGAACGCGCCGAACACGGCCAGCGTTCCTTCGCCGGACACCCGAGCGGCGTCGGCCACCGGCACTCCCAGACCCCACGCGGCCGTCCACAGTGGAGTGACCTCCAGGGCCGGGTCGGTGGTGGCCGGCGCGAGGTCGTAATCGTAGATGAGGGCGAGGTCGGTGTCGTCGGTCATCAAGCGGCCCAGCGCTTCGTCCGGCTCGTACTCACTGATCACGAGCCGCACCCGCGGATGCGTGCGGGCGAGTTCGCTCGCCACCGGCAACAGCGACCGCCGGATCGCGGTCGCGAACCCGCCCACGCGCACGGTGCCCGCCGGTTCCGCGTGCGGGTCGAGGTCGGCGTGCGCGGCCTCGACGGCCGCCAGGATCGTCACCGCGTGCTCGGCCAGCCGTTGCCCGGCGGGTGTGAGCCGCACGCGGCGTCCGTGGGGTTCGAGCAGCGGCGCGCCGGTTTCGCGGGCGAGTGTCGCGATCTGCTGCGAGACCGTCGATGTCGTCGTGCCGAGCACCTCCGCGACCGCGCGCATCGAACCGAGCCGCGACAGCTCCAGGAGAAACTGCAGCCTGCGGGTGTCCATGCCGCCATTGTCCAGGATCTCCGAACGATACGTCCACGATCAGCACGTGGACACGGATGGTCGGCGTCGGGTCTGCTGTACCCGTGCTCCCTCCTTCCCCCCGCGCCGGCGCGGCGCTCGCCGTCGCCGCAATGGTGTGCGTTCAGCTCGGGCTGGCCGTGTCCGTCGGGCTGTTCGACCGCGTCGGCCCCGAGGGTGCCGCATGGCTGCGGCTCGCGTGGGCCGGTGTGCTGCTGCTGGTGCTCGTCCGTCCGCGTCCGTCGGCGTTCCGCCGCTCGACGTTGATCGCCTGCGTGGTGCTGGGTTTCGTCACAGCCGGTATGACGATGCTGTTCATGGCCGCCGTCGCGCGCCTGCCGCTGGGCACGGCGAGCGCGCTGGAGTTCCTCGGCCCGCTCACGGTCGCGATCACGCGTGGCCGTGGCGGCAAACGAGTCTGGCCGATGCTCGCCGCCGCGGGCGTGGTTCTGCTGACGGAGCCGTGGCACGGCGGGGCCGACCTCGTCGGCGTCGGCTACGCACTCGCGTCGGCCGTCTGCTGGGCGGGCTACATCCTGCTGACCCAACGGGTCGGCGACGAAGTGTCGGGCGTGCGCGGGCTGGCGGTGTCGATGCCCGTCGCCGGACTCGTCGCCACTGCCGGGCAAGGGCCGTTCGTGTTCGCGCACCTCACGCCGCAGTTGCTGCTCATCGGACTGGGGCTCGCGATCCTGCTGCCCGTGGTGCCGTTCAGCTTCGAGATGCTGGCGTTGCGGCGGCTCACCGCTTCGGCGTTCGGCACGCTGATGAGCCTCGAACCCGCTATCGCGCTGACCATTGGCTTCGTGGTACTGCACCAGGTTCCCGACGCTGCCGCGGCGGCCGGGGTCGCGTTCGTGGTCGCCGCCGGCGTCGGCGCCGAACGTTCGGGCGCGCGGGAGCCCTTGCCACTGGCGTGATCGGGACCGCCGCTTCGGTGTCTCGGGTGGACTTCTCGACTTAGGTTTCGCCGAGACTCTCGCCCGAGCAGCCGCCCGAACCGGTCCATCGATCTATAGTGGACAGAGTGGACGGAACGGTCAGCCGGACCAGCCGCTGAGCCGGTTGAGGAGCCGTTCGAGTACTTCGGGATCGGCGGCCACCGGAGCACCGGACACCGGCTCGTCGACGAGGGTGCGGCGGTCCTGCCGGCGCGGCAGGCTCACCTGTCCCGCCGACATTCCGCTCGGCAGCGGCATTTCGCACCACGTGAGACGGCCGTGGCGGGTCGGCTCCACACCGATGCGTTCCCCCGGCGCGGTGCGCGGCGGGTCGGGGGCGATGAGATCGTCTTCGATCTCGATCACCAGTGCGGCGCCGCGGATCTGTAACCGTACGGTGAGGAACGCCGGAGCGCTGCGAGGGCTCTGGTCCACGACATCGCCGACGAGGCGCGACGTGGTGGCCGTGACTTGATCAAGCATCGACAGGAGGGACCAGTCCGTCAGGATCAGGCGGACGAACAGCTCGGTGCAGGACACCGCACTGGGCTGGGCCACCAGTCGGAGATCGTCCATCTGGGTGGTGCGCGCGCTCAAGCCTCACCTTCCTCGTCGGCTCTCTGCTGCCCGGTCGTGCGGGGACCGGTTGGGGCATCATGCCATCGGCCTTCCGCGCCGCGACGGCGGGAGGCGGAAAGGTGGGCCGTCCGCGGATGCGGTGGGTGAACGCGCCTGGTCACAGCGCCGCGCAACTGGTCGAGGGAACATCAACACCCGGCGCTGTTCGAGGATGTGAACGGGTCAGGGCCGTTCGGCGAGATCCCAGTACAGCCCCGTCATGATCGCGACGGCCTCGCGCATCAGCGGGGCGAGCACATGCTCGTCGGGCGCGTGCTGCGCGCACGCCGGATACGAGTGGGGGAGCCAGATCGTGGGCACCCCCAGCACTTCGGCGAACGCGTCGTTGGGAATCGTGCCGCCGAGGTTGGGCAGCAGTACCGGATCGGCACCGGTCGTGCGCGCGACGGACGCGGCCGCCCAGCGCACCCACGGGTCGTCGGGGTCGGTGCGCGTGGGCGGGCGACTCTCGGTGACGGCGACCTCGACCATCGGGAAACCGTGCCGCGCCAAGTGTTTGCCGACCGTTGCCGCGAGTCCCGCGAGATCCGTGCCGACGACCGACCGCAGCTGCAGAGTTGCCTGCGCGCGTCCCGGGATCGCGTTGACCGGCGACGACGGTTCGCCGGCGAGGAACGCGAGCACCTCCACGGTGTTCCAGCCGAAGAGCCGTTCCGCCGGGGTGAGTCCCGGTTCGCCCCAGTCGTCGTCGATCAGCGGGTCGCTGTCGCCCCCGCCGACCGGCACGGTCTTCAGTGCCGCGCGGACGGAGTCGGGGAGCGCAGGCGGCCGCAGGCCGGGCGCGAGGATCCGGCCCCGACCGTCCACAAGCGACGCGATCGCGGCGGCGAGGGTGGTGGCCGCGTTGCGCAGCACGCCACCCCAGTTGCCGGAATGATGATCGCGCTGGCGGACGTCCACCGTCAGCGTGAATTGCGTCACGCCGCGCGAGCCGAGGTAGAGCGTCGGACGGTCGGCGCGCACCCGGGGACCGTCCGACGCGATGAGCACGTCGGCGTTCAGCTCGCCGCGCAGCTGCGCACAGGCCTCGACGAGCCCTGGCGAACCGCGCTCTTCGCCGGTTTCCACGAGTACGGCGAGGTTGAAGCCGAGCTTCCCACGGGCGCGCAGGACCTCGCGCAGGGCGAACAGGTTGATCGTGTGCTGGCCCTTGTTGTCGGCCGAGCCGCGGCCGTACCAGCGATCGCCTTCGGCCGTGAGCTGCCACGGGTCCAGACCGGCGCGCCAGCGCGGCGCCTCCCCGTTGACGACGTCGCCGTGGCCGTAGAGCAGCACCGTCGGCCGGTCCGCGGACTCGTGGCGCGTCGCGACGAGCAGCGGATACTCGGGCGCGACGGTGTTCTCGACGACGCGGGTCGTGCAGCCGAGCGCAGCCAGCGCCGGGGTGAGCTCTTCGGTGAGATACGCGCGCAGCCGTGGGTGACCCGGTTCGAGATGGCTTTCCGTCGCATAGGCGACCCGGCGGGCCAGCTCGGCGAACAGCTCGCCCGAGTCGAAACGTTGCAGGGCCTGGTCGATGGTGTCGGCGCGGGTCATCGCGGCGCCTTCCGGGTCGGAGACGGGGGCGCGCTCCGTTGTAGCACCCGGATCGCCCGCCGCGTGGGATGGTCAATGGACTCAACCTTTCGGCGGGTCCGCTCGTTGAACCCCACATGCACGCGCGTGAGGGCTGGCATGGCCCGAGGTGACTCCGAGTTCGCCGACTTCGTCCGGGCCGCGTCGCCCCGGTTGCTCCACGCGGCCTACCTCCTGTCCGGCGACCGCCACCAGGCCGAGGACGACGTGCAGACGGCGCTCGTGCGCGCCTATACGGCGTGGCCGCGGATCCGCCGGCAGGACCCGTTCGCCTACGCGCGCAAGGTGCTGGCCAACCACGTGATCGACCGCTGGCGCCGCCCGTACCGCGAAGACGCGACCGAGGACGTGCCCGAACGCTCCGGACCGCGGGACTTCACCGACGGCGTGGTCAACCAGGAATGGCTCATGCGCGCGCTTTCGGCGCTGACGCCACGCGAACGCGCCATCGTGGTCCTGCGGCACTACTGGGACCTGCCCGAGGCGGAGGTCGCCGCGGAGCTGAAGGTTTCACTGGGCACGGTGAAGAGCACGAACTTGCGGGCGCTCGCGAAGATGCGCGTGACGGCGGCCGGACGAGCCGCGTGCGCGGCCGGGCGGGCGTCGTGACCGGCCTCGACGAGCTGCGCGCGGCGCTCACCGAGCCGCCGCCGGTCGCGTTCACGCCCATCGACGTCGAAGCCGTGATCCGCCGGGGTGGCCGCAAGCGCCGCGTGCGCCGGCTGTCGGCGGCCGGGGCGACGGTCTTCGCCTTCGTCTGTGTCCTCGGCTGCGTCGTCACCGGGGCTCACCTGCTGCGGAGTCCGGCTGCGTCGCCGGTCACCACGCTCGCCGTCGCCGCCGGGCAGCCCGCCTACGGCACGGCGGTGCGCCTCAGCGCGGTCGTCGACACGAACGTTGTCGACGCCGAAGGGTCGGTCGTGCTGTTTTTCACCAGCGCCCCCGCGCGCCCGGACAGTGCGCCGTACCAGCTTGTGCTGGGCCACCGAACCCCCACTGGTCTCACCGCCGACGTCGCCGCCGGGCCGCGCGCCGATTCACCGGGTTTTCACGCGGTGACCGCCGGGCGCCCCGGCCGTGACGTCCCGCTGTACGGCTACTACTCCGGGCAGGCCAGCCGGATCGCCGCGGAAGTGGGAAACCTGATGGTCACCGCGGACACCTACCGGCTCGCCCAGCCGCCGGTGACCGTGTTCTGGTTCCCCAAGAGGGACCGCGAGCTGCTGACCGCACCGGACAGCGTGCCGGTGAACGCCTACGACGAAAGCGGGAACCCGCTGACGAAGTGAGTCAGCGGGCCGCCCGTGCCGCGGTCCAGGCGGGGCTGGCGCTGAAGTAGGTGTCGTAGATTTCCTGCACGTCGAGCAGGCTTTCGGGCGCCGCCTTGCCGTAGGCGATGCGTTCGAGGTGGCGGAAGTACTCGAACCGTTCCACGCCCGGCGTGATGACGATGAGAATGTCGGCGTTCTCGCCGGGCGCGGCGGCGAAGGCGTGGGCGATGTTCGGCGGCACGACGACCAGGTCGCCTCGGCTCGCGGTCACGATCTGCTCGCCCGAGAGCAGCTGCGCGGTGCCGTCGAGCACGTAGAACAGCTCGGCCGAGTTGGCGTGGTGGTGCGGTGCTGCGCCGTCGGCACCGTTTTCGAGCGACACCCGGATCGTGGAGAGGGTTCCGCCGGTGGCGCTGCTGTCGGCCAGCAGCCGGACGGTGGTGGGTGCGCGGCCGACGACCTCGGCGTCGGCCGCGTGGACGTGGACGGTGTCGGCGAAGCGCGGAAAGACGATGGACATGTTCTGGCCCCCGGAAATCCGTCGCGGCACGCGCCGCCATTCGAAACTACCACGGCGTGGCACCTCTTCGTGGCGGTGAATTTTCCCAGCGCGTCAACGGTTTTTCGTGATCCGGCCCCGGGCCGGCGCACGCGCTCCGTTCGAAATCGCGCTTTCACCGTCGCCGCACAGGCCGAACCGGGGAGCTTTGCCGGAGCGGGGAGCCGTCGGCTCAGCGGTTTCGTCTGCGGCGCAGCGCTTTCCGGGTCCGCCTGCCGAGAAACAGCACGGGTATCGAGAGCGCGGTACCGGCGCCCAGGGGGATGCCTTGTTGCCAGGCGGGCGCGCCGAGGGCCACCGGTGTCGCCGAGTTCTGGGCGTCGTAGTCGCTCACCCCGCCCCAGCGTGAGGGCGGCAGGATGATGAAGCGCGCTTTGCCGATGACGTCGTCGACCGGCACCGTGCCGTTGACGCCACCACCGCCTTGGCACCGCGAATCGCAGGAGTCGTTGCGGTTGTCGCCCATGACCCACAGGCTGCCCTGTGGCACGGTCACCGGCGCGAACGAATCCTGCACCGGGTTGTTCGGGTCGGTCCAGTGGATGTAAGGCTCGTCGAGCGCCTTGCCGTCGACGATGACCCGGCCCTGCGGATCGCAGCACTGCACCGTCTGCCCGCCGACGGCGATCACGCGCTTCACGAAGTCCTGTTCGTCCGGCGGCGCGAAACCCACGAGGGAGCCGACTTCGCGCAGCGCTTTCGAGAAGAAGTTGGTCGGCTCCTGCGGCGCGATCTCGTGCTCCGTCCACGGGCCGGGCCCGCGGAACACGATCACGTCACCCGGCGACGGGTCCTTGAAGTCGTAGGTGATCCGATCGACGACTACTCGGTCGCCGAAACACCCCGTGCAGCCGTGCAGCGTGGTTTCCATCGACTCCGACGGGATCATGAAGACCTTCGCCACGAACTGCTGGATCAGGATCGTGAGCACGAGGGCGATCACGATGAGAATCGGCAGTTCCTGCCAGAACGGGCGTTTCTTGCGCCGTTTGCGTCCGCGCCCGCCCGCTCCGGACGACTCGCCCTGCCCGTCCTCGTCGGGACGGTCGGGGTCACTTTCGGCGGAATCGGGGGAGATGGGGTCGGCCACGGGGCCAGGCTACCGACTCCGTGCCCGGCCCCGCGGCAGCGGCACCGCTCACGATCGGGGAGTCGTTCCGGTCGCCGGGATCGGCTCCGTGCCGCGCGGTGCCGGGCTTGCACCGGAGTGTCCCGTTCCGGGCCTGGGTCAAGTCCGGTATGGACGGTTCGGTGCCCGGGCGCCGAATTACGCGGTGGGTAAGAAAAAACGCGGCACCCGGGTCTTTCAGCACCCGGGTCTTTTCGTGCCCGGATCTTTCAGTGCCCGAACGTTTCAGTGCCCGAACGCTTCGGCGAGCCACCACGAACCGCCGTCGTCCGCGACCTTCGCATCGATCACGAGCGGAGTGTCACGCGGGCCTTCGAGCCAGCTCGTGACGCCGGCGAGGTCTTCGACCGCCCGCACGGTGAGCCCGGTGCAGCCGAACCCGCGCGCGATCTCCGCGAGGTCCGTGTCGGGGAACCGCACCGTGTCGAGGTCGTCGTCGGCGAAGTGGTGTACCTCGGCGCCGTATGCGGCGTCGTTGTAGACGATCACCACGAGTGGCAGCCCCAGCCGCACGGCGGTTTCGAGTTCGGAGATCGCCATGTGGAACCCGCCGTCGCCGGAGCCGAGCACGGGCAGGCGGTCGGGCCGCGCGAGAGCGGCACCGATCGCCGTGCCCAGCCCCAGCCCCACGCACTGATAGGCCTGCGTGAAGCAGAAGCCGTTCTCGTCGGGCACCGACAGGTAGGCGCTCGGGTAGCCCATGAAGTTGCCGGAGTCGACCGACACCACGCGTTCGGCCGGGAGCAGCTCGTCGAGCCGGGCGCTGAGCGTGCGCGCGTCGAGCCGGCCGCCCCCGGAGCGGTCGTCGTGCTCGACGTCGTTCCACCGCACCCGTGCGGCGAGCTGCGCCGCGACCTCGGGTTGGCGGTAACCGGTGGTGCGGTGGCCGCGTTCTTCGAGCAGCGCCAGCACGTCGACCGCGGTGGCCGCGACGTCGCCGACCACACCGAGGTGCACCGGCCGGTGCGCGCCGAGCGCGGTCTCGTCCCGGTCGACCTGCACGAGTCGCGCCCGCGGGCCGATGAGCTTGCCGTGGCGCGTGGTCCACATGTTCAGCGCACAGCCCCAGCCGACGATCAGGTCGGCGCCGGCGATGAGTTCGGCCGCCAGTGGTGAGGAGAACCCGCCGCTGATCCCGAGTGACCACGGGTCGTCGCCGAACAGCCCGTTCGCCACGGCCGAGGTCGCCAGCAGCGCCCCCGTCACCTCCGCGAGCGCCCGCAACGGCATGGCCTGGCCGCGGGCGCCGCGGCCGGCGACGAACACCGGGCGGCGGGCTTCGGCGAGCAGGCCCGCGAGGTCGTCGGCCACCGCGGCCGCGGGGCGGATCGGCGCGGGGCCGGTGAGGTCGGGGACCGCGCCGGGCTCGGGGGCGTCGGCGGCCTGCACGTCGAGCGGCAGGCTCAGCACCACCGTGCGGTTCTCCTGTCGGGCCATGCGGAACGCGCGCACCGTGTCGGCGAACGCGGTCCCGGCCGAGTGGACCCGCGCGCTGCTCGCGCCGACGGCGGTGCCCAACGCGTCCTGATCGACGCGGAAGTTCGACAGCACGGCCGAGGCCGCCGTGTCCGCGGTGAGGACGATCATCGGCGTGCGGCTCTTGGCGGCTTCGGTGATCCCCGTGAGCGCGTTGGTCAGCCCGACGCCCTGGTGCAGGCTGAGCACCGAAACCTGCCCGCTCATCCGCGCGTACGCGTCGGCCATGCTCGCGGCGCCGCCCTCGTGGCGCGCGGCGACGAACCGGACGCCCGCGGCGCGCAACGCGTTTGTCACGGCGAAGTTCCCGCTCCCGACGACCCCGAAGGCCATGCCGGCGCCGAGGTCGGCCAGTGTGCGTCCGACCAGTTCGGCGACCTTCACGCGGCACGCTCGACGAGGGCGTAGACGCGAGCCGGACTGCCCGAACCGCCGACGATCGGCAGCGGGCTGATCACCAGCATCGCCCCGGTCGCGGGCAGGCTCGCCAGGTTCTGCAGCTGCGTGAGCCCGAACTTGCCCGCACCGAGCAGCAGTTCGTGGCACGGGAACGCCGGGTCGAGCCCGGGTGCTTGGCCGGCGTCGGTGCCGACGGTCTCCACACCCAGCCCGGCGATCGGCGTCTCCTCGGCGAGCCAGCGCGCGCATTCCGGAGAGATGCCGGGTGTGTGCGATCCGGACTCGTCGGCGTTGAGGAACTCCTCCTGCCCGCCGGAGTGCACGTCCCAGCCGCTGCGGTACAGCAGCCACCCGCCGTCGGGCAGAGCACCGTGCGCGCTCTCCCATTCGCGCACGTCCTCGATCGACAGCAGGAAATCCGGGTTGCCTTCGGCATTGGCCGACGCGTCGAGCACCACCGCGGGGGCGAACAAGGTGCGCAGCGGGGCCTGCGAGACGTCGGCACCGTCCTTTCCGGACACCCAGTGCACGGGCGCGTCGAAGTGGGTGCCGGTGTGTTCGCCGGTGTGGATGTCGTTCCAGTACCAGCGTGGGCCGCGTTCGTCGTAGCGGCTGATCTCTTCGAGCCGGAACGGGATCGTATTGGCGAACGGTTCGGGCAGCTGCAGGATCGGGGTCGTTTCGCTCAACGGCGCGGTGAGGTCGACGATCTCGATCCCGCCCGCGGTGATCGCCGAGTTCAGATCGGCCAGCAACGACATGCGTCCTCCAGTGCTCGTCCGGGCAGGCTCGGAACAGACCCTATGCCTCGCAACTGCTCGTGCGTAACCTCAGCCGGCGCGCAGTCCGTAGAATCCGGCGATGTGCCGGGTGATCTCCGCGGCCGCGCGATCCGGCTCGCCGGAGCCGATCGCGTCGAGGATCCACGTGTGTTCGTCGGCGAGCCGCCGGGAGGTCGCGGGCCAGTCGGCCGTACGGGCGAATCCAGCGGTCATCTCGTCGGCGACGGCGTCGCCGAGTGAGGCGAGCAGCATCGCGGCGAGGTCGTTGCGCGCCGCGTGGGCGAGGCCGAGGTGGAACCCGGAGTCGAGCTCCCGGAACCGGGCTCGCGACACGCCGGGCCGGGCCATGTCGGTGGTGATCTGCCGAAGTGGCGCCAGTTCGTCAGGACTGGCCGTGCGGGTGGCGCGCGCCGCCGAGGACTGTTCGAGCTCGATGCGGATCGACATCAGGTCGCCGGTGGCGAACCGCGAGAGCGAAAGGTGCAGCCGCAGCAGTTTGCGCAGTGCGCCGGTGGGTTCACCGGCGACGACCGTGGCCGTCGAGTCGTCGCTCGCGGGCTCCAGCACTCCCGCGGCTTCGAGCGCGCGCATGCCTTCGCGGACCGGCCCGGCTGCGACGCCCAGCGCCCGTGCCAGCTCCCGTTCGCCGGGCAGTCGGTCGCCCGCGCGCAGGCGGGAGCTGAGGATCCAGTTTTCGATGCCCGCGAGCACCTGGCCGGGCGAGGCGAGGCAGCGCACGTTGTCCGGTTGGTCCATCGGGCAGACCGCCTCCTCGACGCCAACGTCTCGGTACGGAGCAGGCACGGGGCCTGATCCTTCGCAGCGTAGGACAGACGTGGTCCGACCACAATGTGGCCTGCTGCGACTGCTACGGATGGAGCAGGTCCAGCTCGTCGGGCAGTGGCGCGAAGAACGCCTCGACCGCTTCGTCGTCGATCTCCGCGAGCGTGCCCGGTCGCCACCGGGGCGCACGGTCCTTGTCGAGGATCGCGGCCCGGATGCCCTCGGCGAGGTCCGGGTGGCGCAGGAATCGGCTGCACAGCCGGTAGTCCTGACGCAGGCAGTCCTCGATCGCCGTCATCGTCCGTGCCGCGCGGACGGATTTGAGCGTCACCTTGAGCGCGGTCGGGGCGGCCGCCGTGATCGCGGTGACGGCGGCGCGTGAGCCCGGTTCGCCGGCGGCGTCGAGCCGGTGGAGCACTTCTTCGACCGTGGTCGCGTCGGCGTAGACGCGGTCGATCCAGCCGCGCTTCGACCCGAGCGGAGCCGGCCCGGGGTCCTCGCCGTACTTCGCCACGGTCGCGTCGATCGGTGCACCCGCGGCAAGATCGCCGACGAGCGCGGGCAGCCGGCCGGACGGGACGTGGTGGTCCGCGAGTCCACAATGGACGGCATCCGCGGCGCCGACGCGGCCCGCGGTGAGCGCGAGGTGCAACCCGAGCTCGCCGGGGGCACGGCCCAGCAGCAACGCGCCGCCGACATCGGGCGCGAGACCGATCGCCACCTCGGGCATGGCGAGCGCCGAGCGTTCGGTGACGACCCGGACGGTCGCGTGCCCACCGATTCCGAGCCCGCCGCCCATCGTGATGCCGTCCATGAGCGCTACGACGGGTTTGGAATACCGCGCGATGCGGGCGTCGAGCCGGTACTCCTCGCGCCACAGCTCGAGCGCGAGCTCGGGATCGCCGATCGCCGACGAGTGGACCACGCCGATGTCGCCGCCCGCGCAGAACGCGCGCTCGCCCGCGCCGTCGAGCACGACGGCGGTCACAGCCGGGTCCTGTTCCCAGGTGTCGAGCGCGGTGAGCAGTGCCTGGATCATGGGCAAATCCAGAGCGTTGAGGGCCTCGGGCCGGTTCAGGGTGAGCCGGCCGAGCGACCCCTCCACGTGAACGGAAACGGTCGCTACGTCGGTCGAGTCAGCCACGTGTCCGCCCTTTCGTGCCCGCGTGGTGCGTCCGTCCAGGGTCGCACAGGGTTGCGTCCGAGGTCTACCACTTCTATGGTCTGACCACTTGCAAGGAGCGACCATGGCGACGATCAGCGAAGCGGAGAGTGGACACGGTGGGTGACAGCGGCGGTGAACCGATCCGGGTCATGCTGGCCAAAATCGGGCTCGACGGGCACGACCGCGGCGTGAAGGTCGTGGCGCGCACCCTGCGCGACGCGGGCATGGAGGTGATCTACACCGGCCTGCACCGCAGCCCCGAACAAGTGCTGGAAGCGGCCGTGCAGGAGGACGTAGACGTGCTCGGCGTCAGCTTGCTCTCGGGCGCGCACATGCCGATCTTCACCCGCATCTTCGAACTCATCGACGCGATGCCCGACCGGCCGCGGTTCGCGATCGTCGCCGGCGGCGTGATGCCCGACGAGGACGAGGAAGCGCTCAAGAAGATGGGAGTCGCCGAGGTGCTCGGCCAGGACACCACTCCGGAGACGATCGTCGAACGCGTCCGCGCGCTGGCCGGGGCGGGTGAGGCCCGATGACCGCGACCGGCCCGATGGAGCAGTGGCACTGGCCGCCACGCTACGACGAGACCTACCGCCCGCCTTCGGGGCAGGCGCACTGGTTCCCGCGCCGCGAGACCATGCCGGCCGAGGAGCGCGACGAGGCGATCCTCGCGCGGATCCGCGAGGTCATGGCCTACGCGTGGGACCACGCGCCGTTCTACCGGCGCAAGTGGGAGGAGGCGGGCATCCACCCGTCGGCCATCCGCGATCTGTCGGACTTCGAGAAGGTTCCCGTGGTGCGCAAGGAAGAGCTGCGCGCCGACCAGGCCGCCCACGAACCGTTCGGCAGTTACCTCGCGGTGGACCCGGGCGAGGTCAAGCACGTCAACGGCACGTCCGGCACCACCGGGCGGCCGACCGCGTTCGGTATCAGCGAGCGCGACTGGCGCAGCGTCGCCAACGCCCATGCCCGCGTGATGTGGGGGATGGGCATCCGCCCGCAGGACACGGTGCTGGTCGCATCGCCGCTGAGCCTGTACTGGGGTTCCTGGGGCGCCTACCTCGGCGCGGAACGGCTCGGTGCCCGCGTGTTCCCGTTCGGCGCCGGCACGCCGGGGCAGACCGTGCGCACGGTGATGTGGATGAAACAGATGGGGGCGACCGTCTTCTACGGCACGCCGTCTTACGCGCTGCACCTGGCCGAGGTCGCCGCCGACGAGGGCGTGGATCCCGCGGATTTGGGGCTGCGCAAGCTGTTCTTCTCCGGCGAGCCGGGCGCGAGCATTCCGGCGATCCGCGGCAGCATCGAGGCGGCGTTCGGCGCCGAGGTCTACGACTCGGGCAGCATGGCCGAGGTCAGCCCGTGGATGCACCTCGGCGCGGCGAACCACGAGCCCGGCGTGTTCGCGTGGCAGGACCTCGTGTACACCGAGGTGTGCGATCCGATGGACCACCACCGCGTGGACTGGGGCCGCGAAGGCACGCCGGTGTACACGACGCTCGAACGCACCAGTCAGCCCATGATCCGGTTGCTGTCGAACGACCTCACGCGGTGGGAAGCGCCGTCGGCCGACCGCGGCCGCACGTACCCGTTCCTGCCGCGCGGCATCTACGGGCGCATCGACGACATGTTCACCGTCCGCGGTGAGAACGTGTACCCGAGCGCGATCGACGACGTCGTGATGGCCGCCGAAGGCTACGGCGGCGAACACCGGATCGTGATCAGCCGGAAGTCCACCATGGACACTCTCGCAGTACAGGTCGAGCACCGCGGGGTCGCGGAGACGAGTCTGGCCGGCTGGGCGAAGACGATCGAGGACGAGCTGCGCAAGACGCTCGGCGTCGGCGCGCACGTGGTGCCGGTGGCGCACCAGACGTTCGACCGCACCGAGTTCAAGGCGCGCCGCGTGATCGACGACCGTGATCTGTTGCGCCGCCTCGGAAGTGGCTCGTGAGGACGCCGGCGGACGTGGTGCACCGGGTGCTCGCGGGCGAGCACGCGGCCATCGCGCGGATGCTGACCTTCGTGGAGCGGCGCACCCCTGGCGTCGACGAAGCGCTGGCCGAGCTGCACCGGAAGGCGGGGACCGCGCACGTGCTGGGGCTCACCGGACCGCCCGGCAGCGGCAAGAGCACGCTGGTCACGGCGTTGACCGGGCATTACCGCAAGCAGGGCCGCACCGTCGGCGTGCTGGCCGTGGACCCGTCCAGTGTGTTCAGCGGTGGCGCGATCCTCGGCGACCGCATCCGCATGACGGGGCTCGCTGGAGACGAGGGTGTGTTCATCCGGTCCATCGCCACCCGCGGCGCGCTCGGCGGGTTGTCGCGCGCGGCGCTCGACGCGATCACCGTGCTCGACGCGGCGGGCAAAGACGTGGTGGTACTGGAAACCGTCGGCGTCGGTCAGGCCGAAGTCGACGTGATCAGCGCGGCCCAGACCGTCGCCGTGGTGAGTGTGCCGGGGATGGGCGACGACGTGCAGGCCATCAAGGCCGGTCTGCTCGAGATCGCTGACGTGCACGTGGTCAACAAGGCCGATCGCGACGGCGCGGCACGGACCGTCGCCGAACTGCGCGACATGCTGCGGCTCGCGCACCGCACACCGCACCAGTGGAACGTGCCGATCCGGCAGACCGTCGCGGCCACCGGTCAGGGCGTGCCGGAGCTCGCGGAGGAGTTCGCCGCGCACCTGGCGTGGATGACCGACCACGGCGAACGCGAGCGGCGGGCCCGGCGGACCAGCGCCACCCGCATCCGGTGGGTGGCCGAGCAGCTCGTGCTCGACGGCTTGCGCCCCGGCGTGGCGGCCTTCGACCGCGAGGTCGATGACGTGAGCGCGCGCCGGACCGATCCGCTGTCCGCGGCCCGGCGCCTGGTCGGGCATCCGGGGACCGAGCTGACCGACGAGGAGGAACTGTGGTGAACGAGCACGACCGGACCCCGGCGGAACGGGCACTGACGACCGAGGCGCTCGCCGACGCGGTCGCACGGGAGCTCGCCGACTGGGAGGGCGACGAACTCGCCGGGTTCGTCCAGCGCCAGCCCGAATCACGCGAGGTCTACCGCTCGGGCAGCGGAATGGAGGTCCAGCGGGTCTACACACCGGCCGACCTGCCCGCCGACTGGCACGACATCGGGCTGCCCGGCCGCTACCCGTACACGCGGGGGCCGTACCCCACGATGTATCGCGGCCGGAACTGGACGATGCGCCAGATCGCCGGCTTCGGACAGGCGGAGGAGACCAACAAGCGGTTCCAGTACCTCATCGCACAGGGCCAGACCGGGCTGTCGGTCGACTTCGACATGCCGACGCTGATGGGACTGGACAGCGACGATCCGAAGAGCCTCGGCGAGGTCGGGCGTGAGGGCGTCGCGGTCGACACGCTGCCGGACATGGAGGCGCTGTTCGACGGCATCGACCTCGAGAAGATCAGCGTGTCGATGACGATCAACCCGTCGGCGTGGATCCTGCTCGCCATGTACGTCGCCGTCGCCGAGGAGCGCGGGTACGACCTGAACAAGCTCTCGGGGACGATCCAGAACGACATCCTCAAGGAGTACGTGGCGCAGAAGGAGTGGGTGTTCCCCGTCCGCCCGAGCATGCGGATCGTGCGCGACACCATCGTCTACTGCAGTGAGCGCATGGCGCGCTACAACCCCGTGAACATCTCCGGCTACCACATCAGTGAGGCCGGGGCGAACGCCGTGCAGGAGATCGCGTTCACGATGGCGATCACGAAGGCCTACGTGGAGGACGTGGTCGCAACGGGTGTCGACGTGGACCAGTTCGCGTCGCGGCTGTCGTTCTTCTTCGTCAGCCAGGCGGATCTGTTCGAGGAGGTCGCGAAGTTCCGCGCCGTGCGGCGGTTCTACGCGAAGATGATGAAAGAGACCTTCGGCGCGAAGAACCCGCAGTCGATGCGGCTTCGGTTCCACGCGCAGACGGCGGCGGCCACGCTCACGAAACCGCAGCCGCTCAACAACATCATCCGCACCGCGCTGCAGGCGCTCTCGGCCGTGCTCGGCGGCGCGCAGTCCTTGCACACCAACGGACTCGACGAGGCGTACACGATCCCGAGCGAACAGGCGATGAAGGTCGCGCTGCGCACGCAGCAGATCATCGCCGACGAAACCGGCGTGACGAGCGTGATCGACCCGCTCGGTGGCTCGTACTACGTCGAGAACCTCACCGACCGTCTCGAGGTGGGGATCCATGACTACTTCGCGAAGATCGAGGAGCTCGGCGGCGTGGTCGCGGCCATCGAGCAGGGCTTCTTCCAGCGTGAGATCTCCGACACCGCCTACGCCTACGCCCGCCGGAAGGCCAGCGGCGACCGGCCCGTGATCGGCGTGAACAAGTACGTCGACGAGGGCGAGGGCGAGAAGATCGAAACCCACAAGCTCGACCCGGAATCCGAAGCTCGGCAGCTCTCGCGCCTCAAGCAAGTGCGCGCTGACCGGGACCCGGACCGCGCGAAGGCGGCGATGGAGCAGCTGCTCGCCCTCGCGGCCGATCCCTCGGCCAACCTGATGCCGGCGACGGTCGAGGCCGTCAAGGCACACCTTTCCATGGGAGAGATCACCGGCGCGCTGCGTGATGTCTTCGGCTCCTACACCGAAACGCCGGTGTTCTAGGGGCCAGCTCCAGTCCCCACCCCTCTCAACGACGAGAGTCCCGGAGGTGACCTGTGTACCAGCAGGTTCCCGCGCCACTCGGCGGCAGTCTCGGCTGGTCCGCCCTCGTGTCCGCCCTGCCCCTGATCGTGCTGTTCGTGCTGCTGGGCGTGTTCCGCGTCCGCGCGTGGCTGGCCTCGCTCATCGCGCTCGCGTTGTCGATCATCGGCGCGATCGCGGTGTACGGCATGCCGGCGGGACCGGCGTTCGACTCCGCGCTCGAGGGCGCGGCGTTCGGCCTGTTCCCCGCCTTGTGGATTGTGATCAATTCGATTTGGATCTACCAGATGACGAAGGCGTCCGGGCACTTTGACGTGCTGCGGCGCACGTTCGCGAAGATCAGCGACGACCAGCGGGTGCAGGGCGTGATCATCGCGTTCTCGTTCGGTGCACTCCTGGAAGCGCTCGCCGGGTTCGGGGCGCCGGTCGCGATCTGCTCGGTGATGCTGGTGGCGGTCGGGCTGAAACCGTTGAAGGCGGCGACGGTCGCGCTCATCGCCAACACCGCGCCCGTCGCGTACGGCGCCATGGCGCTGCCCGTGATCACGCTCGCGAAGGTGACCGGGCTGCCGCTCGACGATCTCGCGGCGATGACCGGGCGGCAGGTGCCGATCCTGGCGCTGATCGTGCCGCTGGTGCTCGTGATCGTGCTCGACGGGCGGCGCGGGCTGCGGCAGGCCTGGCCCGCGGCGATCGTATGCGGCGCAAGCTTCGCCGTGGTGCAGTACCTGATGGCCAACTTCGGGCCGGTGCAGCTGACGGACATCGCGGCTTCGCTCGTGTCGGCCGCGGCGGTGCTGGTGCTGCTGCGGTTCTGGCAGCCGAAGCCCGCCGACGCGCAGGATCGAGCGCCGGGTGCGGGCGGCACGTCGCCGGCCGGTGGGGTTCCGGCCGGTCCGGTTGCGGGTGGCGCCGCGGCGGCACCGACGGCAGTACGCGAGAAGTCGATCGTCGACTCCAAGGCCGATCAGCTTCGCTCGTTCGCGCCCTACGCCACGATCATCGTGCTGTTCGCGGTGGTGGCGGTCCCCGCGGTCGGCACGGCGTTGTCCACGACCACGACGACGTTCAGCTGGCCCGGCCTGCACATCGTGACCGCGGCGGGCAAGCCACTGAGCCTGGTGACCTACAAGTTCGACTGGCTCGCCGACAGCGGCACGGTCCTGTTCATCGCTGGCGTGATCTCGGCGTTCCTGCTGAACGTGCCGCTACGCGACGCGGTCCGCGCCTACGGGCAGACGGTCGTGCAGCTGCGCACGGCCGGGCTGACGGTGATGGCGGTGCTCGCCCTCGCGTACGTGATGAACATGTCCGGGCAGACGGCGACGCTCGGGTTGTTCCTCGCCGGCGCGGGTGGGGTGTTCGCGTTGCTCTCGCCGCTGCTCGGCTGGTTCGGCACGGCGGTGACGGGCTCGGACACGTCGTCGAATTCCTTGTTCGGTGCTCTGCAGGTCGCGGCGGCGCACGGCGCGCAGCTGCAGCCGGTACTGATGGCGGCGGCGAACAGCAGTGGTGGCGTGCTCGGGAAGATGATCAGTCCGCAGAATCTCGCGATCGGCGCCAGCGCGGTGGGGCTCGCGGGCAAGGAAGGTCTGTTGTTCCGGCGGGTGCTCGCGGCGTCGGCAGTGTTCGTGCCGCTGATGTGCGTCCTCGTGTTCCTCCAGTCGACCCCGGTGCTGTCGTGGATGGTCCCGTGAACCGGGCTGCGGCACGCGACGCCGTGGAGGAGGCCAACGCCGCGATCGGCGCGGCCGTTTCCACGTGCTCATTGCCCTCGGCCGACGAAGGGGTGCTGCTGGAGGTGCAGTACGAGCTCATCGAACTCGCCGACGCACTGGCCGCCGGCACCCCAGTGCCGGAGTTGCCGCGCCTGTGGCGGGCGGCGCGCGACCACGGCGGTGTCGTGATCCCGCGCGGCTTCGCCGTGCTGGGTGGCTTCAGCGCGGCCGCAGGTCTGCTGAAGCTCGCGCGCGCGATGTTGTGCCGGGCGGCTCGCGACGCACCGGACGACGTCGCGGCGGTTTTGGGGCGGGCCGGTGACGTCGTGCTGGCGTTCGCGTTCCGTGCGGAGGAGCGAGAACGGTCGCTGGGCTACGTCGGATCGTGTGCCGATTAGCTCTGCGGCCGTGCCGGCCGGATCGCCCGGTGTGGTCATACCAACAAAGAGGTCATATTGACACTGCCCGCGAGCCCTGATTACCTTGAGTGAGCACTACGCGGTGAAGAGGAACTCCGGTGAGATTCCGGGCCGGTCGCGCCACTGTGATCGGTCCCCGCCCGGCGGGGCCCGCAGGCAGACCCTCTCGCCGCGTCCATCCTTGAGCGGGTCGCACGAACCCGAGGAGGAGCGTGATGGTCATGGGGATTCCGAGGGACCGGTCATGACGACCGAGGCGGCTTGGGAGCCGGTCCGCCGCGTGCGGATGCACGAACAGGTACTGGCGCAGATCGAGGAGAAGATTCTCGACGGGACCCTGGGCGCGGGGGAGAAGTTGCCCAGTGAACGGGAGCTCGTGAGCGCACTGGGGGTGAGCCGCACCAGCGTCCGCGAAGCGCTTCGCGCACTGGAGGCGATGGGGATCATCGAGGCCCGCACGGGTTCCGGTGCCGACGCCGGCTCCGTGGTCACGGCGCGGTCGACGCCGGCGTTGACGAACCTCCTGCGCCTGCACCTCGCGCTCGCGCGCATCAGCCTCGCGGACCTCGTCGAGACCCGTGTGCAGCTGGAGCGCAACGCGGCCCGTGGTGCCGCGGAGAGCCGGACGCCCGAGGACGTGGCGCGCCTGTCGGAGCTGGTCGAGGGGATGCGCACGGCCGATCAGGAGTATGCGCAGTTCAACGCGCTCGACACCGAGTTCCACGTGACCATCGCACGGATCTCGGGCAACGCGCTCGCCACGGACTTGATGCAGGCCTTGCGCGGCGCGGTCGAGTCGGAGATGGCGGCGGCCTTCGCGCGGCTGCCCGACTGGCGCGCCGTCGCGGGCGATCTGGTGACGGAGCACGAGATGATCGTGCGCGCCGTCGAAGCGGGGGAGGGGGACCGGGCGGCCGAGCTGGTGGCCGGTCACATCACGCGGTTCTACCAGGACCGCGTGCTCAACCCCTGAGCGTCCGGGGCATCGGCCGTGACAGGCTGTCGCCATGAATGACGAGGCGACGGCGCTGGCGGCCTTCGGTTACGAACTCGGGGTGCTCAAGCGGGTCCGCCGCACGGGCTGGTGGCAGGCCGGGGTGCGCGACCCGGAGTCGGTGGCCGAGCACAGCGTGCGAGCCGCGCAGCTGGCGGCGGTGCTGGCTGCGGAGGAGGGTGGTTCCCCCGAGCGCGCGGCGTTTCTCGCACTGTGGCACGACACGCAGGAGACCCGGACCGGGGATCTGCCGCATTCCGCGCGGCCGTACCTCGTGAAACCCGACCCACGCGCGATCACCGCCGACCAGACGGCCGCGCTGCCGCCGCGCTCCGGTGCGGTCGTGCGGTCCGCCGTGGACGAGTACGAATATCGGTCCACAGTGGAATCCCGGTGCGCGAAGGACGCCGACAAGCTGGAAATGCTCCTGCAGGCGTTGGAGTATCGCGCTTCGGGGGTGTCCACAGTGGAGGAGTGGATCGCGTCGGCGCGTTCGGGGCTCGCCACGGACACGGCCCGGCGTCTTGCCGAGGCCGCCGTGGCCCTGTCGCCGCTGGCCTGGCGCACGCTCTGAGCGGTCCGGCGAGGCCGAAGGGCCGCACCGGCCGGCGAAGTCTGTGCGGCCAGCGCGCGCTTCAGTCCCGCCGGAGCTCGGCGAGCCGGTTCGAATCGATGGTAAAGGAACCTTTACCTTGCGCCGGGCGTTGTCGGGTCATGGTGCGGACCGTGATCGAACTCGGAGGCCGGGACCTGGTGGTCGTGGCAGGGCTGCCGGGTGCGGGCAAGACGACGATGCTGCGCCGCGCACCTGGAGGGGTGCGGGTGCTCGACTCGGATCAAGTGCGATGCCGGCTCGGCGCGGTTTTACCGGGTGTGGTGCCGTACCGGGTCTATCGGCCGGTGGTCCACGTGTGTCACCGCGTGCGGATCGTGGTCTGCGCCCTGCTGCGCCGGGGACCGCTCGTGGTGCACGAACCGGCCACGCGCGCGTCGACGCGCCGCTGGCTCGCCGTCGTCGCAGCGAGCACGCGGCGACCGGCTCGGCTGGTGTGGCTGGACGCCACGGCCGAGCAGGCCCTCGCCGGACAGCGCCGGCGGGCGCGCGTGGTGCGGAGCCGTTCGTTCGCGCGGCACGTGGCGAGGGCGCGGGTCGTGCGCGACGACCTGACCGCGGGCCGGGTGCCCCCGGGCTTCGCGAGCGTGAAGGTGCTCACTCGCTCGGCCGCCCGCCACGCCGTGCTGACGCTCAGGCCCGGCGCCGGCACACCCACCCGGGCGCGGCTACGCCGCAGGCCGTGGTCAGCGGCGCGAACCGGCCGGTCGCAGCCGGCGGCGTCGTCCGGAGTGGGTCCGTCGACTGTGCCGGGTACGGCTGGGTGAAGCGCGCGGCGACGTCCGGAGTGGCTGCGCCGGGTACGGCTGGGTGAAGCCGGTGGGAGCCAATGCGTCCACCGGCTCGCTACCGGGAGCGCCCGGTCGTTGCCGGCCTCAGTCGCCGGCTCGCCGAGCGTCCTCGGCCTGCCGCGTCGAACCGGGCCTACTGGGCGCGCATGATCCGGGCGGGCAGGCCGCCATCCGGTTCGGTGCCCGGTCCGAGGTCGATCCGGACCGTGTGGACGACGCCTGTGAAGGCGTTGTCGCCGGCGGCGTAGGCGTCGGAGACGGGCGTGCCGAGGTCGACGCCGACGTCGAGGGTTTCGTCGAAGGAGAAGTAGTACGGGATGGTCCGCGCGACGCGTCCGACGGCGAGTTTCTCGCCGTCGGCGGTGAGCACGGCGTCGCCGCCGAGGCCGAGCCCGCCGCCGTCGTAGGTGAATTCGAGCCGGACCTCGTGCCGTCCGGGCGAGAGTGGATCCGGGCCGGTGACGGTGAACAGCTCCAGCCCGAAGAAGTTGTAGACGTATGCCGGACGCCCGTCGGTGAAGTACAGGGCCCAGCCGCCGAACCGGCCGCCTTGCGCGATCACGACGCCCGCCGCGGTGGCCGGCACGTCGAGATCCGCGGTGATGCTGTGGGACCGGTTCTTGACGTTGGGTGTGGTTTCCTCGGTGAACCGCCGCATCCCGCCGCGGTAGGTCACCGACGCGCGGTCGCCGAGGAGGTCGAGCCGCCCGGCCAGCACGGGGTTCTCCCGTTCGGTCACGCGGTCGTCGAGCGGGAACACCTGGTGTCTCGCGGCTTCGACGAGGAACAGGTCCTGCAGTTCCCGCAGTTTCTCCTGGCGCGCGGCGGCGAGGTCGTGGGCCTGGCTCCAGTCGCGCGTGAGGTCGTAGAGCTCCCAGCTGTCGTCGGCGAAGCGCCGGCGGCCCGAAGGCACCATCTCCCACGGCACACCGTGGCGGGTCGCCGCGAGCCAGCCGTCGTGGTAGATACCGCGGTTGCCGCACATCTCGAAGTACTGCGTGCGGTGCCGTTCCGGCGCGGCCGGATCGGTGATGGTCTCGCGCAGGCTGACGCCCTCGAGCGGTTGCTGCTGCACGCCGTCGACGCTGTGGGGCGCCGGAATCCCTGCGCAGTCCAGGATCGTGGGCAGCACGTCGATCACGTGCCCGAACTGGTGGCGCAGCCCGCCAGGCTCGGCGCCAACCGCGGGCCAGTGCAGGATCAGCCCGTCGCGAATGCCGCCGAGATGAGAGGCGACCTGCTTGGTCCACGGGTGGGGCGTGTTCATCGCGAGAGCCCACCCGGCGGGCGCGATGGGATAGGTGCTGGGATCGCCGATCTCGTCGAGGTGGCGGAGCATCTCCGCCGGGTCGTCGACGAGTCCGTGGCCCAGCCGGTGCTCGACCAGCGTGCCCTCGATGCCCCCTTCGCCGGACGCGCCGTTGTCGCCCAAGAGGTAGAGAAACAGCGTGTTGTCGAGGACACCGAGGTCTTCGAGCTCGGAGACGAACCGATTCACCTGCGTGTCGGCGTGCTCGACGAATCCGGCGAACGTCTCCATGAACCGGGCGGCCAGCCGTCGCCGCGGGCCGTCGAGCTCGGCCCAGTGGGGCACGCCCTCGGCCCACGGTGCGAGGTCGGCGTCGGCCGCGACGACGCCGAGTTCCTTCTGCCGCGCCAAGGTCTGCTCGCGCTGGCGGTCCCAGCCGTGGTCGAAGCGCCCGCGGTAGCGTTCGCGCCACTCGCGTCCCACGTGCAGTGGGGCGTGTGCGGCGCCGAGCGCGAGGTAGGTGAAGAACGGGCGGTCGGGGGTGAGGGTGCGTTGCGTGCGGACCCAGTCGATGCAGTGGTCGACGAGGTCTTCGCTGAGGTGGTAGCCCTCCTCGGGTCGGCGAGCGGGCTCGACGGGGGTCGTTCCGTGGTACAGCAACGGGTACCAGTGGTTCATCTCCGCACCCATGAACCCGTAGAACGTGTCGAAACCTTCCCCCGTCGGCCAGCGGTCGAACGGCCCGACCGCGCTGATCTCCCGCGGCGGCGTCTGGTGCCACTTGCCGAACGCGGCGGTGCTGTATCCGTTGCCCTGCAGGATCTGGGCGAGCGTGGCGGCACTGCGCGGGCGAAATCCGTGGTAGCCGGGGGCCGAGGTCGCCATCTCGGTCGTGCCGCCCATGCCGACGGAGTGGTGGTTGCGCCCGGTCATGAGTGCCTGCCGGGTCGGTGAGCACAATGCCGTGACGTGGAACCGGGTGTAGCGCAGGCCGCCGGAGGCGAGCCGGTCGGCGGCGGGCATCGCGCACGGCCCGCCGAAGGCACTCGACGTGCCGTAGCCGAGGTCGTCGGCGACCACGAGCACCACGTTCGGCGCTCCCCGCGGCGGGGGAACGGGTCCGATGGGTGTCGACGGCTCCCGCAGGTCGCGCACGTCGAGCACGGTCGCCGCGGGCTCGCGGACGTCCGGGCGCGGCAGCACGTGCCGATCGGCGGGAAACGCGGACATGGGCAGCTCCTTCCACTGTGGACGGCCGAGGTCGGCCGTACTGGAACGAGCTTGACGCTTCGGGTCCTGCCCGGTCAGCGGCCGGACGAGGGAGGCCCAGACCGGTTTTCGATCACGCCGGTAGGTGATCGCTATGGGCCCTCGGCGGTGAGGGCCAGGAAACCTTCGGCGGCGGGGGAGAGCGGGCCGGGCCGCCAGACCATGCGGCCGCGGCG
The DNA here is from genome assembly GCA_035551175.1 of Amycolatopsis sp. Lineage (GTDB taxonomy): Bacteria > Actinomycetota > Actinomycetes > Mycobacteriales > Pseudonocardiaceae > Amycolatopsis. The sequence continues at coordinate 109,407 of DASZNR010000136.1, read as the reverse complement.
CACGAGCGGCGGATCCAGTGGCACGGTGACCGCGCCCTGGCGGCGGGCGTCCTCGGCCATCGCACCCGGCAGCAGGGTCGCGCCGGCGCCCGCGAGCACGAGGGGCACCATCATCGCGCGATGCTGCGTCTCCACGACCACGCGCGGTTCGGCCTTACCGCGCAGGGCTTCGTCGACGAGCCACCGGGTCGCGGTGCCCGGCGGGGTCGTCACGAGATCGAGTCCGGCGAGCTCGGCGACCGGCAGCGCGGTGCGCGGCGGTGAGTTCGCGGGCAGCACGGCGAACACCTCCTGCTCGGCGAGCTCGCGGCCGGCCAGGCCCGCGGTCTCGGCGCCCGATTCCACGAGCCCGATTTCCGTCTGCCCGTCGCGGACCCGGTTGACGACGTCCGAACCGGTCTCCGGTGCCCGCACCCGCACGAGCACCTTGGGGTGCGCCGCGCGGAAGAGGCCAAGCAGGCGGGCGAGCGGGTCGACGGCGAGCGTGGTCTGCGAGGCGAGGTCGAGCGTTCCGCCACCGAGCCCGAGCACTTCACGCACGGCCGCGTCGGCCGTGCTGAGGTCGCGCAGGATCCGGCGCGCCGGCCCGACGAGTGCTTCTCCCGCGGGTGTGAGCGCGGCGCCGTGCGGGAGCCGGTGGAACAGCAGTCCGCCGAGCTTTTTCTCCAGCGTCCGCACGGCGTGGGACAGCGATGGTTGTGCGACGTGCAGCCGGCGCGCCGCGTTGGTGAAGCCGCCGTGGTCGACGACCGCGAGGAAGTACTCCAGTTGCCGGCGTTCCATTCCCGTCAGGCTACGGGCGCGGGGCGCCGCAACGCCTGGCGGCGCAGGCGCGTGAACTGCTTGGCGCTGTTGAGCGCGAACACCCCGACGGTCACACCGCCGCGCCGGTAGGTCGCGACGAACGCCGGTTCGTCCGGTCCGCCGGTTTCGAACACGACTTCGTCGTCGGGCCGTGGCTGCCCCGCCAGCTGAAGGGTGCCCGCGTACTGGTCCGACCAGACGTAGCCGCTGGGCGCGAACTGGCGGACGGTTGTGCCCGCCAGCAGGTTCGCCACGGCGACGCCCGCCTGTTCGCTCGCGTTGGTCCAGTGCTCATGGCGCTGGCGGATGCCGCCCGACTCGAACGCCGCGAGGTCGCCGACCGCCACCACGTTCGGCAGTGCGGTGACGAGCCCGACGGACACCGCGACCCCGTTGCGGATGTCGAGGCCGGAGTCCGCGAGCCACTCGGTCGCGGGCTCCATGCCGATGCCGGCGACCACGACGTCGGCGGGCAGCTCTTCGCCGTCGGCGAGTCGCACGCCGGTGACCCGGCCGCCGTGGGTGAGCAGCCCGGCGACGGCGGCTCCGCAGCGCAGCCGGGTGCCGTGGCGCTCGTGCAGGCGCGCGCACGCGGCGGCCAGCTGTGGGCCCAGTACGCGTTCGAGCGGTGTGGCGAGTGCTTCGAGCACGGTCACGTCGAGCCCGAGCACCCGGCACGTCGACGCGACCTCGGCGCCGATGAAGCCGGCCCCGACGATCACCACTCGCTTGCCGGGAACCAGTTCTTCGCGCAGTGCCAGCGCGTCGTCGAGTGTGCGCAGTGTGTGGACGCCGGCGATGCCGTCGGTCCCCGGTAGCCGCCGCGCGCGCCCGCCGGTGGCGAGCACGACGCCGTCGACCGCGAGCTCTCCATCGGAGAGCACGAGTCGTCCGCCTGCCGGGTCGAGGCGCTGGGCGCGCGTGCCGAGCCGCAGCTCCAGCGACGCGACGTCGGCGTCGTCGAGCAGGTCCAGCGACTCGCGGTTCGCGGTGCCCGCGAGGAACGCCTTCGACAGCGGCGGCCGGTCGTAGGGCAGGTGCGGCTCCTCGCCGACGAGGACGACCCGTCCGTCGAAGCCCTGTGCGCGCAGCTCCTGCGCGGCCCGCGCGCCGGCGAGCGACGCGCCGACGATCGCGACCGACTTCACGCGGCGTCCTCGGTGGACCCGGCTGCTCCCGCCAGCACGTAGATGACGCCGTCGTCGACGTGGACGTCGTAGGTGCGCACGGGGTCCTTCGCAGGGAGACACGAGGGCAGCCCGGTGCGCAAGTCGAAGAGCGCGGCGTGGAGCGGGCACTCCACGAAACAGCCTTCCAGCCAGCCGTCGGCGAGCGAGGCATCCTGGTGGCTGCAGGTGTCGCCGATGGCGTAGAGCTCGCCGTCGGCGTTGAACACCGCGATCGGTTCGGGCCCTGCGATCCGGATGGATTCGCCGGGGGGCAGTTCGTCCACCGTGCACGCGCGCAGCATCAAGGCCTCCGGGAGATGCTTCGTTGGATTGTTGCGTAATGAGGAACGCGGGACGCGATACGCAACAGTCTGGGGCGCGGTTCGGCGCGCCGTCAAGAGGTTCGCGCCGATCCGTTCGGGGCGGATTTTCACACCGTGGTCAAGGCACACCGAAGACCCGTGCGCCGCACGGCGCACGGGTCGGCGACGCGCGAATTACGCCTGCTGGTGGCGGTAGAACGGCTGCTTGATCGGCGCCAGCGGGGTGTTGCCGAGGATGAGGTCGGCGGACTTCTCGGCGGTCATCATCACGGGTGCGTAGATGTTGCCGTTGGTGATGTAGGGCATCACGGACGCGTCGACCACGCGCAGGCCCTCGGTCCCGTGCACCCGCATGCTGCCCGGATCCACCACCGACAGCTCGTCGACGCCCATCTTCGCGGTGCACGAGGGGTGCAGCGCGGTTTCGGCGTCCTTCGCGACCCAGTCGAGGATCTCCTCGTCCGTCTCCACACCGGGGCCGGGCGAGATCTCGCCGCCGTTGTAGTGCGCCAACGCCGGCTGGTTGAGGATCTTTCGGGCGACCCGGACGGCCTCGACCCACTCGCGGCGGTCGTTGTCGGTGGAGAGGTAGTTGAACCGGATCGCGGGATGGCTGCGCGGATCGGTCGAGGTGACCTTCACCGAACCTCGCGTGTCGGCGTACATCGGGCCCACGTGGACCTGGTAGCCGTGCCCGCCGGCCGGCACCGATCCGTCGTAGCGGATGGCGATCGGCAAGAAGTGGAACATCAGGTTGGGATACGCCACCTCGTCGTTGCTGCGGACGAACCCGCCACCCTCGAAGTGGTTGGTGGCGGCAGGGCCCGAGCGCAGGAAGAGCCACTGTGCGCCGATCCACGGCCGCTTCCACTTCGCCAGCGAGGGCTGCATCGACACCGGCTGCTTGCAGGCGTACTGGATGTAGACCTCGAGGTGGTCCTGCAGATTTTCGCCCACCCCCGGCAGGTCGCGCACGACGTCGATGCCGAGCCGCTCGAGCTCGCCGGCGTTGCCGATGCCCGAAAGCTGCAGTAGCTGCGGGGTGTTGATCGCGCCGCCGCACAGGATGATCTCCTTGCCGTACACCTCACCCGGCGCACCCCGGCCCTGCGAGTACTCGACGCCGATCGCGCGCGTGCCGTCGAAGAGCACCTGCGACACGAAGGCGTGGGTCTTCACGGTGAGATTCGGCCGGCCCAGGACCGGGTGCAGATACGCGCGGGCGGCCGAGAGCCGCCGACCTTTGCGCACGTTGCGGTCGAAGGCGGCGAAGCCTTCCTGCCGGTAGCCGTTCACGTCGTCGGTCCGCGGGTAGCCCGCCTGCTCGGCGGCGGCGAAGAAGGCTTCGAACAACGGGTTGGTGGCCGGGCCGCGTTCGAGTTCCAGCGGGCCGTCGTGGCCACGCCACGGACCGTCGGGCGCGTCGGCGAGGCAGTTTTCCATGCGCCGGAAGTACGGCAGGCAGTGCGCGTAGTCCCATTCGGACATTCCGGGATCGCCCGCCCAGCGCTCGTAGTCCATGGGGTTGCCGCGCTGGAAGATCATCCCGTTGATGCTGCTGGAGCCGCCGAGCACCTTGCCACGGGCGTGGTAGATGCGGCGACGGTGCATGTGCGGCTCGGGCTCGCTGCGGTAGCCCCAGTCGTAGAACTTGCTGCCGATCGGGAACGTCAGCGCCGCGGGCATGTGGATGAACACGTCCCACTTCGCGTCGGCACGCCCGGCCTCCAGCACCAGCACCCGGTTCGCGGGGTCGGCCGACAGGCGGTTCGCGAGCGCGCAGCCCGCGGATCCGCCGCCGACGATGACGAAGTCGTAGGTCTCGGTACTCATGTCTCCTCCTTTCCTCAGCCGGCCACGGAACCGGCGGCCGGTTCCTCCGGGCGGTGCTCGTCGGTGGTGTGCGCGGCGGCCCAGTGGCGGCGGCGGACCCACAGCAGGATCGCGCCGGCCACCACGATCAGCGCGGTGATGAGCACCGCGCCCCACTGGAAGTACCAGTGATCGTCGCCGTACACCTCGGCCCGCGGCCAGATGAGGTTGATCGTCATGCCCGCGCCGTAGAGCACCGCGACGAAGTTCACCAGGGTGCCCCAGCGGCCGAGCCGGAAATACGGACCGTGGTCCGGGCGGGGCCAGCGCCCGCGCAGGCGGCGCACCAGCATCGGGCCGGTGACCATGAGATAGGGGATGTAGAACAGGATGATCGCCGTCGAGGTGAGTACGAAGAACGCGCGCTGATTTCCGAGGTTGATCAGCAGCACCACCACGGTCAGGCCACCGGTGATGAGTGCGGGCAGGACCGGCGTCTTCGACCGCGGCGACACCTTGGCCAGCTGCGGGGAGAACGGCAGGCGTCCGTCGCGGGCCATGGCGAACGTCATGCGGATCGCGGCGGTCTGCACCGCGAGGCAGCACACGGTGATGGCGATGGCCGAGCAGACGAGGAACGCGTCGCCGAGGCCGGTCCCGAGCGTGCTCTTCAGCAGATACGGCATGCCGGAGGTGGACAGTTCGTCGGCGTTGAGGTCGCCGACGGCCATCATGCCGATCAGCATGATCAGTCCGCCGACGAGGAACGCCGCGGTGAGGGCGCGGATGATCGCGCGCGGGGCGTGCCGGCGCGGCTGCGTGGTCTCCTCCGCGAGCGAGCCCGCGGTGTCGAAGCCGTAGAAGACGTACGCGCTCATCAGCGAGGCGACCAGGAACGCGCCGAGGTATCCCAGCGACTGACCGGATCCGGTGCCGTGGGTGTCGAAGACGATGCCAGGGCCGCGCTTGATGTGCACGGCCAGCGCGATGATCAGCAGCACGCTGGCGCCCAGCTCCACGGCAACGCCGAAGTTGTTGATCTTCGCCATGAGCTTCACGCCGATGATGTTCACGATCGTTGCGAACACCACGAGCACGAGGGCGAGGATGATCGCGTTCTGCGCGCCGCCGGGGGTCGAGGTGAGCCCGGCGTCGGCGTCGCTGCCGACGATCTCGAACGCCGTGGACACCTGCGGCAGGATGATCTGGTAGGCCACCGCGACGGCCGCGGCCGTCACGATCGCACCGATGATCATGATCCAGCCCGCGAGCCACGACGTGGCGGGTTTCGCGATCTGTTTGGCCCACTGGTACACCGAGCCCGCGAGCGGGAACTGCCCCGCGAGTTCGGCGAAGCACAGCGCGACCGCGAGCTGGCCGAGAAAGACGAGCGGCCACGTCCAGATGAAGGCAGGGCCGCCCGAGCCGAATCCGAAGAAGAACAGCTGGAACACACCGGTCATGATCGAGATGTAGCTGAACCCGGCGGCGAAACTGGAGAAGGAGCCGAGCGTTCGTTCCAGCTCCTGGCGGTAGCCGAACTTGGCGAGCTCCGAGCTGTCGGAGTGGTCCCCGCCTGCCGGTTTGGATCGGGTCGTCATCGATTCGTCCTCGTGGTGGGGAATAGGGGAGTGACCGGCGCCGGATCCGGTTCAGCCCTTGAACCAGCGCTGCGGTGCGGGATCGATGTTGTGGTAGATGTGTTTGGCTTCGCGGTATTCGGCCAGCCCCGAGGGCCCGAGCTCGCGGCCGATGCCCGAGCGGCCGAACCCGCCCCACTCCGCCTGAGGCAGGTAGGGGTGGTAGTCGTTGATCCACACCGTGCCGTGGCGCAGTGCCCCGGCAACGCGTTGGGCGCGCCCGGCGTCGGAGGTCCAGACTGCGCCGGCGAGCCCGTAGTCGGTGTCGTTGGCGAGCAGGATGGCTTCCTGTTCGTCGGTGAATCGTTCGACGGTGACCACCGGCCCGAAAACCTCGTCGCGGACCACCGCCATGTCCCGGGTGCAGTCCGAGAACACGGTGGGGCGCAAGAAGAATCCGCGCTGCAGCCCGGCTTCGGCCGGCCGTGAGCCCCCGGCCCGCAGCGTTGCTCCCGCCTCGAGCGCACCGGCGATGTACCGCTCGACCTTCGCGCGATGCTGCTCGGAGACGAGCGGCCCGGCTTCGCTCGCCGGGTCGAGCCCGTCGCCGATCCGGATGCGGTCGGCTCGCGCGGCGAGCTCGTCGACGAACCGGTCGTGCACGCCGTCCTGCACGATCAGGCGGGCACCTGCCGAGCAGACCTGTCCGGAGTGGATGAACGCGGCGGCCAGCGCGTAGTCGAGTGCGGTGTCGAAGTCGGCGTCGTCGAACACCACGTTCGGGTTCTTGCCGCCGAGTTCCAGCGCGACCCGCCGGACGCCCTTCGCGGCGGAGGCCATGATCTTCTCGCCGGTGGCGAGGCCGCCGGTGAAGGAGACCAGGTCCACCTCGGGGTGCGCCACCAGCGCCGCGCCGACGTCGCCCGGGCCCAGCAACAGGTTCACCACGCCCGCCGGCACGCCGGCCTCCTCGGCGAGCGCGACCAGGCGAATCGTGGTGAGCGGCGTGACCTCACTCGGCTTGAGCACGGTCGTGTTCCCTGCGGCCAGCGCCGGCGCGAGCTTCCACGACATCTGCAGCAACGGGTAGTTCCACGGCGCGATGAGCGCGCACACGCCGACGGGCTCGTGCACGATCCGGCTGAGCGCGCCCGGATCTCCGGTGTCGACGACGCGGCCGGCGTCGTTCGCCGCGAGTGTCGCGTAGTAGCGGAACACGGCGGTGACGTCGTCGATGTCGATGCGGCCCTCGGCGAGCGTCTTGCCGGTGTCGAGGGTTTCCGTGCGGGCGAGGTCTTCGCGGTCGCGTTGCAGCAGTGCGGCGATGCGGGTGAGCAGGTCGGCGCGCTCGGCCGCGGACGTTCGTCGCCACGGCCCGCCGTCGAACGCGCGGCGGGCGGCCGCGACGGCGGCGGCGACCTCGGGAGGTCCCGCCAGTGCCACGGTGGTGAGCACTTCACCGTCGGCGGGGTTGAGCACCTCCGTGTGCGCCCCGTCGGCGGCTTCGGTCCAGTTTCCGTCGATGTGAAGGTCCTTCATCAGGCCTTTCCCAGCGGTTCGCGATCGGGTCTGTGATGGGAGGACGTCAAATGCGTGCAGTCAAGTGAGTGCAGTCGAGTGGGTGCAGTCGAGTGGGTGCAGTCGAGTGGGTGCAGTCAAGTGCGTACATTTGTACGCTGATCGTGTACACATGTCCATAACCAGTTCGCACCGGCCCGGCGGGCCCGTGCGACGATCGCGGGTGCCCGAACAGACCGGCGAAGGGGTGTAATGGTGATGGCGGCCGACCCCGCGGGACGCAGGAAGCTGCGCGGCCCGAACGACCCCGAACGCCGTGACCGGATCGCGAAGGCCGCCATCGAGGTGGTGGCCGAACGCGGTATCGAGGGCCTCACGCATCGCGCGGTCGCCGCCGCGGCCGGTGTGCCCCTCGGCTCCACGACGTACCACTTCGCGACACTCGACGACCTGCTCGAAGTGGCCTTGCACGAGGCCGCGGCGAACAATGTGCGCGAGTTGCGCGAATGGGAACGCGGGCTCGAGCCGGACGCCGACTTCGCCGCCGCCCTCGCCGATCTGGTCATGGGCTACATCGACGAGCTCTATCCCCACACAGTCGTCGAATACGACCTGTACGTGGCCGCGTTGCACCGGCCACGGCTGCGCCCCGCGAGCGCCGCGTGGGACGACGCGCTCATCCAGCTGTTCAGCTCACGCACGGACGCGCTCACCGGACGCCTGCTCGCCGGGCTGTTCTGCGGCCTGCTGATGCAGGCCTCCCTCGCCGATCCGCGCCCTGCGCGCCCCGAGATCGAGGCGCTGTTCCGCCGCGCCGTCGACGGCCCGGCCGCCTGACCGTCCACCGGTCGAACCCGCTCCCGAACCCCGTGGCGCCGCACGGGGTTCAGTGGCGCGCCCGGTGATCGGGTGACGTGAAAACCTCGTCCTTGACAGCGTCCGCCACGCACCCCATTGTGTTCCGGAGAGAGCAACCCGGCGCGTAATACGCAACGGGCGCTCGCCCGCGACGGACCTCGCACAGTCGTGCACAAACCCCTTTCCCGCACCGAGTCCCGCCCCGAGAGGAGCACCGCCGGTGACGACCACCGACCTGCCGCAGAGCCTGCTGCCGACGCTGGCCGGCCGCTACTACACCGATCCGAAGATCTTCGAGCGCGAGCAGGAGCTGATCTTCGAGCAAGACTGGTTCTGCGCCGTGCGCGCCGCGGACCTGGCGGCGCCCGGCGCGTTCCAGACCGTCCAGGTGGGACGCGAGAGCGTGCTCGTCTCGCGCGGGCGCGACGGCGGGGTGACGGCGTTCCTCAACGTCTGCCGCCACCGCGGCGCCCGGCTGTGCACCGACCGCGAAGGCCAAGTGAAGCGCGCGTTCCAATGCCCGTACCACGCCTGGACCTACGGGCTGGACGGCACGCTCGTCGCCGCGCCCAACCTCACCGGGATGCCCGACGTCGACCGCACCGCCTACGGCCTCACGCGCGTGGCCGTGCGCGAGTGGCTCGGCTACGTGTGGGTCAGCCTGGCCGCCGAGCCGCCGTCGTTCGAGGCCACGGTGATGGCCGACGTCGCCGATCGCCTCGGCGGGCCCGACGAGATCGAGGCCTACGGGCTCGACGGCCTCTCACTCGGCCGGCGCATCGAGTACGACGTGAAGGCGAACTGGAAACAGATCATCGAGAACTTCATGGAGTGCTACCACTGCGCGACGATCCACCCGGAGCTCACCGAGGTGCTGCCGGAGTTCGCGGGCGGCTACGCCGCCCAGTTCTACGTGGGCCACGGGGCCGAGTTCGGCGAAGGCATCGACGGCTTCACCGTCGACGGTGGGGCCGGCGTCGAGCGACTGCCGGGTGTCGGCCCGCACCAGGACCGCCGCTACTACGCGATCACGGTGCGACCGCAGGTGTTCGTGAACCTGGTGCCGGACCACGTGATCCTGCACCGCATGGTCCCGCTCGCGCCCGACCGGACGCTCGTGGTGTGCGACTGGCTGTACCTGCCGGAAGTGGTCGAGTCCGGAGTGGACCTCACGCGGTCGGTCGAGCTGTTCCACCGCGTGAACCAGCAGGACTTCGAAGCGTGCGAACGCTGTCAGCTCGCCATGGGCTCCCGCTCCTACGCCCACGGCGGCGTGCTCGTGCCGAGTGAGCACCACATCGGCGCGTTCCACGACTGGGTCCGCGCCCGGATCGGGGAGTAGCCCTTCAGATGAGGGCGCGGATCGCGGTTTCGAATCCGGTCACGTGGTCGAGCGTGAGGTCGGCGGCTTTCTTGCCGTCGCCCTCGATGATCGCCGTGAGCAGGGGGAGGTGCTCGTTCACGTGGCCGGCCATACCGCTCAGCCGCGGCAGGAACACGCACCAGATGCGGGTGGCGAGGTTGTCGAAGTGGACGAGGGTGTCCTCCAGGAACGGGTTGTGCACGCAGCGGTAGATCGCGCGGTGCAGCTCGAGGTCCGTGCGCAACAGCTCCGTGTTGTCGTGCGCGCCTGCCGGGTCGTCACCAGCGAGCTGCTCGCGCAGCGTGGTGAGGGCCGCGCGGTCGGCATCGGAGGCCCGCTCGGCCGCGACCGCCGTGGCCATGGGTTCGAGCGTGCGCCGCACCTCGGAGATGTGCGCGAGGTCGGAGATGTTGACGTCGGTGGCGAACGTGCCGCGGCGTGGATAGGCCACGACCAACCGCTGGGCTTCGAGGCGTTTGAGCGCCTCGCGGACGGGCGTGCGGCCCATGCCGAGCGTGCTGCCCAGCCAGTCTTCGTTGATCGGGTCGCCGGGCTTGATGTCGAGCATCACCAGGCGATCGCGGATGTACAGGTACGCCTGCTCCGCGAGTGACGGGCTGCTGACGGGTGTCGGGCTGTTGACCGGGGTGCTCACGGGGCCTACCCTACATCGACGATTGATATATTAGAAGTCGACCAGCTGGCGAGGATGGGAAGCAGGCGATGAGCTACACACCCGGTGCCGATTTGCCCGAGCACCCGGACTTCCTCTGGGACAACCCCGATCCGAAGCGTGGCTACGACGTGGTCGTGGTCGGTGGCGGGGGCCACGGGCTGGCAACCGCGTACTACCTTGCGAAGGTCCACGGCATCACCGACGTCGCCGTGCTGGAGAAGGGCTGGCTCGCGGGCGGCAACATGGCTCGCAACACCACCATCATCCGGTCCAACTACCTATGGGACGAAAGCTCCGGCATCTACGAGCATTCACTGAAACTGTGGGAGGGTCTGGAAGCCGAACTCGGGTACCCGATCCTGTTCAGCCAGCGTGGGGTGCTCAACCTCGCCCACAGCCTGCAGGACGTGCGTGACAGCGTGCGCCGCGTCGAAGCGAACAAGCTCAACGGCATCGACGCCGAATGGGTGGATTCCGCCGGGGTCAAGGAGATCTGCCCGATCGTCAACACTTCGCCCGACGTCCGGTACCCGGTGCTCGGCGCCACCTACCAGCCGCGCGCCGGGATCGCCAAACACGACTACGTCGCTTGGGGATTCGCGCGGGCAGCGGCCGCGCTGGGCGTGGATCTCATCCAGGACTGCGAGGTCACGGGGATCGAGACCGTCGGTGGCCGCGTGACCGGCGTCGAGACGACGCGTGGCCGGATCGGCGCCGGCAAAGTCGCGCTGTGCGCGGCCGGGCATTCGTCGGTCGTGGCGAAGATGGCGGGGTTCGACCTCCCGCTCGTGTCGCACCCGTTGCAGGCGCTGGTGTCGGAGCTGCTGGAGCCCGTGCACCCGACGGTGGTGATGTCCAATGCCGTGCACGTCTACGTTTCCCAGGCGCACAAGGGAGAACTCGTGATGGGTGCGGGCATCGACGCCTACGCCGGATACGGTCAGCGAGGCTCGTTCCACATCATCGAGGACCAGATGGCGGCCGCCGTCGAGCTGTTCCCGGTGTTCGCGCGGGCGCACCTGCTGCGCACGTGGGCGGGGATCGTCGACGTGACGCCCGATGCCTCGCCCATCGTCGGTCTCACGCCCGTGGAGAACCTTTATGTGAACTGCGGATGGGGCACCGGCGGCTTCAAGGCCACGCCCGGGGTCGGCGACGTGTTCGCCCACACCGTCGCGAAGGGCAAGCCGCATCCGTATGCCGAGCCGTTCACCCTCGACCGGTTCACCACCGGCGCCCTCGTCGACGAGCACGGTGCCGCCGCAGTCGCCCACTGACCCGAACCGGCCGAACGACCCGAACCGTCCGCAACCCGAACTTCCCGCCCTCGAACTGCCAAGGAGCCGTGACCGTGCAACTGATCCCGTGCCCGTGGTGCGGTCCCCGCGAGGAGACCGAATTCCACTACGGTGGCCAGGCCCACGTCGAATATCCGGCCGACCCGTCGGCGCTGACCGATCAGCAGTGGGCCGAGTTCGTGTTCTTCCGTGCCAATCCGAAGGGCGAGCTCGCCGAACGCTGGACGCACAGTGCCGGCTGCCGGCGTTGGTTCAACGCCGTTCGTGACACGAGCACCCACACGCTGAGCGCGGTCTACCGGCTCGACGAGCCGAGGCCGGTGATTCCGTGAGCCGCCTGCCCGGTCGCGGGCGCGTCGATCGCGGTGCCCCGCTCAAGTTCACCTTCGACGGCCGCGAGTTCAGCGGCTTTCGCGGTGACACTCTCGCTTCGGCGTTGCTGGCGAACGACGTCCACCGCGTCGCCACGAGCATCAAGTACGGCAGGCCACGCGGGGTTTACGCGGCCGGTGTCGAGGACGCGACGGCGCTCGTGCAGGTCGAGGAGCCGTTCCCGGAGCCGATGCTGTCGGCGACGACGGTGGAGCTGTTCGACGGTCTCGTCGCGCGTGGCCTGTCCGGGCAAGGACGGCTGGCGGCCGAACCCGACCCCGCGCGCTACGACGGGAAGCACGTGCACTGCGACGTCCTCGTCGTCGGCGCCGGTCCCGCGGGTCTTGCCGCCGCGCGGGAGGCCGGGGGCCGGGTACTGCTCGTCGACGACCAGCCCGAGCCCGGCGGCTCGCTGCTGGGCTCCGGCGCGGCGGGTGAGGTCCCCGACGGTGTGCGGTATCTGTCGCGCACCACGGCGTTCGGGGTCTACGACGACGGGTTCGTGCTGGCACTGGAACGCCGCACCGACCATCTCGGGATCGCGCCGGAACGCATTTCACGCCAACGCGTGTGGCGGATCCGGGCGAAGGAGATCGTGCTCGCCACCGGCGCGCACGAACGTCCCGTGGTGTTCGGAGGCAACGACCGGCCGGGCATCCTGCTCGCCGGCGCCGCGCGCAGCTACCTGCACCGTTACGGCGTGCTCGCCGGGCGGCGGGTGGTCGTGTTCACCACCAACGACAGCGCGTATGACGCCGCCTTCGACCTCGCCGACGCCGGCGCGGAGATCGCCGTGATCGCCGACGCGCGGGAGACGGTGCCCGCGGATCTCCTCGATGCGGCGTCCGCGCGGGGGATCGCGATCCGCCGTGGCCACGGCGTGGTCGGCACCGACGGCGACGAGCGCGTGACGTCGGCCGAGATCGCGGAACTCGGGGCCCCGCATGGGGAACGGTTCGCCTGCGATCTGCTGCTCGTGTCCGGCGGCTGGAACCCAGCGGTGCACCTGTTCAGCCAGGCCCGAGGCCCGCTGCGGTACGCCCCGGAGCTCGGCGCGTACGTGCCGGACGGCGACCTGCCGCACATCCGGGTCGTCGGCGCCGCTTCGGGTGACGGTCTCCCGGAGACGAAGGTGCTCTGGCAGGTGCCCGGCCGGGAGCCGGCAGCGTCCGAAGTGGACACGAGGTTCGTCGACCTGCAACGCGACGCCACGGTGTCCGATGTCCTGCGTGCGACGGGGGCCGGGCTGCGGTCACTGGAACACGTGAAGCGCTACACGACCATCGGCACCGCTCACGACCAGGGCAAGACCTCGGGCTTGCTCGCGGCCGGCATCACCGCCGACGCGCTCGGGCTGGATCTCGCCACGCAGCGGCCCACGACCTACCGCCCGCCGTACACCTCCGTGCCCTTCGCCGCGCTCGCCGGTCGCAACCGCGGCGACCTGCTCGACCCGGCGCGCGTGACGGCGCTGCACCCGTGGCACGTCGCACACGGCGCGAAGTTCGAGAACATCGGCCAGTGGAAACGGCCGTGGTACTACCCGCGGCCGGGTGAGGACCTGGAAACGGCCGTGCTGCGCGAATGCCGGGCCGCGCGCACCGGCGTCGCGCTCATGGACGGGTCCACACTCGGCAAGATCGACGTGCAGGGCCCGGACGCCGCCGCGTTCCTCGACCTGCTGTACACGAACATGATGAGCAGCCTCAAGGTCGGCCGTATCCGCTACGGCGTGATGTGTGGCGTCGACGGCATGGTGATCGACGACGGCACCGTGATCCGGGTGGCCGAGGATCGCTTCCTCACCACGACGACGACCGGCAACGCGGCGATGATCCTGGAGTGGATGGAGGAGTGGCTGCAGACCGAGTGGCCGCACCTGCGGGTGTTCGCCACTTCGGTGACGGAGCATTGGGCCACGATCCCGCTGGTCGGCCCCCGTTCGCGGGCAGTGCTCGCGAAGGTCGCACCCGAACTCGACGTCTCGAACGAGGCGTTCGGGTTCATGACTTGGCGCGACGCGGTGGTCGCCGGCCTGCCCGCGCGCGTGTGCCGGATCAGCTTCTCCGGTGAGCTGGCCTACGAGATCAACGTGCCCTCGTGGTCCGGGATCGCGCTGTGGGAAGCACTGCTGGAAGCGGGCGCGGAGTACGGGATCACGCCTTATGGCACCGAAACCATGCACGTGCTGCGCGCAGAGAAGGGCTACCCGATCATCGGCCAGGAGACCGACGCGACGGTCACCCCGCACGATCTCGGCATGAGCTGGGCCGTGTCGAAGAAGATGCGTGATTTTCTTGGCAAGCGGTCCTTCGCGCGCGCGGAGAACCAGCGGCCCGACCGCAAACAGCTCGTGGGCCTGTTGCCGCAGGATCCGGCGGTGCTGCTGCCCGAAGGCGGGCAACTCATCGAGACCGACCACGTGCCCGAGCCGCCGGTTCGGATGCTGGGGCACGTGACGTCCAGCTACCGCAGTGCCGCGCTCGGGCGGACGTTCGCGCTCGCGCTCGTGCGATCAGGGCGGGAACGCGTGGGCCAGACGCTGTACGTGCCGGTCGGCGAGGAGGTCGTGCCGGTGACCGTGACCGAATCCGTGCTGTTCGACCCGGAGGGAATTCGCCGTGACGGTTGAGGTGACCCGCCAGTCACCGCTGGCGGAACAGGCGACGCTGCTCGCGTCGCTCGGACCGGGACTCGTGGTGGAGGAACTGCCGTTTCTCACGCAGCTCACCGTGCGGGTGCGCGAAGGGCACGAGGCCGTCGGTGCCGCATTGGGTGTGCCACTGCCCGCGCGGTCGTGTACCTTCGCGTCCGGCGCGGGCCCCTTCGGAGCGGTGGACGTGCTGTGGCTCGGGCCGGACGAGTGGCTCGTGCTGGCCGACCCGGACCTGGCCGAATCTGCGGAACGGGCACTGCGGGAAGCGATCGTGGTCGGCGCGGTGACCGACACGTCGGCGCAGCGCACAACCGTGCGGCTCGCTGGGCCGGCCGTGCGCGACGTGCTCGCGCACGGCTGTGCGATCGACCTCGATCCGGCCGTGTCGCCGCCCGGGACCTGTGTGCAGACACTGCTGGCGCGCACCGGCATCGTCCTGCTCGTGCACCAACACGACGAGTTCATCGTGTTGGTGCGCCAATCGTTCGCGCCGTACTTCGCGGCGTGGCTGGCCGACGCGGCGGCCGAGTACACCGAGACCGACTACTTCCAGGGTGACTACACCCAGGCCGAGTACCCGGAGGAGGAACCGTGACGTTCACGTTGACGCTCAAGTGCCCGGAACGCGCGGGCATCGTCCACGCCGTGACCACGTTTCTGCTGGAACGCGGCTGCGACATCGTGGAGCACCAGCAGTTCGACGACGACGTGCGGGGCTCGCTGTTCCTGCGCACGTCGTTCAGCTGCGCCGTACCGGCCACAGTGGATGATCTCCGGCGCGCTTTCGTGCCGGTGGCGGGCGACTACGGCATGGAGTACGAATTCGCCGACGGCACCCCGCCGCGGGTGCTGGTGATGGTGTCGAAGTTCGGGCACTGCCTCAACGACCTGTTGTTCCGCTGGCGCGCGGGCGGGCTGGGGGCCGAGATCGCGCTCGTGGTCTCCAACCACGAGGACCTGCGGCCGATGGCCGAGGCCGCCGGGGTGCCGTTCGAACACGTGCCGGTGACGCCCACGACGAAAGCCGGCGCCGAGCAGCGGCTGCTGGACCTGATGTGGGAACACGAGATCGACCTCGTCGTGCTCGCCCGCTACATGCAGGTCCTCTCCGACGAGTTGTGCGCGAAGCTCGACGGCCGCGCGATCAACATCCACCACTCGTTCCTGCCCGGTTTCAAGGGTGCGAAGCCGTATCACCAGGCGTACGACCGGGGCGTGAAGTACGTCGGCGCGACCGCGCACTACGTGACCCCCGAGCTCGACGAGGGCCCGATCATCGAGCAGGAGGTGCAGCGCGTGGATCACACGTACTCACCGCGGGAGCTCGTGACCGTCGGCCGCGATGCCGAAGCGCTGGCCCTCTCCCGTGCCGTCCGCTGGCACTGTGAACGCCGCGTGCTGCTGAACGGCAACAGCACCGTCGTCTTCCGGTAATCCGTCTGCCTCTGGAGTTTTGTCATGACCCGAGTCGTGATCATCGGCGCCGGCATCGTGGGCGCCAACCTCGCCGACGAGCTCACCGCCCGCGGCTGGCCCGACGTGACGGTGCTCGACCAGGGCCCGTTGCCACTCACCGGCGGGTCCACCTCGCACGCGCCCGGTCTCGTGTTCCAGACCAACCCGTCGAAGACCATGACGGAGTTCGCCACCTACACCGTGGAAAAGTTCCGCGGACTGGAGGTCGACGGACTGCCGTGTTTCAACCAGGTCGGCGGCATGGAAGTCGCGAGCACGCCCGCGCGCTGGCAGGACCTGCACCGCAAGCACGGATGGGCCACCTCGTGGGGCGTGGAGGCGCACCTGATCGACGCCGACGAGTGCGTGCGCCGCTGGCCGTTGCTCGACGGGTCCCGAATCCACGGGGCGCTGTACGTGCCGACCGACGGGCTGGCGAAGGCGTCGCGGGCCGTGGTCGCGCTGGCGCGGCGGGCGGAGTCGCGCGGCGCGCGGTTCGTCGGCTCCACGACGGTGACCGGTATCCGGCAGTCCGGCGGCCGGGTCACGGGCGTCGAAACCGACCAGGGGGAGTTCGCCGCCGACATCGTCGTGTCGTGCGCCGGGTTCTGGGGCCGGGAGCTCGGGGCACTGGCCGGAATGGACGTACCGCTGCTGCCGCTCGCGCACCAGTACGCCAAGACGGGTCAGGTCGCGGAACTTTCCGGCCGCAACACCGAGGAGACCGAAGCGAGCCTGCCGATCCTGCGGCACCAGGACCAGGACCTCTACTTCCGGGAGCACGTCGACCGCATCGGCATCGGCTCGTACGCGCACCGGCCGATGCCCGCCGAACCGGCCACAGTGGACGGTGGCGTGACCGAGGCGGCGATGCCGTCGATGCTGCCGTTCACCGAGGAGGACTTCGCGCCGTCGTGGGAGGAGAGCAAGCTCCTGCTGCCGGCGCTCGGCCGGACGAAGGTCGAGGAGGGGTTCAACGGCATCTTCTCCTTCACTCCCGACGGCGGTTCGCTGGTGGGGGAGTCGCAGCACGTGCGCGGGTTCTGGATCGCCGAGGCGGTGTGGGTGACGCACTCGGCGGGCATCGCGAAGGCGGTCGCCGAATTGCTGGTGCACGGGCGCAGTGAGACCGACCTGCACGAGGTCGACGTGCACCGGTTCGAAGACGTGCAGCTGGCGCCGGAGTACGTGAGTGAGACGGCGCAGCAGAACTTCGTGGAGATCTACGACGTGGTGCATCCGTTGCAGCCCAAGCTTTCGCCTCGGGACCTGCGCGTGAGCCCGTTCCACGCCCGCCAGCGCGAGCTGGGTGCGGTGTTCCTCGAGGCGGGCGGCTGGGAGCGGCCGCACTGGTTCGAGGCCAACGCGCCGCTGGTCAAGCGGCTGCCCCACGAGTCTCTGCCGCCGGCGCGGGACGCGTGGGCCGCACAGTTCCACTCGCCGATCGTCGCTGCCGAGGCGTGGCATACCCGCAACGGCGTGGCGTTGTACGACATGACGCCGCTCAAGCGAGTGGAGATCAGCGGGCCGGGCGCGCTGGAGTTCCTGCAGGGACTCACGACGAACCAGCTCGACAAGTCCGTCGGCTCGGTGACCTACACGCTGATGCTCGACGACGCCGGCGGCGTGCGCAGCGACATCACGGTGGCGCGGCTGGAGCCGGACGTGTTCCAGGTCGGGATCAACGGGAATATCGACGTCGCGTACTTCTCTTCGCTGCGGCCGGCCGACGTGCGTGTTCGCGACATCACCGGCGGCACGTGCTGCATCGGCGTGTGGGGCCCGCTCGCGCGGGACCTCGTGCAGCCGTTGTCCGCGGAGGACTTCTCGCACACCGGGCTGAAGTACTTCCGGGCGCGGTCCGCGCGCATCGCGGGCGTGCCGGTGACGGCGATGCGGTTGTCCTATGTGGGCGAGCTGGGCTGGGAGATCTATACCTCGGCCGACAACGGGCTGCGGCTGTGGGACGCGCTGTGGGCCGCGGGACAGCACCTCGGGGTGATCGCGGCCGGACGGGCGGCCTTCAACAGCCTGCGGCTCGAGAAGGGCTACCGGCTGTGGGGCACGGACATGACGACCGAACACGACCCGTACGAGGCCGGGGTCGGCTTCGCCGTCCGCCCGGCGAAGGGCCCGTTCGCCGGGCGGGAGGCCATCGACGGCCGGAGCGAGGCGACGGCCGCGCGCCGGTTGCGTTGCCTGACCGTCGACGACGGGCGCACCGTGGTGCTGGGCAAGGAACCGGTGTTCGTCGAGGGTGAGCCGGCGGGATACGTGACGAGTGCGGCCTACGGATACACGGTGCACCGGCCGATCGCGTACGCGTGGTTGCCGGGGTCGGTCGAGATCGGCGACGGAGTGGAGATCGAGTACTTCGGCCGCCGGGTCGCGGCGACGGTCATGGCGGAGCCGTTGGTGGATCCGGGAATGGAGCGGATCCGGCGGTAGGGGACCGGTGTCAGGCATCGGCCGGTAGGGGTTCGGCGGTAGGGGATCGGGCGGGAACGGGGCACCGAGAGGAGCGCTTGTCGTGCGGGACCAGATCACGAGTGAGTTCCTGAAGTCGCTGGCGGTGCCGGGCCCGGCACCCGCGGGCGGGACGGTGGCCGCACTGGCGGTGGCCCAGGCGGCCGCGTTGCTCGCGCGCGTCGGGCACGGCGCGCCGGGCGGGTGGATGCACGGGCTGCGGCTCGCGGAGCAGGACGCGTTGGCCGCCCGGGGTGGTGACGCGGCCGTGGCGTGCGGGCCGCCCGCCGACGTGATCGCGTCGGCGGAGGAGCTGCTGGTGGTGGCCGAACAGCAGGTCGCCGCTGACCGGACGGAGCCGGGTCACAGGGACAGGGCGGAGCCGGGTGATGAGGCGGCGCTGCTGGACGTCGTGGCGGCGGTGGAGGCGGTGCGGTTCGCCGTGGTGACCGCCGGGGTGGCGATCGAGACGCGGCTCGCGCGATTGCCGGAGGAGGAGCGGGCAGGGCTGTTCGCTGTGCTCGACGCGGTGGCGGGGCTGGTTTCGCGGGCCTCGATGATCACGGAGGAGGTGCGGACGCGCGCGGGGGCCGCAGTGGCATAGCTAACTAACTAGTTGGTTGTAAAGTGGGCTGGATCGGTGTCTGATGGAAAGCATCGGACCGAACTCCGGAAGGCATCCATGACCAAGACCTGGCTCATCACCGGCAGCTCCCGCGGCTTCGGGCGGGAGCTCGCCCGCGCGGTGCTCGAAACGGGCGACCGGCTCGTCGCCACTGCGCGCAAGCCGGAACAGCTCGACGACCTCGTGGCCGAATACGGCGATCGCGTACGCGCGGTCGCCCTCGACGTCACGGACCCCGCGGCCGCGCGGACGGCCGTCAGTGCGGCGGTAACCGCGTTCGGACGGCTCGACGTCGTCGTCAACAACGCCGGTTACGCGAACTCCGCGCCGATCGAGGAAATGCCCGACGACGACTTCCGTGCACAGATCGACGCGAACTTCTACGGGGTCGTGAACGTCACGAAGGCCGCGCTGCCGGTTCTGCGCGCGCAGCGGTCGGGTGTGGTCGTGCAGTTCTCGTCGATCGGCGGCCGGGTCGGTGGTTCTCCCGGGCTGGGGGCGTACCAGGCCGCGAAATTCGCGGTGGAAGGCTTCTCCGAGGTGCTGGCCAACGAGGTCGCGCCCTTCGGGGTCCACGTGCTCATCGTCGAACCCGGTGCCTTCCGCACCGACTGGGCGGGCTCGTCCATGCGCGTCGACGCGGTCGGCCCGGACTACGAGGAGTCGGTCGGCGCGATGAACCGCCGCCGTAGCGATTCCGCCACCTGGCCGGGCGACCCCGCGCGTGCCGCGAAGATCATCATCGACGTCGTCGGCCGGCCCGACGCGCCTCGCCGCCTCATCCTCGGGGCCGCCGCGGTGGACCTGGCCGCGCGCTCGTCGGCGGAACGTGCCGCGGAAGCCGAGAAGTGGGCCGAGGTGAGCCGCTCGGCGGACTTCCCACCGGGGGAGTGAACGCTCGTGAGTGTTCGCGCCGGTCAGAACCGGCCTGGACACTCACGAGCAGGAGACCTCCGCCGTCGCAGGACTCGCGGGCGGGCGGGTGCGCACTAGCATCGAGCGCATGGCGGAGTGTGGCGGGGCGGGCCGGTGAAGGCGTTCGTGATCCTCGGGCCCGGAGAGGCCGGCGTGGGCGACGTGCCGGAGCCGGTGGCGGGGGTCGGTGAGGTCGTGGTCGCGGTCGAGCGGGCCGGCGTGTGCGGCACGGACTTCGAGTTCTTCAGCGGCGCCATGCACTACCTCTCCAACGGCCAGGCCCGGTACCCGATGCGCATCGGCCACGAATGGTGCGGCACGGTCGTGGAGACGGGCGAAGGCGTCCACCCGGCCTGGACCGGGCGCCGGGTCGTGGGTGACACGATGCTCGGCTGCGGCCACTGCCGGCGGTGCCGCGGCGGCCACCAGCACGTCTGCGCCGCCCGCCAGGAGGTCGGCATCCGCGGCGGCCGCGCCGGGGCCCTCGCCGAGCGGATGTCCGTCCCGGTCACGGCGCTGCACGAGTTGCCTCCGGAAGTCGATGCCACCGCGGGGGCACTGGTCGAACCGGGCGGCAATGCGCTGCGGGCCGCCGAAGCGGCATTGGGCCTCGACGCCGAGAAACTGTGGGCCGCACCGGGAGCCGCCGGCTCCGTGCTGCGGGGCGTGGTGGCACCCGGTGGCGGCGCACCGTGGGCGGGCCGCGCGGCGCCGAGGCCGGGCGGCACCGCCGCGGGGGAAACTGCCGGGGCGAACGGCCGTACCGCGGCGGAGGCTGCCGACCCCGTCGCCGACGGCCCGAGGGTGGTGGTGTACGGGCCGGGGACGATCGGATTGTTGACGGCGATGTTCCTGCGCGCGGCGGGAGCCGAGGCGCACCTCGTCGGCGTCACTCGCGAGTCGGTGGATTTCGCGCGCCGACTGGGGTTCCCGGCCGCGGCGACGCCGCCTGAAGCGCCGGTCGACGCGGTGGTGGACGCGACCGGCGATCCGGCGATGCCTGCGGCTGCGGTGGAGCTGGTCGAGCCGGCGGGCCGGGTGGTCTACATCGGACTCGCCGGGGTGCCGAGTTCGGTCGACATGCGGCAGCTGGTGTTGAAGGACATCACGGCCGTCGGGATTCTCAGTGCCTCGCCCGGGCTGGAGGCGGCCATCGGGACCTATGCGTCGGGCGATGTGGACCCGCGGCCCCTCGTGGCGGGGACGGTCGGCCTCGCGGGCGTGGCGGAGGTCTTCGCGGGGTGGCGTCCGGAAGGCGCGGGGCCGAAGGTGCTCGTCGATCCGCGCCGCCTGTGACCACGGGGCCGGGGCCTGAAGCGGTGGCCGGGCTGTGCCTGTGCCGGGTATGTCGTGGCATCGCTTGCACAGCGGACCATGGGCAGGATCGTCCAGGTCGGGCCGGGATCCGGCCCGGTCAGGTGAGGTACTCCGCGGCCGCGCGGAGGCTCACGCACGAGCCGCTGAAGGTGTCGATGCGCGGCCCGGCGCCGGAATTCGGGCCGGGGACGCCGGTTTCGACGCGGATGTAGTCCACTTCGGACAGCGCCGCGAGGAACTCCAGCACCGGCGGATGCCGGTGGGCGTCCCGCGTCACCACGACGACGTCGGCGAACTCGCGAGAAGCGTCGCGCACGACAGCGGTGTCGGCGGGAGAAACCTCCAGCACTTTCGTACCCGGCACCAGCGACCTCAGGTGCGGACCGAGGCCCCACGGCATCGGGCCGGCCGCGATGGTCGGGTCCGTGTGCACGTCGACCACGAGCGGTGGCCCCGTCAGCCGTGGTGAGCCCGTGATCCGCAGTGCGGCGCGGGCGGCCGCCAGCCCCAGCCGGAAATCGACCGGACGCAGCGGTGCCGGCGTCGGCGCCGTGCCCAGCGCCGCGGTGCGGGCGGCGGCGTCGGCGAGGCGTTCCCCGGCAAGCGTCCCGTCAGACACCGCCGCCACCACGGTGTCCGTGACCCGGTCCAGCGTCTCGGGCCCGAAAGCCGCGCCGCCGAGGCACAGGGCGTCGGCACCGGCGGCGAGCGCGCGGACGGCCGCGTCGCCGAGGCCGTCGTGGCGGCCGTAGGACCCGGACACCGCGCCCATCTCCAGCGCGTCGGTGATCACCGTGCCGGTGAACCCGAGTTCCCCGCGCAACACATCCGTCAGTGCGACGCGGCTGAGTGTGGCGGGTTCGTCGCCCCACGCCCGGACCACGAGGTGCCCGGACATGATCGCGCGTACGCCCGCCGAGATCGCCGCGGCGAACGGGACCAGCTCGATCTCACGCAGCTGCTCGGGCGTGCGCTGCAGGACGGGCAGCGCGACGTGTGAGTCCTCGGTGGCCGCGCCGTGGCCCGGGAAATGCTTCGCGCACGCGGCGACGCCGTACTTCTGAAGGCCGGTCACGTAGGCGGCCACCTGCGGCGAGGCCGTCACGGGGTCCGAGCCGAACGCGCGAACGCCGATGATCGGATCTTCCGGTGCCAGCGTGAGATCCGCGCACGGCGCCAGGTTCACCGTCACGCCGCACGCCGCCAGTCGCTCACCGAGCGCCGCCGCCACGGAAGTCGTCAGCTCCGGGTCGCCGGCCGCACCGAGCGCGAGTGGGCCGGGCACGAACGAGCCGGTCGCCACGTCGAGCCGCGTGACGTCACCGCCTTCCTCGTCGATGCCGACGACCGCGTCGCCGCGTTCGGCCCGCAGCTGCGCGGTCAGCGCCGCGACCTGGGCGTCGTCGGTGACGTTGCGGCCGAACAGGACCACTCCGCCCAGGCCTGCGGAGAGCCGCCGCAGCAGCCACTGCGGCGCGGTCGTGCCCGCGAATCCCGGCAGCAGCACGGCTTGGGCGAGCTCACGTACGTCGGCCACACGTCATCCCTTCACCGCGCCGGCCGTCATGCCGGACACGAGCTTGCGCTGCACGATCAGGAAGAAGATCAACGCTGGGATCGCGTAGATCACCGAAGCCGCCATCACGCCGCCCCAGTCGACCGAGAACGCGGTCTTGAACGACGACAGCCACACCGGCAGCGTCTGCTTCGACTTGTCCCGCATGAAGACCAGCGCGAACAGGAACTCGTTCCACGCGGTGATGAAGCTGAACACCGACGTGGTCACGAGCCCTGGCCCGAGCAGCGGCAGCGTCACGCGCCGGAACGCGCCCGTGCGGCTGCAGCCGTCGATCATCGCCGCCTCTTCGAGGTCGTACGGGATGCCGTTGACGAAGCCGTAGAGCATCCACACGGTGAACGGCAACGACGTCGCGAAGTACACCAGCAGCAACGACGGCAGCGTGTTCAACAAGCTCAGGTCGCGCATCAGCAGGTACATCGGGATGAACAACGCCGACAGCGGCGCGAGCTGCGCGACCAGGATCAGCAGCAGAAATCCTTTGCGGCCGCGGAACCGGAACCGCGCGAGCGGGATCGCGGCCAGCACGCCGACGACCAGTGCGGTGATCACCGCGGCGAGCGTGACGATGAGGCTGTTGCCCAGGTAGGTCACGAATCCCGGTTTCGTGAGCGCCGACGCGAAGTTGGTCAACGTCGCCGACGTCGGGATCAGGTCGTACTTCGGTGACAGCACCTCGCCCGGCGTCTTCAGCGAGGTCGTGAACATCCAGTACGTCGGGAAGAAGAACAGCAGCGCGACGAGGACGCCGGCCACCGAGAGCGTGATGCGCTGGGCCAGTGACCTTTTCACGCGAGCTCACCGTCTTTCGTCCGTACCAGCAGCTGCACGTAACGTGCGGTCACCAGCAGCAGGAGCACCAGCATCATCGTGGCGATCGCCGCGGCCGAACCGAAGTGGCTGCCGGCGATGCCCTTGAGGTACTGGAGAATCGCGAGCGTGGTGCTCGCGCCGTCGGGTCCGCCCTGACGGATGGCCCACACCTGGCCGAACATGTTGAAGTCCCACAGCACCGACAGGAACGTCACCATCGTCAGGATCGGCCGGATCGCGGGCCAGCTCACCGCGCGGAAGGTCTGCCACGGGCCCGCGCCGTCGATGCCCGCTGCTTCGTATTGTTCCCTGGGCACCCCGATCAGCCCGGCGTAGAGCGTGAACGCCACGAACGGCACGGCCTGCCACAGCACGAGCAGTCCGATCACCGCGAGCGTGCTCGCCCCCGTGGAGAACCACGAGTAGCCGATGAACGAGTGGAACCCCAGTCGGTCGAGCGTCTTGTTGAGGATCCCGTACTGCTGGTCGAAGATCCACTGGAACACGGTGGTGGTCGCGATGACCGGCACGGCCCACGCGAGCACCAGCGAAATCTGCACGAGGATCCGGATCACCGGGTTGAGGTGCCGCATGAGCAGTGCGATCACGAGCGCCACCAGCAGCGTCGCGGCCACGAGCAGCGCGGTGAACACGACGGTCCGGAGGGCGACCGACCAGAACTTGGGGTCCGACAGCGTGGCCGTGTAGTTGGCGAACCCGATCCACACCGTCTTGCCGGTCACAAGCTCCCGCAGGTCGAGCTGCCGGAGGCTGATGCCGAGCATCTGAATGGTCGGCCAGCCCAGCAGGACCAGCACGGCGACGAGGGTGGGCAGGATCAACAGGTACGGCACGAGCCGCTCGCCGAGCCCACCGCGGCGCCGGCGTCTCCCGTCACGAACACGCGCCGGTGCCGGCGAGGTGGTCCCCGCCGGCACCGGCGCGTTCTGCGTCGCGGTCATCCGCCGATGATCTTGTCGAGGGCGGTGTCGGCGTCCGCCGTGGCCTGGTTCAGCGACTTCTTCCCGGTCAGGTACGCGGTGAGCATGTCCTTCAACGGGTTCTGGCCCGATTCGACTTCACCCCACTTCGGGCTGGTCGGCACCGCGCGGCCGTTCTTCGACGCTTTGGCCATGACCGAGCCGAGCGGGTCCTTGTCGAGCGCGCTCGTGTCGGTGGACGCGCCCGGCACGTAGCCGGCGGCGGCCATCTGGCTCATGTATTTGGTGCTGGTGAGCAGTTTCAGGTATTCCTTGGCGAGGTCCGGGCTCTTGCTGTTCACCGGGATCACGAGGTTCGAGCCGCCGAGGAACACCGGCGCCGTCTGGCCCGCGGTCTTGCTCGGAATCGGGAACGCCCCGGTCTTGCCGGCGATGGTCGGGTCCGTCTTCGCGGCCGTCGCGACCTCGCCCGGCGTGCCGATGAACATCGCGACCTTGCCGCCGCCGTAGATGCCCGCCTGCTCCGGGGTCGCCTCGTCGTTGTCCTTCGGCGCGGTCGTGCCGGAAGCGTCGACGAGCTGCTTGTAGAACTCCAGGCCCGCTTTCGAGCCGGCAGAGTCGAGCGTGGACGTGAAGCCCTTGCCGTCGGCCTTCGCGACGTCACCGCCGTTGTCCCAGATGAACGACAGCAACGCGTACCAGTACTGACCCGGCAGGTACAGCGGCTGGAAGTCCTTGTCGCTACCGAACTTCGCCTTCAGCTTGGCGATGTCGTCGAGCCATTCGGCGTCCGAAGCGGGCGGTGCGGCGATGCCGGCCTGTGCGAACATGTCCTTGCGGTAGAGCACTTCGCGGTTGGCGGCATAGAACGGCACGCCGTAGGTCTTGCCCTCGAATTCGCCGGAGGCCTTGAGGCCAGCCAGCCACTGCGGGCCGTTGAGGCTCGCGACGTCACCGGAGAGGTCGGTGAGCACGCCCTGGGAAGCGAACGCGGGCGTCTGGGTGTTGCCGATCTCGATCACGTCGGGCGGGGTGTCGCTCGCGAGCGCCGTGGTCAGCTTCTGCTGGATGCCGTTCCACTCCTGGATCTGGTAATTCACCTTGACCCCGGCGTGCGCGGCCTCGAACTCCTTGTTCAGCGCGTCCGTGAGGCTTGCCGGTGCGGAGCCGTTCATGAGCCAGACCGTGAGCGTGCCACCCTGGGAGCCCCCCGAGCCGGACGCGTTGTCACCGCCGCCGGAGCCGGCGCACCCGGCGGTGGCGAGGGTGATGGCGGCGGCGCCCGCCGCCAGCTTGAGCCAGCGCTTCACTTGTCTCGTCCTTTCGGTGCCCGGCCACCCGGCCGGCCAAATGGTGTAGACCAATGTTGAAAGCAGAGTGGTCCGGACCACAGCCGGTGTCAAGCGGGTTGCCAAGAAGTTGTAAAAGCGTCGGCAGGACTGACGCTGTGTGTCCGCACGGTTACCGCAGCACAACTCGTGAGTGCCGCGGCCGGTTAGAAACCGGCGCGAACACTCACGAGTCCAACCGGGGCGAATCAACCCTTGCGGGGACCGCCGGACTTGCGCCGCGGCACGTAGTCGCGGCTGTCACCCTGGATCAGGCGCGAGCGCAGCGTGGTGAGCAGCTCCGACGCGCCGTTCGCGCGTGCCTTGTCGCGCGAGGCGAGGTCGAGCAGCAGTGCGTCCGCGAGAACTTCGGCGCTGAGCATCTCTCCGGTGAAATTGCTCGGGGAGTGCGTGGCCTGCAGGCTCACGGCCACCCGGTCGCCGAAGACCGGCGCGAGCGAGTCGGTGATCAGCAGCGTGCTGGCGCCGACCTCGCGGGTCCGGTCGAGCAGTACCTCGATGTCGCCCAGCAGCCGGCTCGGCAGGAACAGGACCACGACGTCGCCTTCGCCGAGGCCGAGCAGGTCGTCGGCGAGGCGGAACCCGGTGGCGCCGCTCGACCGGGCGCGCCGGCCCATCCGGCCCAGCCGCAGCGCGAGGTAGCCGGCGAGGAAGCTCGACGGCCCGATCCCGAACGCGAGCACCTCACGAGCGCCGTCGAGCAGATCCACGGCGCGTTCGAAATCCTCCTCGCTGACGAGCCGCAGCGTCTCGGCCAGCCGTTCTGTCGCCTCGGTGAACACTCGTGCGAGCACGGTCTTCGGCGGCCCGCCGGCCTCGCCGGTTTCCCGGGCGTGCAGACGCAGTGACGGGCTCGTCTCGGTGACGACCTGACGGGCGAGGTGCTGGCGCAAGTCCGACAGGCCGGTGAAGCCCAGCGTCTTCGCGGTCCGGACCACGGTGGCGTCACTGGTGCCGGTCGCCTCACCGATCTGCTCGGCGGTCGCGAAGATCGCGTCGCGCGCGTGGTGGCGCAGGTACTCGGCGACGGTTCGCTCGGCGCGCGACATCCCGGCGAGCCGTCCGGTGATCCGCTCGGTGAGCGAATCGTCGGGCGTGGCGTCGTCGGGCATCGGATCACACTCCTGTCGGTTCGCTTGCATCGTAGTGGTCACGGGCCTCCGGCGTCTGCGGGACCACTGTGGACGGTGTGTCCGGGCGGCGCGGAGGGGTGCGAACGCCGCGCCGCCGCCGCTGACCGCTTCGTGCGTGCTCTCTCCGCCGCTCCCCGCAGCCTTCCCGTGCCGCTACGCCGACGCGGTAGTGGTCCCCGGTTGTCCACGCCGAAGCCGACGAGATGTCACAGTCACCCGGCGCACCCTTCCTTCGCCACCTAGTGTCTCCTCGGAATCCCGCGCCGCGTCCACCCATCGCTGGTCGCCGGTGACGCAGCACCTCGGGTCGCGGGCGATCCCGGCGACCGAACCGGCGCCGCGGGCGGCTCGCTACGCTGCGGGCATGACGACCAGCAGGCCGGCTTTGCGCGGTGTCTCCGGGTTCCTGCTCGTGGTGCGGTTCCTCACCGAGCTGGCGTTGCTGGCGGGACTCGCCGTCGCCGGTGAGCGATCCGGCGGAAGCGTGCTGCTGGACGTGCTCGGCGCCGTGCTGTGGCCGGTGCTGGCTGGGGTCATCTGGGCGCTCGTGATCGCCCCGAAAGCTCCCCGGCGCGCCCCGGAGCCGACGCGCTTCATCCTCGAGTTCGCGCTCTTCGTGACGGCAGCCATCTCCCTCGCCGCAGCCGGGCTGCCGGCGACGGGCCTCGTGATCGCGGTCGTCGGAGTGCTCACGGCGGTGGCGGTGCGGGTGTTCGCGAAGGACGGGTGAACCGGCGCCGGGCGGCTGAGCGGAGGGCAACGGCGGATCCGGGCGATGGTCCCCTTCGGCCCGAGCGACCGACGGCCCGTGACGACCGGCGACGCGGTTCCGGCGCAACCGATGTCGAGCACGCGGCTGGTTTCGGCGGCGATCGGGGTGCGTCGAGGGCAGCTGGTCCTGACGGTAGACCCTTTGGCGTAGGTGACCCCGTCGAAGTTCATGCAGGTCGACGATGTGCCGCCGACCGGCGGGTGGTGCGGGTGGGGAATCGGTCCTTCGGGAGTGGCTGCAGTGCTGTCGGATCGGTAGTGCTGTCGGATCAGGGCGCGCCGGCGTCGTCGCCGGTTCAGACCGCACTGAGCGCCGTCGCCGATCTGCGTCAGCGCGCTCCGGTCGTGTTCTGCTGCCGCGTGAGGAAGGTCCGGCGGCAGCCTGCGCAGCAGAAGCCGTAGGTGGTCCCGTTCAGTTCCGCGGTGACGGCGGCCGGCGGGGCGAGTGGCACGGTCGCGCCGCACACCGGGTCGACGGCCATCCCGGGCGGGGTTCCGGCGGTCCCCCGGACCGCGTCACTGATCAGGTCGGCCATGGCCGATTCGCCGACGACCCGCCCGAAGACGCCGTAGCCGCCCGCGGGTACGCCCAGGACGTGCACTTCGGCGTGCGGTTGCCGGTACAGCCGTTCCGCGTCGTAGGGGTCGGATTCGCTGAGCGCACGAGTGATGCGCGTGATCAGGTGCGCGCTCATCTCCTTGCGCCACGGACCAGGCACGTAAACACGGACGACATAGCGCGGCGGTTCGGCGGGGTCGAGCCGCCGGCCTCCCGCGACCCAGAGGCCGACCTCGTGCACGACGACATGAGTGATGCTCTCCAGGAAGTCGAGCACCCCCGGATCGGCGCGTTCGGCGCCGGGCTCGTCGAGCGTCTCGGGCCGGTCGTGTAGTCCGTGCGTCGTCAGCCGTTGCGCGAGCTGGTCGAGCCGCTCCGGCGGCAGCGCTCCCTTGGGGACGAATACCTCGGCGAACATCATGGCGGAACCCTCCTGCCGGCAATGGCGATGAGCGCCCCAGACGCCCGCGCGACGCAGGGTGCAGGGCAGCGCGTCCCAGCGTAGGCGTACATTGTAAACTAACAGCCCATGCCCCGACCGCGATCACTGACCCACGCCGACATCGTGGGTGCCGCACTGGCCGTTCTCGATCGCGACGGACTCGCCAAGCTGTCGATGCGTGCCGTTGCCGCCGAACTCGGCACGAGCGCCATGGCTCTGTACCGCTACGTCGCCGACCGCGGACAACTCGAGGAACGGATCGTCGAGCATCTGCTGAGCGCCGTCGACCTCACCCTGCCCGCGGGGGCTTCCTGGAAGGAGCAGGTGGCGGCGCTGATGGAGCGGGTCCGTGCGGTCATCGCCGCCCACCCCGCAGCCGTGACGCTCCTGCTGACCCACCGCCACAGGTCACCGGCATCCCTGCGCTGGATCGACACGATGCTGCGGGTGCTCGTCGACGCCGGGCTGACCGGAACCGAGCGGGCCATCGCGCAACGCAGCCTGGTCGGCTACCTCCTCGGCAGTCTCCACACCCAGCACCTGGGGCCACTGTCCGGACCCGGCACCAAGGCGATGGCCGCACTGCCGGTCGGTGAATACCCGCATCTCACCGAAACCGCCGAGCAGGCGCGGCACATCACGCCGGACGAAGAATTCCGCCGCGGTCTCGCGATTTTCCTCCGCGGGCTCGAAACCACACCATCTTCATGACCGGGATTTCGGTGCGTCGCGCCCAGACCGTCGTTCTCGCCCACGAGGACATCACCGCCGCCGCCCGTGCGCCCGAACGGCAGCCACGCCTCGCCCGCGGCCCGCGCACGGTCCGGGTAGCTGCCCATGTCGGCTTTCTTCCGGAATGGGGGACCGGTCCCGGTTCGGCCCCGGTACGGTTCGCGCATGAATCTTCGCACCACCGCCAGGGTCCTCGCCGCGCCCGTGGCCGCGACGCTGCTGGCCACGCTGTCCGCATGTGGGAGCAGCCCCGCACCCACGCCGGCACCGTCGTCGGCCCCGCCGGCGCCGAAGCCGGTTGCCACGTCCACGTCGGTCCCCGATCGCGAGCCGCACACGCTGGTGCTCAACGCCACCGGCGAAGGCAAGCTCACGCAGATCACCTACACCCTCGACGGGAAGACCCAGCAGACCGGCGCCGTCACCTTGCCGTGGCGGCAGTCGCTCACCGTTGCCGCCGACGGCAAGCCCCACCAGTGGACGCTGGAAATCTCCTACTCGGGCGGCACCAAGGGCAACGTGGACATGTACTCGATCTTCGACGGCAAGGAAGGCATCCACGTGGGCGCGGCCAGCGCCGGCTCCCCGGGTTCGCACATCAGCGGCAGCTCGGGCACCGGGGGGACCGTGCAGGGCTGAGCGGCTCACACCGGACCGGCGTCGTGGGTCCACCAGTCGATCATCGCGAACGGGTCATTGCCGCGGTGCGCGACGACCTCGATGCCGGTCTGGTCGTCGGTCCATCTGAGCACGCGTTCGCCGCCCGGCTGATCCGTCTCGCACGCGAGCCTGCCGGTGTGGCCCCCGCGGGAGTAGGGCCGGTCGCCCGAGAAGTCCTTGGGCAGGCTCGTGCACGCGTTCTCGCTGTCCCCGGTGCTGTTGAACACCTGGCGCAGCGTGGCCGCGTCCGGCAGTTGGTAGTACACGACGAGCCCGGCTCCACTCGTCCGTCCACACGCGACAGCCGCGACGGCGGAGACGGCGCCGAGGTCCTGCCACCGTTGATCCGCCGACGGGCGTACGCAGTTGAGCCGTGACTGCGGTGGAATGTGCTGCAGCAGCGCGCGTTCCGCCGCCGTCGGGAACGGCGGCGTCGCCCGCGCGTTGACCTCGCCCACGATCCGGCCCAGCGGTGCCACGTGCCACTGCGTCCACCAGCCGCCGGTGGCGTCGGGGGAGGAGCCCGTCACGTGGCCGATCATCGAGAACGCTTCGAGACTCCAGTCCACGGCGACCGTCCCGTCGGGGCCGGGGTGGCACAGCACCTGTCCGAGGTCGACGCTCAGCCAGTCGAACCGCGTCGTGCCCAGGAACGGCGCGCTGGGACACCCGCTGCCGCTCGGTGCCTTGGCGTCGCTCACGAGCCGGGTGAACGCGGCGCGCAGCGTGGTGACGTCGGCGAAGCGGAAGTACGAGACCTGGCGCGCGCCCGTGCCCTGCGGGGTGCAGGTGATGCCGGCGACCGCACCGGGGTACGCGTCGAGACTCGCCGGCGCGGCCCGCACGCAGTTCGTGCCGGCCGCGACGGCACGGAGTGCCTGCTCGTCCGCGGCCGGGAACGCCGCCGGTGACCAGGCCGTCCAGCGGGCCCACGCGCCGCGAAGCGCGGCGTCGTCGCCCTCCGGGGCCTCGGCGCGGGTGACGGTGCGGGCCTGGTCGTCGGTCCAGGTGACCGTGGCGGTGCCATTTCTGACCTGGCACAGCACACGTCCGCGCGCCGGGCCGGTCGCGGGGTAGCGGTGCTCACCGCCGGTCGCCGTCGCGCAGTCGCCCTGGTCCGCGGTGACGCCCGACTCGGCGACCGCTTCGGCGTACGCGGCGGATTCCGCCCGCGGACTGCCATACAGCGCCGTGGTGGCGGGCCGGCCGGCCGCGCCGTGGCACGTGACGGTCGCCGTCGCACCCGTGGCGGGCCGGGCCGCGGTGGCGCAGTCCGTGCGCACCGCGGCCGGCAGCCGTTGCAGCGTGGCGTCGTCGGTGCCCGCTCCTGGGCCCTGGGTGAGCCAGAGGACGAGCAGCGCGACCAGGACCAGGGCCGTGGCGGGAATCCCCGCCACCCGCCACCGGCGTCGCCGGCGCCGCGTCCTCTCCGCCTTGGCGGTCGTGGCGACGAGATCGTCGACGAGCGCCGTGCACGTCGCGGGCCGGGCGGCGGGTTCGCGGTCGAGCGCGCGGTGCAGCGCTGCGATGCCGGGGTGCGCGAAGTCGGCGCGGTGGTGCGGCGGGGCGCCGGAAAGGCATTCGTACAGCACACAAGCGAGCGCGTACACGTCGGCAGCGGCGCCGACCGGCTTGCCTTCGCGCTGTTCCGGTGCGGCGTAGTTCATCGTGCCGAGGAAGCCACCGGTGGCGGTGAGCTTCGTCAGTGCCAGGTTCCTGGCGATGCCGAAGTCGCACAGGTACACCGCGCCGGTCTCGGCTTCGAGCAGGACGTTGCCGGGCTTGACGTCGCGGTGCACGAGATCGCGCCCATGAGCGGCGTCCAGTGCGGCGGCGATGCCACGGCCGATCGCGACGGTCTCCTCGAACCCCAGTGAGCCCCGCTCGTGCAGCACGCGCGCGAGATTGGTCCCGGCCACGTACCGCATCGCGAGGTACCCGAGCCGGCCGTCCTCGGAGAAGCCGGCGTCGTAGGCCGGGACGACATTGGGGTGCTTCAGCCCGAGTGCGATCGCCGTCTCGCGTTCGAAACGGACGCGGAACCCGGGCTCGGCCATGAACTGAGGGCTCACGACCTTCAGCGCCACGGGCCGGGCGTCCTCGAGATCCCAGGCTTCGAAGACCTCGCTCATGTTCGTCTTCGCGAGCTGGCGCAGCAGGCGGTATCGAGGCAGGCGGCCGGTGATGTCCGGCCGGTCCAGCGTCGGTGCTTCCGTCTCGTCCACTGTCTTTCCGTCCCCCGAGGTGCGCCGGGGGAGCTTAACCGGTCACGCGAGAGCGCTGTGCGGCTCGGCCACCGTGTGGGTTGCGCGGGGCGCACCGGTAGGTGAAACTCCCGCTATGCCGAGCCCGTTCAGCGCCGAAACCGGTGAAGCGATCCAGCGCGCGCGTCAGCATTCCGTTGGTGACCTGTTGCGGCGCACGGCCGCGCGGTACCCGGACAAGCTCGCCGTGGTCGACGGCGAGCGGCGGCTGACCTTCGCGGAGTTCGACGCGGCCGTGAACCGCTGCGCCCACCGGCTCACCGCGCGTGGGCTCGCCAAGGGCGACCGGCTGGCGCTGCTGAGCCACAATTGCCTGCAGTACGTGGTACTCGCCTTCGCGACGGCCAAGCTCGGCGTGGTGCTGGTGCCGGTGAACTTCATGCTCGGCGCCGACGAGATCGCGTTCATCCTCGGTCACGCCGAAGCGTCCGGTCTGATCGCCGAAGACGCGTTGCTGCCCACGGCGGCCGAAGCGCTGACCCGCGCGGAGCTCGGCGACGTCGTGCGTGGCCGCATCGGCGGCACCGACGCCGGGTGGGAATCCGTGGACGAGTGGATCGACGCCGAGGGCGACGGTTCCGAACCCGGCGTGCTCGTGGCCGACGACGACCCGCTTCGCCTGATGTACACCTCGGGCACCGAGTCGCGGCCGAAGGGCGTGCTGCTGACGAGCCGTTCGTTGATCGCGCAGTACGTGTCCTGCACGGTGGACGGTGGCATGAGCGCGGACGACGTCGAGGTGCACTCCCTGCCGCTCTACCACTGCGCGCAGCTCGACTGCTTCTTCTCCGTGGACGTCTACCTCGGCGCGACCAGCGTGATTCTGCCGGGCCCTGACCCGGCGGCTCTGCTGGCCGCCATCGAGCGCGAGCGCGCGACGAAGCTGTTCGCGCCGCCGACGGTGTGGATTTCGCTGCTGCGCCACCCGGCGTTCGACACCACCGATCTGTCGAGCCTGCGCAAGGGGTACTACGGCGCGTCGCCGATGCCCGTCGAAGTGCTGCGCGAGCTGGCTCGCCGGCTACCCGAGGTGCAATTCTGGAACTTCTACGGCCAGACCGAGATGGCGCCGCTGGCCACGATCCTGCGCCCGCACGAGCAGCTGCCGAAGGCGGGTTCGGCGGGCCGGGCGTCGCTCAACGTCGAGACCCGCATCGTCGACGACGAAGGCCGGGAGGTCCCGTCGGGCGAAATCGGCGAGATCGTGCACCGCAGTCCCCATGCGACGCTCGGCTACTACCGGGACGAGGAGAAGACGGCCACCGCGTTCGCGGGTGGCTGGTTCCACTCCGGCGACCTCGGCATGCTCGACGAAGAGGGATACCTGTCGGTGGTGGACCGCAAGAAGGACATGATCAAGACCGGCGGCGAGAATGTGGCGAGCCGCGAGGTGGAAGAGGTCATCTACCGCCTCGACGGCGTCGCGGAAGTCGCCGTGTTCGGGGTGTCGCACCCGCGCTGGATCGAGGCCGTGACGGCGGCGGTGGTGCCGCGCGACGGCGTCGAGCTGACGGCCGACGCGGTGATCGCCCACGCCCGCGAGCACCTCGCCGGCTACAAGTGCCCGAAGTACGTGGTCTTCACCGACGCGCTGCCGAAGAACCCGAGCGGCAAGATCGTGAAGCGCACACTGCGCGATCGCCACGCGGACCTCGCCGCGGACTGATCACTGGGCGGGCGTGAGGTATTTCGTTGCGACCGCGCGGTTGTAGCGGGTCAGCAGCGCACCGAACGCGTTCAGCTCGTCTTCGGAAAAGCCGGCGACCAGTTCGGCGGCCGTGTCGCGCCGGCGCGTCTGCGTGAGCCGCATCCGGTACTGGCCCTCCTCGGTGGGAGTGAGGATGCTGCGCCGTCGGTCGGCGACCGACGGGCTGCGCTCGATCAGTCCCTTGCCGAGCATCGCCGAAGCCTGCCTGCCGACGGTCGAGGGATCTAGGCCGAGTGCACTGGCGAGCGTTCCGATGTCCGCCGATCCCAGCTCGTCCAGCGTGCGCAGCGCCAGGTACTCCGCCTGGTCGAGTTCGCGATAGGAATCGGTGCGGCGGCGCAGTAGTTCGAAGTTGCGCACGAGCACGGCGGTGGCGAGTTCCAGCACGTCGAGCGCGTCGCCGGTTTCGGCGAGCCGATCGGCCAGCTCGCAAGCGGCGAGAGTCGGTTCCATGGCTGGGTCCTCCGCAACCCCTGTATGACACCGGTAATTATCGGTATCATACCGGTGATCACTTCGAACGCATCGGGAAGGCGGGTTTGTGCTGCCCAGGGCCAGGGAGATCCGGGACAGGGTCGTCGCGTCCGATCCAGGGCTGAACCGGTTGAGATCGGCCGGATCCGCCACAATTGGGATGGCGAGTGCCCTGGCGGTGGAGTACCTGGTGGCGAAGATCACCGGAGCCGACGCCATGGGCACGCTCACCTCGATGCTGCTCGGCGCGGTGGTCGGGATGATGGGCGCGATGGCTCTCGGCGAAGGGAGCGCGTGGGTCAAGACCCGCACGGCCGCGTTCTTCCCGGTCGCGCTCGGCACCGGCATGACGCTCGGCACGCTCGTCGGCGCGCACGCGCACTTGATGCTCGGCGTGTTCGTGCTGGTGATGTTCTTCGCCGTGTTCGTCCGGAGGTTCGGGCCGCCGTTCTTCTTCTACGGCTTCATGGGCTGGATGGGCTACTTCTTCGCGTCGTTCCTGCACGCGACGTTCGCGACGTTGCCCCACCTGTTGCTCGCGGTGGTTGTCGCGAGCGCGTGGCTGCTGCTGCTCTTCCTGACCGTGCTGCGCCGCAACACGACGAAGACGCTCCGGCGCGTGCTGCGGGCATTCGACGCGCGTGGGCGCGCGGTCACGCGGGCGTGCGCCGATCTGCTGGCCAGCCAGGAACCGCAGCAGGCCGCGCGGATCCGGCGTCGTTTGCAGCGACGGCAGGCGCGGCTCGCGGACACGGCGCTCATGATCGAAGGCTGGTCGGCGCAACCGGGCGCGGTGCCGCAAGGCCGCTCCGCGGCAACGCTTCGCCGCCAGATGGTGGACGCGCACCACCTGCTCGACCAGCTCGCGACCGCCGCGGATTCCCTCGAGCGCAGCGGTTCCGGGCTCACCGTCCTGGCCGCCGAGGTCGCGGACCGGCTCGCCCGGCGCGACGACCGCGGCGCGAGCGAGATCGCCAACCGGCTCGCCGACCTCGCGGAACGCTCGGGCGGCGCCGCGGGCGCGTGGTGGCCGGCCCGGCATTTCGCCGCGGCCGCTCTGGAGGTCGTGGCGGTGTTCGACGCCGCGCCGCGGCCGGAGGAGATCGGCGAGGAGCCCCTCGACGACTTCGAGCCCGCCGTCGGCCTGGCGTTCGGAAATCTGCCCGGCTCGCCGGCCGCGGCCGGCGAGGTGCCGGCGCGTCAGTCGAAGTGGAACCCGCTGGCGCGCCTGGACTTCGTCACCCGGCAGGCGGTGCAGAGCGCGCTCGCCGGTGCGCTCGCGATCCTCATCGGCAAGGAGCTGTCCTCGGCGCGGTACTACTGGGCGGTGCTCGCGGCGTTCTTCATGTTCACCGGCACGGCCACGCGCACGGAGACGTTCATCAAGGGTTTCAACCGCGTGCTCGGCACGCTCGTGGGGCTGTTCGCGTCCGTCGGATTCGCCGAGCTGACGGCGGGCAGCACCGCGGCGGTGCTGACGACGATCTGCGGCGCGATGTTCTTCGGGTTCTACCTCATCCAGATCTCGTACGCGTACATGATCTTCTTCGTCACGATCATGGTCGGGCAGCTCTACAGCGTGCTCAACGAGTTCTCCCCAGGGCTGCTCTTGCTGAGACTCGAGGAGACCGCCGCCGGCGCGGTGGCCGGCCTCATCGTCGCCGTTCTGGTGATCCCACTGTCCACACGCGACACGGTGCGCAACGCGCGCGACAATCTGCTGTCGGCACTCGGGGACATCCTGACGGCGGCCGCAGAACGGCTCGACCACGGCAGGGCGGATCCGGAACCCGACTTCGACTCGCTGGCGCGGGTGCTCGACCACCGCCGGTACCAGCTCGCATTGGTGGCGCGGCCGTTGACGCGACCGGTGCTCGGCGGTTCGGACTCGCCGCGGCTGCGGCACCGGCTTTCGCTCTACGCGGCGCTCGCGACGCACGGGCGGGCGCTGGCCGTGGCGGTGCGGTGGCCGGAGGGTTCGTGTTCCTCGCATCCGGAGGGACCGGTCGCCGCGTGCGCCGCGCTGGCGGCGGCGGTCGAGGAACTCGCGGCGACTCCCGTGGGCAAGCCCGCCGACGGCGTGCGGGAGCCGCTGGCCCGCGCGGACGTGGCCCTGTTCGCCTACACTCCCGCAGCTCCGGGGGACCGGGCCAAGGATCCCGTGCTGCGGGCGTTGAGCCACCTGTACCTGGTGTTGCGTGATCTGACCGCCACGGGGTCCGTGGCTCTGCGGCCCTCGCCAACGCTGGCCGCGCCGGGGCCGCGGCTGTACCGCAAGATCACCGCCGGGTTGCCGCCGGTCGCGCCGTCGGTGCCTCCCATTCCGTCGGTGCCTCCCATTCCGGCGGCCGCGCGGCGGCCCGGCGAAAGCTGAGTGCCGCGGCCGAAACGTGCCCCGCCGAGGACCGCGGCGCACGTCGGTCCGCCCGGTGTCAGCGCCTCACGCGAGCCGCGGCCCGCACTGCGAAGCGCTGTCTGGCCGACCGTGTGCTACCGGGCCGGGTCGTGCTGGGCGCGTGCGGTCCGCGACCGCCGGGCTTCACCGGGCGACGCCGCCGTGTTCACCGATGAGATTCCGTTCGCGCTCCGGTCGATACGGGGGAGACCACGAACCGGAGGTGCGCAATGGGGAGGACGCTGTATTCGGCCGCGATGTCGCTCGACGGCTTCATCGCCGGCCCCGGCGGGGACATGCAGTGGGTGCGGCAGTATTTCGGCCCGAACCCGGAGGTCGACGCGCTCGTGCCGCGGGTCGGCGCGCTGCTCGTCGGGCGTCGGACGTATGGCGGCGACGATCCGTATCGCGGCACCGAACAGGAGGGCAAGGCGTTCGGCGGCGCGTGGGACGGGCCGCAGTTCGTACTCACCCGTCGGGCCGCGGCGCCGCAGCCCGGGGTGACGTTCTTCGCTGACGTCGCACCGGCCGTCGCGGCGGCGAAGGCGGCCGCGGGCGAGAAGTACGTCAACGTGCTGGGCGCGCACACGGCCCGCTCGTGTCTCGACGCCGGCCTGCTGGACGAGATTCTCGTGACGATCGTGCCGGCGCTGCTCGGCGACGGCGTGCGGCTGTTCGACCGGCCCGGCGGTGACCACGTACGGCTCGAACGCGTGAACGCGAGCACGGCGCCGCTCGCGGCGAACCTGTGGTTCCGCGTCTGTTATCGCGATGGCGTGGCGGATTCCGCCCGCTCGGCCGATCCCGGGCACCCGCGCCCGCCCTTGCGATGATGGGCGAACGCGCATCGGGAGGACGTGGCCGGGGCCGTCGACGAAATCCGGGCGGGCGTCGATCGGGGTGTGATCACCCAGGGCGTGAATCTGCGGGCGCGGCCTCGGTGTTCATTTGGCGTGCTCTGCTCACCATCGCGGGCGAGGAGCGGTTCGTCGCGTTCCCGGTGCGCGGCAGGTGGGCGCGCTACCGGGTAGGTGTCGAGTTCGACCGCGGGTCATCGGTCACGCGGGTTCGAAGCGGGCGATCGCCTTCAGCACGGCTTCGCCCATCGCGGAGCTACCGGTATGTCCGGCGTCGTCGATCACCACGAGCTCGGCCGAGGGCCACTCCCGCGCGAGCTGCCACACGGCCTGCAGCGGAGCACCGAGATCGAGACGGCCCTGGATGAGCACGGCGGGAATGCCGCGGAGCCGGTGGACATCGCGCTGGATCGCGCCGTCGTCAAGCCAGGCGTGGTGGCCGAAGTAGTGCGCACACAGGCGCGCGAGCGCGATGAGCTCCACGTCGGAGCGGTCACTGTACGCACCGGGCTTGCCGTTCGTCTCATGGGCGATCACGGCATCCTCCCACGCGCACCAGTCGCGTGCGGCCTGCAGCTGCACGGCCCGATCGGATGAGGCCAGCAGGCGGCCGTACGCGGCAAGCAGCTCGCCTTCGGGTGCGGCGTCGCGAAACGCTTGCCATTCGCGCGGCAGCAGGCGGCGCAGGCCGCTGTAGAGCCAGCCGATCTCGTCGGGTGTCGAGGTGAAGGCGGAGACGAGCACGATGCCCGACACGTGTTCGGGGTAGCGCTCGGCGTAGGCGAGGATCAGCGTCGCGCCCCAAGAACCGCCGTACAGCAACCAGTCGCCGATACCGAGGTGCTCGCGCAGCCGTTCCATGTCCGCGATGAGGTGCTCGGTGGTGTTGTGCTCGAGGCTCACGGCCGGGTCGGCGACATGGGGTTCGCTGCGCCCGCAGCCGCGCTGGTCGAACCGCAGGATCCGGAACTTCGCCGGGTCGAAACCCGTGGTGGCCCGGCGGTTCCCGCCGGCGCCGGGCCCGCCGTGCACACACAGCACGGGCTTGCCGTCCCGGTTGCCGCCGGCCTCCCAGTAGACACGGTTGCCGTCACCCGTGGCGAGGAAACCGTGAGCATCCGGTTCGGCGAGGGGAAACGCGGGCATGGCGGGATCCTCCGGAATGTCGGCAGTGTTCCGAGGATAGGACCGCACGCGGGCGTCGGCGTCGCGGCCTCGACGGCGGGACGAGTGGTCCGTGGGTAGCCGCGCTGGCTGTGCGGGCTCGGGTGGCGCAGGTCCGGGGCGCGTACGTTGTGGACATTTTTATATTAGATATGTGCCGAGCAAAAGCGGTTCGGTTGGGTCGATGTCGTGAAGATATTTACCTGATTAATCGGTGGCGTTATCATTCTGGAATGGACATAATCGAGGGCGTTCCGGATCGTATTCCGGATCTCGTTTCTTCCGTCGCGGCGCTGTTCCGGGAGGATGGCGGGCGCCGTGATTCCACGATGGACCTCACGTGGCCGGATCGGGACGGGCCGGCGTATTACGCGCGTTTGCGGGAGGATGAGGACGCGATGTGGTTGCTGGCGGTGGCGGAGTCCGGTGTGGCCGGGCATCTCGTCGGTCGGGTGCGGCGCGATGATCCGCTGCGGCCGGGAATGGTGACGGCGGTGCTGGAAAGCCTGCGGGTGGCGCCGGAATCGCGCCGGGCTGGTGTGGCGGCGACGCTGGTGGCCGTGTTCTCGACGTGGGCGAATTCGAGAAACGCGGACCGGCACGAAGTGACCGCGTATGCCATGAATGGTGGCGCGCTCGCATTCTACCGACGGCAGGGGTTCACGGATTTCGAGGTGACGCTGGTCAGGCCGGCGCGAGACGGGAGGTGAGCGCCGGCCGTCGGGAGGTGGCGAGGGACGGACTCGCACACGCCGGTCGGAAGGGGCGGGCGAACCACCTGGCGATGACGGAGCGGAAGCTTGCGATGGGGATGAGGTGGCCGCAGGCGGAACCCGTGCGCCTTCCATGCCCGTTGCCGACGGAGGCTGGTGCGGGACCGGGTACCGTTCCCCGTCCTGAGCCGGGTTTACACGATCGGGTTGGCCTTCGTAGGATCTTGCCGCCGGAGGCGCCCGTGGCCTCGGCGAGCGGGAGGTCTGGATGGCGCGCACGGAGCCCGGCGACGGCCGCGAGCTCGACTCCGTCGCGAGGCTCGTGGAACTGTCCGAAACCGCGCCCATGCCGCGCATCGACGGCGAACGTCCGCCGCTGGTCGCGCGCCCGAAGTCGCGGCAGGACCACGGCGACCAGCGTCCTGAGCCGGCAACGGCCACATCGTATTCGGGCACCGCCCAGCTGCCCGAGGTGCTCGACGCGAGCTTCGCCGTGCCGTTCGGTGGGTCGGGCGCTGACCCGAAGCCGCAAACCGCGCCGCCGCTGTCCAGGAGCCCGCGCCACGCCGGGCTCGCCGGTGTGGCGGTCGTCGCGCTGGCCGGCTTCGGCGCGTGGCTCTTGTGGCCGGGTTCGGAGGGCGGTTCGGCAGGCCCTCTTCCGCAGGTGCCGGTCACGCCGTCGCGCACGTCGTCGGCGCCACCCGCCGTCGCCACGCTCACCGCGAGCCCGACCCTGCCGCCCGCGACCGGCCGGGTTGATCACACGACCGTGCGCACCACCGAAGAACAGCGCGAACCCGTGCCCACCGGCGCGCAGGCGCCGCAGGCGAGCTCTCACGACCCGGTCTCGGAGGCCGTGAGCTCAGCGGTGAGTTCGTATCTGCAGCAATGGAGCAGCCGGCACCAGCAGCCGCGGCCTCGCCATCACGGTTAGCGCCCCCGCCGCCAGCCCGCTCGGTTGGGTCAAGTTCGTCGGCACGCAGCGGAAGGACGGCGACCGCACCCTTCAGCAAGTCTGAGCTCACACCCAACGCCAGGACCAGGACGTACAGCTTTGCTCTGAGGACAAGCCTCAGCGATCCCTGCTGTTCGTCCATCTCGTCTGGGCGCAGGCATGGACAGGCGCCCGCGCGGGTGCTATAACCGGACTACTCCATACTGCATACAACATCCAGTTTAGTGGGTGACGCCATGTCCGAGCCCCTGACCACGTCTCCGGCACCGCCGGTGCGGGAACTACTGGACGTCTACGGCCGCCGCTACCGGGTCGGCGAGAGCGATCTGGACCTGCTCGGCCGCCCTCGGAGCTGGATGCTCTGGCTCAGCGGCGCGGCGATGTTCGCGGCCGGTCTGCAGCAGTACGGGTTCGGCGCCATCGCGCCAGCGCTCACCAGTGCGCACGGCTGGACGTTCACCGAGATCGTGGTGACGCTCGCGGTGTGGGCGGTGGCGCAGGCGAGCGTCGTGTTCCCCGTGGCGTGGCTACGGGAGCGCGGCCGCCTTTCGCCGCGGGCCGCGGTGGTGCTGGGCGGGGTGCTGTGCGCGGCCGGGCTGGTGACGCTCGGCCACGCGACGAGCCTGGCCACGGTGTTCGTCGGCTACTCGCTGCTGGGCGGCATCGGTACCGGGTTCGTGTACGGCACCTGCGTCGGCGCCGTGATGCGCTGGTTCCCCGATCGCACGGCCACTCGCGTCGGCGCGGTGAGTGGCGCGTTCGCCTATGGCAGCGTGCCGTTCGTGCTCATCGCGGGCTTCGGGCTGACCGTCGGGAACCGCGGGGTGCTGCTCGACGTGACGGCGGTGATCGTGCTCGTCGTGGTCGCCGGGGCCGGCGTGCTCCTGCGGTACCCCCCACCGCACTGGTGGCCCGCCGCGGCGCCCGATCCGCGCGAGTGGGCGCGCGACAAGGTCCACAACCGCAGTGTGTCGGTGAACCGGCCGGCCGTGCGCCACTACCGACCCGCCGAGCTGCTGCGCTGTGGCACCACGCTCGCTCTCTACCTCACGGTGGTGCTCGCCGCGGCGGTCCTGCTGTTCGACCTCGCCTACCTGGCCACGTTCGTCGCCGCACGCGGCGGGGGCACCGGGCTCGCCGCGGTGGCACTCGCGGTACTCGCCGGCGTGACGGGCACCGGCCGGGTGCTGATGGGCTGGCTGTCCGACCGGCTGGGCCGCCGCCGCATCCTGCGGCTGGCTCTCGTCGCGGGCGCGGTCGGGCAGTTCGTGCTCTTCTACTCCGGCGAGCACCGCCACGCCTTCGGGCTCGTGCTCGGCGCGGCGTTGGCGGGACTGGGCAACGGTTGCTGCTACACGCTGCTGACGGGCCTGGTGCGCGAGTACTTCGGTGAAGACTCGGCGCTGCAGAACTTCGGGATCCTCTACAGCGCCAAGGCCGTCGGTGCGCTGCTGGGGATCGGGCTGGCCACGCTCGTCGTGACTTCGCACGGCTACGTCGGCGCGTTCACCGCCGCCGGTCTGCTCAGCCTGGCCGGCGCCGTGCTGACCGGACGGCTGACCCAGCCCGGCCGCCCCAAGTCCCTGCTGCCCGCTCGCTGAACCCGGAGGTGACCCCGTGGGCCGGATGACGAGCCGACGCCGAGTGTTCCGTGTGGTCGACGGCGACCTGACGATGCGGCCCGACACGCTGTCCGCCGAGGAGCCGCTGGAGATCCGCGTCGCCGGGCGCGCGCTCACCATCACGATGCGCACACCGGGCAGCGACTTCGACCTGGCGGCCGGGTTCCTCGTGAGCGAGGGCGTGATCGGCGAAGGTGGCGACGTCGCGGGGATCCGGTACTGCGCCGGGGCCACAGTGGACGGTTCGAACACGTACAACATCGTCGACGTCGTGCTGCGCGACGAGGTAGCGCCGCCCGACCCGTCGATCGAACGCAACTTCTACACCACGTCCTCGTGCGGGCTGTGTGGCAAGGCGAGCCTCGACGCGGTGCGCACGACACTGCGGTGGCCGGTCGCCGACGACCCGCTGGAGCTGGATCCGGGCGTGCTGCCCGGGTTACCCGAGGCGTTGCGCGCCGCGCAAACCGTGTTCGACCGCACCGGCGGCCTGCACGCGGCGGGATTGTTCGAGCGGTACGGGAACTTGCTGTGTGTACGCGAGGACGTGGGCCGGCACAACGCGGTGGACAAGGTCGTCGGCTGGGCCGCGCGCGGCGACCGGCTGCCCCTTGCCGGGACGGTTTTGATGGTGAGCGGGCGGGCGTCGTTCGAACTGGTGCAGAAGGCCGCGATGGCCGGAATACCGGTGCTGGCCGCCGTTTCCGCGCCGTCCTCGCTCGCCGTGGA
The DNA here is from genome assembly GCA_035551175.1 of Amycolatopsis sp. Classification (GTDB taxonomy): domain Bacteria; phylum Actinomycetota; class Actinomycetes; order Mycobacteriales; family Pseudonocardiaceae; genus Amycolatopsis. The sequence goes on along the minus strand of DASZNR010000136.1, from coordinate 66,340 downwards.
GCTGGCGGAGGACGCCGGGCTGACCCTGATTGGGTTCCTGCGCGGCTCGTCGATGAACGTGTACTCGCGCGCCGACCGGCTGGGCCTGCACGACCCGCTCCGGCTCGTCGGCCACTGACCCCCGAGGGCGCCCGCACCGCGGTGGGCGCGCGCGGGCGGAGACGGCCCTCTTCACCGCCGTTCGCGGGCCGCGGACTCGGGTGGTGGAGAGGGCCGTCGACAGACTCGTGAGCGGCGCGGCCGGTTAGAACCGGCCCGCGCCACTCACGAGTCGTTCCTGGACGGAGCCGGGTCGCTCAGGCCACGGTGAGGTGCCGCAGGACCGCCGAGACCGCGGGTGCCGGGTCGCCCGCCGGGCGGGAGACAGCGATGTGCCACGACGGGCCGCCACGGAGGAACGGGCGGGTGGTGAGGTCCGGAAACCGCGCGGCGACGGACGCGGGCAGGATGCACGAGCCGAGGTCGTGGCGGACGAGCTCCGCGGCGGCCGCGGCATCCGTGACCTCGTGGGCGACGACGCGGCGCACCTGCGCCGTGCGGAAGGCACGATCGGTGGCCTCGCGGTTGGCCCAGCCGGGCGCGAAGTCGACGACCGCGGCCGCTGCGGCGTCGGCCGCGGACACCGGCCGGTCGGCGGCGCGGTCACCCGCGCCGGAGACGAGCAGCATGGCCTCGCGGTACAGCGGCCGTGACACCAGACCGTCCGCCGCGACGCAGTTCTCCACCGCGACCATCACGTCCACAGTGGACTCCTCGGCCGCCGTCCGGAGTTGCCGCGGGTGGGCCATGCGGACGTGGACCTGGACACCGGGGTGTTCACGGCGCAGCGCGGCAAGAGCGTGGTGCGGATCGGGCCACGCACCGGGCATCACGCCGATGCGCACGTGGCCGGTCAGCCGCCAGCGTCCACTGTCGACCGTGGCGCGCGCATGTTCGGCGGCCTTGAGCGCGGCCCGCGCCGCGGGGAGGAACGCGCGCCCCGCCTGCGTTAGCGCGACGCGGTGGGTGGTGCGCTCGAACAACGTTGTGCCGAGGTCACGTTCGAGCGCGCGGACCACCGTCGACACCGTCGATTGCACCGTGTGCAACCGGTGCGCCGCGGCGGTGAACCCGCCTTCTTCGGCCACCGCGACGACGATCTCCAGCTGACGCAAGTCCATGCACCCTCCTGGCTCAGTGCCGCCCACCGGGCAGCGGCAGTAGTTCGACGTCCCCGCCGGTGAATCCCGGCGGTACCACCGCGAGCGCCGTGGCGAGGGCCGCGCCCCAGAGGGATCCGGGGCGGTCGTGGCCCACCGGTGCGACGGCGTTGCCCGCCCACGCGACCGGTACCAGACGCGTGTCCTCGTCGTGGGCGGGCAGGTGGGTGGCGGCGCGCGCGGAGACGGGCACCGGCGTGCGGTGGCCGCCGAGGCGCAGGAGCAAGGGGGAGAGCAGGGTCAGCCCGGCCGCGAGCGCCGCGAACGGGTTGCCCGGCAGCCCGACCACGCACCGCCCGTCGGGCAGCACTGCGAGCAGCTGCGGATGCCCGGGACGGCACGCGACGCCGTCAACGCGCACGTCGGCCAGTAGCGCGCGCAGCACGCCCCGGAGGTGGTCGGCCGGCCCCTTCGACGTGGCGCCGCAGACCACCACGACGTCGGCGTCGCTGTCGGTCAAAGCGGCGGTGAGCGCGCGGGGCCGGTCGGCGAGGCGCACGAGCCCGTGTTCGTCGGCGCCGGCGGCTTCGAGCAGGCCGGGTAGCATCGGGCCGATCGCGTCGCGCACGTGCCCGGGCTCGGGCACACCCGAAGCTTGGATCTCGTCGCCGGTCACGACGACCGAGACCCGTGGGCGGCGGTGGACCAGCAGCGTGTCGTGCCCGACGGCAGCCGCGGCGCCCAGCACGGCGGCGGTGACCGTCGTCGCGGTGGCGATCAGCTCCTGGCCTTCGGGGCAGTCCTCGCCGCGGCGGCGGATGTGCCTGCCGGGCACTGCCTCACCGGACACTCGACGTCCACTGTGGACGGCCAGCTCGACCGGCAGCACGGCCGACGTGCCGGGCGGTACCGGCGCGCCCGTCGCGATCTCGATGCCGGTGCCCGGCGCGAGCACTCCCGGGTACGGCTCGCCGCCGGCCCGGACCGCGCCCACGAGGGTCCACGGCCCACGCCCGGCGACGGCGTACCCGTCCATCGCGGAGTTGTCGTACGCCGGCATCGGGACCAGGGCCCGGACCGGGCTCGCCAGCGCCCGGCCCAGCGCCTCGGCCAGTGACAGCTCCACCGCCTCGAGTGGCTTCACGGCGTCGCGGGCGATCCGGCGGGCCTCAGCCCATCCCCGGTGCATGCTGTCCTCCTAGTCCGGCCTGACCACGGCGTCGACCTCGGTCATCGCCCCGGTCCGCTCGTCGTACACGAACCCTCGTACCGACGCAGTGTGGGGCAAGAACGGGCTGCTGCGCACCCGTCTCAGACACTGGCGCACGTCCTGCTTCGCGTCGGCGAACGCCTCGACCGACCAGGGTGGGCGGATTCCGGTCCCCTCCTCGACCTGCCGCGCGAACTCCGTGTCGGTGAAGGTTCGCATGCCGCAATCCTCGTGGTGGACGAGGACGATCTCCCGGGTACCCAGCAGCCGCTGGCTCACCGCGAGGGAGCGGATCGCGTCGTCGGTGATGGCGCCGCCGGCGTTGCGGATCACGTGCGCGTCGCCTTCTTCGAGGCCGAGCAGCCGGTAGACGCTGATCCGCGCGTCCATGCACGCCACCACCGCGACGCGCCGGCGCGGCCGCTTCACCAGCCGGCGGTGGTCGAGACGGCCGTGGTAACGGCGGGCGTTGGCGACGAGCTCGTCGATGTCGCCCACGGCTAGGCCGTTTCCGCGAGGACCTCGCGCACGAGTCGTGCGGTCTCACTGGGTGTCCGGCCCACCCGGATCCCCGCCGCCTCCAGGGCTTCCTTCTTCGCGGCCGCCGTGCCGGCGGAGCCGGAGACGATCGCGCCCGCGTGGCCCATCGTCTTGCCCTCCGGCGCGGTGAACCCGGCGACGTACCCGACCACGGGCTTGCTGACGTGGGCTTTCACATACGCGGCCGCGCGTTCTTCCGCGTCGCCGCCGATCTCGCCGATGAGCACGATCACGTCGGTGTCCGGGTCTTTTTCGAAGGCTTCGACGGCGTCGATGTGGGTGGTGCCGATGACCGGGTCGCCGCCGATTCCGACGCAGGTGGAGAAGCCGATGTCGCGCAGCTCGTGCATGAGCTGGTAGGTGAGCGTGCCGGACTTCGACACGAGCCCGATCCGCCCGGGTCCGGTGATGTCGTCGGGGATGATGCCGGCGTTGGCGAGGCCGGGGGAGACGATGCCCGGACAGTTGGGGCCGATGATCCGGGTGCGGCCGCCGGCCGCCACCGCGTGCGCCCAGAACACCGCGGAGTCGTGCACCGGCACCCCTTCGGTGATCACGACCGCGAGCGCGATTCCCGCGTCGACCGCCTCGACCACCGCGTCCTTGACGAACGGCGGCGGCACGAACAGCACCACCACGTCGGCGCCGGTCTGCGCCATCGCGTCGGCGACGCTGCCGAACACGGGCAGCTCGTGCCCGTCGAGGGTGACGGTGGTGCCGGCTTTGCGCGGATTGACGCCGCCGACGACGTTCGTGCCCGCGGCCAGCATCCGCTTGGTGTGCTTGGTGCCTTCGGCGCCGGTCATGCCCGACACGACAACACGGCTGGTGTCATCCAGGAAGATCGCCACTTCTCAGGCCTCCGTACTGGTGGGGACGGTCGCGAGCTTGGCCGCCTCGCGGGCGGCGTCGTCCATGGTCTCGACCACGGTCACGAGCGGGTGGGCGGCTTCGGCGAGAATGCGCCGCCCTTCGGCGACGTTGTTGCCGTCGAGGCGCACCACCAGCGGTTTCGCCGCTGCGTCGCCGAGGATGGCGAGTGCCTGCACGATGCCGTCGGCCACGGCGTCGCACGCGGTGATGCCGCCGAACACGTTCACGAACACGCTGCGCACGTCCGCGTCACCGAGGATCACGCCGAGCCCGGAGGACATGACGGCGGCCGAAGCGCCACCACCGATGTCGAGGAAGTTCGCCGGGCCACGTGCCCCGGCCTCGGCCGCCGCGGCGGCCACGACGTCCAAAGTGGACATCACGAGCCCGGCCCCGTTGCCGATCACGCCGATGTCGCCGTCGAGCTTCACGTAGTTCAGCCCGAGTGCCTTGGCCTGACGTTCGAGCGGGTCACCGGCGCCCGGGTCGGCGAAGGCTTCGTGGTCCGGGTGGCGGAACTCGGCGTTGGCGTCGAGGGTGACCTTGCCGTCGAGCGCGATCACGGCGCCGCCGCCGGTGCGGGCCAGCGGGTTGACCTCGACCAGCGTCGCGTCCTCGGCGACGAACACCTCCCACAGGTGCACCAGCGCGCTCGCGATCTCGTCGGCGACCTCGGCCGGGAATTTCGCGGCGGCCACGATCTCGCGGGCCTTGTGCTGATCGACCCCGGTCAGCGCGTTGACCGGCACCTTCACCAGTGCCTCGGGCCGGGTCGCCGCGACCTCCTCGATCTCCATGCCGCCCGCGACCGACGCCATGGCCAGAAACGTGCGTTCGGCGCGATCCAGCAGGAAGGACACGTAGTACTCCTCGGCGATGTCGCTCGCCTCGGTCACCAGCACCTTGTGCACGGTGTGGCCCTTGATGTCCATGCCGAGGATGTAGTCGGCGACCTGCTCGGCGTCGTCGGGCACCCGCGCGAGTTTCACCCCGCCCGCTTTGCCGCGTCCGCCGGTTTTCACTTGCGCCTTGACCACCACGGGCCCGCCGATCAGCACGGCCGCCGCGCGGGCCTGCTCGGGGCTCGTGGCGACGCGGCCACGGGGGACCGGCACGCCGTGCGCGGAGAACAGCTCGCGCGCCTCGTGTTCGAACAGATCCATGGGAGTCCTTCCTGCCGGCCCCTCTCGGGGCCACGAACGGGCGGGCCGGTGACGGCGCAGGCGGCGCCGGGCACGCGGTGCTCGCGCGCCGCGCCGGGTGAAAAACCTGGGGCAAAACCTGCGGATGGCCCTGGACAGTGGGTCGCTCGGAGAGTAATCCTAATGCCTACCTCATACGGTATGCAATCTACAGTCTTCGACGAAGGTGTCGCTGACCTGGAGAGATGTCCTTCGCCGCGGACCGTGGACGGACGGCAGTCCGACCAGGGAGCACACCGGAACGAGCGCCCGGATCAGAGAGGTCCGGCGTGAGACCAGAGGAGTTGAGCATGGCGCCAACCACGACCGGCCAGAACGTCGACAAGGATCGGGCCGCGCCCTCGACGAACGGCGGCGAGCCGGCTCCGGACACGATTTCCGGCGGGCACCTGGTGGCCAAGGCGCTCAAGGCCGAGGGCGTCGACACGATCTTCACCCTGTGCGGCGGGCACATCATCGACATCTACGACGGTGCCGTCGACGAAGGCATCAACGTCATCGACGTCCGCCACGAGCAGGTCGCCGCACACGCCGCCGACGGCTACGCCCGCATCACGGGCCGCCCCGGCTGCGCGGTCGTCACCGCGGGCCCGGGCACCACGGACGCGGTCACCGGTGTCGCGAACGCGCTGCGCGCCGAAAGCCCGATGCTGCTGATCGGCGGCCAAGGCGCGTTGACCCAGCACAAAATGGGGTCCCTGCAGGACCTCCCGCACGTCGACATGATGAGCCCTATCACCAAGTTCGCCGCCACGGTGCCCTCGACCGCGCGCGCGGCCGACCTGGTGTCCATGGCCTTCCGTGAGGCCTACGCGGGCGCGCCGGGGCCGTCGTTCCTGGAGATCCCGCGAGACGTGCTCGACGCGCGCGTGCCGCTGTCGGCCGCCCGCGTCCCCGAAGCCGGCCACTACCGCGCCTCGACACGCAATCTCGGCGACCCGGCTGATATCGAACGCCTGGCCGACCTGCTGGTGCACGCGAAGAAGCCGGCGATCCTGCTCGGCAGTCAGGTCTGGACCACGCGGGCGACCGAACCGGCGACGGAGCTGGTGCGCACGCTGAACATTCCGGCGTTCATGAACGGCGCCGGCCGTGGCACGCTGCCGCCCGGCGATCCGCACCACTTCCAGCTGGCCCGGCGGTACGCGTTCAACAACGCCGACCTGATCGTCATCGTCGGCACCCCGTTCGACTTCCGGATGGGCTACGGCAAACGGCTTTCGCCCGACGCCACCGTGGTGCAGATCGACCTCGACTACCGCACCGTCGGCAAGAACCGCGACATCGACCTCGGCATCGTCGGCGACGCCGGCCAGATCCTCGCCGCGGTGTCCGCCGCCGCTTCGGGGCGGGTCGACACCGGCGCGGTGGCGCGCAAGCCGTGGCTGGAGGAGCTGCGCGCGGTGGAGGAGCAGGCGAAGCAGAAGCGCCTGCCGCAGCAGCACTCCGAGGCGAACCCGATCCACCCGTACCGGCTCGTGCACGAGATCAACGAGTTCCTCACCGAGGACTCGATCTACATCGGCGACGGCGGCGACATCGTCACCTTCTCCGGCCAGGTCGTGCAGCCCAAATCGCCGGGCCACTGGATGGACCCGGGCCCGCTCGGCACGCTCGGCGTCGGCATCCCGTTCGTGATGGCGGCCAAGCACGCCAGGCCCGACAAGGAGGTCGTCGCGCTCTTCGGTGACGGTGCGTTCTCCCTCACCGGCTGGGACTTCGAGACGCTGGTGCGGTTCAACCTGCCGTTCGTGGGGATCGTCGGCAACAACTCGTCCATGAACCAGATCCGCTACGGCCAGGCGCAGAAGTACGGGCTCGATCGCGAGCGCGTCGGCAACACCCTCGGCAACGTGCGCTACGACGAGTTCGCGCGGATGCTCGGCGGCTACGGCGAAGAGGTCCGCGATCCCGCCGACATCGCGCCGGCCCTGCAGCGCGCCCGTGAGTCGGGCAAGCCGTCGCTCATCAACGTCTGGGTCGACCCGGACGCGTACGCCCCGGGAACCATGAACCAGACGATGTACAAGTAGCCGGGAGGCACGACAAATGGGAAAGGCACTCGAAGGCGTCCGTGTCCTCGACATGACCCACGTCCAGTCGGGACCTTCGTCGACCCAGATCCTCGCCTGGCTTGGCGCGGACGTGATCAAGCTGGAAACTCCCGGCCGGGGCGACATCACGCGCGGCCAGCTCCGCGACCTGCCCGGAGTGGACAGTCTCTACTTCACGATGCTCAACGGCAACAAACGCAGCATCACGCTCACCTTGAAAAGTGAAGAAGGCAAGGAGATCTTCACCAAACTCGTGTCCTCGGTGGACATCCTCGTCGAGAACTTCGGTCCTGGCGTGGTGGATCGCTTCGGTTTCTCGTGGGAGAAGCTGCAGGAGATCAACCCGCGCCTGATCTACGCCTCGATCAAGGGATTCGGTCCCGGCCGCTACGCCGACTTCAAGGCGTACGAGGTGATCGCGCAGGCCATGGGTGGCTCCATGAGCACCACCGGGTTCGAGGAGGGCCCGCCCACCGCGACGGGTGCGCAGATCGGCGACTCCGGCACCGGCATCCATCTGGTGGCCGCGATGCTCGCCGCGCTGTACCAGCGCACCAACACCGGCCGCGGGCAGCGCGTGCAGGTCGCCATGCAGGACGCCGTGCTGAACCTGTGCCGGGTGAAGCTGCGCGACCAGCAGCGCCTGGCCCACGGCCCGCTCGGTGAGTACCCCAACGAGGTGTTCGGCGACGAGGTCCCGCGTTCGGGCAACGCCTCCGGCGGCGGCCAGCCCGGCTGGGCGGTGCGCTGCGCGACCGGCGGTGCGAACGACTACAACTACGTGATCGTCCAGCCGGTGGGCTGGGCCCCGATGACCCAGCTGATTGGGCAGCCCGAGCTCGCCGAGGACCCCGAGTGGGCCACGCCCGAGGCGCGGCTGTCCAAATTGGACAAGGTGTTCGCGCTCGTGGAGCAGTGGACCGAGCAGCACACCAAGTGGGAAGTGATGGAGCAGCTCAACGCACACAACATTCCGTGCGGCCCGATCCTGTCCACGAAGGAACTGATCGAGGATGAGACGCTCGCCGAACTCGGCTCCGTGGTCGAGGTCGACCACCCCGAGCGCGGGAAGTTCAAGACGGTCGGCTGCCCGCTGAAGCTTTCGGACTCCCCGGTCGAGGTGGGCCGGTCCCCGTTGCTGGGCGAGCACAACACGGAAGTGCTGGGCGAGCTCGGCTACGGCACCGATGAGCTCGAGCGGCTGCGCACCGCCGGCGTGATCTGAGGAGAGGACGTAGATGACCACGGAAACCGGCCGCGAAGCGGTCGAGCAGATCCTGGCGCGGGCGGCGGGCGAAGGTCGCTCGTCGTTGACCGCGCCCGAAGGCCGCGCGGTGTGCGAGGCCTACGGCATTCCCACCCCGGCCGAACGGTTGGCGACCACGGCCGACGAGGCGGTCGCGCAGGCGCAGGAGATCGGCCTGCCGGTGGTGCTGAAGATCGTGTCGCCCGACATCCTGCACAAGACGGAGGCCGGCGGTGTCCTCGTCGGACTGAGCACGGCCGAAGAGGTCGCGGAGGGTTACGCGACGATCCTCGTCAACGCCAAGTCCTACAACGAGAACGCGACGATCGTCGGGGTCCAGGTGCAGCAGATGCTGACCACGGGACAGGAGGTCATCATCGGGTCGGTCACCGACCAGACCTTCGGCAAGATCGTGGCCTTCGGCCTCGGCGGAGTGCTCGTGGAAGTCCTCAAGGACGTGACCTTCCGGCTGGCGCCGACGTCGGAGGACGAAGCACTGTCCATGGTGGACGGCATCGCCGCGGCCGAGGTGCTCGACGGCGTCCGCGGCGGTGAGGCAGTGGACAAGAAGGCGCTGACGGCCATCATCCACAATCTGTCCCGCCTGGTCACCGACTTCCCGCAGCTGGCGGAAGTCGACCTCAACCCGGTGCTCGCCACGGCCGGCGGCGCGACGGCGGTCGACGTGCGCATTCTGGTCGACCCGGAGGCGGCGAAGGAGCCGGTGCGGTTCACGCAGGAGGAGATCCTCGCGTCGATGAACCGGATCATGAAGCCCGCCGCGATCGCGGTGATCGGGGCTTCGGCCGAGGCAGGCAAGATCGGCAACTCCGTGATGAAGAACCTCGTCAACGGTGGCTACGCGGGGGAGATCTACCCCATCAACCCCAAGGCGTCGGAGATTCTGGACCGCAAGGCGTACGCGAGCATCGGCGACGTACCCGGGGACGTGGACGTCGCCGTGTTCGCGATCCCGGCGAAGTTCGTGTCCGCTGCGCTGGAAGAGGCCGGGAAGAAGGGTGTGGCCGGGGCGATCCTGATCCCGTCCGGGTTCGGCGAGACCGGGAACATCGAGCTGCAGAACGAGGTCGTCGAGATCGCGCGCAAGCACGGGGTGCGCATCCTCGGCCCCAACATCTACGGCTACTACTACACGCCGGAGAACCTGTCGGCGACGTTCTGCACGCCCTACGACGTCAAGGGCGGCGTCGCGCTCTCGTCGCAGAGCGGTGGTATCGGCATGGCGATCCTGGGCTTCAGCCGTTCGGCGGGGATGGGTGTGTCGTCGATCGTGGGCGTGGGCAACAAAGCCGACATCGACGAGGACGACCTGCTCACCTTCTTCGAGCACGACGACAACACCCAGCTCGTGGCGATGCACCTCGAAGACCTCAAGGACGGCCGCTCCTTCGCGGAGACGGCCAAGCGGGTGTCGGCGAAGAAGCCGGTGGTCGTGCTCAAGGCCGGGCGCACCTCCCAGGGCGCCAAGGCGGCGAGCTCGCACACCGGCGCGCTGGCCGGCAACGACAAGGTCTACGACGACATCCTGCGCCAGAGCGGGGTGATCCGGGCGCCGGGGCTCAACGACATGCTCGAGTACGCCCGCGGCATCCCGCTGCTGCCCACGCCGAAGGGCGAGAACGTCGTGATCATCACCGGCGCCGGCGGCTCGGGTGTGCTGCTCTCGGATGCCTGCGTGGACAACGGGCTCTCGTTGATGGAGATCCCCGGTGACCTCGACGAAGCGTTCCGAAAGTTCATCCCGCCGTTCGGCGCGGCGGGCAACCCGGTGGACATCACGGGTGGCGAGCCGCCGTCGACGTACCGGAACACGATCGCCCTCGGCCTCGAAGACGACCGCATCCATTCGCTGATTCTCGGCTACTGGCACACGATCGTCACCCCGCCGATGGTGTTCGCCGAGCTCGTCGTCGACGTGGTCGACGAGTACCGGCGCAAGGGAATCCACAAGCCCGTCGTGGCGTCGCTGTCGGGCGACGTGGAGGTGGAGCAGGCAAGCGACCACCTCTACGCCCACGGCGTCGTCGCCTATCCGTACACGACCGAGAAGCCGGTGGCGGTACTCGGTGCCAAGTACCGCTGGGCGCGGTCGGCCGGGCTGCTCGGCTGATCACTTCCGGCGAGAAGGAAGGAGGCGTATCTTGCCGGACACCTAGCCGTCGGTGACGCGGGGGACGGGAGAGCACGAACGAAACGCCGGGCGCGCGCGGTAGCGCCCGGCGGGGGAACCAGGAGCCACCCCACTTCAGAGGGAACCGAAGTCAACGTTGACGAAAGAGAACTCTCATGACCGCAGCCCAACCGACGTACCAGGAGATCGTCGACGACAACGGACGCACGTACCGCATCGGGGAGAGCCCCATGGACCTGATGGGCCGCTCGCGGGCCTGGATGGTCTGGTTGCCTTGGGTAGCCATGATGGCGGTCAGTGTGTTCGAGTACGGCTGGGGAGCCGTCGAAGGAACACTTGAGGACAAGTACGGCTGGTCGCTGTCGGACGCGTTCTGGCTGGCCAGCATCTGGGCCGTTTTCCAGGCCGGGGTCGCGTTTCCGGCCGGGCGGCTGCGCGAGAAGAACATCGTTTCGGCGAAGACCGCCATGCTGGTGGGTGCGGTCTGTTCCGGGATCGGCTATTTCACCATCGCCCACAGCGGGAACCTGGTGCTCGCGTTCATCGGGTACTCGGTGCTCGGTGGCACGGGCGCCGGATTGGTCTACGCCACCTGTATCAACATGGTCGGCAAGTGGTACCCGGAGAAGCGCGGTGCCCGCACCGGGTTCGTGAACGGCGGCTTCGCCTACGGTTCGGTGCCGTTCATCTATCTGTTCAGCGCGTTCCTCGGGCACGAGAACCTGACGATCACCCTCGACGGCATCGGCCTCTACATGCTGGTGATCGTCGGGATCTGCGGGTTCCTCTTCCGGGACCCGCCGAAGAACTGGTGGCCGGCCGAGGTCGACCCCATCGCGTGGCTGAAGGGGAAGGCGGCGAGCAACGCCAAGAGCCTCGAGAAGAACCCGCCGGCCGTCCGGCAGTTCACGCCGATGGAAGCGATCAAGACCGGCATGCTGCCGTTGATGTGGGTCACGCTGATCGTGATCGGCGGCGTCTCGCTGTTCGGCATCAACTTCCAGGTCGACTTCGCGAAGGAGAGCGGCTTCGGCGCGTTCGTCGTCGCGTCGTCGGCCGGTCTGCTGGCCATCGTGAACGGCACCGGCCGCGCGCTCGTCGGCTGGGCCTCGGACCGCCTCGGCCGGAAGCAGACGCTGTTCTGGGTGCTCGTGATCGCCGGTATTGCGCAGTTCGGTGTGATGTTGTCGGGCAACACGCACAGCCTGTTCTGGTTCATGGTGTTCGCGATCGTCACCGGCTTCGGCAGTGGCGCGTTCTACCCGATGTTCGCGGCGCTAGTGCCGGACTACTTCGGTGAGAATCACAACGCCACGAACTACGGCCTGGTCTACAGCGCCAAGCTGATCGGTGGCGTCGGCGGTGGTGGTCTCGCCGCGGGCGTGATCACGATGTGGGGCTACACCGGCGCCTACATCCTGGCCGGCTGCATCGCGTTGCTCTCGGCCGTAATGGTGCTGTTCCTGCGGCAGCCGGGCCGCCGCAACGGCCCGGACGCGGCGGAGCGGGCCAGCGCCATCGCCCAGGCCTCACCGGCCACCGGAACCGCCGGCAGCTGACGCCTGCCGCAGACCCGGGTGGGAGGTCCCGGGAGTGAACGGGGCGGGCCGAAGCCCGCCCCGTTCACTCCCGGGTTGCTTCGGGTCGCTCATGGAAGGCCTGGCGCGTGCGTTCCGTGTGCTGGGCCATGATCTTCTCCGCCTTGTCGGTGTCGTGGGCGGCGATGCTCTCGATCAGCTCGGCGTGCTCGTGCCACGCGTCGTGGCCGCGCGGGCGGGCGATCGGCGTGTAGTACCAGCGCACCCGGCGATCGACGAGCCCGATCAGCTCGGACAGCACGGCGTTGCCGGTGAGCTCGGTGATGAACGAGTGCAGGTCGGCATTGGCGGAGACCAGCGCTTCGCTGTCGTCGTCGGCCAGCGCCGCCAGCCCGGCGTTCTGCAGTTCCCACAGCCGGGCGATGTCCTCTTCGGACGCGCATGCCGCGGCCAGGCGCGCGGAATGCGTTTCGAGCACGGCTCGCACGCCCAGCAACTGGTCGGCTTCCTCGTCGGTGGGCATGTGCACGAACGCGCCCTGCGCGGGTCGCAGGTCGACCCACCCCTCGGTTTGCAGCCGCTGCAAGGCTTCCCGGACCGGCTGACGGCTGACACCCAAGTACTCGGCCAGATCCGCCTCGACGAGGTGCTGCCCGGGCTCCAGTGTGCGGTTGATGATCAGCTCCGCGATCGCGTCGTACACGACCTGGCGCAATGGCGCGGGCCGCTCGACGCGCTTGGCCGACTTGTCCGCGAGTGATCCCTTGGCTCGCCGGCCGGTGGGCCCGCGATCGGGCAGGGGAGAGGCGGGTTGGCTCACGGTGCACCTCGGCTCGGGAGGGGAAACGGTGGAAAAAGGCAGGATTTCCGGCTTGGTGAATCTGAGGATACAGGTTTTGGTATGCAAAATCCCAACTCTTCACTCTGTGGGCTGGATCTCAGCCCGAACGAGCCACCGGACCTGCCGTTTTCCTCCGGACGCGGTGCTCCGGACGGGGCGTTATCGGCGGATTGCATCACCGGGCTCTGGTACTGCACCCCATGTCGGGATACTGTATGCAATCGATGTGTTCGACCGAGCGGGAGGCACACCATGCGGGTTGCAGTTCTGGGTGCGGGCGCGATCGGCGCCTATGTGGGCGCGGCGTTGTACCGCGGTGGCACGGAAGTCCATCTGGTCGCGCGGAAAGCCCATCTGGAGGCGATGCGCGAACACGGAGTGCGGGTGCTGAGCCCGCGGGGCGACTTCACCGCCCGTCCCCACGTCACGAACGATCCGGCCGAGATCGGCCCGGTCGACTACGTCTTCCTGGGGCTCAAAGCCCATTCGTACCCGGGCAGCGGCGAGCTGCTCGAACCGTTGCTCGGCCCCGACACCGCGCTCGTCGCGGCGCAGAACGGGATCCCGTGGTGGTACTTCCACGGCCTGGCCGGGCACCCGCTCGAAGGTCACCGCGTCGAGACCGTGGACCCCGGTGGTGCGACGAGCCGGGTGATGGCCGTCGAGCGAGCCATCGGCTGCGTCGTCTACTGCTCCACGGTCATCGAGGAGCCGGGCGTGATCCGCCACCTCGAAGGCACGCGGTTCTCCCTCGGGGAGCCGGCCGGCGGGATCTCTCCGCGCTGTGCGGCGTTGTCCGAAGCGATGATCGCGGGCGGGCTCAAGGCGCCGGTGGAACCGAACCTGCGCGACGACATCTGGGTCAAGCTCATGGGCAACGTCGCCTTCAACCCGTTGAGCGCGCTCACGCGAGCGACGATGGCGCAGATGTGCGAACACGCCGACACGCGCGAACTCGTCGCCACGATGATGACCGAAACCCTCGCGATCGCCCGCGCGGCCGGCGCTGATCCGCGGGTGTCGGTGGAGAAGCGGATCGACGGCGCCTGGCGCGTCGGACACCACAAGACGTCGATGCTGCAGGACCTGGAAGCCGGCAAGCCACTGGAGATCGACGCCATCATCGGCGCCGTCGTCGAGCTGGCCGAGCTCACCGGGGTGTCCGCTCCCGCGCTGCGGCACGTGCACGCGGCCATCGGCTTGCTGAACCGCACGGCCACCGCCGTGCCGGTCGGCTGAGAACCACGACCCACCCCCCGGAGGCAAGAGGATGAAGCGCAGGGAGAACACCACGCCGTATGCCCGGCTGACCGAACCGCTGGTGCGGGATTCGGGCGTGCTGCGGCCGGCGAGCTGGGAGGAGGCACTCGAGCGCGCCGCGGAGGGATTCCGCCGCACGCTGGAAACGAAGGGCCCGGAAGCCTTCGGCATGTTCTCCTGCGCCAGAGCGACCAACGAGATGAACTACGTGGCACAGAAGTTCACCCGCGCCGTGATGGGCACGAACAATGTGGACTCGTGCAACCGGACCTGCCACGCACCGAGCGTCGCCGGGCTGGCGCGCGTGTTCGACAGCGGCGGCGGCACGTCTTCGTACCAGGAGATCGAGGACGCCGACGTGATCGTGATCTGGGGCGGCAACCCCCGCGAGGCGCACCCGATCTTCTTCCAGCACGTGCTCAAGGCCGTCCACAAGGGAGCGAAGCTGTTCGTCGTGGACCCCCGGCGGACGAGCACCGCGAAGTGGGCGCACCGGCAGCTGCAGCTCGAGGTCGGCACGGACATCCCGCTGGCCAACGCGATCGCCCGCGAGATCATCCACTCCGGACTGGCCAACACCACGTTCATCGAGCGGGCGACGGAAGGCTACGACGAGTTCGCGGCGTCGGTCGAGCCGTGGACACTCGAGGCCGCCGAGCAGGTGACGAAGGTGCCGGCCGAGCTGATCAAGGAACTCGCCCACGCCTACGCGCGGGCCGACCGGGCGCAGATGTCGTGGACGCTCGGCATCACCGAACACCACAACGGCACCGACAACGTGCTGGCGCTGATCAACCTGTCGCTGTTGGCCGGGCAGGTCGGGCGTTACGGAGCCGGGCTGAACCCGTTGCGCGGGCAGAACAACGTGCAGGGCGGCGGCGACATGGGCGCGATCCCGGACCGCCTGCCCGGCTTCCAGGACGTGCTCGACCCGGGCGTGCGGGCGAAGTTCGATGCCGCGTACGGGTCGCGGATCCCGCCGTACCGGGGCAAGAACCTCACGCAGATGCTCGACGCGATGGAGGAGGGCACGCTCACCTGTGTGTACGTGGTGGGTGAGAACCCCGTGCAGTCCGAAGCGGACTGCGAGCACACGATCAAGCGGCTGTCCAATGTGGAGCACCTGGTGGTGCAGGACATCTTCCTGACCAAGACGGCGCAGCTCGCGCACGTCGTGCTGCCCGCCTCGGCCGCGTGGTGCGAAAGCGACGGCACCTTCACCAACAGCGAGCGGCGCGTGCAGCGCGTGCGCCGGGCGGTGAACCCGCCGGACGGTGCGCGGGACGACATCGAGCTGATCTGTGAGCTCGCCCGACGGCTCGGCCACGACTGGCACTACAGCGGCGCCGACGGGCGCGAGGTGTGGGACGAGCTGCGCTCGCTGTCGCCGATCCACACCGGCATGACCTACGAGCGCCTGGAGGAGCTGGGCGGCATCCAGTGGCCGTGTTACCGCGAGGACGCGCTGGAGCCTTCGTTCCTGCACGCCCGGCTGTGGGCCGAGGACCCGGCCGAACGCGGGCGGCCGGCGCCGTTCACCGTGCTGCGCCACAGTCCACCCGTCGACGTGCTCGACGACGAATTCCCGCTTCGGCTGACCACGGGCCGGCGGCTCGACTCGTACAACACCGGTGTGCAGTCCGGCGGGTTTCCGTCTCCGCGGCGGCGCGGCGAGACGCTGGACCTCTGCGCGGTCGACGCGGCGCGGCTGGGGGTCGAGGAGGACGAGCTGGTGCAGGTGTCCTCGCGGCGCGGCGCGATCGTCGCACCGGTGCGGATCGACGACGGATTGCGGCCCGGCCTGGCGTTCATGACGTTCCACTTCCCCGATGAGGTGGACACGAACGTCATCACGATCGAGGCGACGGACCCCGTGGCCGGGACGGCCGAGTACAAGGCCGCTGCCATCCGCGTGGACAAGCTGCCCGCGTCCGCGGTAGCGGTCTGAGGGGGCGGGATGGATCTCCAGTTCCTGGATCTGGTGGCCTCGGCGGAGGAACGCGCGGCCGTCGACGCGCTGCCCGACGGAGCGGGCCGTGACCAGCTGCTGCCGGCCTTGCACGCGGTGAACGACCGGGTCGGCTGGATCAGCCAGGGCGCGCTGAACTACATCTGCGAGAAGCTGCACGTGCCACCGGCCGACGCCTACGGGGTCGCGAGTTTCTACGCATTGTTCTCCCTGACCGAGCGGCCGGCGCGGGTGGTGCACGTGTGCACGGACCTGGCGTGCCAGATCAACGGTGCCGGCACGGTGTGCGAGACGCTCACCGAGCACCTCGGTCCGGCGGGCACGGCCCGCGGTGGCGTGACGTGGCTGCGCAGCCCGTGTCTCGGTGTGTGCGAGAAGGCGCCGGTGGCACTCGCGTTCGAGGCGGGCGATCCGCCGGGCAGTGAACTGGTCGCGCCCGCCACCGGCACGTCCGCGGTGCTCGCCTCGCGGCGCTCACCGTCCACGGGCGACGGTGCCGGACCGGTGCTGCACCAGACGGACCGCAGTGAGCTACGGCTGCTGCGCCGGGTCGGCGCGGTCGACCCGGCGAGCCTCGATGACTACCGGGCCACCGGCGGGTACGCGGCGCTGCGCAACGCCTTGCGGCTGGGCCCGGGTGGCGTGATCCGGGAGGTCATCGACTCGGGGCTGACGGGCCGCGGCGGTGCGGCGTTCCCGACCGGGCGCAAGTGGGACGGCGCCGCCCGCCAGCCCGAGCTGCCGCACTATCTCGTGTGCAACGCGGACGAGAGCGAGCCCGGCACGTTCAAGGACCGCGTGCTGCTGGAGGGCGACCCGTTCGCGCTGGTGGAGTCGATGACGATCGCGGCGTTCGCGATCGGCGCGACGCGCGGATACCTGTACTTGCGCGGTGAGTATCCGCGGGCGCGCCGGCTGGTGCAGAACGCGATCGACGTCGCCCGTGAACGCGGGTTCCTCGGCGTGGACATCATGGGCCACGAGGGGTTCTGCTTCGACCTCGAGATCCGCCGCGGCGCTGGGGCCTACATCTGCGGTGAGGAGACGGCGATCTTCAACTCGATCGAGGGCTTCCGTGGGGAGCCGCGTTCGAAGCCGCCGTTCCCGACCGAGCAGGGTCTCTTCGGCAAGCCGACGGTGGTGAACAACGTCGAGACGCTGTACAACGTGCCGCTCATCCTCACCGCGGGCCACGAGGCGTTCCGCGCGATCGGCACGCAGAAGTCCACGGGACCCAAGCTGTTCTGCCTCTCGGGAAACGTGCGCAAGCCCGGGGTGTACGAGGTGCCCTTCGGCACCACCCTGCGCGAGCTGATCGAGCTGGCCGGGGGAGTCGGTGAGGGCCGTGAGCTGCGGGCCGTGCTCCTGGGCGGCGCGGCGGGCGGGTTCGTCGGCCCGGACGAGCTGGACCTGCCGCTCACGCTCGAAGACGCTCGCGCCGCCGGCACCACGCTCGGCTCCGGCGTGGTGCTGGCCCTCGACGACCAGGCCGACCTTGGCAAGTTCCTGCTGCGCATCGCATCGTTCTTCCGTGACGAGTCGTGCGGGCAGTGCGTGCCGTGCCGGATCGGGACGGTGCGGCAGGAAGAAGCGGTGAGCCGCATCGTCGGCGGCCGCTTGCTCAGCACCGGTGCCGACGATCTGGCGTTGCTGCGCGAGGTCGGTCAGGTGATGCGGGATTCGTCGATCTGCGGGCTGGGACAGACCGCGTGGAATGCCATCGAATCGGCCGTGACCCGGCTCGGTGCGCTCGAAGGAGGGACCCGATGACCATTGTCGACATCGGACTGCCGAAACGGCTTGTCGAGTTCACCTTGGACGGTGAGCCGGTGCTGGTGCCCGAAGGCGCCACCATCCTCGACGCGTGCACGGCGGCGGGCAAGTCCATTCCGACGCTCTGCTACGGGGACACGCTCGAGCCCGCCAACGCGTGCCGCGTGTGCATGGTGGAGGTCGAAGGTTCGCGCACGCTGGTGCCGTCGTGCTCGCGGAAGGCGGAGCCGGGGATGGTGGTGCGCACGGACTCCGAGCGGACGAGGACGAGCCGCAAGGTCGTGCTGGAACTGCTGGGTTCGGCCACGGACCTGTCGACCACGCCCGGTGTCGCGGAGTGGATGGCCGAGGCAGGCGCCGACCCGGAGCGGTTCGGTCCGCCGGCGCCGCCGTCGTCCGAACGTGACAGTGCACTGTCGGGCGAACACGGACCCGTGGACGGCCTCACCGCGGCGACCGTCGGTCAGCCGGTCAAAGTGGACAATGCGCTGTACGTCCGCGACTACGGCAAGTGCATCCTGTGTTACAAGTGCGTGGACGCCTGTGGCGACCAGTGGCAGAATTCCTTCGCCATCACGGTGGCGGGGCGCGGGTTCGGCGCCCGCATCTCCACGGAGTTCGCCACGCCACTGCCCGACAGTGCCTGTGTCTACTGTGGAAACTGCGTGGAAGTGTGTCCCACCGGGGCGTTGAGCTTCAAGCGCGAGTACGACAAACGCGAAGACGGTACCTGGGATGAGGCTCGCCAGACGCAGACCACGACCGTGTGCACGTTCTGCGGGGTGGGCTGCAATCTGACGCTGCACGTGCAGGACAACGAGATCGTCAAGGTCACCAGTCCGCACGAGAGCTCCGTGACCCACGGGAACCTGTGCATCAAGGGCCGCTTCGGCTGGCAGCACGTGCAGAACACCTGAGGCCGCCGTGCCCCGGTGTTCGTCTTCGCCTCAGCAATCGGGAAAACCGGATCGAAGGGGGCACCGGTGCCTTCTGTCGAAGAACTGTCCCGCGTAGCGGGGTCCACTGTGGCCGTGACCGCCGCCGAGGCCGACCGGCTCGCACGGTTCCCGCGAGCGGCGCTGGCCGCGCTGGGCCGCAAGGGCGCTCTCGCGCTGACGTCGTCGCGCCGGCTCGGCGGCGGCGGACACGGCCTCGCCGAGGCCGCGCGGGTCGTGGAAGCGGTGGCACGGGCGTGCCCGAGCACCGCGACGATCCTGCGCTCGCACTACGCCGCGGTGGCGGTGCTGGACGCGCACGGCGACCGGGCTGTGCGCGCTGAGCTCGCGGGCGGGCGGCACCTCAGCACCCTCGCGCTGTTCGACGCGGCCGCCGGGCGGCTCGTGCTCGCGCCCGGCGGCACCGCGGTCGCCCACGGCGGTGTCGTCGACCTGACCGGCCGCAAGGCCGGGGTGATCGCCGCGGGTGAAGCCGACAGCTACGTGTGGTCGAGCCCGCCCGTCGGGCCGGGAGCGTCGACGCTCTGGTTTCTCCCCGGCCACGCGCCCGGTTTGTACGTGCCGGCCGCCGCCGGCGGGCTGGGCTTGCGCGCGAGCGCGACGACGACGGTCGAGGCGGACCCCGTGCAGCTGCCGGAGAACACGCGTCTCGGCGAGGACGGCGCCGGGGCGCACGTCGTGCTGGACCTCGCGCTGCCGTGGTTCCTCGGGCTGGGTGCGGCGGTCGCCCTGGGTATCGCCGAGTCGGCCATCGAGCGAACGGCGGCCCACGCGGCCGAAGGCGCGTGCGGTGGTGCGGATCCTCGAACGGATCTCGCGCGCATGCGGCTGCGCGTGGCGGCGGTGCGTGTGCTGACCGGCGACGCGTTCGCGACCTGCAGCTGGGATCCGGCCCACGCGCTGCCGAAGCTGTTCTCCTTGTGGCTGGCGGCTGCCGAAGGCGTCACCGCGGTCACGGAGCAGGCACTGAAGCTCTGCGCCGGGGCGGCGTTCCCCGGGGATACCGCGCTCGAACGCTGCTTCCGGGACGCCCGTGCGCTCTGCGCGCTGGAACCGACCGCCGACACCGTTGTGGATCTCTCGGCCCGCACGAGCTCGGAAAACGTGCCCGTCGCCCGTTGACTGAGTCCAGCCTGACCGGCTAGTCTCGAATTACGGAAGAAAACTTCCACAGTACGAAATTCGAGGTTTGAGTTATCCGATGAGCCGAGGTATCCGATGACCGGTCCCGCCGGGGTGCGGCACGCGCTGCCCTACACCGCCAACCTGTCGATCCTGTTCACCGAGCTTCCGCTGCTCGAGCGCGCGCAGGCCGCTCGGGCAGCGGGTTTCACCGCGGTCGAGTACTGGTGGCCGTTCGACGCCGCCGACCCGCGGCCCGCCGAGGTGGAGAAGTTCGTTCGGTCCATCGAGCGCGCCGGGGTGCAGCTGACCGGGCTGAACCTGTTCGCCGGTGACATGGCCGCGGGGGAGCGCGGGCTCGTGTCGTGGGTCGGCCGGGAGGCCGAGTTCGCGGTGAGCCTCACGATCGCGATCGGGATCGCCGAACGGCTCGGCTGCCGTAGCTTCAACGCGCTGTACGGCAACCGGATCGACGGCGTCGCCCCGGCGGCGCAGGACTCGCTGGCCGACCGGCACCTCGCCACGGCCGCCGAGGCGGCGGCGAAGATCGGCGCGCAGGTGGTGCTGGAGCCGCTTTCGGCCACTCCGGCCTACCCGCTCAAGACGGCCGCCGACACCGTCGCGGTCCTGGACCGGTTGGGACTGGAGAACGTGCGGCTGCTCGCGGACCTCTACCACCTGGCGGTGAACGGCGACGACCTCGACTCCGTGATCGCCGAACACACCCCGCGTACCGGGCACGTGCAGATCGCGGACGCGCCGGGCCGGCATCAGCCGGGCACGGGGGAGCTGGACCTCGAGGGATACCTGGAGAAGCTGGCCGCGGCGGGTTACGACGGGCACGTCGGGATCGAGTACAAACCGGACCGTCCGACGCTGGAGTCGCTGGCCTGGCTGCCGGAAGAGCGAAGGGGCAAGTGATCATGAGCAGGATCGGATTCATCGGGCTGGGCGTGATGGGCACGCCGATGGCCGCGCACCTGGCCGGTGCGGGACACGACGTGAGCGGGTTCGACCTCAACCCGGAGGCGCTGGCGAAGCTGACGGCTGCGGGCGGGCGCGCGGCGGCCGACGTGGCCGACGCGGTGGCCGAGGCGGACGTGGTGATCACGATGCTGCCGAACCACCCGCAGGTCGAGCAGGTCGTGCTGGCGCCGGGTGGCGTGCTGGAGGTCGCCAAGCCGGGTGCGTTGCTGGCGGACATGAGCACCATCCGGCCGGAGACGTCGATCGCCGTGGCCGAGGCCGGCGCGGAAAAGGGGATCCGGGTGCTCGACGCCCCCGTCTCCGGTGGGCAGGCCGGCGCCGAGCAGGCGGCTCTGTCGATCATGGTCGGTGGCTCCGCTGAGGACTTCGAAGCGGCGAAGCCGATCTTCGAGCTGCTGGGCAAGACCATCGTCCACGTGGGACCGCACGGCGCGGGCCAGGTCGTGAAGGCGGCCAACCAGCTCGTGGTCGGCGGCATCTACGGCCTGGTCGCCGAAGCGATCGTCTTACTCGAAGCGTCCGGTGTGGACGCCGGCGTCGGGCTCGACGTGCTGGCCGGTGGTCTCGCCGGAAGCCGGATCCTCGAGCTCAAGCGGAAGTCGATGGTGGCACGCCAGTTCCAGCCGGGGTTCCGGATCGACCTGCACCACAAAGACATGGGCATCGCGCTGGCCGCCGCGCGGCAGGCCGACGTCGCGCTGCCGATGACCGGGCTGGTCGCGCAACTCGTGGCCGCGGGCCGGTCGATGGGCTACGGCTCGCTGGACCACTCCGCACTGCTGAAAGTCGTGGAAGCGCTTTCCGGTTCGTCCCGTTCTCCTGAGGAGGTCTGATCATGGCCCGAGTCCCCGCCATGCAGGCGGTGGTCGACGTGCTGGCCGACGAAGGTGTCGACGTCGCCTTCGGCTGCCCCGGCGCCGCGATCCTGCCGCTCTACCAGGCCATGCAGGGCCGCGGCATCGACCACCTGGTGGTGCGTCACGAGGAAGGTGCCACGCACATGGCCGACGGCTGGTCGCGCACGACCGGCAAGGTCGGCGTTGCGATCGGCACGTCGGGTCCCGCCGGCACCAACATGATCACCGGTCTCTACACCGCGCACGCGGACTCGATCCCGATCCTGTGCATCACCGGGCAGGCGGCGTCGTCGAAGCTGCACCAGGAGGCGTTTCAGGCCGTCGACATCGTCGAGATCGCCAAGCCCGTCACGAAGTGGGCAGTGCAGGTGAAGGAGGCGGCGCAGCTGCCGTGGGTGTTCCGCGAGGCCTTCCGCATCGCGCGATCGGGCCGTCCCGGTCCGGTGCTGATCGACCTGCCGATCGATGTGCAGAAGCAGGAGATCGAATGGGATTCCAGCATCGACTCGGCGCTGCCGGTCGCGGCGGTCACGCCCGCGCCCGCGCGGGTCGAGCGGGCGCTGGACCTGCTGCTGGCGGCGGAGCGGCCGCTGATTCTCGCCGGCGGCGGCGTCGTGCTCGGCGAGGCGAGCGACCGGTTGCGGGCCGTGGCGGAGCGGCTCGGGGTTCCGGTCGGCGTCACGCTCATGGGCAAGGGCAGCTTCCCCGAGGACCACGAACTGTTCGCCGGCATGGCGGGCATCCAGACGTCGCAGCGGTGGGCCAACGCGGCGTTCCTGGAGGCCGATCTGGTCCTCGCTCTGGGCGCGCGCTTCGGCGACCGGCACACCGGGGAGCTGTCGGTGTACCGCGGTTCGCGCAAGTTCATCCACGTGGACATCGAGCCGACGCAGCTGGGCAAGGTGTTCGGCCCGGACCTCGGCGTCGTCTCCGACACCGGCGAGTTCCTCGACGCACTGTCGGCGGCACTCGACCGGCGTGAGGTTCCGGCGCGCGATCGGGCGTGGGTGAAGCGGCTGGGTGATCTGAAGGCGGAGCTGCCGCGTCGTGAGGACTTCGACGACCTGCCGATCAAGGCGCCACGGGTGTTCAAGGAGATCAACGACTTCTACGGACCCGACACGTATTTCGTCACCGCGATCGGGCTGTACCAGATCTGGTCGGGTCAGTTCCAGCGCGCGCACCAGCCGCGTCATTACCAGGTGTGTGGGCAGGCCGGCCCGCTCGGCTGGGAGATCCCGGCGGCGATCGGTGTGAAGAAGGCGCGCCCGGACGCGGAGGTTGTCGGCCTCGTCGGGGACTACTCGTTCCAGTTCCTCGTGGAGGAGCTGGCGGTGGCGGCCCAGTACGACGTCGGGTTCGTGCTGATCATGCTCAACAACGAATATCTCGGCCTGATCCGCCAGTCCGAGCTCGGCTACGACATGAACTACCAGGTCGACATCCACTACGACGACCACGGCACGGACAACGTGAAGATCATGGAAGCCTACGGCTGCTCCGGCACGCGCGTGGCCGAACCGGGCGAGATCCGCTCGTCGCTCGAGTGGGCGCGCAAGGAGGCCGAGCGCACGCGGCGTCCGGTACTGGTGGAGATCGTGATCGAACGCGAGGGCAACGCGGCGATGGGCATGGCTCTCGACGCGGTGAAAGAGTTCGAGAACGCGTGACACGGTGGCGGGTGGGTCCAGCGGGCCCACCCGCTGTCACCTTCTGATCAGTGCCGCGATCAGTCCGAAGTGGACGGTGCCGCGCGCGGCCACGTTCATGACCTTCATTCAGTATTCGCGCAATAGATCAGTCATGGGTGTATTGTTTGACGCATGCTGACCTGTGAGACCCGGGAATCCGCGCTCGCCCGGATCGGGCGGGCACTCGCCGACCCGACCCGGTGCCGAATTCTCGTGGCGCTGCTCGACGGCGTCGCGTATCCGGCGCGGCTTGCCGAAACGCTCGGGTTGA
Source organism: Amycolatopsis sp. (assembly GCA_035551175.1). GTDB lineage: Bacteria > Actinomycetota > Actinomycetes > Mycobacteriales > Pseudonocardiaceae > Amycolatopsis. Next base: position 42,659 of record DASZNR010000136.1, on the reverse strand, counting down.
GCCGTTCCAACGTTTCCAACCACCTATCTTGTCTGCGTGGTTGCGGCCTCGTCGTCGCCACCTACGAGGGCCGCCAGGTTCGTTACGCTCTCGCCGACGCCCATCTGGCCCGTGCTCTGTCCGAACTGACCGAGGTCGTCCTCGCCGTCGCACCGACGGACGACTGCGCCCCCGACGACGCCGCGGTCGCCGCGATCCCGGCGTCCGGCACTTTCCCGGTGGCGACCCGATGACCCGCGACGCGATGACGGGCGACCCGATGGCACCCGACCCGATGACCGACGACGCGATGCGCGGTGATGCGGTCGTGGGTGGTCGTAGCGCCGCTTCGACCACCCAGGCGCCGGACCGGACCGGCGTCGGAGCAACTGTGGTGCCGACACGGACCGGCGCGCGGGCGGCTTCCGTGCCAGGGGCCACAGTGGCGGGATCACGGGTCGTGCCACGGTCTTCTGCTGCGTCGGAACGGGTTGGGGAGCGGGGACCCGCCGCGTCCGAACGGGCTGGGGAGCCGGGACTCGCTGCGTCGGTGGCGGATGGCTCGTGCTGTGCGGGTGACTGCTCCGGCTCGGCGGAACCCGGGCTGCCCGACGAGCGGCGGCGCGTGCTGCAGCGGCGCGTGCAGTGGCTGGTGGCAGGGACGATCACCTACAACGTCGTCGAGGCCGTCGTCGCGATGGTGGCGGGGGAGGCGTCGGGGTCGGGGGCGCTGGTCGGGTTCGGGTTGGACTCGGTGGTGGAGGTCGCGTCGGCGACGGCGGTGGCGTGGCAGTTCGCCGGTGCTGATCCGGAACGCCGCGAGCGGGTGGCGTTGAGGGTCATCGCGGTGTCGTTTTTCGCACTGGCGGCTTACGTCGTCGCGAATTCAGGGTGGTCGCTGGCGCGTGGCGGCGAGGCTGGGCATTCGGTGGTCGGCATCGTGCTGGCCGCCGTGTCGCTCGCGGTCATGCCCGTGCTGTCCATTGCGCAACGCCGCGCCGGGCGGGCGCTCGGCTCGGCGAGCGCCGTCGCCGACTCGCGGCAGACGCTTCTGTGCACGGGGCTCTCAGGTGTACTGCTCGTCGGCCTTCTGCTCAACGCATTGCTCGGCTGGTACTGGGCCGATCCGGGAGCCGCGCTGGTGATCGCCGTCGCCGCGCTCCGCGAGGGACGCATCGCCTGGCGGGGCGAGCATTGCTGCTGATCTCCTGGTCGCGGGGACTGAGCGCCACCTTCCGATCGGGTCAAGTATCCGGCGATGCTGAACTCCTACCTTTGCCCGGACGAGGAGCGGCGTGTCGGCGAGATACTCCGCGAAGAACTGCCGGGTGTCTTGGCGTGCATTCTTGTCCATTGTGGACCGTCAGCTTCAGAACGGCGGCTCTCCACCGCCGCCTCCGGCGCCGGCAGGCGCGGGTGCCGCGGCCCATGGTCCTTCCGCGGAATCCGTGGATGGCGGGCCCGAGCGGGTGGCGCGGTTGACTTTCGCCGTGGCGTAGCGCAGCGACGGGCCGATTTCGTCGACCTGCAGCTCGACCACTGTGCGCCGGTCACCTTCTTTGGTCTCGAAGGTGCGCTGGGTGAGCCGGCCGTGGACGAGGACGCGGGTGCCTCTCGTGAGCGATTCGGCCACGTTTTCCGCGGGCTGGCGCCAGAGGCTGCAGCGCAGGAAGAGCGGGTCGCCGTCTTTCCATCCGCCGGATTCGCGGTCGAAGGTGCGGGGCGTGGACGCGACGGTGAAGCTGGCCACTGCGGCGCCGGTGTGGGTGAAGCGCAATTCGGGGTCGGCGGTGAGGTTGCCGACGACAGTGACGATGGTTTCTCCGGCCATGACGGTCTCCCTTGTTCGGTGCGGCGCCCGGGGCGGGGCCGCTTCCGGGATTCAGGAGACCATCCGGGTACGACCTTTTCGCCACCCGCGACCGTCACTCCATCGGGTGGAGGACCCAGCGATCGGTCGTGTGCGGGAAGGGGGAGCAGGGGCGCCGGCCGTGAGGGGCCCGGTTGGGCACGTGGCAGAAAGTCCCGTGCGGCGGCGCTGGTGATTGTCGCGGGCGCGGCCGTGGTGAGCGCCGCGAGCGGGACGGCCGGCGACTGCTGCGGTGTGCGGTCGCTGCGAAACCCGCTACGGCACCTGGTTCGCGGGTTCAGGAGAGTGCGGTATGGACGAGGTAGAGCGTCGCGACCCCGATGGCGAGGAGGCCGAGCAGGAGCCGCAGGCCGGGTTCGGGTAGCCGGTGCCGCAGGCGGGTGCCGACGTAGCCGCCGCAGAGCCCGCCGACGCCACACGCCAGCCCGACGAACCAGTCGGGTGCGATGTCGTTCGGCGAAGTCGTCGCCAGCGCGGCGAACGAGGCGGCGCCGGCGAGCGACGTGACGAAGGTCGACGCGAGCGCGGCCGGGGTGACGGTCGCGACGGGCAGCCCGCGGTTGACGAGGATCGGGCTCAGCAGCGAACCGCCACCGATTCCGTAGACCCCGCCGACCATCCCCACGACGAGCGACAGCGCGAAAATCGACCGCGGCCGTGGCTCCGCCGCCGTGTGGTGCGCGGGCGGGCGCCACACCCGGATGCACAGCCAGCCACCCAGCGGCAGCAGGAGCGCGGCGACGAGCAGCCGGAAGACTCCGGGCCCTGGCACGACGAACACCCGGATGACCGCGCCGACCACGACCCCGGGCACGGTCCCGGCCAGCATGAGCCGGGTCAGCGGTCCGCGCAGCTGCCCGTCGCGCCGGTGTCGCAGCAAGGCCCCCGGCACCGCGATGACGTTGAACAGCAGGTTCGTGGGGGTCACCGCCGGGCTCGGCACCCCGAGCACGCTGACCTGGACGGGGAGCAGGAACACGGCGCCGGACACACCCACCGGAGTGGTCACCACGGAGATGATCAGCCCTGCGGCGAATGCGAGCGTGCCCGTTGTCCAGTTCACCTCGGCCCTTTCGGCGGTGGCGGTTCGGTGACAGGCCAGTATGACGGCCCGGCCGCCGGGTCGCCCGGCTTGCCGGCAGTGTCCGGCTCACGCTCGTCGGTGATGTGGTCGCCGGGTCCGCAATGACCGTCGATCCGAAGCGGAGGGTCGTCCGGCCTGCCGGGTGCTGTCCGCAGCTGCACCTGCGCGCCGGGGCCGCCGAGTCAGGAAAGCCGGTGAGTGGGGCGAACCCTGGTCCGTGCGGTAGTGGCGCGATGGGCGTGCCGGCCGGAACGTCATGGCCGTGCCGGCCCGTTCCTCACCGCAGCGCCATCGACGCCGAGTCCCGCGAGCCCGGGCCCGGTCAGCTCAGATCAGCGTGTCCATGGTGGCCGCGGCTTTGAGACCCGAACCGGTCAGGATGACCGCGGTGTCCTCGTCCGGGGCGAGGACACCGGTGCGGCGGAAGGTGTCGACGGCGGCGGCCGCGGTGGCGCTGGTGGGCTCGGCGTAGAGGCCGATGCCGGCGAGATCACGCGTGGCGCGGGCGATCTCGGTTTCGGTGACGGTGATCGTCGCGCCGCCGCAGCGGCGAATGGCGGCCACGACTTCGGGCAGCCGGACCGGATGGCGGATGGCCGTGCCCTCGGCGATGGTGGGGGCGAAGCGGGGTTCGGCCGCCTCGCCTTGGAAAGCGCCGTGGAAAGCGCTGTGGAACGCGGCGTGGATCGGGGCGCAGTTCGCCGGCTGGGCGACGAGCAGCCGCGGACGTTGACGGATTGCGCCGGCGCGGAGAAGTTCGCCGAAGCCGAGATCGAGGCCGAGGACGATGCTGCCGGCGCCGGCGACCGTGACGACGGCGTCGGGCGCGGTGAAGCCGAAGTCCTCCCACAGTTCGTAGGCCAGGGTTTTGGTGCCCTGTAGGAAGAACGGGTGCCAGTTGTGGCTCGCGTAGGTGGTCGAGGCGGACCGGCGCGCTGCTTCGGCCGCGGTGTCGTCGCGGGTGCCCGGGACGAGGTCGACCTTCGCGCCGTAGGCGCGGCTCTGCAGGATCTTGGCCGGCGACGTCGACGCGGGCGCGAGGATCGTGGCCGCGATGCCGGCGGCGGCCGCGTAGGCCGAAACGGACGAGCCGCCGTTGCCGGAGCTGTCCTCCAGGACCTCGCGGACGCCGGCCCGGGCGAGCGCCGAGATCATCACGGTGCTGCCGCGGTCCTTGAAGCTGCCGGTGGGCGAAAACCATTCGAGTTTGAACAGGGTGTCGTGCCCGCGCCACGGCCGGTTCACGAGCGGCGTCCCGCCTTCGCCCAGTGACACCGGGGTCAGGTCGCCGGGCAGCGCGGCGCGGTAGCGCCACAGGGACCGTGTGGTGGTGTCGATCTGCGCGGCCGTGATCCCCGGCAGCGGTTCGACGGTCAGTGGCGCGCCGTCGTCGCCGCACCAGCGCAGTGCGTCGAGCGGGTAGCGGCGGCCGGTGCGTTCGTCCAGGTAGTCCACTCGAGCCACTCTGGTCAGGCTCACCCGTCCCGGTCAATGTGGTGGGGCGAACACGCGCTCGCGCTGGCCCCCGCGGCAACACTGGTCGCGCTCAGCGTTCGCGTGTCACCGAAACGAGTGGCTATCCACAGTGGACACCGCGCCCTACGGTGGATCCGCGGGACGGACCCGGGGTGAAGGAGGGCGCATGACGGCCACCGCCGAGATCACGGGCGAACCGGCCGCGGCGCCGCCGCGGCTTTCGCGACGCAAGATCAACGCAGTGTTCTCCGCCGTGCTGCTCGGGATGCTGCTGGCGGCACTGGACCAGACGATCGTCGGCACCGCCCTGCCGACGATCGTGGGCGACCTCGGCGGCGCCGGTCACCTGTCGTGGGTCGTCACGGCCTATCTGCTGGCCGAGACGATCATGACGGTCGTCGTCGGCAAGCTCGGTGATTTGTTCGGCCGCAAACTGATGTTCCAGCTGTCGGTGCTCGTGTTCGGCATCGGGTCGTTCTTCTGCGGGTTCGCCGACAGCATGCTGTGGCTCATCGTGTGGCGGGCGGTGCAGGGGCTCGGCGGTGGTGGCCTCATGGTCACCTCGACGGCACTGATCGCCGACGTCGTGCCGCTGCGCGAACGCGGCAAGTACCAGGGCGCGCTCGGCTCGGTGTTCGGCGTGGTGACCGTCGCCGGGCCGATGCTCGGCGGGTTCTTCGTGGACCATCTCTCGTGGCGCTGGGCTTTCTACGTGAACATCCCGCTGGTCGTGGTGGTGCTCGTCGTGGCATCGGCGGCGATGCCGAACGCGCGCGCCGTGCTGAAGCCCGTGATCGACTACGTCGGCATCCTGCTCATCGGCCTCGCCGCGACCGGGCTCACGCTCGTCACGAGCTGGGGCGGCACGACGTATGCGTGGGGCTCACCGACGATCATCACGATGGCGGCCGGCTCCGTGGTGCTGCTCGGGTTGTTCGTGCGCGTGGAGCTGCGGGCGAAAGAGCCGATGCTGCCGATGCGGCTGTTCCGCAACCCGGTGTTCTCCGTCGCCGGGATCATGAGTTTCGTCGTCGGTTTCGCCATGCTGGGCGCGTTGTCGTATCTGCCGACGTACATGCAGTACGTGCAGGGCGTTTCGGCGACGGCGTCAGGGGTGCGGCTGCTGCCGATGGTGCTGGCGCTGCTGTTCGCGTCGATCCTGTCGGGCAATCTGGTGAGCCGAACGGGCCGGTACAAGATCTTCCCCCTTGTCGGGGCCGCTCTCATGACCGTGGGCCTCTACCTGCTCTCGCGGCTCGGTCCACACACCGGCTTCTGGGAATCGGCGCTGTACATGGCCGTGCTGGGCCTGGGGATCGGTCTCGGCATGCAGGTGCTCACGATCGCCGTGCAGAACACCGTCGACTACCGCGACCTCGGTGTCGCGACCTCCGGCGTCACGTTCCTGCGGTCGATCGGCAGCTCGTTCGGTGCCGCGATCTTCGGCACGGTCTACGCCAACCAGCTCGCCCCGAACCTCGCGGGGGCGCTCGCCGCGCATCCGCTGCCGGCCGGGGTCGACCCGCGAGCGACAGCGGTGCCGCAGGCGTTGCACCAGCTACCGGCCTCGGTGTCCGAGCCGGTGATCGGGGCGTACAGCGATTCGCTGCACGTGGTTTTCCTGTCCGCGGCGCCGGTGGGTCTCGTCGCGTTCGTGCTGGCGTTTTTCCTGAAGGAGGTCCCGCTGCGCGACACCTCGCGCGCCGCGGCGCCGAACCTCGGCGACGGCTTCGCCATGCCCGAGCCGCGTGAGGGCGACCGTGAACTGGAACGGGCCATCGCGACTCTGTTCTTCCGCGAGCGGCGCAAGGTCGCCCCCGCCATCGCGGCGCGGTCCGGCGCCGAGCTCGATCACGGTGGCCTGTGGTGCCTCGTGCAGGTCGAGCTGCGTCACCGCCGGGGCGAACCGGCAACCTTGACCGCGATCGGCCGGCACTACGGCGTGCCGGCGCAGGTCCTGGAACCCGCGTTCGCGCGGCTGGAGCTCACGGGCTACCTGCGGTACTCCGGCGGCGTGTGGGCCCTCACCGCCGACGGCGAGCGGGAGTTCGGGAAGCTCGCGCGAGCGTGGCACGACTGGCTGGCGGAACGGCTCGCGGACTGGGGCGGCGGCGACCGCGCCGAACTCGACGCCGCCATCGGCCGGGTCGCGTCGCGGGTGCTGGAACAGAGCACCGATGCCGAACGTCCGGGGCGCCACGCCCTCGTGTGAAGACGGGAGTCTCACACTCGGGGCGTTAGCATCGCCGCAACAAACACCCTCTATTGTTCCCGGACCATGTCGGTGGATGAGTCAGTGGTCACGATCCCGGACGATGCGCAGGACCGCGTCGGTGCCCGGTCCGTCGGTGCCGTACGGTCACGTTCCGTGCGCTTCCGTTGGCTGCCGTGGGCGGCTGCCCTGCTGGGCCTGTTGTCGTTCCTGCTGGTCCGGGAGAGTCTGACCGACGATGGCTACATCACCCTCGCGTATGCGAAGAACCTCGCCGTGCACGGCGAGTGGGCACTCGTGCCCGGCACCACCGCCAATTCGGCGACCTCGCCACTCGACGTCCTGCTGCTCGGCTTCCTGACGCTGCTCACGCGCATCAGCGGTGCCGCGCACCCGGTGCTCGCGCTCGGCGTGCTCACCGTGGCATCGGCGGGGGCGATCGGGTGGGCGTGGCAGCGGTTCGTCCGCGCGTTCGGCCTGGCCACGTGGGTGGGGCTACTCGGCGTGGTGCTCGTGGTCGTGAATCCGTTCCTGCTCTCGGCGACGGGCCTGGAAGTGCTGCTCGTGCCGGCGATTCTGCTGTGGCTGACCGTGTTCGCCGTCGAGGGCCGCCCGATCCTGTTCGGCGTGTTCGCGGCGCTGGCGGTGCTCACGCGGCTCGACCTGATCGTGTTCGTCGTGATCATCGCGGCCTGCTCCGGCGCGATCCGCCGCCGGTTCTGGCGCGCGTTCGGCACCGGCGTGCTCGTGGCCGCGCCGTGGTTTCTGTTCAGCTGGTTCGCGCTCGGCTCGTTCATCCCGGACACGCTGGTGATCAAGCAGGACCAGCAGGGCCTGTTCGGCGCCTGGGGCTATTTCAGCGGCCCGGTCATGTATTTCCTGTACCAGCCGGTGACGGTGCTGGTCACCTTCGCGGGCGCGGTCGCCGGCGTGGCCGTGCTGATGGCGTGGCTGGGGCTGCGGTTCGCGCGGCGGTGGGACGACTTCCCGCCGCTGGCGCCCGTCGTCGGGCTCGGGCTCGGCGGAACCGGCTACTACCTGGTGTATTCGACGCTCGGCGTCGGCCCCTACCACTGGTACTACGTGACACCGACGGCGACGATCGCGACCTTCGCCGTGCTGATGACCGGTGTGTGGCTCGCGCAGGCCGATCGGCGCCCCGGTCTGACCAGGGCCGCGCCGTTGACGGCGCTCGGGCTGGCGGGCGTCACCGCGCTCGGCATGCTGGGTATCGACGTCGCGCAGGGCGTGCCGTGGTCCTCTCCGGTGATCTTCGGCAACTGGGCGAGTGCGACCGATTACGCGCGCGTCGGCCGCGAGCTGGGGCAGCGGCTGCACGGCGCGTCGGTGGCCGGGCCGGGCGAGATCGGCACGCTCGCGTACTACTGCGACTGCCAGATCCTCGATGTGTTCTCCGACCGCAGCCAGGTCGCCTCGATCGTCCGGAAGCGGATCGCCGACGGCGGCCCGCTGTCCTCGCTCGCGCTGCGCATCAACTACCACTGGTTCGATCGGTCCCAGCCGCCGCGGCCGGTGGACTACAAGCTCCTCTACGGCAAGGGGCCCGCCTCCGGGCCCGACTCGTGGACGGTGTACTCGGCGGCGAAGGGCATCGGGCACTTCAGCCTGGTGCCCGCGCGGTGAGCACCGCCTCCTGACGGGGAGCGAGCGTGGCCTCGACGAGCATGACCGAAGCCGGCGGGCCGGTGCGGATCCGCCGGCACGCGATCCTCGCGTTCGTGGTCGCGGCGCTGTCGGCGGGAGTGTGGGCGCTGGTGCGCGGGCACCTGATCGACGACGCCTTCATCACCTTCTCCTACGCCCGCAACCTCGCCTTCCACGGGCACTGGGGCCTGATCGGGCTCGACACGGCCAACACGGCGACCTCGCCGCTGAGCGTCCTCGTGCTCGCAGCGCTGACGCTGGTGGTGCGCGACGTCGTACTGGCGGCGGGCGTGCTGTACGTGCTGTGTCAGGTGGTGATCGCCGTCGGCCTGGCGTGGCTGGGTGAGCGCGCGGGCCTGCCGCGCTGGTTCGCCCCGCTCGCCGTGGCGTTGCTCACGGTCAACCCGCTCCTGGTGTCGTCGCTCGGGCTGGAGGCCGAGTTCGGGATCGCGGCGGTGGTGTGCTTGCTCGCGGCTTCGGTGGCGCGGCGGCCGTGGCTCGTCGGCGTCGCCACCGGGGTGCTCGTGCTGATCCGGTTCGACCTGGTGCTCATCGCCGTCGTGGTGGTCCTGCTGCGACCGCGGTTCTGGGCGGGCCTGGCCAGGTCGGCACTTGCCGCGGCGGTGGTGGCGCTGCCGTGGTTCGCGTTCAGCTGGGTCGTGCTCGGCTCGGCCGTACCGGACACGGTCGTCATCAAGACCCTGCAGAAGGCGTGGGGCGCGTTCGGGTTCTCCAATGGCCCGGTGCTGTACGCGGGCGTGTTCGGCTGGGCGACGTGGCTGTCGTTCCTCCCGGCGGCGCTGGGCGCGGTCGCGTTCCTGATGTGGTTGCCCGCGCTCGCGCGGTGCGGACCGGCGGCCGCCGCGCTGGTGCCCTTCGCGGGGCTGGTGCCGGCCGGCGCGGTGCACTATCTCGCGTACTCACGGCTGCACGTGCCGCCCTACCACTGGTACTACGGACCGAGTATCGCCGTGACCACGCTCTTCTTCGCCGCGGCCGTCGGGGCGTACGCGGCGTTCGCGGGCCACCCGCCGGTCCGCCGGATGGCCGTGACGCCGGCGCTCGCGTTGGTCGTGGCGAGCGCGGTCCAGTATGCGAGCGGCGGCCTGCCGCGGCCCTTCGCGCCGATCATGTCCAATCACACGAGCACCGCTCAGTACGAACGGATCGGGCCCGAGCTCGGCCGGCTCGTGGGAGCGTCGACCGTGCGCAGCGGCGGGGAGATCGGCGTGCTGGCCTACACGTGCGGCTGCTCGATCGTCGATCTGTTCGACGACCGTGGCGAGGTGGGGCCTGCGATCGCCGAACGGGAGGCGTCGATGGGGCCGTTCGCCCGGACGCTCCTCGCCTGGAACTTCCACAACTTCGACTACGCCCAAGCACCGGTCGAACCCGACTACGCGCTGACGCCGACGCCCGTGGGCGCCCCCGCACCGGCTCACGTCGTCGCGAAGTGGCGGATCTCCTCACCGTGGGCGGGGGAGCAGGAGCTGTACCTCGTCCACGGCACCGGTAGCTGAGCTGCGCGCCTCGTCGCGGCGCGGCGCCGGAGCGGTTACCTTCGACGCATGGCGAAAGACTCCGCGGTGGAGATCGCGGTCGGGCACCGGACGGTGCGGATCTCGAACCCGGACCGGGTGTACTTCCCGGCCCGGGGCGAGACGAAGCTCGACCTCGTCAATTACTACCTGTCCGTGGGTGAGGGCATCGTGCGTGCCCTGCGCGAACGGCCGTGCATGCTGCACCGGTTCCCATCCGGCGTCGCGGGGGAGAAAGTGCACCAGAAACGGGTGCCACACGGCGCACCACCGTGGCTGGAGACGGTGCGGGTGCACTTCCCGCGCTACAGCCGATACGCCGACGAGTTGTGCGTCACCGAGGCCGCGCACGTGGCGTGGGCGGTGCAGATGTCCACTGTGGAGTTCCACCCGTGGAACTCGCGCCGTGCGGACACCGAGAAGCCCGACGAGTGGCGCATCGACCTCGACCCGATGCCCGATTGCCCGTTCGACACCGTGCGCCGGGTGGCGCACGTCGCCCACGAGGTGCTCGACGAGCTGGGCGCCATCGGCTGGCCCAAGACCTCCGGTGGCAGCGGCCTGCACATCTACGTCCGCATCGAGCCGCGCTGGGGCTTTTCCGATGTCCGCCGGGCCGCGCTCGCCTTCGCGCGTGAGGTCGAGCGCCGGGCGCCCGACGACGCGACGACCACGTGGTGGCGCAAGGATCGCGATCCCCGGAAGCTGTTCGTGGACTACAACCAGAACGCCCGTGACCACACGATCGCCAGTGCCTACTCGGTGCGCGGTGTGCCCGAGGGCACGGTCTCGACCCCGATCCGCTGGGACGAGGTCGACGACGTCGAACCGCGTGAGTGCACGATCGCCACCGTGCCGCACCGCTTCGCCGAACTCGGCGACCTCCACGCCGGGCTCGACGACACCGCGTTCTCCCTGGAGCCCCTGCTGGACTGGGCGGATCGGGACGGCCTCGAGGGGGAGGACGCGTGAGCCATCCCGTGTTCGACGTGCGGGGCCGGGTCGCCCTTGTCACCGGGTCCAGTCGCGGCATCGGCCTGGCGCTCGCGCGCGGGCTCGCCGAAGCCGGCTGCGTGGTCGTGCTCAACGGGCGGGACGCGGACACCCTCGAACGCACCCGTGTGGCACTGGCCGAACGGACCGGGGCGAAAGTGCTGGCCTGCCCCTTCGACGCCACCGACGCGGCGGCGGTGACCGGCGGAGTCGCGGCCGCCGAGTCGATGGCCGGACCACTCGACATTCTCGTCAACAACACCGGAATGCAGCGGCGCGCACCGCTCACCGAGTTCCCGGACGACGATTGGAATCGGCTGCTCGCCACGAACCTCACGAGCGCGTTCCTGGTCGGACGCGAGGTCGCGCGGCGGATGATCCCGCGCGGGCGGGGAAAGATCGTGAACGTCTGCTCGCTGCAGAGCGAGGTCGTGCGTCCCGGCATCGCGCCCTACGCGGCGAGCAAGGGTGGGCTGAAGATGCTGACCAAGGGCATGTGCGCGGATCTCGGCCCCGCCGGCATCCAGGTCAACGGCCTCGGCCCCGGTTACTTCCGCACCGAACTGACGGCCGAACTCGCCGCCGACGAGGAGTTCAGCGCGTGGGTGGGGAAGCGGACACCGGCTGGCCGGTGGGGCGAGGTGGCCGACCTCGTCGGGCCGTTGCTGTTCCTGTGCTCGGCGGCGTCGGATTTCGTGTCTGGGCAGATCGTGTATGCCGACGGAGGGATGCTGTCCGTCCTCTGAGGACTGTCGCGTCAGAGGCGTTCGATGATCGTCGCGTTGGCCAGTCCACCCGCTTCGCACATGGTCTGCAGCCCGTAGCGGCCGCCGGTCTGTTCGAGGACCGACAGCAACGTGGTCATGAGGCGTCCGCCGCTGGCACCGAGCGGGTGGCCGATCGCGATGGCGCCGCCGTTGACGTTCACCTTGGCCAGGTCGGCGCCGAGCTCGGCCTGCCACGCCAGGACGACGCTGGCGAACGCTTCGTTGACCTCGAACGCATCGATGTCGTCGAGCGTCAACCCGGCTCGGTCGAGGACCTTGCGGGTCGCCGGGATGATGCCCGTCAGCATGGACAGCGGGTCGTCACCGGCGACGGCGAACGTGTGCAGGCGGGCTCGCGGCTTCAGGCCGAGTTCGGCGGCGACCTCGGCGCTCGTGATGAGCAGAGCGGAGGCACCGTCGTTGATCGGGGAAGAGTTGCCTGCCGTCACGTTCCAGTCGAGCTGGGGGAACCGCAGCTCCCACTCCTGCGCCTTGAACGCCGGCTTGAGACCCGCGAGCACTTCGGGGGTGGTGCCGGGACGCACGGATTCGTCGGTGGTCACGTCGACGAGTGCGCCGCCGGGGCCGGGCGCCTTGAGCGGCACGACCTCACCGGCGAACTTGCCGTCGGCCCACGCCTGCGCGGCGCGGCGGTGGCTTTCGGCCGCGTACGCGTCGAGCTGCTCGCGGCTGAAGCCCCACCGGGCGGCGATGAGCTCGGCGCTGACGCCTTGCGGCACCAGACCTTCCGGGTATTGCGCGGCGACGCCACCACCTAACGGGTCCTGCCCGGCGACCTGGCTGCCGATCGGCACCCGGCTCATGGACTCGATGCCGGAGGCGACCACCACGTCGTAGGCGCCGCTGAGCACGCCCTGCGCCGCGAAGTGGATCGCCTGCTGGCTGCTGCCGCACTGGCGGTCGATCGTCACGGCGGGCACCGACTCCGGCAGTCCCGCGGCGAGCGCGGCCCAACGCGCGGTGTTCATGCTCTGCTCGCCGATCTGGCCGACGGCGCCGCTGATGACGTCGTCGATCAGCGCCGGGTCGACGCCGGTGCGCTCGACGAGCGAGCGGATGGCGTGCGCGTGAAGGTCGACCGGGTGCATTCCGGCCAGCCGCCCGGTGGGCTTGCCCTTGCCGATCGGGGTCCGCACCGCGTCGATGATCACCGCGTCCCTCATGATTGCCTCCTCGCTGGCCGATCCGCCCGTTTGTACGCCCAGTAAGTTGGAGAACACAACCGACGTCGACAGCAGTGTTGGTTAGCTCACAGCGCACGATGACGTGCTAGGTTGGAAATTCCTAGCGACGGAGGTGAGTCGGATGACGGCGCGAGGCCGGGAGTGCTCGATCGCGGACGCACTCGACGTCGTGGGGGAGCGGTGGAGCCTGCTCGCGCTGCGGGAGGTCATGCTGGGGGAGCGGCGGTTCAACCAGATCGCGGCCAACACCGGGGCCAGCCGCGACATCCTGGCCACCCGGCTGCGCAAACTCGTCGACGCAGGCGTGCTCGAGAAGCGCCTGTACGAGGACCATCCGCCGCGTTTCGAGTACCTGCCAACGGATTCGGCGCGTGCCCTGCAACCGGTGCTGCTCGGCCTGATGCAGTGGGGCGACCGTTACGTGCGCCAGGGCCGGCCGCCGACGGTTTACCAGCACGCGTGCGGCGAGGAGCTCCAGGTGCGCACTGTCTGCGCCCACTGCGGCGAGCCCGCGGACGCCGACGGTACGCACGCGCTGCGGGTGGGCGCCGTGCGCTGACCGCGTGCTTGGGGGCGCGCCGCCCGCGTGCCAGGATGGCCGCGGAAAACCGTCCGGACGGGCGGTGGTGCCGGAAAGGGGCGGCGTGCCGGAACGAATTCTGGTGACCGGCGGGTCCGGTCAGCTCGGCAAGGTGGTCGTGGAGCGGCTGGTGGTGTCGGGGGAGCGCGTGCGCGCGCTGAGCCGGCGGCGCCGCGTCGGCGCCGGTGCCGAGTGGGTGGTCGGTGACCTGCGGACCGGGCGGGGCATCAACACGGCGCTCGCCGGCTGCGATGTCGTCGTGCACTGTGCCACCGACTTCCGCCGCGAGACCGAGGTGGTGCGGGCGCTCGTGGAGGCGGCGCGCTGGTCCGGAAACCCGCCACACGTGGTGTATGTGTCGATCGTCGGCGTCGACCGGGTGCCGCTCGGCTACTACCGGGCGAAGCTCGAGTCGGAGCAGCTGATCGCGAATTCCGGGCTGCCGTACACGATCCAGCGCGCCACGCAGTTCCACTCGCTGGTGCGCACGGCGTTCGCCGTCCTCGGGCGGCTGCCCGTGGTGCCCGTGCCGCGGTGGCGGTTCCAGCCGGTGGACGTACGTGACCTCGCCGTGCGCCTGGCCGAACAGGCCGTGGCCGAACCGGCCGGCCGCGCGCCCGACTTCGGTGGCCCGCAGGTGCTGACGGCGCAGGAGCTGGCGAAAGCGGTACTGGCCGCGGCGGGAAAGACCCGACGTCTGCTGCCGGTGTCGGTGCCCGGATCGGTGTACCGCGCCTACGCGCGTGGCGGAAACCTCACTCCCGAACACGCCGACGGCGTGATCACCTTCGAGCGCTACCTCGCCGAACAGGCCGAGCCGGGAACCGTGCGGTACCGCTGAGCGCAGGGGATGTGCGCTGGGGGATCGTCGGGCCCGGCAACGGGAAGGAGCCGAAGGAACCCGCGGAGCGTGGTGTGCCCTCGGTGTTGTTCGAGAGTGGGCTGGACCGGACGCGTCGAGCGGCTCAGATGAGACGGGCTTCGGCGGGGGAGACGGGCGGGTCCGGGTCGATGCCGTGGAGCACGTGCGCCAGGATCTCCACGCCGCGCACGACCCGCGGGCCCGGGCGATTGAAGTAGGCGGGCCCGTCGAGCAGCCAGGCCGCGCCGGTGCGTACGGCGGGCAGCTCGGCCCAGCCCGGCCGCCGCGTGAGTACGGGCAGCTCCGCCGCCGAGCGATCAGGGCTGAAGCCGCACGGCAGGACGAGCACCACGTCGGGCCGGGCGGCCACCACGGCATCCCACTCGATCGGGTGCGTGTGCTCGCCGGGCTGGGCCAGCAACGGCGTTCCGCCTGCCGCGGTGATCTGTTCCGGCACCCAGTGCCCGGCCGGCCACACGGGATCGAGCCACTCCAACGCGACGACCCGCGGCCGGGCCCGGCCCTCGACCCTCGCCCGCACGGCGTCGAGCCTCGAGGTGAGCTCGCGGACGCGGCGCGCGGCACGTTCGGGCACGCCGAACGCCGCACCCACAGTCGTGAGGCAGCCAAGGACTTCGGGTAGCGTCCGGGGCTCGAGGCTCAGCACTTTCGGTCCCGCGTCGAGCATCCGCACGGCTTCGGCCACCCGGGTGTAGGACACGGCGCAGACCTCGCACAAGTCCTGCGTCAGCACGACATCCGGCGCCAGCTCGGCCAGCCGCGCGGTGTCCACCGAGTACAACGACGACCCGTGATGCGCGGCCCCACCCACGGCATCGGAGATCTCCCGGCTCGACAGCCGCGCGTCGTCCACCTCCGCGGCCGTCACCACCGGCACGGCCTCGACGCCCGGCGGCCAATCACATTCGTGCGTCCGCCCGACCAGATCACCGAGCCGGCCCAGCTCGGCGACCAGATCGGTCGCGGCAGGCAACAACGACACGATCCGCATCCCCCGAACCTAACCCACCCGCCCGGCAAAAGTGTATAATGGCCTATACAGTGGGGCAGGTGAGCGCAGCTCGGCACGCCACGACAAAATCAGGCACAGACGTGCAGGGCAGCCAGCAGCGTGGCGGCGCGGGTGTCGACGTCCTCGGCCTGTAGTTCGTTGGTGGCGAAGGAAAACGCCACGTCACGGCTCGGCCAGGCGCCGTGCCGGCCGCCACCCGCGCCCGAGTGCCCGAAGGCCGCCGGATCGGCACCCGGCGGACCGTAGGTGCCGATGGGATCGGCGAGCTCGTAGCCGAGGCCGAAGTGCAGGGGCCGGTCGTTGATCGCGTCGACGCCCTCGGACCAGGTCCGCGTGGCCTGGCCCAGCACTGCGGCGGGCACGAGCGAGCCGGACATCAGCAGGTCGTAGAGGCGGGCCATGCTCGTGGCCGTCCCGGCGGCACCGCCGGCGGCGAGCTCGGCGCCCCGGTATTCGGGGGAGTTCATGGTGGCGGTGGAGTCGAGCAGTCCGCGATACATCCGCTCGACCACGCGGCGGCGCTCCTCGTCCTCGAGGAACGTGCTGATGCGGTAACCGGGGGCGCGCCGCAGCGTCGCGACCGGCACGGACGCCGGGGTGCCCAGCCGCAGATCCAGCGCG
Source organism: Amycolatopsis sp. (assembly GCA_035551175.1). Classification (GTDB taxonomy): domain Bacteria; phylum Actinomycetota; class Actinomycetes; order Mycobacteriales; family Pseudonocardiaceae; genus Amycolatopsis. The sequence goes on along the minus strand of DASZNR010000136.1, from coordinate 26,774 downwards.
TGCGGCGTGGCGAGCAACTCGCGCACCAGCTCGCCGGTTCCTTGCCCGGTGACGCGCCGGAGGAGCTCGGTGGCGAGGTAGCCGTACGTCAGCGCGTGGTAGGCCACGCGGCTGCCGGGTGTCCACAGGGGACGCTGCCGGGCGAGCGCGGCCGCGTTGGCGGCGTTGTCGGTCATCGGCAGGTCGGCCTCGACGTACGGAAGCCCGACGGTGTGCGCCAAGACCTGTGCCACCGTGACCTCGGCCTTGCCCGCGGCCGCGAACTCCGGCCAGTAGCGGGCGACACGCTCGCCCGGCCCGATGAGCCCGCGCGAGGTGAGTATCGCCATGAGCGTGGCGACGATTCCCTTGGTGCCGCTGAACAACACCACCCGCGTGTCCGGTGTCCACTCGACACCGGGCGCCGCCTCACCGGCGCACAGCTCGAGCACGACCTCGCCGCGGCGGACTACGCTGAACGCGATGCCCCCGGAGGTCGTGCTCGCCACCTCGGCGAACGCCTCGCGCACCGGCTCGAACCCGGGCCGGACCGCACCGTGGCCCGTCATAAGCGTGGGGTGGTGGCCAGCAGTTCGCCGGTGTAGGGGTGGGCGGGTGCAGTCAGCACGGATTCGACCGTACCCTCCTCCACGATCTCCCCGCCGCGCAGAACGGCGATCCGGTCGGCCACTTCGGGGGCCAGCGCGATGTTGTGGGTCACGAACAGCACGGCCATGCCGAGCTCGCGGCGCAGCTCGCCGAGCAGTTCGACGATGGTGGCCTGCACCGACACGTCGAGTGCGGAGGTCACCTCGTCGCAGACCAGCACGTCGGGCGTCGTCACGAGGGCGCGGGCGATCGCCGCGCGCTGGCGTTCGCCGCCGCTCAGCTGATCGGGCAACCGATTCGCGAGTGACCGGTCGAGGCGGACGCGGTCGAGCACTTCGGCCACGCGGTCACGGCGGTGGGCTTTGGGCAGGTCGGTGAGCTGCCGCAGCGGGACTTCGATCGACTGCGCGATCGTGCGGCGTGGGTTGAGCGAGGAGAACGGGCTCTGGAACACATACTGGATACGGCGTCGTTCGTCGATGCTGCGGGCGCGAGTGGCGGCGGCGAGCGGGTTGCCGTCGAGCGCGACGGTGCCGGTGAAGCCGGAGGTGAGACCGGCGATGCACTGCGACAGCGTGGTTTTCCCCGACCCGGACTCGCCGAGCAGCATCAGGCACTCACCGCGGCGCACGTGCACGTCGACCCCTCGCAGCACGGCTTGCCTGCCGTACGCGAGGTGGATCGCCCTGGCGGCCAGCACGGCGTCGGACGCCGGGGGAGCGGTGCCGGGGTCGGCGTCCGGATCGGGCACGGCTGCGATGAGTTCCCGTGTGTACGCGTGCTCGGGACGGTTGAGGACGGCATCGGCGGAGCCGGTTTCGACGACCGTGCCCTGGTACATCACGGCGACGCGGTCCGCCAGCTGCGCGACGACGGCGAGGTCGTGGGTGATGTAGAGGGCCGCGACGCCGTGGTCGGTGGTGAGCCGCCGCACGGTGTCCAGGACGAGGGCCTGGGTCATCACGTCGAGGCCGGTCGTCGGTTCGTCGAGCACCACGACGCTCGGGCGGCACGCGAAGGCCATCGCGATGCCGACGCGCTGTTGCTGCCCGCCGGAGAGCTGGTGCGGGTAGCGGCGCTGATAGGCCGGGTCGTCGGGCAGGCCGACTTCCTTGAGCACCTCGGTGACGCGTTCCTCGACCGAGCCGGGGTAGCAGTGGGTCTCGAGTACCTCGGTGATCTGCCGGCCGATGCGCAGCGCGGGGTTGAGCGAGAGCGCCGGGTCCTGCGGTACGTACGACACGGTGGTGCCGCGCAGTTTCCGGCGCTCGGCCGGGTCGAGCGTGAGCACGTCGACGGGGTCGGCTTCGCGCGGACGCAGGGTCACGCGACCGCCGGCTTCGGCGAGACCCCGCCGGAAATGGCCGAGTGCGGCGAGTCCGGCGGTGGTCTTGCCAGAGCCGGATTCGCCGACGAGCGCGAGCACCTCGCCGGGCGCGATGCGGTAGGAGACCCCACGCAGCACGGGATGGCCCGCGGCCGTGCGCACCCGCAGGTCCGAGACGTCGAGGGCGAGCGGTGCACTGTCCACTGTGGTCACGCCGGTACCTCCGAGGTCTCGCGGGTCCGCCCGGCGGCGGCCGAGGCGAGCGAGTCGGCCACGAGGTTCGTGCCGACGGCGAGCAGCGCGATCGCCACCACCGGGAGCAGCACGCCCCACGGCTGCACGACGAGGGCGATGCGGTTCTCGTTGATCATCAGCCCCCAGTCGGCTGCGGGGGGTTGGATGCCGAGGCCGAGGAACGACAGTGACGCGATGTAGCCGATGGAGTAGGTGAGCCGCAGCCCGAGCTCCACCATGAGCGGTCCGGTGATGTTCGGCAGGATCTCGCGCAGCAGGATCCGGCTCCGCGGTACCGCGTACATTTCGGCGGCTTTGATGTAGTCCTCCCCGCGCACGGCGACGGTCGCCTGGCGCGCGACGCGGGCGGTGCGCGGTGCGTGCGTCAGCCCGATCACCAGCACGAGCAGCCAGCCTTTCGGGCCGATCACGGCGATCGCGAGCAGGGCGATCACCAGCTGGGGAAAGGACAGCAACACGTCGTTGCCGCGCATGAGGAGGCTGTCGAGCCAGCCGCCGCCGTAGCCGGCGATCATGCCGATCAGCGCGCCGAGCACGATCCCGAGCGCGGTCGCGAGCACCGCGTACAGCAGGAGCGTGGTTCCTCCGGCGAGGAAGCGGGTGAGCACGTCACGGCCGAGTCCGTCGGTGCCCGCGAGTCCGTCGGGTTTGAACGGCTTGCCGGCGAAGTCGGTGGTGCTGTAGCCGGTGAGCACCGGCCCGAGCCAGGGGCCGAGCAGCGCCACCAGCACCACGATGCCGGCCAGGACCGTGCCGACCTTGGCCTGGGGGAACGCCCACGCCGTGCGCAGGAGTCCGCGGGTCCGGACCGGCGCGGCGCCGGTCGTGGTGGCCGGGGTGATCGGGTCGTCGACGGCGGTCACCGGGTCGCCTCCGTCCGCAGCTTGGGGTTCGCGAGGATGCCGATCACGTCGGCCAGCAGGTTCACCACGATGTAGACCGCGGCGATGATGAGCGTGACGGCCTGGACGACGGCGACGTCGCGTTTGCTCACCGCGTCGATCAGCGCCTGCCCGATGCCGGGGTAGCGGAAGAGGAACTCGACGACCACGACGCCGCCGGCGAGCCACGCCAGCTGCAGTGCGACGACCTGTGCGACGGGACCGACCGCGTGCGGCAGCGCGTGGCGGACGAGCACCGTGCGCTCGGGCATGCCTTTGAGCCGCGCCATTTCGACGTAGCCGGAGTCGAGGACTTCGTTCATGGTCGCCCTCATCATCCGCGTGATGTAGGGCGTGACGACGAGGACGAGGGTCGCGACCGGAAGCACGAGCTGGCTCGGCTGCCGCCACACCGGTTCGCCGGGAGCGGTCAGTGTGACCGAGGGCAGGACCTTGAACGCCGTGGTCGCGAACAGCACGATCAGTGCGACGCCGATGACGAATTCCGGCAACGCGGCGATGACGAGGCTGATGCCCGACACCGTCTGGTCGGTCGCGCGTCCGCGCCGCATCGAGCTCCACGTGCCGAGCGCGAGCCCGAGGGGTGTCGCGATGACCGCGGCGAGCACGAGCAGTACGAGGGAGGCGACGATCCGGTCGCCCAGCAGTGTCGTGACCGGGCCCTGTGTGGAGGTCGACGTGCCGAGGTCGCCGGTGAACAGCCCGCCCAGCCAGGTGAGGTAGCGCTGCCAGACCGGCTCGTCGAGGTGCAGCTGGTGCTGCAGCGCGGCGATCCGCTCCGGTGTCGCTTGCTGGCCGAGGATCGCGCGCGCCGGATCACCCGGCAGCAGCAGCGTCGCGACGAACACGAGCAGGGTCACGAGCCACAGCACGACGAGGCTCACGAGCAGCCGCTTCACGATCATGCGGGTCATGCGGCACCTCCTTGCGCCGTGCCGAGCCAGGTTTCGCGGAACTGGTAGCCCGACAGCGAGATTCCCGTGCGATCCGGCACCAGCCCGGCGACGTAGACCTGATAGGCGTCGACCTGGTCGACGAAGCCCCACACGATGAGGCCGCCGCGCTCGTATTCGATGCGCTGCGCCTGTTTGAGCAGATCGGTGCGGGCCACCGGGTCGACGGTGGCGCTCGCGCGGGTGACGAGGTCGGTGAACTGTGGGTCCTGCCAGTGGGTTTCGTTGTAGGGCGACTTCGGCAGCGAACCGGACGCGACCTGGGGCAGGTAGTTGCGCGTGTACCAGAAATCCTGTGCGAAGTCCCAGGAGAGGTAGTTCTCGCCGTAGAAGGTGGTGGTGTCGACCTTGCGGATCCGGACGTTCACACCGGCCGCCTTGGCCTGCTGCTGGAACACCTGGGCGGCCTCGACCGCGCCGGCCTGGATGGGCGCGGTCACGAGCTCGATGTCGAGGTTCGGGTGGCCGGCTTCGGTGAGCAGCCGTTTCGCCGCCGCGATGTCCTGCTTGCGCTGGGGCAGCTCCTTGGCGTACGCCGGGTCGAAGGGTGCGTAGAGGTCGTTGCCGATGCGGCCCTGTCCACTGAGGACCTGATTGATCATCTGCTCGCGGTCCACCACGAGCCGCAGGGCCTGGCGCACGCGCACGTCGTCGAAGGGTGGTCGGTCCACGCGCATCGTGAACGGCAGCCAGGTGCCGGTCTGCGAACGCAGCACGCGGATGCGCGGGTCGCTGCGCAGCACGTCGATGAGCGCGACCGGCACTTGGTCGATGGCGTCGACCTGCGACGAGAGCAGCGCGTTGATGCGGGCGTCGTCCTCGGCGAAGTTGATGAGCACGAGCTCGTCGAGGTAGGGCTGGCCGGGGCGCCAGTAGTGCTCGTTGCGCACGAACGTGCTCTGCAGACCGGCGGTGAACTCCTTCGCCCGGAACGGCCCGGTGCCGATGGGATGCTTCACGTCGAAGTCGGCGGGCACGATCCCGAGGTCGTACTGGCCGAGCAGGTCGTCGAAGCCGGCGTTGGGCTCGGTGAGCCGGAACTCGACGGTGTCGGCGCCCGTCGGCACGACCTGGCCGAGCATGCTCAGCCCGGCCGCGCCGCTCTTGGGGTCTTTCGGGTCGAGGATCCGGTGGAACGTCGCCACGACGTCGGCCGGCGAGACCGCACGCCCGTCGTGGAATCGCACGCCTTCGCGCAGCACCGCGGTCCACGTCCGCGCGTCGGGCGACGAGGTCAGTGACTTCGCGACGACCATCTGCAGCTTGTACTCGTGGTCGCGGGTGAGCAGGGGCTCATACAGGTTGATCACCCGCGCGATGTCCGGGTTCGTCGCGGGAATGTGCGGGTCGAGGGTGTCCGAGGCGCCGCCGCCGGTCACGCCGACGCGCAGCGTGCCGCCCCGTCTGGGCGGTCCGGTGGGCGCGGCGGCCGCGACGCCGGCCCCACCGCATCCGGCGAGCAGCGGAGCGGTGCCGAGCAGGGCGGCTCCGCCGAGTGCCGCGGAGAGGAACCGGCGGCGGGACAGGGGATTCGGGTTACCTCGGTGCACGATGACTACTTCCGAGTGGGGGACGGGGGAGCTCAGGTGATGGCCCTACCGGCGTGGTCGGGCAGCGGCGCCAGATAGGTACGGAAATTGTCGGCGACGGCCTCGGGCATCGGTGCCGCCCGGCCACCGGAGACGTGGAGGCACAGCAGTTCGTCGGTCGCGGCGACCTCGCCGCCGACGGACAGCTCGTGCCACAGCCGCACCTTCTTCGACTCGACCGCGAGCACGGAGGTCCGCACCGTGAGCTCCGCCTCCGGTGCGACCTCCCGCAGGTACCGCACGTGGGCCTCCACTGTGTACAGTGACGCCCCGGTTTCCGCGCGGTAGCGGGCATCGAGGCCCGCAGCGGCCATGATCGCGGTGGTCGCGTTGCCGAAGACCAGCACGTAGTACGGCTCGGACAGATGGCCGTTGTAGTCGATCCACTCGGGACGGACCCGGTCGCGGTAGGTCAGCGGTTCACCCACGACGGGCCTCGGCGACGGCCCGCTGGATCGCGATGATCGCCCGGTCGCGTTCGGCCACCAGGTCCGCGATCGTGCGTGAGCCTGCTTCGTCGTCGCACCCGGCGACGACGGCGTCCCGCAGTTCCTGCGTGAGTTCCGGCGCCTCGAGCCGGGTCCACGGCGCCTTGAGCGACGGTCCGAAGTGGTCGAGCATGTGCGCCATCCCGCCCTCGCCGCCCGCGAGGTGGAAGGTGAGCATCGGACCCTGCACAGGCCACCGGAGCCCGGGTCCGGCGGTGATGGCGGTGTCGATCTGCTCGACCGTCGCCTCACCTTGGTCGACCATGTGCAACGCCTCGCGCCACAGCGCCTCCTGCAGGCGGTTGGCGACGAACCCCGGCACCTCGTGCTCGAGCGTGATCACGGTCTTGCCGACGTGCCGGTAGAATTCGGCCGCCCATTCGACCGCCCAGGGCGCCGTGAGCTCACCTCCGGCCACCTCGACCAGCGGGATCAGGTAGGGCGGGTTGAACGGGTGCCCGACCACGAGCCGTTCCGGGGTGTGCGCGGCCACTTGCATCTCGGTCATGCCGTAGCCGGAGGTCGAGGACGCGATCACCACGCCGGCAGGGGTGACGGCGTCGATGTCGGCCAGCAGTTTCTGCTTGAGCGCCAGGTCTTCGGGAGCGCTTTCCTGCACGAACCCGGCGCCGTCGACCGCTTCGGCGAGTGTGCCGGTGACGGTCAGCGCGTCGCGGCTCGCGCCCTCGGCAAGGCCGAGGGTCGTCAGGGCGGGCCACGCCGCATCGACGAGGCGGCCCAGTTTCGCCGCGGCGTCGGGTGCCGGATCCCACGCCCGCACGTGGTATCCGCGGGCGAGGAAGTGCGCGACCCAGCCGCCGCCGATCACCCCGGCGCCGACGCAGGCGACGGTGTCCACTTGCGACACTTCAGGCACGGGTCCGCTCCTTCAGGCCAAGGATCTCGCGCGCCCGGTCCGGCGATGCGACGGTGGCCCCGAGGTCGGAGACGATCTTCACCGCGCGCTCCACGAGCTGCCCGTTGGTCGCCTTGACGCCGCGGGCGAGGTAAAGGTTGTCTTCGAGCCCGACGCGCACGTGCCCACCCAGCAGAACCGACTGCGCGACCCACGGCATCTGGTCGCGTCCGATCGCGAACGACGCCCACTGTGCCCCCTCGGGCAGCAGGTGCACCATCGCCTGCAACAGCCCGGGGTCGGCGGGCGCGCCGTAGGGGATGCCCATGCACAGCTGGAACAGCGGTGGCGGATCGATCAGACCTTCTTCGACCAGTGTGGACGCCAACCACAGGTGCCCGGTGTCGAAGATCTCCAGCTCCGGCTTGACTCCGAGTTCCTGGATCCGCTTCGCGCCGGTCCGCAGCATGTCCGGAGTGGACACGTACAGCTGGCTGCCCTCGCCGAAGTTCAGCGAACCGCAGTCGAGTGTGCAGATGTCGGGCAGCAGCTCCTCGACGTGCGGGAGGCGATCCAGCGCGTTGACCAGATCCGTGCCGTCGATCGGCTTGAGCGGGTCTTCCTCGTCGAGCACGAGGTCACCGCCCATGCCGGCGGTCAGGTTGACCACCACGTCCACTCCGGACTCCCGCACCAGCCGCACCGCTTCGCGGTACAGTGCGACGTCCCGGGACGGCGCCCCGGTTTCCGGGTCACGCACGTGGATGTGGACGACGGCCGCGCCGGCATTGGCCGCTTCGACGGCGCTGGCCGCGATCTGGGCCGGGGTGACCGGCACGTGCGGACTGCGGCCGACGGTGTCACCTGCGCCGGTGAGGGCGCAGGTGACGATGACCTCGTGGTTCATCAGGCTCCCTTGACGATCGACCTTTCGATGAAGTCGTGCAGGTGCGCGCGCATCGTGGCCACGGTGCTGCCCGGCTTGTGGGTCAGCACCTGGATGCCGAGCCCGTCGATCAGCGCCGTGAGTTGTTCGGTGGCGGCGCGGGGATCGGCCACGCGAAACACACCCTGTTCCTGGCCGGTGCGGATGGTCATGAGGATCGTCCGGTGCCAGCGGTCGTAGGAATCGGTGTAGAGCGACCGCAGTTCCGGTGCGAGTGCGACCTCGTTCCACACCTGCAGCCAGACCGACCATTCGGCGCGCAGCACGCCGTCGGCCGGGAGTTGCAGTTCGACCAGCTTCAGCAGCCGGTCGTGGGCGTCGGCGACGGCGTGCAGCTCGGCGACCTGTCGGTCGAACGCGAGCTTTACGTTGCGCCGCAACGCTTCGTGCAGTACTTCGGTCTTGCCGGGGAAGTGGTAGTGGATGGTGGCGGTGCTGGTCCCGCACGCCTTCGCGATGTCCGCGATGCGCACGTGGTGGTAGCCGCGTTCGGCGATGAGCTGCCACGCCGTTTCCAGGATCCGCCGGCGCGGCTCGGACTGCGTGTGGTGCTCGGGATCGCTCGCCGGACGCGCGGCCGGCGCGGGGATCGCCGTGACGGTCTTCGCGTCGTCGCTGCCGTTGAGCAGCCAGTTGACCGTGACGCCGCAGTACTCGGCGACCCGGACCAGTTCGTGTGGCGAAAACCGGCGGGTGCCGTTCAGCGCCTTGGACAGTTTCGTTTCGTCGAGCCCGATCGCGGCGGCGAACTCCCGCTGGGCTCCCGGCAGGGACCGGATGAGTTCCCGGACTCGTGTCCGCAGCTCGTCGGTCCCGTCCATGCCGCAAGACCGTAACCCTGAGTTGCGATTATCGCAATACTCGCGCGGCTTTCCGTGCCGTAAGCGCCGGAAAATGCCTGTCTCGCGGGAAGTTGCGATCGTTGACTGACTGTCGGATCAGTCGGGCAATGGGTTGACCCCGTCGGGCGCGGCGGCCGGCGCCCTCCGGCTGACCGCCGCCGCGGCGGCGCTGCCGGAGACCGGGGTGTGCGCGCGCCGGTCGCGTAGCCGGTCAGTGCTCGGTTTCCTGCGGCACTACGGCGAACCGGCGCAGCACCAGCGCCGGATTGGTGGTCCGGACCTGATCGATGCGGTCGGGCGAGACGTCGGCGACCGCGACACCGGGGCGCTCGCCGAGCGACGCGGCGACCACGCCCATCGGGTCCGCGATCAGACTCGATCCCGAGCCCATCGGCGCGATCTGCCCTGCCGCGGCCACGTACACGGTGTTCTCGATCGCGCGGGCCTTCACGAGCGTGGTCCAGTGATACTCCTTGAGCGGTCCCGGAACCCACTCGGCCGGCAGCAGCACGGCCTGCGCGCCCGCGTCGGCGAGGCGGCGCGTGATCTCCGGGAAGCGCAGGTCGTAACAGGTCTGCAACCCGAAGGTCAAACCGGCGGCTTTGAACGTGGGCGGTTCGGTGATCTCCCCGGGCACGATGAAGTCGGACTCGCGCACGCCGAAGGCGTCGTAGAGGTGGATCTTGCGGTACAGCGCGGTGATCTCGCCGTCCGCGCCAGCCGCGACGAGCGTGTTGCGGATCTTCCCGCCACCCGCCACGGCCTCGTTGACCCCGGCGACCACCACGACGCCGCGGTCGCGCGCCACCTCGCGCAGGCCGGTGACGAACGGCCCGTCGAGGTCTTCGGCCGAGGCGACGAAGCGCTCGTCCACCGCGGGCGCGGTGAACATCGAGTACTCGGGCAGTACGACCACCTCGGCGCCGCGGCCGGCGGCTTCGCCGACGAGCCGGGTCAGCTCGGCGAGGTTGGCGGTCTTGTCTTCGGTCGGCGCGAACTGCGCGACGGCGACCAGCGCCATGACGATCCTTTCGGGATGGGAACCGGGAGTGTACTTCGTGTATACACGAGCTGTTTCCCGTGGTCCAGGCGTGTAGGCTCGCCTGGCGCCGACGAGGACGCGAGGCGAGGGGAGACGCATGACCACCACCGGGCCGGGCGAGGTGCCGGTCGAGGGCGGACCGGCCAGGGAGCGCGTCTACGCGTGGCTGCGTGACGGCATCATCTCCGGCGAGCTCGAAGGTGGGCGATTCCTCGACGAGCAGTGGGTCTCCGGAGTGGTCGGGGTGTCGCGCACGCCGGTGCGCGAGGCGTTCCACCGGCTCGAGGCCGAGCGCTTCATCAGTCTCCTGCCGCGCAAGGGTGCGCAGGTCCGCACGGTTACCGCGCGCGAGCTGGAAGAGGTCTACCAGAGCCGCCGGCTCATCGAAGGCCACGCGATCGCCGAGGTGTGCGCGGCCCGCACCGGCGCGCCGTCGGAGATGGCCGCGCTGATCGAGGAGATGGGCCGCGCGGGGGCCGCTCGCGACTGGTTCGCCGTGTCCGGCCTCGACCGTCGGTTCCACCGTGCGATCGTCGGCGCTGCCGGCAACACCGTGCTCACCGAGCTGTATGACACGCTGCGCTCCCGACAGCAGCGCGTGACCGTACGCGCACTGGAGGCCCGGCCCGAGCGGCTGAGGGTCATCGACGCCGAGCACCGCGAGCTCGTGGCCGCGCTGGACGCGGCCGACACCGAGGAGGCGCTGCGGATCCTCAACCGGCACCTCCGGCCGGTTTCCGAGGTCGTTTCGATCCTCGACGTCGACTGACCCGACGCAGCGGGCGGCCGGCGGGAAGCGCTGATGATAGGAAGGTCGGGTGACCGAACCGAATCCGATCGAGGCCGCTGCCGCCGAGGCAATCACGCTGACCAGTGACCTGATCCGCATCGACACCACGAACACCGGAGACCCCGACACGCTGGTCGGCGAACGCGCCGCCGCCGAGTACGTCGCCGAACAGCTCACCGACGCGGGCTACGAGATCACCTACGTCGAGTCCGGTGGGGAGGACCGGCACAACGTGATCGTCCGGCTGCCCGGCGCCGACCCGTCACGCGGGGCGCTGCTGATCCACGGGCACCTCGACGTCGTGCCCGCCGATCCCTCCGAATGGTCCGTGCACCCGTTCTCCGGGGCCGTACAGGACGGTTACGTGTGGGGCCGCGGCGCGGTGGACATGAAGGGCATGGTCGGCATGACGCTGGCACTGGCCCGCCACTACAAGATCCACGGCGTCGTGCCGCCACGCGACATCGTGTTCGCCTTCGTCGCCGACGAGGAGGCCGGTGGCAAGTACGGCGCGCGGTGGCTCGTCGAGCACCGACCTGAGCTGTTCGAAGGCGTGACCGAGGCCATCAGCGAGGTCGGTGGCTTCTCGATCACCCTGAAGGACAACGTGCGCGCGTACGTGATCGAGACAGCGGAGAAGGGCATCCGCTGGATGAAGTTGCGCGTGCGCGGCACGGCTGGACACGGCTCCATGATCCACCGCGACAACGCCGTGACGAAGCTGGCCGAGGCCGTCGCGAAGCTCGGCGGCCACCAGTTCCCGCTCGTGTTGACCGACTCGGTGCGTGAATTCCTCGCCGGCGTCACGGAGATCACCGGCTGGGACTTCCCCGAGGACGATCTGGAGGGCTCGGTCGCCAAGCTCGGCAACATTTCCCGCATGATCGGCGCGACGCTGCGCGACACCGCGAACCCGACCATGCTCACCGCCGGCTATAAGTCGAACGTGATTCCGTCGGTGGCCGAGGCCGCGGTGGACTGCCGCATCCTGCCCGGGCGGCTCGAGGCGTTCGACCGCGAGCTCGACGAGCTGCTCGGTCCCGACATCGAAAAGGAGTGGATGGAGCTCCCGCCGGTGGAGACCACGTTCGACGGCGCGCTCGTCGACGCGATGACCGCTGCCGTGCTTGCCGAAGATCCCGGCGCCCGCACCCTGCCGTACATGCTCTCGGGTGGCACGGACGCGAAATCCTTCCAGCGGCTGGGGATCCGCAATTTCGGCTTCGCCCCCCTGAAGCTGCCGGCCGACCTCGACTTCTCCGCGCTGTTCCACGGTGTCGACGAGCGGGTGCCGGTCGAGGCCCTCGAGTTCGGCACCCGGGTGCTGGACCGCTTCGTGCGCTCCTCCTGACCGGCCGGCCCGGCGGTCAGCGGCTGAAGTGCTCCCGGCTCGGCAGCCGCGGTGGGACCGCACCGCGCCGGTACGACGGACGCGGTGGACAAGGCGATGTCGGTTCTCGCCGCGGCTGCCGAAGGCGGGAGCTGGACGGAGCGGCTCAGCGCGTGCGCGGCCGGTGCCGGGTCAGGTCGCGAGGCCCGGTAGCCGGTCGGCGGCGGTGCGTTTGCGCCGTAGCCAGATCCGGCGCGTGCCGTCGGCGTAGAGCCGCACCGTGCGCAGCTCCCACCCGGCGAACTCCGCGTGGATCGAGAGCTGGATCGCCGCCGCGCGCCGGGACACCCCGGGGGGCAGGCGCAAGCGGCGATACTCCCAATCTCCTTCGACCACCGCCTCGTCGACCGTCGTCATGGCTGGATCACCTGGGTCCCTTCTCCGGACGCGGAGCCGACGAGCACGCGGCCGGTCCGGTCGTCGACGCTCACCGAGTTCGGCTGGCGCACGGTCGGGAATCGGTACTTCTCGACGGGCTCCCCGCCGCGGACGTCGAAGCCCACCACCTGGTTCTGCCCGGTCAGCGTGACCCACGCGAGGTTCCGCTGATGGTCGTAGGCGATGCCGTAGATGCCGCCCGGCACCGGGTAGAGCTGCCGCAGGATGAGCGGACCGACCGAGAACGCGAGCAGCGCACCCGCGCGCGCGTCGGTGACGAGCACGCGGCCGTAGTTGTCGCTCGTGGCGTTCGCGGCACCCTCGCCCGCGCGCAGGCCTTCTCCCATGGTCCCGGCGTGGACGTCGACGCTGAACACCGCGGTGCGCAGCCGGTCGAGCACGACCACGCCCTGGCCGGTGTTCACGACATCGTCGGCGCTGTAGAGCTGGCCGGTGATGGTCTTGGTCACCACGCCGCCCGCCACTACCTCGACGGCCTTGCGGTCGCGCACGGCGACGAGCGTGTCCGGTCCGTCGGCCACCCCGGCCGCGGGCTGGCCCGCGACGGCCTGCGTGGACGTCCGCCCGGTCGGCAACGCGATCTTCACAAGTTCGTCCTTGGCTGGCACACTCGCGATGGCCTGTCCGTTCGCTGCGGTCAGCGACTCGGCGGGGCCGGGCAGCGGCACGGTCACCTTGGGCGTGGTGAGCGAGTCGAGGTCGTACACGAGCACCGAAGGCGGCTGGGTGACCGCGACGGCGAGCGTGCGGGTTTTTTCGTCGGTCGCCATGGCCGACACCGCCGGGGTCGCGAGGACCTGGCCGGCGGGCTTGACCGTGACGGCGGGGGAGGGCGCGGGCTTCGCGGCCACAGGATTGGCCACCACCTGCAACGAATCAGTGTCGTTACCGCCCGAAGACGAGCACGCCGAAAGCGCCAGGGCACCGGCCAGCGGAATCGCGATCCGCGAAGCGGCGGTGAGCCGACGCACCGTGCACCCTCCAGTTGTTCCTCGGCGAGGTGTCCTCACCAGCATCCCCCACGATTGCCGTGGCGTCACGTCCACGTCATCGACCCGACACCTGCGCCTCACTTCAGCCCCCGCTCGGGATAGCCCACCTCGACGCAGCTCACGTCGTCGAGCGCGCTGCGGATCGCCGGCGGGAGCGTGAGCTCCTCGGCCGCGAGCGACCCGGTCAGCTGCCCGGTGTCGCGGGCCCCGACCACCGGCGCGACCACGCCGGGCCGGTCCCGTACCCAGGCGAGCGCCACGACGAGCGGCGACGTCCCCAGCCCGTCGGCAGCGGTCGTCACGGCCTGCACGATCCGCGCGGCCCGTTCGGTGCGATGGTGCTCGACGTAACCGGCGTACTCGTTCGAGGCGCCGCGCGAGTCAGCAGGCGTGCCGGTGCGGTACTTGCCGGTCAGCACGCCGCGGCCGAGCGGCGCCCAGGGCAGCAGCCCGACGCCGTGGTGCGCCGCGGCGGGCACGGCTTCACGCTCGACACCGCGTTCCAGCAGCGAGTATTCGAACTGCCCGGACACGATCGGCGCGGCGGCGCTCGCACGGGCGGCGGTCGTGGCCAGCTGCCAGCCCGCGTAGTTGGAAACGCCCACATAGCGGACCTTGCCGCTCGTCACGGCGTAGTCGAGGGCCGAGAGGGTCTCCTCGATCGGCACGCACTCGTCCCACGCGTGCAGCTGCCACAGGTCGATGTGGTCCGTACCGAGCCGCCGCAACGAACCGTCGAGCGCGGCCAGCAGCGCCCCTCGTGAGGCCCCGCCACCGAACGGGCCATCGGTGCGCCGCGCGACGGCCTTTGTCGCTACCACGACGTCCTCGCGCGGCACGAGATCTCCCAGCAGGCTGCCGAGCACCCGCTCGGCCTCGCCCTCGGCGTAGATGTCCGCGGTGTCCACCAGGGTGCCGCCGGCGTCGACGAACGCGACGAGCTGGCTGGCCGCCTCTTCGGCATCGGTGTCGCTGCACCAGGTCATCGTGCCCAGCGCCAGGCGCGAGACCCGCAGTCCCGACCGGCCGAGCTGTCGCTTTTCCACGACCGCCGAGCCTAGTGGTCGACGGTCGGACCACTTGACCAAGGTCACGCCGTGTCGGGACCCGCCATCCGGCCGGTGTACCCCGGGCTCGGAGCCCGGGGGACGATCGGTACGTTTCCGGCCGTGCGAATCGGACTGAACCTCGGTTACCGGGGCACCGGGGACACTACCGCTGACCCGGGGGCCGCCGAACGCGGCCGTGAGGTGGTGACGATCCTCACCGGGGTGGGCGTCGGCTCCACCGAGCGCGCGAAGGTGGCGACGGTGCCGGTGACCCCACCCGGGAAGCCCCCGCGACACCGAGCGGTGCCGGGAACCGCTGTGGACACGATCGAGCTGGGGGGAGTGGCCTGATGGGGTGGTTCGAAGCATTGGTGCTGGGGCTGGTGCAGGGCCTCACGGAGTTCCTGCCCATTTCTTCCAGCGCCCACCTGCGGATCGTGGCCGCGCTCGTCGGCTGGGACGACCCGGGCGCGGCGTTCACGGCCGTGACGCAGATCGGCACCGAGCTGGCGGTGATCCTCTACTTCGGCAAGAAGATCGGCCGGATCCTGCGGGCCTGGTTCTTCTCGTTGTACCGCCCTGGCCTGCGCCGGCACCCCGACGCGCGGCTGGGCTGGCTGATCATCGTCGGCTCGATCCCGATCGTCGTGCTGGGCCTGTTGCTGCAGGATGCGATCGACGAGACGTTCCGTGACCTGCGGATCACCGCCACCACGCTCATCGTGTTCGGCGTGATCCTGCTGATCGCCGACCGCGTCGGCAGGCAGAACCGCACGCTCGACGACCTGACCGTGCCCCACGGTCTCGGTTACGGCTTCGCACAGGCCCTCGCGCTCATCCCGGGTGTGTCGCGGTCGGGCGGCACCACCAGTGCGGGGCTTCTCATGGGCTACACCCGCGCCGACGCCGCGGAGTATTCGTTTCTGCTCGCGCTGCCCGCCGTGTTCGGTTCGGGTCTGTACAAGCTGACCGACATCGGCAAGAACGGTGAATCCGCCCAATGGGGACCGACGATCCTGGCAACGCTGGTCGCGTTCGGGGTCGGTTACCTGGTGATCGCGTGGCTGATGGCCTACATCAAGCGCCGCAGCTTCGTGCCCTTCGTGGTCTACCGCATCGTCCTCGGCCTGCTTCTGTTCGGCCTCGCCCTCGGCGGCGCTCTGGACCCCAACGCGGGCCCCGTCGGCACCTGACCCCCACCCCGCGAGATCGCCCCGGCTTTCACCACCCACACGAAACCGCTCCACCTCCGCCACTACCCCGCGAGATCGCGCCGGTGTTTGGCTCGAACGGTGCGATCGGCCCCCGGCCGATCCGACCGTTCGAGCCAAACACCGGCCTCGAGGCGATCTCGCACGCCCTGGCGGAGCCAGGGCAGATACAGTTGCGCCGTGAGTACCGTCATCTTGCTGCGGCACGGGAAGTCCACCGCCAACGGTTCGGGCGTGCTGGCGGGGCGCACCCCGAAGGTCGGGCTCGACGACACCGGCCGGGCCCAGGCCGCGAAGCTGGTCGAGCGGCTGGCTGGGGTTCCGGTGGCCGGGCTGGTGGTGTCGCCGATGTTGCGGTGCAAGCAGACTGTCGCGCCGCTGGAGGCCGAGCTCGGCTTGAGCAGGACGGTGGATCAGCGCCTGTCCGAAGTGGACTACGGCGAATGGACCGGCCGTGAGTTGAAGACGCTGGTCAAGGAACCGTTGTGGCGGGTGGTGCAGGCGCATCCGTCGGCGGCGGTGTTCCCGGGGGGTGAGGGGCTCGCGGCGATGCAGGCGCGGGCCGTCGCGGCGATCCGGGCCCACGACGCGCGCATCACGGCCGAGCACGGCGATCACGCGGTGTGGATCGCGTGCAGCCATGGGGACGTGATCAAGGCCGTGCTCGCCGATGCGCTGGGCCAGCACCTCGACGCGTTCCAACGGATCGTGGTCGATCCGGCGTCGGTGTCGGTCGTCCGCTACACCGAGACCCGTCCGTTCGTGCTGCGGGTGAACGAGAACGGCGGTGATCTGAAGGGCATCGTGCCGCCGCCGCCCAAGAAGAAGGGCCGCGCGAAGAAGGCGGCCGCGCCGGCGAGCGACGCGGTGGTCGGTGGCAGCACCGGGCACTGATTCGCGGCGGGCCACGCGAAAAGGGCAGGGCCGTGCGGGTGGGGAACCCGTAGGGTGAACGGCACCAGTGTGAACGAACACTGTGGAGAGAACGCGTGGCGAAAACACGTGTACGAACCTCAGGAGCCCAACTCGATGATGTCGCCGGACAACCCGTTCGCCAGCCCCAGTGACCTGCCTTACGCCTTGCCGCCGTTCGACCGGATCGCCGTCGGGCATTTCCGGCCGGCGTTCGACGAGGGTCTGCGTGCCCATGCCGCGGAGATCGACGAGATCGCCGGCAATCCGGCGGAACCGACGTTCGAGAACACGATCGTGGCGCTCGAACGGGCGGGGGAGCTGCTGGATCGGGTGTCGGCGACGTTCTTCAACGTGTCCGGTTCCGACTCGTCCGACGAGATCCAGGAGATTCAGGCCGAGCTCGCGCCGAAGCTCGCGGCCCACTCCGACGCGATCCACCTCAACCCGCGGCTGTTCGCGCGGATCGACGGGCTGTATCAGGCCCGGGAAAGCCTTGGTCTCGACCCCGAGGCGCTGCGGTTGCTGGAGCGCCGCCACACCGATTTCAGCCGCGCCGGCGCCGGCCTGCCCGAAGCGGACCAGGAGCGGCTGCGCAAGCTCAACGAGCAGCTCTCGACCCTGCAGACGAAGTTCCAGCAGAACCTGCTGCGCGACACCAACGAACTCGCCGTGGTGGTCGACGACGTCGCGGAGCTCGCCGGCCTCGGTGAGGCCGCGATCGCCACCGCCGCCGAATCCGCCGCCGCGCGTGGTGAAGACGGCAAGTACGCGTTCACGCTCACGCTGCCGACTGCACAGGCCGTGCTCGAGTCGTTGGAGAACCGGGCGCTGCGCGAGCGGATCTTCACCGCGTCGGTGTCGCGGGGCAACCGCGGCAACGAGCACGACAACAACGCCGTGGTCGCCGAGATCGCGCGGCTGCGGGCTGAGCGGGCCGCGCTGCTCGGTTACCCCGACCACGCGACGTACGTGATCTCCGACGAGACCGCCAAGACCGCGGACGCGGCGGCCGGTCTTCTCGAACGCCTCGCGCCGGTCGCCGTCGCGAACGCGCGTGCGGAAGCCGCGGAGCTGCAGCGGCACCTGGAGGCCGACATCCCGGGTGCCACCCTCCAACCATGGGACTGGGCCTTCTACGCCGCGAAGGTCCGGCGGGACCGCTACGAGGTCGACACCGCGGCGTTGCGCCCGTACTTCGAGCTCGACCGCGTGCTCACCCAAGGCGTGTTCTACGCCGCGAACAAGCTCTACGGACTCAGCTTCACCGAGCGCCACGACCTGCCGACCTACCATCCGGGCGTGCGGGTCTTCGAGGTCTTCGACGCCGACGGCACCGGCCGTGGTCTGTTCCTCATGGACTACTACACCCGCGATTCGAAGCGCGGCGGCGCGTGGATGAACGACTTCGTGTCCCAGTCGCAGCTGCTGAACCGCAAGGTCGTGGTCGTGAACGTGCTGAACGTCGCGAAGCCGCCGGCGGGGGAGCCGACCCTGCTGACGCTCGACGAGGTCCGCACGGCCTTCCACGAGTTCGGCCACGCCCTGCACTCACTGCTCTCGGGCGTGACCTACCCGACGTTCGCCGGTGCGAACGTGCCGCGCGACTTCGTGGAATACCCGTCGCAGGTCAACGAGATGTGGATGTTCTGGCCCGAGGTGCTCGCGAACTACGCCAAGCACCACGAGACCGGCGAGCCGCTCCCGGCCGAGCAGGTGGCCCGGCTCGAAGCCGCCGAGCAGTACGGCGAAGGCTTCCGGACCACCGAGTACCTCGCCGCGTCGTTGCTGGACCTCGCCTGGCACCGGCTCGGTGCGGACGACCGCGTCGACGACGTCCAGCAATTCGAGCGCGAAGCCCTCGAAAAGGCCGGTGTCGCGCTCGACAGCATTCCGCCCCGCTACCGAACGACCTACTTCAACCACGTGTTCGGCGGCGGCTACAGCGCGGGCTACTACTCCTACATCTGGAGCGAAGTCCTCGACGCCGACACCGTCCAGTGGTTCCGCGAAAACGGCGGCCTCAAGCGCGACAACGGCGACCACTTCCGCAGCACGCTGCTGGGCCGAGGGGGGAGCGTCGATCCGATGGCGGCCTTCGCGAACTTCCGCGGCCGCGAACCGGAAATCCAGCCCCTGCTCGAACGCCGAGGTCTCACGGACGCCTGATTCTCGGAACAGGAAGGGCTGACTGGAACATTCGCTGGTCGGCCCTTCCTCTTCTCTTCAAGTGTATAACGACCTATACAGCTCGGGGATGAATGTCAAAATCCGCACCCGTCCCGCCGCTGCCACACCTACAAGACAACACAGACAGCAGGGGGGCGAAAATCCAAACCATTGGCATCGGCGACCGTGCACTGTGGCCGATGGTAGGCCGGGCGACGGTCCGTCGATCTCGCAGGCCGGGTCTGTCCGGTGTGGAGTGGAGTCTGCGCCCACTCCACACCCGATCTCTACTTAGGACACTCCGGCGGCGCGCGACGGCGACGTGGTCTCGAAGTTCCCGCGTCCGCCTCCAAAGACGCACACGGTGTGGTCACATCCAGTGGGGCGCGAGTCGGGAAGCGGCGCACGGAGGTTGGATGAGACGAGGGCCGTCCCGGACGAATCCGGGACGGCCCTTCGGGTCGGTGCTCGAGTGGACTCAGACGAGGCCGAGCTTCTTCACGGCTTCACGCTCTTCGGCGAGCTCGCCGACGGTCGCGTCGATGCGGGTGCGCGAGAACTCGTCGATCTCCAAGCCCTGCACGATTTCGTACTTGCCGTCCTTGGCGGTGACGGGGAAGGACGAAATAAGGCCCTCGGGCACGCCGTAGGAGCCGTCGGAAACCACGGCGGCCGAGGTCCAGTCGCCTTCGGCGGTGCCGTTGACCCAGGTGTAGACGTGGTCGATGGCGGCCGAGGCAGCGGAGGCGGCCGAGGAGAGCCCGCGGGCCTCGATGATGGCGGCGCCGCGCTTCGCGACAGTGGGGATGAAGGTCTCCTCCACCCACTTCTGGTCGCCGACGGCCTCGGCGAGGTTCTTCCCGCCGACCGTGCCGTGGGTGATCATCGGGTACTGGGTGGCGGAGTGGTTGCCCCAGATGGCGAGGCGCTTGATCTCGGTCACCGGCACGTTGAGCTTCTTCGCCAGCTGCGCGAGGGCGCGGTTGTGGTCGAGGCGGGTCATCGCCGTGAAGCGGTCGGCGGGTACGTCGGGGGCGTGGGATTGGGCGATGAGGGCGTTGGTGTTGGCGGGGTTGCCGACCACGAGGACGCGGATGTCGTCGGCCGCGCCGGCGTTGATGGCTTCGCCCTGTGGCTTGAAGATGCCGCCGTTGGCCTCGAGCAGGTCGCCGCGCTCCATGCCCTTGGTACGGGGCCGGGCGCCGACGAGCAGGGCGATGTTAGCGCCGGAGAAGGCCTGCTTCGCGTCGTCGAAGATGTCGATGCCCGACAGCAGCGGGAAGGCGCCGTCGTCGAGCTCCATCGCGGTGCCCTCAGCCGCCTTGACCGCCTGCGGGATCTCGAGGAGCCGCAGCTTCACCGGGGTGTCCGGGCCGAGGAGCTGACCGGACGCGATGCGGAACAGCAGCGCGTAGCCGATCTGGCCGGCTGCACCGGTGACGGTGACGTTGACAGGGGCTTGGGTCATAGCGGGTTCTCCAGCTTGAGACGACTTTGGCTAGTACCGCGACTCTAGTACTCGGGGCCGGTTTCGTTCGGGTGCGTCCAGTCACTGTCCGTCGGGTGTGGCGACGTTGGCTGCGAGTTTGCCAAGCAGTGTGGCCAGCGTCGCGATTTCGTGGTCGGTGAGGCCGGCGCGCATCCGTTTGTCGTGGGCGATGGCGGCTTCGGCGAGGCGGTGGAAGGTGGTTTCGCCGTGGTCGGTGAGTTCGACGTGGTGGACGCGCCGGTTTTCGGGGTCGCGGGTGCGGGTGAGCAGGCCGGCGGCTTCCATGCCGTTGAGGTGGTGGGTGAGGGTGGCGCCGCGGATGCCGACGGCGTCGGCGAGTTCGCGCTGGCTGGCGTGGTGGTGGGTTTTGAGTGCGATGAGGATCTGCCACGTGGGCTGGGAGCCGCCGACGGCGGCGAGGGCGTGGTCGAAGGCCTGGCCCGCGGCTTTGGCGGTGCGGGCGAGGACGACGCCGATGGGGGCGCTTGCTGGTCGTGGCACACAGTGACCGTAGCGCAGATCGATCGAAGACTAAGTGTTTGACATCTAACGATTCGATCTCTAACGTTTTTTCCAGGCAGCTGCTTGAGCTGCTCCGCCGAAACGGGAGGGATCATGGGCACCGCCGAGGACATCCGGGAACTGGGAAAACGCTGGGCCGCGGCGGAGGCGGCCGGGGACACCGAAACGCTCGCGGGGTTGGTCACCGACGACTTCACCCTGGTCGGGCCGCTCGGGTTCGTGCTGGACCGTGGACAGTGGCTGGAGCGCTACCGTTCGGGGGCGCTCGTGACCCACGAGCTGGATTGGCGTGAGGTCGCGGTGCGCGAGCACGGGGATACGGCGATCGCGATCGGGGTGCACGAGCAGAAGGCGTCGCACCAGGGCAACCCGGTGGACGGGCAGTTCCGGGCGACGCACGTGGTGGTGCGGGAGGACGGCCGGTGGCTGCTGGCCGGGATGCACCTGAGCCCGCTGGGGGTGCCGCCGGCGTTCGCGCGTGGGGGTGCGTGATGGCTGTGGAGCTGAACCACACGATCGTCTGGGCGACCGATCGGGCGGCGTCGGCAGAGTTTCTCGCCGGGGTGCTGGGAGTTGCGGTGGGGGCGGAGACGCCGCCGTTTCTGCCGCTGGTGCTGGACAACGGGGTGACGCTGGACTTCGCGGAGGCGGACGTGGTCGCGGGCCAGCACTATGCGTTCCTGGTCGGTGACGCCGAATTCGACGCGGCCTTTGCGCGGCTCACGGAGTCGGGCACGCCGGTCTTCGCGGATCCGTTTCACCGCACGCCGGGGATCAACCGGTTGTTCGGCGGACGTGGGCTCTATTTCGCGGATGCCGACGGGCACAACATGGAGTTGCTCACGAAGGCGGGGTAGTGCCGGCGGGCGCGGGCTGGGTCGCGTCGATGGCGAAGATGCGGCCGAGCGCGATGATGCCTTCGTCGAGGCGGCTGAAGCTGGTGATGACGGCGCGGGTTTCGGCGTCGTCGATGCGGTCGGCGACGGGGGTGCCGTCGTCGCGGACGAGCTTTCGGGCCGGGGTCGTGTTGGGGTGGCGCACGGTGTCGCCCACGAGGTCGATGTTGTCCAGGACGCGGCCGGCGAAGAGGGCGAGACGGTCGGCGACGGGGCCGTCGAGCAGCCCGGGCTGGGCGCGGGCGGCGACGTGCCGGGCGCGGAAGGCGATGTTCTCCAGGGTGGTGAGTACGTGCCAGCCGTAGTCGCGGCGGGCACTGCGGAGGTTGATGGGGTGGGTGAGGGGTTCGATGGTCTTGCGGACTTGTTCGACGGCGCGGTCGAGGTCGCGCGACATTTCGATGATGTTGACGTTGTCGCGCCCCGAGAGCAGGACTTCGGCTGATTCGACGAATTCGTGGAGTTCGTCGAGCACGGTGGCGATGTCGTCGAGCATGACGGCGCGGGTGCGGACGGGGACGATGACGAGGGCGGCGAGGAGGCCGGACGCGGCGCCGACGGCGGTTTCGGCGACGCGGAGCCAGAGGACTTCGATGCTGAAGGTGCCGAGGAGGCTGTAGAGCAGGCCGAGCATGCTGGTCACGAAGAAGGCCATGAGGAACTGCGAGACGCGGGACATGTAGACCATGCCGAAGACGCAGACGGTGATCAGGGCGAGGATCGCGACGGTGTTGCCGTTGACGAGGAACGCGAGGGCGACGCCACCGACGATGCCGATGAGGGTGCCGCCGGTGCGGCGGACGCCTTTGACGAAGCGGGCGCCTGCGCTGGAGGTGCCGACGAAGACGACGAAGACGGTGAGCACGGCCCAGTACCAGCGCTGGTGGGAGATGAGCTGTCCGGTGACGACGGCCAGCCCGCCGCCGATCACGGCTTGGATGGCGCTGCGGGTTTGGTTGTCGTAGGCGAAGGCTTTGGTGGGTTCGGGTTCTTCGTTGTGGTCGGCACCATCGGCACCATCGGCACTGTCGGTGTTGCTGAGGGAGTAGTCGACGCGGCTTTCGGGCTGGGCGGCGCGCTGGGCGCGGTCGTCGGCGACGGCGAGTTCGGCGATGGCGCGGCGGACGCCGTCGCCGGGGTGGGCCTTTTCGTCGATGCGGCTGCCTTCGACGAGCATGCGGCTGTATTCGCCGGTTTCGCTGATGAGGGGTAGTTCGCGGGGGTCGCGTTCCATGAGGGAGCGGAATTTGGCGAGGCGGGCGACGAGGTCGTCGGTGACGCCTTCGGGCATCGGGTGCGAGCAGGTGCGTTGCACGGTGATCGTGAGCCATTGGACGGCGAGTTCGACTTCGATGGCGCGGCGGCGGAGCTGGTCGGCTTTGCGGTCGTCGACGACGTCGGGGGCGTTGTCTTCGATGAGGAGGACGGATTCGTGCAGGCGGGCGAGTGCCGTGCGGATCTGTCGGTTGCTGCGTTCGCTGCCGGCTGAGGCGATGTAGGCCTCGGTGGCGCGGATGGCGCCGGCGACGCGGGCGCGGAAGGCGCGGCGGATGCGGGTGAACTCGGTGGCGGCGTTGCGGCGCAAGAGGACGAAGCGGACGAGGGCGTTGGCGGCGATGCCGGTGGTCATGGCGGCGATGAGCTGTGGGGCCTGGGTGAAGTGGGCTTGAAGGAACATGGGGAAGAAGAACAGGAAGAACGTCATGGAGCCGAGTGCGGTGCCGCGGGGGCCAAAGCGTTGCAGGTAGACGGCGACGAAGATGAGCAGCACGAAGATCACGCTGTCGAGCGGCGGGTGGGCGGCGCCGAGGGTGGCGAGCGTGATGGAGCAGGAGCCGACGACGGCGGCGAGGCACAGGGTGACGGCTTGGCCGCCGCTGGTGGGGTCGTTGACGGTGAAGGCGCTCATCATCGCGGCGATCGCGGCGACGAGTGAGGTGGTGAGGGGGAAGTGAAGGGGTTGGAGCGCGAGGATGGCGAGTGCGATGCCGAGGACGGCGGAGCCGGCGAGTCGCAGGCGGACGAGGCCGGGATCGGCTGCCGCCAGCCGGTCGAGGGTGGCGTCGCGGAGATCGGCGATCATCGGGCGAGTAGCTCCCACTGGGCGAGGGTGATGTGGCGGCGGGTGGCCGCGGTGACTCGTAGCCGGTAGTGCGTGCAGGCGGCGGGGGTGTCGAGGACGAAGGGGCGGGTCTGGCGGCGCCAGCGGAAGAGTTCGTCGGTGCGGTGGTCGAGTTCTCGGTAGTGGTGGCCGTCGTCGGAGCCTTCGAGTGTCCACGCGGTGGGGTCGCCGGCGCGGGTGCCGGAGGTGAGCGTGTACATGGTGACTTCGCGGGGGGTGCCGTGGACGGTGAACTCGATGACGGGGGTGCGGCTGGTGAAGGTGGCTTGGGTGCGGCTGGTGTCGTCCAGCAGGAGCGAAGCGGGTCCGTCGGCGCTGTGGGCGGTGCCGGTGAGGTCGCGCAGCGGGGCGGGTGGTCGGGGGGTGACGGGTTCGGTGCCCCAGGTGCCGGGTTCGGCACGGACGTCGAAGTCGAGGACGCAGCCGCCGGCGAGGCGGGCGTGCGAAATGGTGGGGGCGTGGTGGGGTTCGCCGTCGACGGTGAGGCCGTGGACGTAGGGGGTGTCGGGTTCGCCGGGTAGCGCGGCGCCGGGGGCGCGGATGACGAGGTCGTGGCCGTTTTCGAGGTGGAGGGTGGCGCTGCGGAACAGCGGTGCGGAAAGCACGTAGCGGGGGGTGCCCACAGCGAGGGGGTAGAGGCCGAGGGCGGCGAAGAGGTACCAGGCGGACATTTCGCCGTTGTCCTCGTCGCCGGGGTAGCCCTGGCCGAGTTCGCTGCCGAGGTAGAGGCGGCGCAGGACTTCGCGGACGGTGCGCTGGAGTTTCGCGGGTGCGCCGGCGTACGCGTAGGTCCAGGGGATGTGGTGGGAGGGCTGGTTGGAGTGGCCGTATTGGCCCATGCGGACGTCGCGGGCTTCGGTCATCTCGTGGAGGACCCGGCGGTACGCGCCGGGGTTGCGTCCGGTTTCCGGGGTCGTGAAGAACTCGTCGAGTTTGGCTTCGAGTCCTTCGGTGCCGCCGTGGAGCGCGGCGAGACCGGGGCCGTCGTGGGGGACGGAGAAGGCGGTGTTCCACGCGTTGGTTTCGACGAAGTCGCCGCCCCAGGCGGCGGGGTCGAAGTTCTCGGCCGGGAGGTGGCGGCTGCCGTCGGGGCGGCAACCCTGGAAGAAGCCGGTGCGCGGGTCGAAGTGGTGGAGGTAGTGCTGGGCGCGCTGGCGCAGGTACGCGGCGTTGTCGGCGCGGCGGCGTGCGCGTGGCCCGGAGCTGCGGCGGGCGAGCGCTTCGGCGAAATTGGCGAGGGCGTGGTCGTTGAGGCAGCCTTCCAGCGCCCACGACAGGCCTTCGGCGGTGGCGGTGGGTGTGTAGCCGAGGAACGGTGACACGTCGAGGCCTTTGCGGCCGACGCCGGCGCGAGGCGGGGCGACGGTGGCGTTCTTGAGGGCGGCGTCGTAGGCGGATTCGATGTCGAAGCCGGTGACGCCTTTGAGGTAGGCGTCGGCGAAGGCGACGTCGGAGCTGGTGCCCGTCATGAGGTCGGCGTAGCCGGGGGAGGACCAGCGGGCGACCCAGCCGGCTTCGCGGTACTGCTGGAGGAAACCGTCGATCATGCGGCCGCAGCGCTGTGGGGTCAGCAGGGCGTATGCGGGCCAGGTCGTGCGGTAGGTGTCCCAGAATCCGTTGTTGACATACAACTCGCCGTCGATGATTTTCGCTCCGGTGCGCCGTCGGGTGCTGAGGCCGCGGCCGCGGACCACGGGGCTGGCGTGCCGGATCCCGCCGGGCGTGGTTTCGTGGGCACGGTTCGGGTAGAGGTAGAGCCGGTAGAGGTTCGAGTAGAACGTGGTCAGCTCGTCTTCGCCGGCGCCTTCGAGTTCGATGCGGCCGAGCAGGTTCTGCCAGGTGGTGCGGGCGCGGTCGCGGACCTGGTCGAACGTGGTGCCCGCGGGGATTTCGGCCTCGAGGTTGCGGCGGGCCTGGCCGAGGCTGATGAGGGATGTCGCGATCCGGAGGGTGACCTCCGGGGCGGCGAAGCGCAGGTGCCCGGTCACGGTGCGCCAGGGCGGGCGCCGGATGTGGCCGCCGCCGGTGGTGGGGGTGTCGGCGACGGCGTGGATGAACATGCGCCGCGCGCCCGTGGACAGCCGGCTGCGTACCCTCGTGTGCCCGCTGACGACGCCGGTGCGGGGGTTGACGCGGAGTCCGCCGCGGTTGAGGGCGTTGTCGAACAGGACCCAGCCCTCGTCGTCGGGGAAGGTGAACCGGAAGATCGCCGCGTGGTCGGTGGGCGCGAGGTCGGCGGTGATGCCGCCGGCGAACCGCACGCCGTAGTGGTGGGGGCGGTCGGTTTCGTCGTCGTGGCTGAACGGAAGTGCGCGGCGGCGCCGGTCCGGTTCGACGGGACCGGTGCCGGGCATGAGGTGGAACGTGTGCCGGTCGCCCATCCAGGGGCTGGGCTGGTGGCTCAGCCCGAACGCCTGCAGCGCCGGTGTGTTCTCGGCGGTGTTGTGCCGGTGGTAGGAGTAGAGCCAGTCGAGCGAGCTCGCGTCCGTGACCGGGGTCCAGAAGTTGAACCCGTTGGGGACGGCTGTGGCGGGGAACGTGTTGCCGCGCGAGAATTCCCGGCTGGAGTGCGTGCCGCGGGTGGTGCGCACGTGGTCGACGGCGTCGCCGGTGCGCGGGTGGTGTTCGGCGAGGCGCACGTCGTCGAGCCAGCCGGTGCTCGCCGGGTCGCCCGCCGTGAGCAGCACGATTCGCTTCACTCGCCGCCCGGCGTACGCGCCGAGTGGGCGGCGCACGAGGTTCCACTGGTCCACCAGCAGCGTCTTCGCCTCGCCCTGGGCTTCGGCCGTGAATCCGGCGCCGGTGCCGTCGTCGAATTCCACCTCGAGCGCGACGTACGTGCTGGTGTATGTCGGCACGGGGGCGTCCGAGGCCGGAAAGACCACGTAGGACAGTGCACTGTGGGCTGTCACCGGTTCGTCGATCTCGAACAGCACCGCCCGTCGGACGGCGGTGTAGCGCAGCGCCCTCAGGCCGGTGAACCCCACTCCGGCCTTGGCCGTGGCCGCTCGGGCCGGCCCGTGGTCGACGCGCAGCCGCGCGTCG
>DASZNR010000135.1:0-11624 GCA_035551175.1 Amycolatopsis sp. | reverse complement strand
CCACTCGACGCCCACGCGATCACGGCACCGGTCGGGTCCGTGATCGAGACGATGGTGTTGTTGAAGGTGCTCTTGATGTGCGCGTGACCGTGCGCGACGTTCTTCTTTTCCTTGCGGCGGACCTTCTTGGCCCCGGCCGCAGTACGAGACTTCGGTGGCATGTTCTGAGGGTTCTCCTGTTAGCGCGCGTCTTCTTGGTGAGCGGCGACGGCTTCCTGCTGGCCGCGCCGGATGATGGACCCGGCGTCGGTGTACAGGTTGCGCAGCGCCATCGGGCGGGCGTAGAGCGCCTTGGGCGAGACACAAGCCGTGGCGCGCCGGACGGAACCGCCCATGCGTACGACCTTCTTGCCCTGAACGCTCACTTCTTGCCAGCCTTCTTCTTGCCTGCGACCGTCTTCTTCGGACCCTTGCGGGTGCGGGCGTTGGTCTTCGTCCGCTGACCGCGGACCGGCAGACCACGACGCCAGCGCAGGCCCTGGTAGGTGCCGATCTCGATCTTGCGACGGATGTCGGCGTTCACCTCGCGACGCAGGTCACCCTCGACCTTGAAGTTCTCGTCGATGTAGTCACGAAGCTTGATGAGGTCCTCATCGCTGAGGTCCTTCACGCGGGTGTCCGCGTTGAGCTCGGCAGCAGCAATCATCTGCTTCGAGCGCGTACGGCCGATGCCGTAGATGTAGGTCAGCGCGATCTCCAACCGCTTCTCGCGGGGGAGGTCCACGCCAGCGAGTCGTGCCACTGGTGCTCCTTCGGTTTCTTCGTCTCCAGGTCTGCTCCCCGTCCGGTTCCGGAACCGACTCGCCTGTCGTGCCCGCGGCTTGCGCCTCGGGTGTCCCGGCCCCGGCCTGAAGTCCGGGGGTGTACCGGTCCGCTCACGCGACCCGGCAGGTGCGGGGAGGGTGTGTAGCCGTCAATCCGCTCGGCGGCAGTGCGGTGCTCAGCCCTGGCGCTGCTTGTGGCGCAGGTTCTCGCAGATCACCATGATCCGGCCGTGGCGGCGGATCACCTTGCACTTGTCGCAGATCTTCTTGACGCTCGGCTGGACCTTCACGTCTCCTGCTTTCTGCTTCTTCTCAGCTCTACGTGATCACTTGTAGCGGTAGACGATGCGACCACGAGACAAGTCGTAGGGCGACAGCTCCACGACCACCCTGTCCTCGGGCAGGATACGGATGTAGTGCTGCCGCATCTTGCCGCTGATGTGGGCCAGTACCTTGTGGCCGTTCTCCAACTCGACGCGGAACATCGCGTTGGGGAGCGGCTCGACCACGCGGCCTTCGACCTCGATGGCCCCGTCTTTCTTAGCCATGTCCTCCGCAATCCCTGAATGCACGCTCCATGCACACAGCGTGATCGGTTTGAGCTCGAGTCTTGCTGACTGGAGTGGTGCTCCGGCACACTCCACCCCGACTCCAAGTTCGTGACTGTTCACGAGCGCGCTGGAACCGGCGCGATGAGTACGCCGACTTGACAGTGTACGCAACTCGTGTCGCGGCCCCCAAACGGGGGGTGACTGTGCTATTGGTCGACGCGGTGAGCGCCCAGGTTCCAGTATGCCCGAAACCGGCCCCACCTGCGATCCTCGCCTGGTCGAGTGAACTTTCAGTCCGCTTCGGGCGCGGTCAGCACCCACGGGCCGTCCGCGGTGATCGCCACGGTGTGCTCCCAGTGGGCGGCGCGTGAGCCGTCGGCCGTCACGACGGTCCAGCCGTCCTCGAGCTCCACGGTCTCGCCGCCGCCGCCCGTCAGCATGGGCTCGATGGCCAGCGCCATGCCGACCTTGAGCCGCGGGCCCTTGCCGGGCTTGCCGACGTTCGGCAGGAACGGATCCATGTGCATCTGACGACCGATGCCATGGCCGCCGTACTCGAGGATCATCCCGTACTCGACGCCGTTGTCGCGGCCCGCCTTCTCGGCCGCGGTCTGCACGGCGAACGAGATGTCGGTGAGCCGGCCACCGGCGCGAACGGCTTCGATGCCGGCCCACATGGCCTTCTCGGTGGCCGCCGACAACGCCAGGTCGGCGTCGCTGACCTGGCCGATCGCCAGCGTCACGGCGGAGTCGCCGTGCCAGCCGTCGAGGATGGCGCCGCAGTCGACGGAAATCAGGTCACCGTCGGCCAGCACCTGCCGCTTCGACGGGATGCCGTGCACGATCTGCTCGTTGACCGAGGCACAGATCGACGCGGGGAAACCGTGGTAGCCCTTGAACGACGGCACGGCTCCCGCGTCGCGGATCATCTGTTCGGCCAGCTCGTCGAGCTCGGCGGTGCTCACGCCGTCCTGTGCACGATCGCGGACCGCGGCCAGCGTCTTGGCGACGACGAGCCCCGCCGCCCGCATCGCCTGCAGCTCGCCCGGCGTCTTGACCTCGATCATGCGCCCGCGTCGGAGCACTTGCAGAACACGCAATCCTCCGAGATTCACGTGCGGTCGCGCAGCGCTTCCAGCACGCGACCGGCCACGTCGTCGACGTCACCGACGCCGTCGACGGCCACGAGGATGTCGGCGTAGTACTCGAGCAGCGGGGCGGTCTCCGACCAGTAGATCTGCTGGCGGCGGCGGATGACCTCTTCGGTGTCGTCCGCGCGGCCGCGGGCCAGCAGGCGCTCCACGACGACGTCTTCGGGCACCTGCAGCTGGATGACCGCTTCGAGCTTGGTATCGGCCGCCGACAGCATCTCGCCGAGGACCTCCGCCTGCTTCGTGTTGCGGGGGAACCCGTCGAGCAGGAAACCGGCCTTCGCGTCGGACTCGCCGAGCCGCTCACGGACCATTTCGTTGGTCACCGAGTCCGGTACGAGCTCACCCGAGTCGAGGTACCGCTTGGCCTCCTGGCCCAGCGGCGTCTCCTGGCCGACGTGGGCGCGGAACAGGTCGCCCGTGGAGATGTGCGGAACCCGCAGCTGCTCCGACAGGGCCACGGCCTGCGTACCTTTGCCCGCACCGGGCGGTCCGACGAGAACGACACGCGTCACTTCAAGAACCCTTCGTAGTTGCGCTGCATCAGCTGGCTTTCGATCTGCTTCACGGTGTCGAGGCCGACACCGACCATGATCAGCACAGCCGTGCCACCGAACGGGAAGTTCTGGTTGTTCCCGCTGCCGGTGAGGGACAGGAAGAAGTTCGGGAGGATCGCTATGATGCCCAGGTACAGCGACCCGGGCAGGGTGATGCGGCCGAGGACGTAGCTGAGGTATTCGGCGGTGGGACGCCCGGGCCGGATCCCGGGGATGAACCCGCCGAACTTCTTCATCTCGTCGGCACGCTCGTCCACGTTGAACGTGATCGTGATGTAGAAGTACGTGAAGAAGATGATGAGGGCGAAGTACAGCAGGATGTGTACGTAGTTGCCCTGGTTGACGATGTAGTTCTGGATGAACGACTGCCACCCGGAGTTGCTGTTCGGGTCACCGATGAGCTGGCTGAGCAGCTGCGGCAGGTACAGCAGCGACGACGCGAAGATGACCGGGATGACACCGGCCTGGTTCACCTTGATCGGCAGGTACGTCGACGTGCCGCCGTACATCCGGCGGCCGATCATGCGCTTGGCGTACTGCACCGGGATCCGGCGCTGGCCCTGCTCCACGAAGATGACGCTGGCGATGATCACCAAACCGAAGATGATGATCATGACGAGGGCGATGCCGCCGCCGTTGCTCAGGATGTTCGCGCCTTCGCTGGGGATGCGGGCAGCGATGTTCAGGAAGATCAGCACGGACATGCCGTTGCCGACGCCGCGCTCGGTGATCAGCTCACCCAGCCACATCATCACGGCCGTGCCGGCGGTCATGGTGCAGACGATCAGCGCGAGGGCGTAGACACTGTTGTCCGGGATGACCTGCTGCTGGCAGCCCTGGAACAGGGTGCCGCGGTCGGCGAGCGCCACGACACCGGTCGCCTGGAGGATCGCGAGCGCGATCGTGAGGTACCGGGTGTACTGGGTGAGCTTGTTCTGGCCGGACTGGCCTTCCTTCTTGAGCTCCTCGAACCGCGGGATCACCACGGTGAGCAGCTGGATGATGATGCTCGCCGTGATGTAGGGCATGATGCCGGTCGAGAACAGGGACAGCTGCAGCAACGCACCACCGCTGAACAGGTTCAGCAGCTGGTAGACGCCCTGCTGATCGGCCTGGGAGCTGCAGGCCTGCACTGCGGAGAACGAGATCCCTGGAGCGGGGATCGCGGCCCCGATCCGGTAGACCGCGACGATGGCCAACGTGAACAGGATCTTTTTGCGCAGATCCGGCGTCGCGAAAGCCGAGCGGAAGGCGCTGAGCACGCGGGGGACCTCCTCGGCGTCGTCGGCTGTCCTACCGACGATCGGCTTGGCCGGCGCGGTGGCCGGCGGGAACTCGAGCTCACTGGCGGCAAGCCAGGAACACCTCAGGGCACAGTGGTCCCGAAGCGTGCCGCCGACTCTAACAGCTTCACGCGGCGCGCCCGCAGGCGTGTGCGGTTTCGGGCCACCGTTCAGGCGAGCCGGCCCCGGCGTCGCCGCAGGTTGCGCCGATCGTCGAGCTGCTGCTCACCTGTTCGGCCGCGATCGTCGGTCGGTTGCCGCCCAGCGGAACGGACCGTCCCTTTCGGATTGCGGCGGCGAGCTGTTGGCGAAAAGCGTTGCCACACAACGACTCGGGCCCGCTCGGCGAAATGCCGGGCGGGCCCGTGACGTGTTCAGGTACGTCAGCTGACGGTGGCGGTGCCGCCGGCCGCTTCCAGCTTTTCCTTGGCGGAGCCGGAGAAGCCGTTCGCGGTGATGTCGAACTTGACGCCCGACAGCTCACCGTTGCCCAGCACCTTGACGAGGCTGCCCTTGCGGACGAGGCCCGCCTGGACGAGCTCCTCGACGCCGAGCGTGCCGCCGTCCGGGAAAACGCGGGCGATGTCGCCCAGGTTCACCGGCTGGTACTCGGTGCGGAACCGGTTCTTGAAGCCACGCAGCTTCGGCAGCCGCATGTGGATGGGCATCTGCCCACCTTCGAACGCGGCGGGCACGTTCTTACGGGCCTTGGTGCCCTTCGTGCCGCGGCCGGCCGTCTTGCCCTTCGAACCCTCACCACGACCGACGCGAATCTTGTCGCGCTTGGCGCCAGGGGCCGGGCGCAGGTGGTGGATCTTGATGGCGGTCATGCCTGGACCTCCTCGACCTCCACCAGGTGGCGGACGGTGTGGATGAGACCGCGCACCTGGGGGGTGTCCTCACGCACGACGCTCTGGCGAATCTTGCGCAGCCCTAGAGTGCGCAGCGACTCGCGGTGAGCGTGCTTCGTGCCGATCTTGCTCTTGACCTGGGTCACCTTGAGCTGAGCCATGTCAGACCCCCTGGCCCGCGCGCTGGCGCAGCATCCGGGCCGGAGCGACGTCCTCAAGCGGCAGGCCACGGCGGGCCGCCACCTCTTCGGGACGCTGCAGGCCCTTGAGGGCCGCCACGGTCGCGTGCACGATGTTGATCGCGTTGTCGGAGCCGAGCGACTTCGACAGCACGTCGTGCACACCCGCGCACTCCAGCACCGCGCGCACCGGGCCACCGGCGATGACGCCCGTACCGGCGGACGCCGGACGGAGCAGCACCACACCGGCCGCTTCCTCACCCTGGATCGGGTGCGGGATGGTGCCGGCGACGCGAGGAACCCGGAAGAAGTTCTTCTTGGCTTCCTCGACACCCTTGGCGATGGCCGCGGGAACTTCCTTGGCCTTGCCGTAGCCGACACCGACCTGGCCGTCACCGTCGCCGACGACGACGAGGGCGGTGAAGCTGAAGCGACGACCACCCTTGACGACCTTGGCGACGCGGTTGATCGTCACGACCTTCTCGAGGTGCGGGGTCTTGTCCTGGGCCGCCCCGCCACGGCCGCTGTCGCGCCGGTCCCGGCGGTCGCGACGGTCACCGCGGTCGTTGCCGCCCTGACCGCCCGGTCCGCCCTGGCCGCCGCCGAATTGCCGCGTACGTCCCGGCATCAGGCTTTCCTTCCATTCACGAGGTGCTGCATCAGAACTCCAACCCCGCCTCACGGGCGGCGTCGGCGAGAGCGGCGATGCGGCCGTGGTAGGCGTTGCCGCCACGGTCGAACACCACAGCCGAGATCCCGGCCGCCTTGGCGCGCGCGGCGACGAGCTCGCCGACCTTCGCGGCCTTGGCCTTCTTGTCGCCCTCGGTCGACCGGACGTCCGCCTCGAGGGTGGACGCCGACACCAGGGTGTGGCCGGCGAGGTCGTCGATCACCTGCACGGCGATGTGCCGCGAGGACCGCTTGACGACCAGGCGGGGACGCACCGGCGTGCCGCTGACCTTCTTGCGGAGGCGGAAGTGCCGACGGGCCTTCGCGACGCGGCGGCGGGTCGAGATGTCCTTGCCGACCGGCTTGCGCTTCGTAGTCGTGTCGCTCATGATCACTTACCCGTCTTTCCGACCTTGCGGCGGATCTTCTCACCCTCGTAGCGCAGGCCCTTGCCCTTGTACGGGTCGGGGCGGCGCAGCTTGCGGATGACCGCAGCGGTCTGGCCGACCTTCTGCTTGTCGATGCCCGACACCGAGAACCGGGTCGGCGACTCCACCTTGAAGGTGATGCCCTCCGGCGCCTCGATCTTCACCGGGTGGCTGTAGCCGAGGGCGAACTCGAGGTCCGAACCCTTGGCCTGCACGCGGTACCCAACGCCGTGGATCTCGAGCTTCTTCTCGTAACCCTCGGTCACGCCGACCACCAGGTTGTTCACCAGTGTGCGGCTGAGACCGTGCAGGGCCCGGCTCTCGCGCTCGTCGTCGGGGCGCTTCACCAGCAGCGCGCCGTCTTCACCGCGCTCGACGGTGATGGGCTCCGCGATGGTGTGCTCCAGGGTGCCCTTCGGCCCCTTGACCTGAATGTGCTGACCGTTGATGGTCACCTCGACCCCGGAGGGGACGGCGACCGGCAGCTTTCCGATGCGTGACATGTCTGTGCCCCCTTCCTTACCAGACGTAGGCGAGGACTTCCCCGCCCACGTTGTTGCGCTTGGCCTGACGGTCGGTCTGGAGTCCACCGGACGTCGAGATGATCGCGACGCCGAGGCCACCCAGCACGGACGGCAGTTCGGTCGATTTTGCGTACACCCGCAGACCCGGCTTCGACACGCGCCGGAGGCCGGCGATGCTGCGCTCACGGTTGGGGCCGTACTTCAGCTCCACCACCAGGTTCTTGTGCTTCTCGCCCGGCTCGTCGCGGTAGCCCGCGATGTAACCCTCGCGCTTGAGGATCTCGGCGATGTTCGCCTTGATCTTCGAGTGGGGAAGCACGACCTCGTCGTGGTACGCCGAGTTCGCGTTGCGCAGACGGGTCAAGAAGTCTGCGATGGGGTCGGTCATCGTCATGGTGACCTGTCAACCTTTCTCGCCTGGTTCCCCGCGTTCCGCCTGGGTCCGGGAATCCCGGACAAACGCAGCGGGGCCTGTGGCGAACTGGGAAATAGAGTTTCGAGCCTTACCAGCTGGACTTGTGGACACCGGGCAACTCGCCCGCGTGCGCCATCTCCCGGAGGCAGATCCGGCACAGCCCGAACTTGCGGTACACCGAGTGCGGCCGACCACAACGGTTGCAGCGGGTGTAACCCCGCACGGCGAACTTCGGCTTCTTGGCGGCCTTGTGGACCAGCGCTTTCTTGGCCATCGGCTCAGTTCTCCTTGAACGGGAAGCCGAGCTTGCGCAGCAGCGCCCGGCCCTCGTCGTCGGTGGTGGCGGTCGTGACGACCGTGACGTCCATGCCGCGCGGACGGTCGATGTCGTCGGGGTTGATCTCGTGGAACATCGACTGCTCGTTGAGACCGAACGTGTAGTTGCCGTTGCCGTCGAACTGCTTGGCCGACAGGCCGCGGAAGTCGCGGATGCGGGGCAGCGCGATGGTGAGCAGCCGGTCCAGGAACTCCCACATGCGGTCGCCGCGCAGCGTCACGCGCGCGCCGATCGGCTGGCCCTCACGCAGCTTGAACTGCGCGATGGACTTGCGGGCCCGGCGGACCTCCGGCTTCTGACCGGTGATCAGGGACAGGTCGCGAACCGCGCCCTCGATCAGCTTGCTGTCGCGGGCGGCATCGCCGACACCCATGTTCACGACGACCTTCACGACGCCGGGAATCTGGTGCACGTTGGCGATGGAGAACTCCTTCTGGAGCTCGCCCTTGATCTCGTCGCGGTACCGGGTCTTCAGACGCGGCACGATCTTTTCGCCCGAAGAACCGCTTGCGGGTTCGAGCGTGGTCTCAGTGGTCATGTCAGATGTCCTTGCCGTTGCGGCGCGAGACTCGGACCTTCTTGCCGTCCTCGTCGATGCGGTAGCCCACGCGGGTCGGCTTGCCGTCCGAGTCCACGACCATCACGTTCGACACGTGGATGGGCGCTTCCTGCGTGACGATGCCGCCGGACTGCGCACCGCGCTGCGTCTGGGTGATCCGGGTGTGCTTCTTGATCCGGTTCACGCCCTCGACCAGCACGCGGTCCCGCTCCGGGTAGGCCTGGATGACCTTGCCCTTCGCACCCTTGTCCTTGCCGGCGATGACGACGACCGTGTCGCCCTTCTTCACCTTCATGGCTTTACAACACCTCCGGCGCGAGCGAAATGATCTTCATGAACTTTCGGTCGCGCAGCTCGCGGCCCACCGGGCCGAAGATGCGGGTGCCACGGGGCTCGTTGTCGTTCTTGATGAGCACGGCGGCGTTCTCGTCGAAGCGGATGTACGAACCGTCGGCACGACGGCGTTCCTTCACCGTGCGGACGATGACGGCCTTGACGACGTCGCCCTTCTTCACCCCGGCAGCCGGGATGGCGTCCTTCACGGTGGCGACGATGATGTCGCCGATACCCGCGTAGCGCCGCCCGGAGCCGCCGAGCACCCGGATGCAAAGGATCTCCTTCGCACCGGTGTTGTCGGCGACCCGAAGCCGCGACTCCTGCTGGATCACGTCAACTCCTGTATGTCGCGCCGGTTCTCGCTCCTGCGAGCCTGGCGGAACCAAGGACTCCCGAAGGAAGCCCTGCTTACTTGGCCTTCTCCACGACCTGCACCAGACGCCAGCGCTTCGTCGCCGACAGCGGCCGGGTCTCCATGAGGGTGACCCGGTCGCCCACGCCCGCCTCGTTGTTCTCGTCGTGCGCCTTCACCTTGGTGGTGCTGCGAAGAACCTTCGAGTAGCGCGGGTGCTTCTTGCGGTCCTCGAGCTCGACCACGATCGTCTTGTCCATCTTGTCCGAGACGACGTAGCCCTCGCGCACCTTGCGGTAGTTGCGCACGACCTTCTCGGTGGTGGGCTCGCTCATGCGGCACCTTCACTTTCGGCGTCGGGGGCCACGGACAGACCGAGCTCGCGCTCGCGCATGACCGTGTAGATCCGCGCGATGTCCGTGCGGACGGTGCGCAGCCGACGGTTGTTGTCCAGCTGCCCGGTCGCCATCTGGAAGCGGAGGTTGAACAGCTCCTCCTTGTACTCCTTCAGACGCAGCACGAGCTCTTCCGCGGTGAGCTCACGAAGCTCGGATGCCTGGGCGGCTCCGTTGGCCATCAGAACTCACCACCTTCACGGGAAACGATGCGGCACTTCATGGGCAGCTTGTGAATCGCGCGACGGAGCGCCTCGCGGGCGGTCTCCTCGTTCGGGAAGCTGATCTCGAACATCACGCGGCCCGGCTTGACGTTGGCGATCCACCACTCGGGCGAACCCTTACCGGAACCCATCCGGGTTTCCGCCGGCTTCTTCGTCAGCGGACGGTCCGGGTAGATGGTCGTCCACACCTTGCCACCACGCTTGATGTGGCGGGTCATGGCGATACGAGCGGACTCGATCTGCCGGTTCGTCACGTAGCTGTGCTCAAGTGCCTGGATGCCGAACTCGCCGAAGCTGACCTTCGTGCCACCCTTGGCGGCACCGTGGCGCTTCGGGGAGTGCTGCTTCCGGTGCTTGACCCTGCGCGGGATGAGCACGTCTCAGCCCTCCGTCTTTTCTGCGGTCTCGGCGGCCGGGGCCGCCTCGGTCGCCGCGGGCGCCGCGTCTTCGTTCTTCGCGGCAGCCGCAGCGCGACCGGCTTCGGTCGAGGTCGCCGTCGTGCCCGACGCGCCGGAACGACGCGGGCGGGACGGACGGTCACCGCGGTCGCGGCGCGGGGCCCGCTCGGCGGCCGCGGCGGCGTCACGCGCCTCGCGGGCCTTGAGGCCACCGACCAGCTCACCCTTGTAGATCCACACCTTCACGCCGATACGGCCGAACGTCGTCTTGGCCTCGAAGAAGCCGTAGTCGATGTCGGCACGCAGCGTGTGCAGAGGGACGCGACCGTCGCGGTAGTGCTCGGAGCGGGACATCTCGGCGCCGCCGAGCCGACCGCCACACTGCACGCGGATGCCCTTGACCTGCGGCGACCGCATGGAAGTCTGGATCGCCTTGCGCATCGCACGACGGAACGCCACGCGGTTGCTCAGCTGCTCCGCGACACCCTGGGCCACCAGCTGCGCGTCGGCCTCGGGGTTCTTCACCTCGAGGATGTTCAGCTGGACCTGCTTCTTGGTCAGCTTCTCCAGCGCACCACGGATCCGGTCGGCCTCCGCGCCGCGGCGGCCGATCACGATGCCCGGTCGGGCGGTGTGGATGTCCACCCGAACCCGGTCGCGGGTCCGTTCGATCTCGACCTTGGAGATGCCGGCGCGTTCCATGCCCGTGGAGAGCAGCTTGCGGATCTTGACGTCCTCGGCCACGTACTCCGCGTACTGCTTGTCGGCGTACCAGCGCGACTTCCAGTCCGTGGTGATACCCAGGCGGAAGCCGTGCGGGTTGATCTTCTGGCCCACTACCGGCCACCTGCCTTCTTCTTGCTCTGCGCCTTCTTCACGTCGGCCTTGGGACGCGACTCCACCTCGACGGTGATGTGGCTGGTCCGCTTGCGGATCCGGTACGCGCGGCCCTGGGCCCGCGGCCGGATGCGCTTGAGGGTCGGGCCCTCGTCGGCGTACGCGTTCTTGACCCAGAGCGTCTCCGGGTCCAGCTGAAGGTTGTTCTCGGCGTTGGCCACGGCGCTGGCGAGCACCTTCGCGACCGGCCCGCTGGCCGCCTGCGGGGCGAACCGGAGCACGGCCAAGGCGTCGGCGGCGCTACGTCCCTTGATGAGCTCGATCACCCGGCGCACCTTGGTCGGCGAGTCCCGGACGAAGCGAGCCCGCGCGTACGCCGTAGGCAGTGTTGACCCCTCTGCCTCGGCGACCACGTTTTTCTGGGCGTTCATCGCTACTTCCCTTGTCTCTATCTCGTGCCCGCTCAGCGGCGGCGCGACTTGCGGTCGTCCTTGATGTGGCCCTTGAAGGTGCGCGTCGGGGCGAACTCGCCCAGCTTGTGACCCACCATGGCCTCGGTGACGAACACCGGGACGTGCTTGCGGCCGTCGTGCACCGCGATCGTGTGGCCCAGGAAGTCCGGGATGATCGTGGAGCGGCGCGACCAGGTCTTGATCACGGTCTTCTTGTTGGCTTCGTTCAGCGCGTCCACCTTCTTGAGCAGGTGGTCGTCCACGAACGGGCCCTTCTTAAGGCTGCGTGGCATGTGCTTCTACCTCCCTGCTCAGCGCTTCTTGCCGGTACGCCGGCGGCGGACGATGAGGGCGTCGGACGG
>DASZNR010000134.1:0-3654 GCA_035551175.1 Amycolatopsis sp. | reverse complement strand
CTGGCCCCCGAGCCTGCCGTCGCTGCCGACTTCGCGGGCGACGCGGGTGACCTCGTCGGCGAAGGCCGAGAGCTGGTCGACCATGGTGTTGAGCGTGGTCTTGAGCTCGAGGATCTCGCCCCGCGCGTCCACCGCGATCTTCTTGGTCAGGTCGCCGCGCGCGACGGCCGTGGCCACCTGCGCGATGTTGCGGACCTGCGCGGTGAGGTTGTTGGCCATGAAGTTCACGGAACCCGTGAGGTCGCGCCAGATGCCGGCGACGCCGGGCACCTGCGCCTGGCCGCCCAGCATGCCCTCGGTGCCGACTTCGCGGGCGACGCGGGTGACCTCGTCGGCGAAGGCCGAGAGCTGGTCGACCATCGTGTTCATCGTCGTCTTCAGCTCGAGGATCTCGCCGCGCGCGTCGACGGTGATCTTCTGCGTCAGGTCGCCCTTCGCGACGGCCGTGGTCACGTGGGAGATGTTGCGGACCTGGTCGGTGAGGTTGTCGGCCATCTGGTTCACCGAGTCGGTGAGGTTGCGCCAGGTCCCGGCCGCGCCGGGAACTTCCGCCTGGCCCCCGAGCCTGCCGTCGCTGCCGACTTCGCGGGCGACGCGGGTGACCTCGTCGGCGAAGGCCGAGAGCTGGTCGACCATAGTGTTGAGCGTGGTCTTGAGCTGCAGGATCTCGCCGCGGGCGTCGACGTCGATCTTCTTCGTCAGGTCGCCGGCCGCGACGGCCGTGGCGACCTGGGAGATGTTGCGCACCTGGTCGGTGAGGTTGTCGGCCATCAGGTTGACCGAGTCGGTGAGGTCGCGCCACGTGCCGGCGACGCCTGGCACCCGCGCCTGGCCGCCGAGGCGGCCCTCGCTGCCGACCTCGCGCGAAACCCGGGTGACCTCGTCGGCGAACGCCGAGAGCTGGTCGACCATCGTGTTGATCGTGTTCTTCAGCTCGAGGATCTCACCCCGGGCGTCGACGTTGATCTTCTGCGTCAGGTCGCCGCGCGCGACGGCCGTGGTGACCTGCGCGATGTTGCGGACCTGCTCGGTGAGGTTGTCGGCGAGGAAGTTGACGGAGTCGGTGAGGTCGCGCCACGTCCCGGCCACGCCAGGGACCTCGGCCTGGCCGCCGAGCCGGCCCTCACCGGCGATCTCACGCGACAGGCGGATCACCTCGGCCGCGAACCGCGACAGCTGCGCGAGCAGGCCGTTGACGGTTTTGGCGAGGTCGGCGTACTGCCCCTTCAGCGGGCGGCCGTCGAGCTGCAGCGCCATCGGCTGCGAGAGGTCCCCCTCGGCGACGGCACCCAGCACCCGGTCGAGTTCCACCACGGGTTTGCTGACGTCTTCGATCAGGCCGTTGATCGTGTCGACCGCCGTGGCCCACCCGCCGGGGCCGACCTCCGAGCGGACGCGCTCGGTCAGGCGGCCTTCCTGGCCGACGGCCTCGCGCACGCGCATGAGTTCCGTCACGAGCCGCTGGTTGCGCTCGGCTATGACGTTGAACGCGCCCGCCAGCTGAGCGACGACGCTGTCACCGTGCGCGACGAACCGACGGCGGAAATTGCCGTCGCCCAGCTCGCGGACCGCGGTGAGCAGCCGCTCGAGCGCGGCCGCCTCACCGGCGGCGATGCCGTGGCCACCGGTGATCGCGATGCGCTCGGAACGCCGCTCGGAACCGGATGTCATTTCTGCCGACCTCTCCACCACACGTGTGCCAGCCATGGTCGTCGACCCAGCGTGCCATGGTTCGCCCTACACTTCGACCCAGTCCGCCCGCTCACGCTGTGCCAACCTTGAAGCAAGACAAGTTCGGTCGACCCGGAGGCAGGAGGTTCGTGCATGGTGTCACGGCCCGCTCCGGCGTCGGCCTTGCCACCCGGCGCCACGCTGCCCGAGCACGGTGACTTCTGGCGTTCGGTTCTCGAACAGATGCGTGATCCCGTCTTCCTTTCAGATCCCTCGGGCGCGGTGCGCTGGGCCAACGCGGCCGCGCGCACGTTGGCCGCCGACGGGCCGCCCGTGCTGGTCGCCGTGACGGAGACCACCGGCAAGGTCGACGTTGGCAACGTCCACCGGACCGCGCACGTGCGCGAGCTGCCCGAGGGCTGGCACGCGTGGACCGTGGTCGACGACGGTCCGCGCCGTCCAGAAGAGTTCCTCGCGCAGGCCGGTCCCAAACTCGCTGCGGCACGGGGGCGCCACGGCACGGCGCGCGTGATCGCCGAACTCGCGGCTTCCGCGCTGGGCGACTGCGTGTTCGTGCTGCTGCCCACGACCCGCGGCCGGTGGGAGTGGTGGAGCAACG
This sequence comes from Amycolatopsis sp., assembly GCA_035551175.1. Lineage (GTDB taxonomy): Bacteria > Actinomycetota > Actinomycetes > Mycobacteriales > Pseudonocardiaceae > Amycolatopsis. Next base: position 1,364 of record DASZNR010000134.1, on the reverse strand, counting down.
AGGATCACGGCGCGCCCGGGCACGGCCGCATCCGGCGGGTGCCCGTGCAGCATGCGCCGGCCGTGGCCGACACGTTCAGCGCCGGCGGCCCGCCGCGGGCGCGGGTGGTGCCGGCTGCCGAGATCCAGACGCTGCCCGCGGTGGTCGCCGATCGGTTCCAGGGCCACGCCGAGGTGTGCGTGACGTCGCTCGGGGTGCCCGACGGCAGCGTCACCGGTGCCGTGCTGATCGGGCGGCGTTCGGAGCCGGCGTTCGGCGCCGCACAGGGGCGCGCGATCGAGGCGTTCGCGGCGGCGGCGGGTACCGCGCTGGCCAACGCGCAGCGGTACGCGCGCCAGGAAGAAGCCACCCGCGGACTCGAGACCACGCTGAAACCGCAGGCCCCGGCCGACGTCGAGGGCGCGAACTTCGAGCTCTGGTACGAACCGGCGGGCGGCGTGCTCGGCGTCGGCGGAGATTTCTACGACGTGCTCGCCCGCGAAGACGGCAGCGCGTTCGTGGTCGTCGGCGACATCTGTGGCAAGGGCGCCGAAGCGGCCGCGCTCACGGGCCGCGTGCGGCATTCGCTGGCCGCGCTGCACCTCGTTGAGCGAGACGGGCGGACGTTGCTGCGGCTGCTGAACGAACTCCTCATCGCGGGCGGCAGCAACCGCTTCGCGACGCTCGTGCTCGGCTCGGTGGCGCCGACGGCGTCGGGCCTCGACGTCACGCTCGCCTCCGGTGGACACCCGGCGCCGCTCGTGCTGCGCCGCGACGGCGGGGTCGAGGAGGTGAGCGTGCTCGGTACGCTCGTCGGGATCTCGCCGCAGGCTCGGTTCGCGGAGGCCACCGTGCAACTCGGCATCGGCGATGTGTGCCTGCTCTACACCGACGGCGTCACGGAAGCCCGCAACCGCACGGAATCCGCCGAGCTCTTCGGCGACGAACGCTTCCACGCCGTGCTCGCGGATTGCGCGGGCCTGCCGGCCGTGGAGGTCGTGGCGCGGCTGCGCGAAGCCGTGCGTGCGTGGCTCGGCAACTCCGGGCACGACGACATCGCCGTGCTGGCCATCGAAGCAGCACCGCGCCCGGAGTGAGCCCCGTCCACCCGGTCGACTGAGCACCGCCAAACCGATGGCGCTTCTCGCTGCCGCGAGGGATCCTGGTGGGGACAGGGGGAGGAGGTGCTGCGATGACTGCCAACGCCCGCCGGTACAGCCGCTGGTGCCGCGAGCATTTCGAGACCCCGGGGCGTCCGGAGCAGGTTAAGCCCGCCAAACCAGCAGACAAGACGCAGGAGCCGAAGCAGCAGGCTTCCGAAGTTTCTGAGGGGATCGCGCCCGCCAAAAAATCGTGAGTGGCGCTGCCGGTTCTAACCGGCAGCG
>DASZNR010000133.1:0-1940 GCA_035551175.1 Amycolatopsis sp. | reverse complement strand
CGCATCCTCGCCGACCTGACCGGCCACAACGGACACCCCGTCACCGCCTGAACCACCCCGCACCGACCGACGGCGCGGGAGCTGGCCCTCACCGGCTGGTTCCCGCGCCGTTTTCCATGCCCGCGAACGAAAGGGCCACCGACATGCACACGCTGGACGACCGCATCGCCTACCGGGTCCGGATGCGCGACTACGACGAATGGCGCGCCAAAGTGCACGCCGTCAACGGCTGCGCCCGCCCGATCCGCCTCGGCGGCGCACACCAGCTCCAGGACGCCGCCAGCGGACAGGTGCTGCACCACCACGGCGGCGACATCTTCGTCCCGTGCGGCAACCGCCGCGAATCGGTCTGCCCGTCCTGCTCCGACCGCTACGCCGCCGACGCGTTCCACCTCGTCCGCGCCGGGCTGATCGGCGGCCACAAAGGCGTCCCGGAGCACGTCACCGACCGGCCGAGGGCGTTCGTCACCCTCACCGCACCGTCGTTCGGCCCGGTGCACCACGCCCGCACCAGCGCACGCGGCAAGCGCATCCCGTGCGGCTGCGGGGAATACCACCTCGACGCCGACCCGCGCGTCGGCACCCCGCTCGACCCCGACGCCTACGACTACACCGGCTCCGTGCTCTGGCAAGCGCACGCCGGGGTGCTGTGGCAGCGGTTCGCGACCCGGCTGCGCCGCGAGATCGCCAAACGCGCCGGGCTCAAGGTCCGCGAGTTCGCCGAACAAGCCCGCCTGTCCTACGGGAAGGTCGCGGAATACCAGCGGCGCGGGCTCGTGCACTTCCACGCCGTGGTCCGCCTCGACGGCCCGGACGGCGCGGCCGACCCCGCCCCGGCTTGGGCGCACCCGGACCTCCTGGAAGACGCCGTCTACGCCGCCGCAGGTGCCGCCTACGCCACCACCCACCGCCCCGACGGCACGCCGCTTGTGCTGACCTGGGGCGACCAGGTCGACGTCCGCCGCATCGAACCCATGGGCTCAGCCGAGCTGGAGGACGATGCCGGCCGAATCAGCGAAGCCCGCCTCGCCGCCTACATCGCCAAGTACGCCACCAAAGGCACCGGCAAGAGCGAAGCCGCGGACCGGCCGATCCGCTCCGAGCGCGACATCGCGCACCTGCGGGTCTCCGACCACCACCGCCGCATCATCCAGACCGCCTGGGACCTCGGCGGCCTCGAACTCTACGAAGACCTGAACCTGCGCCGCTGGGCGCACATGCTCGCCTTCCGCGGCCACTTCCTCACCAAGTCCCGCGCCTACTCCACCACCTTCAAGGACATTCGCGGCGACCGACGCCGCTTCCGGCTCGAGGAAACCCTCGAACGCCTCGGCCTCGCCGACCGCGCCGACACCGTCGCCGTGGTCAACAACTGGACCTTCGACGGCGCGGGCTACAGCGACGACGCCGAACGCGAACTCGCCGCCGCCATCGCCCGCCGCATCCGAGACGACCGCAAACACAAATACAGCAAGGAAAACAACCATGGACAACAAACTGCTTAGCGTCGACGAGCTCGCCGACTACCTCGGCGTTCCGTCGAACACCGTGTACCAGTGGCGCAAGACCGGCAAAGGGCCGAGGGGTTACCGGATCGGCAAGTACGTCCGCTTCCGGCCCGACGAGGTTGACTCCTGGATCGATGGGCAGGTGACCGCCTGATGGCCCGCGCGTGGATCTACGACCGCTCCGGGCAGCCTGACTTCGCTGCGCGTGTCCGGAAGGCGAAATCGGCCGGACGCAAGCCGCCCGCTCGATGGATGGTCATGTACTACGACCGGGCGAACAAGCTGCGCTCGGAGGTCGCGCCGAACAAGACGGCGGCTGAGGATCGCCGCGACAAGATCGCGGAATCGCTCGCGGGCGGGACCTATGTGGACCCGAATCTGTCCAAAGTGGCCGTAGGGGAGATGGCAGAGAAGTGGCTCGCCTCGCGGCAT
>DASZNR010000132.1:0-1851 GCA_035551175.1 Amycolatopsis sp. | reverse complement strand
GGTAGACGCGGAACGCGACGTTGTCCGCCGTATCGGCGGCTCCGGCACGGGTGGACGACGTGGCCCAGGCCGGGACACTGCCCGGCAGAGTGGTCCGGTCGCTCGCCGAGGCCGCGGCGGCTCCGATCAGGAGCCCGGCGGCCGTCACGGCCGTGACGGCCAGTGCGGCCAACCGGGACGCGGGTGTGCGCATCGCTGGTCCTCCTCGCGAAAAGGTGCCCCTGCGACGGTGGAGGGGCGCGGAGAAAACTAGTTCCGCGAATGGGACCTGAAAAGGTTCGTGATCGAGTCGATGCGGGTAACGGATATTTCGGGCGGTGTATTTTTCACGCATTAAACGCGTTAACCCGGCGAGAATTGATTAGGCCACTCAGAGTAGAATGGCTTGCCGCGCACGGGTGTTCACGACCGCCCGGTCGGCGGTACCGATACCGTGGGCTTCCGTGTGGGGAGCAGGCGGAGCCGTGGCCTCCGAGGTGACCAAAGCGGAACGGGCGCTGCACCGCCGGACGGCGCTGGCCTGCGCCTCGGCCCAGGAGTCAGGTGTGCCCGGTCGCTTCCGCGTGTGGGAGTGCGACGGCGTTCTGGCCGTGCTGGCGACGGATCCCGCGCTGGGCTTCCTGGCGACGGTGTCCGGCGTGACGAGCGAGACGGCCGCCACGGCGATCTGCCTCGCCGGCGAACCGGTCTGGGCCGGCGTCAAGCCGACGCTGGTGGTGTCGGCCGAGCTCGCCGAGCCGCCGGCGGCGGGGCTGGTGCGGACCCGCGACCGCCTGCTGGCCGTCAAAAGGCTGGACCCCCGTTCGGTGCCGACGCCCCCGGAGGTGGTCGACGCCGAGGTGTTCCTGAGCGTCCTGCTGGCCGGGTTCGAGGCACCCGGGGTGCTCACGGCGTTCCTGGCCGCGGAGCACCGGCTCCCGGCCATGCACCGCTTTCTGGAAGAGGAGCGGGGCACGCCGATCGCCGCCGCGGGCATGACGATCCACGACGACGTCGCGGTGCTCGGAGGCGCGGCGACCCTGCGCGCCCACCGCGGCCGGGGCGCGCAGCCGAGGTTGCTGCGCCGGCGCCTCGAGGTGGCCGCGGCGGAGGGCTGCACCCTCGCCGTGGCGACGGCCCGCCCCGAGTCGGCGAGTGCGGCCAACCTGGAGCGGGCCGGGTTCCGGCTCCACCGCAGGACGGCGTGGACGACACCCTGAACCGGGTCTGCCGCGGCCGCCCGAGGTCGTGAATGAGTCATTCAGGACCTCCGAAGCCCCGAATGACTCATTCACGACGTCCGGCGAGCCGGGTCAGCGCGTCGGGTCCTTGCCGTTCGGCTGCCGCGGCCCGGGCCCGGGCGACCACCAACCCGGCACGGTCTTCTCTCCGTGCACCACAGTCGGCGCGATGCCCTCGGTGAACGGCTCGATCTGCAGCAGCTGTCCCCAAGACTGGCTCGGCTGCCCGATCAGATAGCTCGGCACCTCGGGCTCCTCGGCCAGCTCCTCCAGCCACCCGATCGGCCCACCGTTCGTCGACGAGGCCCACTGAGCCTCATCGGCGAGCCCACCGGCGGTGATCCGGTACTCCGGCACCTGCGAAATCCCGTCGTGGGACGTCACCGGCTGAACACACGGGTACACAAAAGAAGCAGGCCAGTCCACGTACACCGGCTTGGACCCGATCCGGTCCGTCAGCGTCGTGAACGTCGGGACGCGCGGGGCCGAAGCCGCGATCCAGCCGTCCTCCGTCAGGTCGTTGTCCACGATGTTGACGCGGACCGCGTTCGTCTCCGGCGGGAGGTCGCGCAGGTTGATGCGGGTGTCGTTCCAGCCGCCCGTGCCCGCTCCCGGCGGGAGCATGAACTGG
>DASZNR010000131.1:0-6099 GCA_035551175.1 Amycolatopsis sp. | reverse complement strand
GGTCGCACCCGGTGGGAGAGGAGAGCGACGGTGCTCCCTTCGGGATCGGCCATCGATTCCGCGAGCGCCAGCACTGGTGCGAGTTTGGGCAACGACGCGGCCCACAACTGGATGCCGAGCTGGTCCAGGACGCAGAGCTTCGCCTTTTCCAGCACGTCCGCGGGGAGCTCGCCCTCCTGTATCCCACAGATCCGGTCCGCGATCCGTTCGATCATGGGTGCCGTCACCGGGATCCTCCTGTTCGCTCACCGGACGGATTGCCGGTGCCGTGCAGTGCGGGACGCCGGAACCGGGCCCGCGCCGAAGCCACCGTCTCCCCCGCCTTGATCGCTTCGCTGATGTTCGCCTCCATGTCGTGGATCCGGCGCGCCACGCCGGCGATCTCCTCGGCTCGCTCGGCCGGGATCACCACGACGCCGTCGCCGTCGCCGAGGACGAAGTCACCGGGCCGGACCGGCGTACCGGCCAGGGTCACCGGCGTCTGGATCGCCGCGGCGCGGACCCGGCTGTTGCCGGTCCGCATCCAGCTGCCCAGCGCGAAAATCGGGTACTCCAGCGCTGTCGCGGAGTCCGCGTCCCGGCAGAAGCCGTCGACCACGGTGCCCGCGAGGCCACGGGCTCGCGCGGTCTGCGTGAGGACCTCGCCCCAGACCGTCTCCGATGTCCGGCCCGCGTTGTCCAGCACCACGACGGCGCCGGCGGGCACCTCGTCGACGTAATCGCCGAGCGCGCCCTCGCCCGGTGCACAGGGCACGAACCGCACCGTGAACGCCGGGCCGAACAGTCGTGAGCACCGGGCGAGGGACCGCAGTCGCGGCACCTGGCCGTCGACACCGAGGTGATCGAGCGCGTCGCTCACGTTGCTCGCGGCCAGTCCGCGGAACAGCTCGCGCACGGCCGCCGCGCCGGGATCCGTCATGGCAGGTCACCGGTCGGCGTTTCGGAGCCGGCGATGAGCCTGCCGAGTTTCGGGGCGACCTCACCGGCGAGGAACTCCAGGGTGGGCATGCTGACTCCGGCCCACGCGGCACTGTCGGCTGCGAGCGAAAGGTCTTTGCGCGCCATCTCGGCCATCCCGCCCTCGGTCGTGTAGTTCCGTTCCTGCGCCTGCAGGTCGGCCCAGTTCCCGGAAACCCAGCTGGCGCCGACCCGCCCGACATCGACCATCGCCAGCAAGGTCTTGACATCGATGCCGTGCGCTCGCCCGAGGCCGAGCGCCTCGTTGACGAGGATCGTGTTCCCGATCGAAAGGAAGTTGGACAAGGCTTTGACCACGACCCCGGTGCCGAGCGCACCGACGTGGCGGACCTGCGAGGCCATCGCGTCGAGGTAGGGCCGCACGCGTGCCACCGAATCGGCCTCACCACCGACGAAGAACGTCAGCCGCCCCTCCTCCGCGGCCAGATGACCGCCGCCGGTCATGGCCGCGTCCAGCACGTCGATCCCGCGCTCGCGGGCCCGTTCCGCGATGGCGGCCACGTCCGCGGTCGCCACGGTGCTGTGGATGACGATCACCGCGCCTTCCGGGAGGTGGGCGACCAGCCCACCGTCCTCCTCGGTACCGAGGCAGATCCCCCGGACGTGCGCCGCGCTGAACGCCGCGACGAACACGATCTCCGCCCGGCGCGCGAGCTCGGAGCTGCCGTCCGCGACGCCGGCGCCCAGCGCCCGCAGCCGCTCCGCCGGCTCCCGCCGGACGTCGTGGACGACGACGTCGAAACCGTGCCGGACCAGGTTCGCGGCCATGCCGGCACCCATGTTGCCCAGACCGACGAAGCCCAAAGTGGTCATCGTTCCTCCGTTGCCGGGGCGCCCGCGTATTCGCCGGCGCGCGAGAAGGTCTTGCTCTGCTGGGCGGCCAGGTCGGCTCCCCGGGGTTCGGGGGTGCGCCATGCCGCGTACGCCGCGATGACGGCGAACACCACGCCGAGCAACGCGACGTACGTCCGCCCGCTGCCGGCCGCGATCAGGGACGCCGCGGCGACCGGGGCCAGCCCCGCGATCAACCCGCCCGCCTGATAGGCGACCGACACCCCGGTCGACCTCGTCCGCAGGGGGAAGAGCTCGCTCAGGAAGGCCGCCAGCGCACCTTGCATCGCGACCGCGATCACGGCGAGGACCACGATGAAGGCCAGGTACAGCAGGACGACCGACCGGGTGCTGAGAGCCCAGAAGAACGGGTAGACCGCCACCGCGAACGCGAGCGCGGCCGCGACGTACACCGGTTTGCGCCCGAGCCGGTCGGAAAGCCAGCCGTACAGCGGCATCAACGCGATCGACACGGCCAGCCCGACCCCGAACGCGAGCAGCACCGCGGATTGGGAATGTCCCGCCTGAACCGCGTAGGAAATGGCGAAGGAGCCGCACAACGTCCCCACGAGCGGAATCGGGATGCTGATCAGGAAACCCCGGAACAGCGCACCACGCTGAGTGGTCACCAGAGTCACCAGCGCGGCGCGGCGATCACGCGCGGGACCGGACTCGACGAACAGCGGGCTTTCGGCCACTTTGCGCCGGACGTACAAGCTGATCACGAGCAGCAGGAAACTGGCGAGAAAGGGAATCCGCCAGCCCCACGACAGAAGCTGATCCTTGGGCAGCTGCGTGACAGCGACCATCGCGAGCGAGGCGACGATGCTGCCGGACGGCATTCCCGCCTGGCCCACCGCCGACAACAGGCCCCGCCGTCGCCGGTCCGAATGCTCGGCGATCATCAGGACGCTGCCGCCCCACTCGCCGCCCGCGGCGATGCCCTGCAGCAGGCGGAGGACGACGAGGACGATCGGCGCGGCGACACCGATCTGCGCCTGCGTCGGCAGCAATCCGATGCAGCCGCTGGCCAGGCCCATCAGAGTGAGCGTCGCGATCAGCACGGGTTTCCGCCCGACCCGGTCACCCAGGTAACCGAACAGGATCCCGCCCACCGGGCGGGCGATGAACCCCGTGGCGAGCGTGCCGAACGACGCCACGGTCGCCATCGCCGGGCTGAGGTTCCCGAAGAACAACGGACCGAGCACGAGCGCGGCGGCCGAGCCGTAAAGCACGAAATCGTAGATCTCGATCAGGTTGCCCAGATAACTCGAGGCGACGACCCGACGTATTTCCTTTCGCCTGGAATCCGGGGATTTTTCGAGATCACTCGTCGTCATTTCTCCTCCTGAACTCATGGCGACGACAGGATTCGAAAGCTGTCGCCAACGAAATGCGAAAAAGGGGAATCGCCGAGATCGGTTACCCGCGATGCGTCCCGGCGGCTGCCTCGGACGGGGCTTCTCGGCACCCGCGGAGCGCCACCGCGGCGCGGACGTGCAGCGCTCTCGAGGTCCTGCTGAGCATCGTCGCTCCTGTCCGCGTCAGGCGGGAACCACCGGCGTACGTATGCTCCTATGATTACCCTATAACTCGAAGTTGTCCAGAGGGTGGAGCCGATCGGACGTTCCTCACGCGCCGCGCAACGCGGCGGGAGCCAGCAGCGCCGTCCCCGCGACCCCGGCCGCGACGACCAGGACCAGCCACGCGAACCAGCGCCGCACCACCTCGGCGGGAAGCCTGGTCCCGAACCGCCCGGCGAGGACGGACGCCACCGCGGACGTGCCCGCGAACACCGCCGTCACGCCCCCATCGAGCCCGGCGGCCGCGCTCAGGTGGGCACCCAGTCCGGCCGACGCGGTCACCATGACGACGACCAGCGACGTCGCGACGGCTTCGGACGCGGTCAAGCCCAGCAGCATCGTCAGCGCCGGGACGACGACGAATCCGCCGCCCACGCCGAACAGGCCGGTCAGCACGCCGACCACGACCCCGGTCGCGAGGGCCCGGGGCAGGCAGCGGCGCCAGTTCACCGCGCCCGTCCCGACCCGGCACGCCCCGCCGGACTCCGGCGCGGCCGTGAGCATCCGCACCGCCACCGCGGTCATGAGCACCGCGAAGGCGAGCAGCAGCCACCGGTCCGGCAGCTCGCGGCCGAGAGCGGTGCCCAGGAAGGCCGAAGGCACGCTCGCGGCCACGAAGACGAGCGCGACCGGCCAGCGGATGGCCGCCGACCGCAGGCGGCCGAGCAGGCCACCGGCCGCCGACACGGCGACGACCGCCAGTGACGCGGGCACCGCGGCCGACAGGGGCAGTCCGCCGCCGTACACCAGCGCGGGGATCGCCAGGATGGACCCACCGGCGCCGAGCAGGCCCAGCGCCGCACCGATGAGCAGCCCGAAGGCCGCGGCGACGAGCACGGCTCAGGCGGCGGCCATCGGCAGGCCCGCCGCCGCCGCGTGGGCGAACTCGTCGTCCACGGCGACGACCCGGCGGCCGTTCGCGGCGAGGACCGACGCCGCGATGGAGGCGCGGTAGCCCGCTTGGCAGTGCACCCAGACCTCGCCGGCGGGAACTTCGCCGAGGCGGCCGAGCAGCTCGTGCAGCGGGATGTGCCGCGCGCCGTCGATGTGGGCCCCGATCCACTCGCCGCGGCGCCGGACGTCGAGCACCGCGACCGGCCGGTGGTGGCGCACCTGCGCCAGCTCGGCGAACGTCGCCCGGGGGAACGACCCGAGCGGGGCCTGCCCGGTCCACTCCTCCGGCGTGCCGGTGGCCGACGCTTCGACCCGGTCGATGCCGATCCGGACCAGTTCGCGGCGCGCCTCGGCGACCTGTTCCGGGGTGTCCCCGAGCAGGGTGAGCGGAGTGCCCCACGGGATCAGCCAGCCCAGGTAGGTGGCGAAGCCGCCGTCGAGGCCGAAGTTCAGGCTGCCGCGCACGTGCCCGGCGGCGAAAGCGGTGCGCGAACGCAGGTCCACGACCCACTCCCCCGCCTGGATCCGAGTCCGCAGCTCGGCCGCGTCGGCCACTCGCGGCGGCGACAGGTCCGGGGCGTCCGGACCGGCCGCGTTCGCCGGTCCCATGTGCGCGTAATACGCGGGATAGACGTCCAGGGCGGCCAGGAGCCCTTCGACGTAGTCCCGCTCGTCCTGCGTCAGCACGGGGTTGAGCCGCTTTTCGTGTCCGACGGTCGAATGCTCCGCCGCGCTTTGCGTGGCGGAACAGAAGCTGCCGAAGCCGTGCGTCGGGTAGATCTCGGTCTCGTCCGGGACCAGGCCGGCGAGCCGGTGCGCCGAGGCGTACTGCGCCCGGACCAGCTCATCGATGTGCTCCGGGCCCAGCAGGTCCGGGCGGCCGGTGGAGCCGAACAGCAGCGAGCCGCCGGTGAACACCGCCGGCGGGCGACCGGGAACCTCGAGGACGTACGCCAGGTGCGTGAACGTGTGCCCCGGCGTCGCCAGGGCGCGCACGCGCATCCGGTCGCCGACCTCGACGACGTCGCCTTCCGCGATCGGGGTCCGTTCGAAGGACACCGGATCGGCCGCGTTCACGTGGTAGGCGGCCCCGGTCGCCCTGGCGAGCGCGAGCCCGCCGGTGACGTAGTCGTTGTGGATGTGCGTCTCGAACACGTCGGTGATCCGGAGCCGGTGGCGTGCGGCGAGGTCGAGCACGCGGTCGATGTCCCGCTGCGGGTCGACGACGAACGCCACCTCGCCGTCGCCGACGAGGTAGCCGCGGTCACCCAGACTCGGTGTGTCCAGAGCGAAGATCTCGGTCATCGGTCACCTCCTGATACCCCCAGGGGTACTTCGACCTCAGGGTAACACGAAGCCGCCGGTACCCCCGGGGGTATAGTGACGAGCGCGACCGCTCACGCCAACCCAGGAGGAAACCCCGATGTGCCAGCGGATCACGTGCGCGAAGTGCGGGAAACCGACCTACCGCGGCTGCGGCAACCACGTCGAGCAGGTGCTCGGCGACGTCCCGCTCGCCCAGCGCTGCGCCTGCGCGGACGAGCCGCCCGCCCGGTCCGGCCGCCGCCTGTTCCGGCGCCGCTAAGCCAAGGTGAGGAACAGCTTTTCCAGCTGTTCCCGGTCGGCGGCGCCCTGCTCGGAGTCGTCGGAAACGCACTGCTCGAGCCCGCTGGCGATCAGCCGGAACCCGGCCCGGTCCAGCGCCCGGGACACGGCCGCGAGCTGGATGATGACGTCCTTGCAGTCGCGACCGGAGTCGATCATGTCGATGACCCCGCCGACCTGCCCTTGGGCCCGTCGCAGCCGCTTGCGC
>DASZNR010000130.1:0-3341 GCA_035551175.1 Amycolatopsis sp. | reverse complement strand
CGCGACCCCGACTCAGCTCCGACACCGCTGGGCGAGTCAGTGCGCTCGGCGGGGTAGTCGGGAGCGGATGCCGCAGTCGCGGTATCCGCACCGCGGCCGAGCCGGGCGACGGTCCAGACCGCCTCGGCGAGCCCGGCGTACGCCGCGTCGCCGCGAGCCACGCGGGACGCATGCTCGAGGATGGGCGCAGGTGGCGGTGGGGTGAGTAGCAGGACGCGGTCGCCGGGGCGGGTGTAGGTCGTCACGAGCGTGACGATCGTGCGTCCGAGCCAGCCCGGAAGCCGCGCAGTTCCCGGCAGCATCTCCGCGTCGGCGAACGGCCAGAACGTCGCCGGGCGTGGTCCGCGGGTGGCTGCGGCAGCGGGTGTGCGCCGGGGCGCGCGGTGCCGGCCGCGGCGGGTGCTCTCCGTGCGGCGATGAGGCGGTCGGTGGCGGCAGCGTCCGGGCTCGGGGTGCGGTGTTGAAGTCATCGGTGGCCTTCCTCGCGGTGTGATCGGCGTGGTCTGCCAAGTCGCCCCAAGAGGCGGGTTTCGAAGCCGTTTTTCGACACCGAACGTCCAAGTTTTTCGCAAATTCAGGACACGGTTCGATACACCGAGCACCCGATCCGCAATAGCCCCAACACGTTCGCGATACACCCAAGAAGAATTTCGGCCCAATCACGCGAGTCGGCCGAGTCGCCGCAGGCAGCCTCGCAAACCGCACACGGCCTACTAAGGATCACTTAAATCCCTGGCCAAAAGCTACTAAGGCGATCTGCAACACCCCACGACAAGCTGCCGACATAGAGAGTTTCGCACCTCTCGAGGATTCGTTTTCAGTAGCCGAACTTGCCTACTAAAAAGATCATCCTTGTTCTTTTCTTGTCCTTTTCTTGTCGTCGTCCTGGCGTCCTGGCGGAGCTGATTCACGAACTCCAGTCAGGAGAACATTGATGACGAACGACAGGACTGTGTCCGCACCTATCCGGCCCGAGCACGAGGGGCACGAATGGCTGCCTCTGGACACCGCGCGCGACGCCTTCGGATGGCTGGTGACTGGACCGAAGCCGATGGCCGTGCACGGGGCCCGGTTCGCTGGGTTGCCGCGGCGTCCGGTGCCGCTGGACGAGCTGCGGGACCGGGTGATGAGCAAGCAGTGCCCGCCCCGCACGCGCGACGACGTGTGGGCGCATCTGGTGCTGCGCTCCCGCGCACACGGAGGCGCCTGGACGGTGGCGTGCGTCGGGATGGCGCTGCCGTCGCTGGCCGCGAGTGCGCGGTGGCTGGCAGCGCGGTATCGCGGCGATCGCGCGGACGCGCACGCTGCGGTGCTCGCCGGGTTCGTCCACGCACTCTCGACGGTCGATCTGGCCGACCCGGCCATCGCGGTCCGGCTGCACTTCGCCGCCCGCCGCGCCGGGCAAGCGGCGTTGGAGGAGTCGCTCGACGCTCCGCTGCCGGCGGGCTCGGGCTACCGCTCGACAGCGCCGCGGCCGCCGTACGGACATCCCGACTTGGTGCTCGCGCGGGCGGTCGGCGAGCAGATTCTCACCCCTGCCGAAGCGGAACTGATTTCGGCGACGCGGCTCGGCGAGACGTCGGTGACCGACTGGGCGCGGACCCGCTACACCGCGCCCAAGACCGCGTTCAAGGCCCGTGACCGAGCCGAAGACCGACTCGTCGCGTGGCTACGCGATCAGCTCGCCGACACCAACTCCGAAGATCCCGTCGCCGACACAGCGGTGGCCGCCCTGGTCGTCGAGTCCCCAGGCTCTCCCGCCGAGGACGACCCGAATGCGTCACGCGCAGTAAGCGGCCGTCTGCGCAATGGCCGACCGGCCGGTTCCAAAAAATCGGCACGGGCGGTGTCGAAAAACGACCCGAAATCCGGCCTCTTGGGGCGCGGGGAGACCCCACCCAACTCTCCGCGTACCGCCGAACACGAGCCGACTTCGGAGGTGCGCCGATGCGCGTGACACCCCATCCCCAGATCCAGCACACCGCCGCGCCGTCGCGCTCACCCGCGTCGAACCCATCCGACGAAGACCGGCCCTCTCCGGGCGTCGTCAGCCGCTCTCGGCCGACGGCATGCACCGATGCCGTGCATCCAGGCCATCCGATCTCTCGGTCGCGGCCGGTGCGCCACGCGGTCGCCTTCGCGGTACTCGGCGCGGTCCTGCTCAGCTCGCTCACCGCGGATGCGGCACAGGCTTCCACACAGGTGCTCGCGATCGCGACCAGCGTCGGACAAGTCTTCGACAACATCCGCAACTGGCTGGTCGGCATCCTCGCCGGGCTGGCAACGGTGTTCCTCACCATCGGCGGCGTCCGGTACCTGATGGCCGGGGGTGACCCCGGTGACGTCGAGAAAGCCAAGCAGTCGTTCAAGAGCGCCGGGTGGGGCTACGGGCTGGCGGCGCTGGCACCGCTCGTGGTGGAAATCCTGCGCGGGATTGTCGGGGCCTGAAGCCATGACCGCGACCCGACACCCCCGCGTGCCCGAGCCCGATCGCGGCGAGCCCGGCACCGGCGCACGCCCGGCGGACCCGGTGCGCCGGGAGCGGGTCCTGCTCGCCCCGCCGACCCCACAGCGCACCGGACGTGGTTCCCGACGGCGGCTGGTCTGGCTGCTGGCTCTGGGACTGACCATAGTGCTCGGCGGTGCGCTGGCTGTCAGTGCGTGGGCCTCGCCCGGCACGCTGGCGCAGCCCGCAGTGCAGCAACCGCCACCACCATTGCCGCTGCCGCCCAACCCCAGCGACACGTGTGCCCCGAACTCGCCGGACCCGGCGTGCCACCTTCCGACCGGCACGCCGCACCCGTCGGTCCCAGCGACCCCGCTGCCACCGATCACCGAACTGCCGCCGCCGACGAGTTGCTTCCCCGGCCTAATCGGCTGCACACCCGGCGGCACGGCCACCGCGCCCAGCACGAAACCGAACCCGCCGTGCACGGGCGAGGACTGCATTCCGCAGCCCACTCCGCCGCCGACCACGAGCCAGCAACCAGGCGGTCCCAGTATGGGAAACGGCGATCCGGACTGCGGACTGACCAACATCACCGGCTGCATCGCCAAGGCGATCAACGGCGTGTTCAAGGATCTGGTCACCGCCGCGCTGTCGCCGATCCTGGACTTGCTCGGCCACACCGTGCTGACCACGCCGACGCTGGATCAGCTTCCCGGCATCGGCGAACTGTGGGACAACTCGTGGCAGATCGTGCTGGCCTGCTACGGAATGCTGATACTGGCCGCCGGGATCGTGGTGATGTCCCACGAGACGGTGCAGGCCCGGTACTCGATCAAAGAGATCGGCCCGCGAATCCCGATCGGGTTCCTCGCCTCCGCGCTGTCGCTGTTCT
>DASZNR010000129.1:0-100134 GCA_035551175.1 Amycolatopsis sp. | reverse complement strand
GTCGTACCCGGGCTGCTGGCCACCCTGCTGTCCGTAGCCGTACTGGCCCTGCTGGCCGTACGGGTCACCCTGGTCGTATTGGCCGTAGCCGGGGGGCTGGCTCATTGCTGGGTCTCCTGCGTTGCTGGGTCGTGCCGACCGTGACGAGCCACCTGCCGCGCGGGCGTCGGGATCGACGGACGAACGGGTCCTGAACTGTCCAGTATGCAGCGCCTCGTTGCGCTCGAGTGATACGACGACGTCACCATAGGTCTCCCAGCCGTGCTCGGCGAGGTGTTCGCCCACGGCTTGCGCGAGAACAGAGGTGACCCGCTGCTCGTCACCGGCCATCCGGTCGTGGTCAGCCGACCCCAGGGACACGATGTAGTGATTTGGGGCGAGCTGCCGACCGCCTGCCAGCTCACGAACGTTTTCCTCGCCTTCCCGCTCGAGCGCGACCGCCACTTCCTGCGTGACGACGTTGCCACCGAACATCCGCGCGAAGGTGTTCCCCACGAGGTTCTCGAGCCGCCTGTCAAAGCGCTCCACCCGACCCACCTGGGGCAACCTCCTCACACGGTGTACTTCCGTACCGATCCTATCCGGGAGTGGAAGCCCGGACACGGCCCCCGCTGAAACCCGTGGAAACCCCCTGCTAGGCTTCACTAGGTGCCGCCGGGAAAACCTCGGCGCCACGCGCGAGTGGCGGAATGGCAGACGCGCACGGTTCAGGTCCGTGTGTCCGAAAGGACGTGAGGGTTCAACTCCCTCCTCGCGCACTTGTGTTCAGAGCCCGGTTCGCTAGCGCGAACCGGGCTCTTCCCGTTGGGGAGGTCGTCATTTCCCCCGGGGGCCGAGCCCCCGGACCCCCACGGTGCGATCGGCTGCGGTTGACGGGGGATGGGCTACTGCGCGGAGCGCAGTGCCCATGGTGAGCCGAAGTGCCATGGTGGGGGCGGGCTGCTGCGTGGAGCGCAGTGCCCATGGTGAGCCGAAGTGCCATGGTGGGGGCGGGCTGCTGCGTGGAGCGCAGTGCCCAAAGGTGAGCCGAAACGTCAGGGTGGGGGCCGGCTGCTGCGCGGAGCGCAGTGCCCATGGTGAGACCAAGTGTGAAGGCGCGAGAAGGGGACTGCTGCGCGGAGCGCGGTGCCCGGAGGTGCGACGACGTGTGGAGGTGGGGGTCGACCGCCGCGCGGAGCGCAAGTGCCCGTGGTGCGGCGAGAGGTGTGGAGCGCGGACGGGGGAGCGGGCGGTCATTTTGCGTGGGTGGCGATCCAGTCGGCGATGACGTCGACGCGCGCGGTCGTTTCGGCGCTGGTGTGCGGGCAGGCGGGGCCGGTGGTCTCGACGGAGACGAGCTGGCCGCCCGTGCCGGCGGGGAGGAAGTACGGCGCACCGGAGTCGTAGACGCACGCGCTGGTGTCCGCGGCCGGCGCGACGCCGTGCACGCCGAGCGTGGTGCTGCCCACCGAGGAGACCTCCACGGTGCCCTGCTGCAATTTCGTCGACGGCTTCGCGTCGACCGCGGAAACACTGCCCCAGCCGGCGAGCGTCAGGCGCTGACCGGTGGCGGGCGCGAGCCGATTGACGGTCAGCGGGGTGATTCCGGGAACGGGGCTGTCGAGCTGCAGCAACGCGACGTCGGTTTCCGGCGACTGCAGCACCTGCGTCCCCTTGCGCGTGATGCCCTTTTCCTTGCTTTCGTCGACCAGGCCGAGCGTGACCGTCGTGGGGTACGGCACGGGGCCGGACACGCGGTCGCGCTGGGCGTCGTGGAAGCAGTGGCCCGTGGTGAGAATCCACTGTGGAGCGACGAGTGAGCCTGAGCAGAAGCTCGTGTACTTGCTCCCGTCCGGGCGCGGGATGCTCTCCAGCGTCAGCTTCGCCGTGAAGCCGAACTGGCCGGGGGCCACGTCGGAGCCGTTCGCGACGGCCAGTGCCGGCGCGGCGGTGAGCAGAGGCAGGAGGACGGCTGCGGTGAGTGCGGCGCGGACGCGCATTCTTCCCCTTCGTCGAAGTCAACCGAAATCAGCGGGTCGCCGATGATCGGCCTTCAACGCTAACCAGCTACCCCCGCGTCAGGAATTCCCTTGTCGGGCGAAAGAAAAAGGCCCCGCGACCTGTGCGCGGGGCCTGGTTTCTGGTAGATGGCCTACCGGATCGTGTCGGTGATCCAGCCGGCGATGACGTCGACGCGCGAGGTGGTCTCCGCGTCGGCGTGCGGGCAGTCGGGGCCTTGCGACTCCACCGCGACGATGCGGCCACCGCGCCCGGAGGCGACGAAGTACGGTGCGCCCGAGTCGTACAGGCAGGCGCTGGTGTCGGCGGCCGGCGCGACGCCGTGCACGCCGAGCGTCGTTGCCGTGATCTCGCCGATCGCGAAGGTGCCTTGCTGCAGCTTCGTCGACGGCTTCGCGTCCACGGCGGACAGGCTGCCCCAACCGGCGAGCGTCAGCTCCTGCCCAGCCGCGGGCGTCGCGTGGCTGACCTTCAGCGGCGCGACCCCGTAGACCGGCCGGTCGAGCTTCGCCAGCGCGACGTCGTTGGTGCCGGCCTGAGCGACCTCGGTGACCGCTCGTGTCACACCGCGGTGTCCGTCTTGGACGGTCGTGCCGAGCAGCACCGACGTCGGATACGGGACGGGACCGGAGACCGGCACGCGGTTCACGTCGTGGAAGCAGTGCCCGGCCGTGAGAATCCACTGTGGTGCGACGAGTGCGCCGGAGCAGCCGCTGTCGTACTTCGTCCCGTCGGGGCGCGGGATGTCCGTCATCGTGAGCTTCGCGGCGAACTGGAACTTGCCGTGCGGCACATCGGCGCCGTTGGCGACGGCCGAAGCCGGGACGGCGGTGGCGAGCGCGGCCCCGAGTGCGAGCAGGGTGGCGGACAGCACGACGCGTAAGCGCATCTCGAGAATTCCCCCACATCGTGGTCTGAATCGGCCAGACGAAATACGGCCGGTGATGCCGGGCAGCCTAGCCACGATCGGAAGTCACCCGGAAGAGGGTAGGCAGCCGGGCTGCGACGTGGCCGTGCCCGGCTGCCCGGAAGTTCAGTTCACGCCGACGAGGTCGACGACGAAGATCAGTGTCTCGTTCGGCTTGATCACGCCGCCCGCGCCGCGCTCGCCGTACGCGAGATGCGGCGGGATCACGAGCTTGCGGCGGCCGCCGATCTTCATCCCGGTCACGCCCTGGTCCCAGCCCGGGATGACCTGGCCGGCACCGAGCGAGAAGCGCAGGGGGTCGCCGCGGTCCCACGAGGCGTCGAACTGGTCGCCGGTCGAGTGGGACACGCCGACGTAGTGGACCGTCACGGTGTTGCCGGCCTGGGCCTCGGCACCGTCACCGACGGTGAGGTCGGTGATCTCGAGTTCGGCCG
This sequence comes from Amycolatopsis sp., assembly GCA_035551175.1. GTDB lineage: Bacteria > Actinomycetota > Actinomycetes > Mycobacteriales > Pseudonocardiaceae > Amycolatopsis. The sequence goes on along the minus strand of DASZNR010000129.1, from coordinate 96,774 downwards.
GCGGTGGGCCGTCCGGGCGGTCGATTTCGGGCTTTTCCAACGTCATGGCGCTCACCGTACCGACGGGGACCGAGCTGCGCCGATCGGACTACGCCCATAGAGGGGAGAAACGCGAAAAGTCTTCACAGTTTGGCTACCCATCGGTAGCGTCCGCTCCCGTCACCCTGGGGGAACCTCGTGGACGGGAGCTCCGGCATGCGACGACGCATCCGCACCCTGGCCGTTTCCGCGCTGGCCGTCGTCGCGGCGGCGCTGGTCCCGGCGATCGGCAGCGCGCCACCCGCGACGGCGACGTCGGCCGGCAGTGCGTCCGGTACTGCCGCCGGCAGCGCAGCCGGTAGTGCGTCCGGTACTGACTACTGCGCCGGCCAGTGCAACGACATCCTGCCGCCGGGCGAGAACGGCAGCGCGACGCTCGCGGAGATCCTCGCCAACAAGGCACTCGGCACGCAGCCGAGCCACGCCGATGACCAGCTCGGCAAGTACGCCGACCTCGCCGGCGGCTACCAGACCCTGACCACGGACACGATCGGCAAGTTCTTCAACGACTCGTCCTTCGGCGTTCCGCCCGACCAGGTCGCGAGCACCATCCGGCCACGCTCCGACGTGACGATCACGCGCGACAAAGCCACCGGCGTGCCCCACATCCAGGGCACCACCCGCTCCGGCACGGAGTTCGGCGCCGGCTACGCGGCCGCTCAGGACCGCTTGTGGCTCATGGACATCATGCGCCGCGTCGGGCGCGGCCAGCTGACCGGTTACGCCGGTGGCGCGCCCGCGAACCGCGAGCTGGAGCAGTCGTTCTTCGCTGCCGCGCCGTACACCGAAGACGAGCTGCAGCAGCAGATCGACGCGACCGCCGCCAGCGGGCCGCGTGGCAAGCAGGGCCTCGCCGACGCGCAGGCGTACGTCGACGGCATCAACAAATACATCACCGATGCCCACAACGGCCGGTACTTCCCGGGCGAGTACGTGCTCACCGGCCACGTCGACGCGATCACCAACGCCGGCACCATCGAACCGTTCAAGCTCACCGACCTCGTCGTGCTCGCTTCGGTGGTCGGCGCGCAGTTCGGCGCCGGCGGCGGTGGTGAGGTGCAGAACGCGATCGCGAAGCTGGCGCTGCAAGAGAAGTACGGTGTCGCGCAAGGCGAGAAGGTGTGGCAGAGCCTGCGCGCCGCCGACGACCCCGAGGCCGTGAAGACGCTGCACGACGGCCAGACCTTCGACTACGGCATGACCCCCGCGAACCCGCAGGGCATGGCGTTGCCCGACAAGGGTTCCGTGACGCCGCAGCAGCTCGTGTACGACGCCACCGGCTCGGCAACCACGAATTCCCCGGCGCTGGTCGACGTCAAGGCGCCGGCGGACCAGCAGGCCGCGAAAGGCCTGTTCGACAACGGGGTGCTGCCCGGTGATCTGCTGAGTGACAAGCACGGCATGTCCAACGCCCTCGTCGTCTCGGGCTCGAAGACCGCCAGCGGGCATCCGGTCGCGGTGTTCGGGCCGCAGACCGGGTACTTCGCGCCGCAACTGCTGCTGCTTCAGGAACTGCAGGGACCGGGCATCAGCGCGCGCGGTGCGTCGTTCGCCGGGCTGAGCATGTACGTGCTGCTCGGTCGCGGCCAGGACTACTCGTGGAGCGCGACGACGGCGGCGCAGGACATCATCGACACCTTCGCGCTGCCGCTGTGCGATCCGAGCGGGAAACCGGCGACGAAAAACTCGAACTACTACACCTACCAGGGCAAATGCGTGCCGATGGACGTCGTGGAGCGCAAGGACTCGTGGTCGCCCACCGTCGCCGACGGCACCGCCGCCGGTTCGTACACCTTGCGCAGCTACCGCACGAAGTACGGCCCGGTGATCAGCCGCGCGACGATCGACGGGAAACCGGTGGCGTATGCGTCGCTGCGGTCCTCCTACTTCCACGAGGTCGATTCCCTCATCGGATTCCAGGAGTTCAACGACCCCGGCTTCATCCACTCCGCGACCGACTTCCAGAAGGCCGCGAACGAGGTGAACTTCACCTTCAACTGGTTCTACGCCGACTCGAAGGACGTCGCCTACTTCAACTCCGGTGCCAACCCCGTTCGCAATTCCACTGTGGACCCGATGATGCCGGTGTGGGGCGACAGGGGCTACGACTGGCAGGGCTGGAACCCCGACGGCAACAAGGCGAGCTACACGCCGGCTTCGCAGCACCCGCAGTCGATCGACCAGGACTACTACATCAGCTGGAACAACGCGCAGGCCAAGGGCTACGCGTCCGGCGGCGCGGACAAGTCGGCCGTGCACCGGGCCGACCTGCTCGACGCCCGCGTGAAGGCGCTGGTCTCCAGCGGCACGAAGATCACGCGCGTGAACCTCACGCAGGCGATGGAGGACGCGGCGCTCGCGGACCTGCGCGCGGAGAAGGTGCTGCCGCTGCTGCTGAAGGTGCTCGACAAGGCGCCGCTCACCGGTGCGGCGGCCGACGCCGAAGCGAAGCTCAAGACGTGGTTGCACAATGGACACCAGCGCGTCGAATCGGCCCCGGGCAGCAAGGCGTACAACGACGCCGACGCGATCCGCATCATGGACGCGTGGTGGCCGCTGCTCGTCACTGCGGAGTTCAAGCCGGCGATGGGCGACGACGCGTTCACCGCGATGACGAACGTGCTGCAGATCAACGAAAGCCCGTCCGGGTTCCAGAACGAGGTGCCGGGCAAGCACGTGGGGCAGCCGCACCAGGGTTCGTCGTACCAGCACGGCTGGTGGGGCTACGTCAGCAAGGACATCCGCACTGTGCTGGGGCAGCCCGTCGCGGGTCCGCTCGGCACCACGTTCTGCGGTGGCGGTGACCTGACCGCGTGCCGCACCGCGCTCGTCGATTCGCTGACCGCCGCCGCGGCCGAGCCTGCCACCGACGTCTACCCCGGTGACGCCGACTGCTCCGCCGGCGACCAGTGGTGCGCCGACAGCGTGATCCAGCGACCGCTCGGTGGTATCACGCACGGAAAGATCAGCACGCAGAACCGGCCGACGTTCCAGCAGGTCGTCGAATACCCGGCACACCGCGGCGACGACGTCAGCAACCTCGCGGCGGGCAAGCCGGTGACCGCGACGAGCGCCGAGACCGGCCTCTACGACTCGCCGGCGTCGAATGCGGTCGACGGCAACGCGAAGACGCGGTGGGCCAGCGACTGGAGCGACAACCAGTCGATCACCGTGGACCTCGGTTCGGTGCGGCAGGTCGCGCGGGTGGTGTTGTCGTGGGAAGCGGCGTACGCGAAGGGGTATCAGGTCCAGCTGTCCGCCGACGGCGTGAACTGGCGTGCCGCCGCCGTGGTGACCGACGGCAACGGAGGTACGGACAACGTGTCGTTCGCGCCGTCGGACGCCCGCTTCGTCCGGATGCAGGGCGGGCAACGGGGCACGAACTACGGCTACTCGCTGTACGAGTTCGAGGTGTACGCCCACTGAGGACCCGGTCGGCTCACCGGCGCGGGGTGCGCCGACCGCCGCATCCGGCTGCCCGGTCTGCCGATCCAGGGAAGTCCGCGGACCCGCGCCGTCGGACGGCCGCTGCTGCCTGTGCCAGCGCGTTCGGCCGTGGCTGTGGTCGGATCGGCAACGGGCGGCACAGTGAACGGGCGGCACAGTGAACGGGCGGCACAGTAACGTGTCCGTATGGACGACTGGACACCGCGCACGCTCGCGATCGCGGCCGGGCGGCCCCACGGCCCCGGTGAGCCCCTGAACACGCCGATCGTGGCCACGAGCACCTTCGAGGCCGGCGGTGACTTCGTCTACGCGCGCTCCGATGGCACGGAAACCTGGCTCGCGCTCGAAGAAGCCGTCGGGGCGCTGGAAGGCGGCCACGCCACGAGCTTCGGTTCCGGCGTCGCGACGCTTTCGGCCGTGCTGGACACGTTGCCGGTCGGTTCGTCCGTGGCCGTGCCGACGTTCAGCTACGCCGTCACCCGCGGCGCGATGCACCACGCCGAGCGCATGGGCAGGCTGACCGTCACCGAGCTCGACCCGACGGACACGCAGGCGTGGCTCGACTGCGACGCCGACCTGTTGTGGCTGGAGTCGCCGACGAACCCGACGCTCGAGGTGATGGACCTCGAGACGATCGCGCGCGGCACCCGCGGGCGGGTGGTCGTGGACAACACCTTCGCAACGCCGTTGCAGCAGCAGCCGCTGCGGCTCGGCGCCGACATCGTGGTGCACAGCGCGACGAAGCTCATCGGCGGCCACAGCGACCTGTTGCTAGGGATCACGGTGGCGGCCTCCGAAGGGATCGCGGCCGAGCTGCGCGGCGCGCGCACGCGGATCGGCTCGACGCCCGGCGCGCTCGAAGCGTGGCTCGCTCTGCGGGGGCTGCGGACCATGCCAGTCCGGCTCGCCGAGCAGGCGAAAACCGCCGCGCTGCTGGCTTCCCGCCTGGCGGAGCACCCGGCCGTGACGAAGGTGCGCTACCCCGGGTTCGGAATGATGGTGTCGTTCGAGCTGCCCGACGCCGAAACCGCCGACAAGGTGTGCGCTGCTGTCCGGCTGATCCGGCCGGCGACGAGCCTCGGCGGGGTGGAGAGCCTGGTGGAACGTCGGGCGTGGCTGCCGGGTGAGGAACGCGTGCCCGCCGGGTTGCTGCGGTTCAGCGTGGGTCTCGAAGACCCGGAGGACCTCTGGCGCGATCTGCTCACCGCATTGGGGTGATTCAGGGCGACAATTAACCAGTCCGGCAAACGCCGGGCTAAACTGTTGCCGTTGGCGAACCCGAGCGGGTTTTCCGCTTGGTTGAGCCAGATCATCGCCTCGTCAGAATCTTTCGTTACGGTTCTTTGGGGTGCTTTTTATCACCACGAATGGGTTACTTCCTTCGTGGTCTTCTCCGGCAGGATCGGCGCACGCGGTGGGGGTCACCGCGCTTTCTTCCAGGGAGAAAACCACGTGAAGAAGACCCTGGGCAGACTCGCGGGCGCTGTGCTCGCGGGCGCCCTGATCAGTCTCGCCGTCGCCCCGGTTGCTTCGGCCGACACCACGGCGGACCCGACGGCTTCCGCAGCCGCGACGACCGCCTCCACGCCTCCACCCGCCGACACGCCCACCTCGGACGCGCCGACCACGACAAGCTCGACAACGGCCGCGCCGTCCACTTCGGACACCCCGACTTCGGGTGCGGAGCCGACCGACTCTTCGCAGCCGGGTCAGCCGTCCGACACGGCTCAGCCGACCGACACGGGCACGCCGACCGAGCCCACGAGCACCACCACGTCGAGCTCCGAGGACACGCCGCCGCCCAGCGAAGCGCCGTACGTGGACGATGTCGCCTACGGCGTCGACCTGGACGGTGGCATGGGCCTGTTCGCGATCGCCTGCGCCTCGGGCCAGCCGACCAACGTGCGGTCGAACGACTTCGACCTCGTCGAGGGTCCCTATCAGGACGAGACCGACGGCCGCTACTGGGAGTGGCTCGTGAAGCGCCACGACGGTGTTTCGTTCGACGCCGGTACCGTGACGGCCGACTGGACCTGCGCGGGCAAGCCGGCCGACGATCACCCGGTGCCGCCGGCGGGCGGTGCGGCCGCGGGTTCCGCAGGCACCACCAACGGCAACGGCTCCTCACAGGTCGCGTACGCCCCCAAGGGCGGCATCGAGACCGGCTTCGGCGGCATGGCCGCCTGATGCGCAGGAAGTTCCGGCCGGGCGTCGCGGTCGCCGTGGGCCTTTCGGTCGCGCTCAGCGCGTGCGGTTCCGACGCCCCGGCCACACCGGCGGCAGCGGCGAAGCCGGCGCCGAGTTCGGTGCCGGTCACCAAGCCGTTCACCGGGCTGCGCCCGACGTCGGTGGAGATCCCGAAGATCGGTGCGAAGTCGTCGCTGATCACCGTGCTGCCCAACAAGGACGGGCAGATCTCGGTGCCGTCGGTGAAGACGCCGATGCAGGCCGCGTGGTACCGGCTCTCACCGGTGCCCGGTGACGTCGGGCCGACGATCGTGCTGGGCCACGTCGACGGAAACCATCAGCCGGGCATCTTCTACCGCCTCAAAGACGTGCAGCCGGGCGACGAGGTCGACATCACACGCAGCGACGGCAAGAAGCTGAAGTTCGTGGTGGACCACAAGGACGAAGTCCCGAAGGACGTGTTCCCCACGCAGGCGGTGTTCGGCAACACGGACAAGCCGCAGCTGCGCTTGATCACGTGCGGTGGCGTGTTCGATCACGCTCAGCACAGCTACCAGGACAACATCATCGTCTATGCGAACCTCGTGACGTAAGCCCTTGCGAGAACGAGAGCCCTTGCGAGAACGAGAGCCCTCACGAGCGGAACGACACAGCCCGGCGCCATCGGCGGCCGGGCTGTGCCCGTTGCGGGATCGCCCCGAGGTGTCGCAATGGCACACCGCGGAACCAGCTGAGCCGCCCCGTCCGATCGGGCACGCCGGTCGAGAGCAGCACGGGCGCGCCGAGGCGGTTGGCGAGCCAGCGGCCCATTCGCGGCACCTCCGCGGGCCCGACGTGCGGCGCGACCACGCGGACCTGCTTGCGCGGGAAGTGTTTGAGTACCTCGTTCCACGCGTCGGCCGGGATCTGCGGCGGAATGTCCAGCACCACGGTCCGCTCCGGCCCGCCGGCGACGGCACGGCTCAGCAGCCACGCGCGGTCGCTGATGTGCGGGCCGAAGTGCATGATCGTCGCGCTGCCGACGCGGAAGCTCGCCGGTTCGCCTGGTTTGGCCGTCATCCACTCTCCCGCTCGCTGCTTGCACGTCGACACGAGCGGGCGCCGTCCACGGTTCAGAGCAAGGGCGCCAGCTTCGCCCGTTGATCTTCCGGCACGTACTCCGCGTAGTTGTCGTACAGGGCCCGCCGCGCGAGCCTGGCCGCCGACTCGCCATCGGCGGCGCGAACAGCTTCCAGCACGAGGGCGTGATGGTTCAACCATGACTTCATGAGAGCTGCGCGATCGCGGGCGTGCTGAAGCTTGTCCTCGATCAGTTCCAGTACCACTCCCCGCACCACTTCGGCGCTGACCACGAGCAGCGGATTGCGTGACGCCCGGGCGATGACCTCGTGAAACGTGACGTCGGCGCGACTGAACTCCTCGTAGCCCTCCGTCGCGCCCGCCCGCATGGCGGCCAGTGCGGTGTCCAAAGCGGACAGGTCTTCGTCGGTGCGGAGTGTCGCGGCCAACAGGTGGGCCGAACCGTCGAGAACCATGCGAAACTGCAGCAATTCGCTCAGGCCGACCTCTTGGGCCCTGGCCAGCCGGTGCATCGAGCGGTGCAGCGCGACGGGTGACGCGGCCAGCACCTCCGGCCCACGCGGGTCGCCGGGCCGTGAGCGGATCAGCGCGGCCGCCTGTAGCACGCGCAGCGCTTCCCGCACCGTGGAGCGCCCCACGCCGAACTGCGTCATCAGCTCTCGTTCGCCGGGCAGGCGCTCACCGGGTTTGAGCCTGCCGCTGACCACGGCCTCCTCGATCTGCTCCACGATCCGCTCGTACGCGCGGATCGGGGCCACCGGTTCGAACTTCATCCCTTGACCTCGGGCTCAGTCGGTGCCAACCTCAGGCTACTGGTCGGACCAGTGTACTTCCTTGGCCGGTTGCGCAGGAGGCTGAATGAGAGCCCGGCTTCACCTCGCGGCGCTCGCGGTGCTGCTCGCCGTGTCCGGCTGCTCGGCCGGGTCGACGGCGAGCGTCTCGAGCGGGCCGGACACGCTGTCGGTGGGCTTCACCGCCGAGCCGGCGAACTTCGACTTCACGCACTCCGACGGCGCGGCCATTCCACAGGCCTTGCTCTACAACGTGTACGAGGGGCTGGTGAAACTCGACGCGCAGGGCAAGATCGTGCCGCTGCTCGCCAAGTCGTGGACCGTGAGCCCGGACCGCAAGACCTACGACTTTCAGCTGCAGCCGGGCGTGAAGTTCAGCAACGGTGCGCCCTTCACCGCCGCCGACGTGAAGTTTTCGCTGATGCGCGTGAAAACCGACTGGACGATCTCGATCAAGTCGGCCATGGACGTGGTGGACCACGTCGACGTCGTCTCGCCCGACCACGCGCGGGTGGTGTTGTCGAAACCCAGCAACGGCTGGCTGTTCAGCCTCACCAGCCGACTCGGCGCGATGTTCAGCCCGACCGGCGTCGGTGATCTCGCGAATAAGCCGATCGGCACCGGCCCGTACGAAGTGGCCTCGCGCCGGCGCGGCGACTCCATCGTGCTCAAGGAGAATCCGGCCTACTGGGGCCGCAAACCCGCGTACTCCACCGTGGTGCTGAAGTACATCGCCGACCCGACCGCGCTGGACAACGCGCTGCTCAGCAACGGTATCGATGTGATCTCGTCGCTGACCTCGGCCGATTCGATCCCGCAGTTCCAGGGCGACAACCGGTTCAACGTCATCCAGGGCACCACCAACAGTGAGGTCACGCTCGCGTTCAACAACCGGCGCGCGCCGCTGAACGACCGGCGCGTGCGCCAGGCCCTCACCTACGCGATCGACCGGAAAGCCGTGCTGGATCTCGTGTTCAACGGCCGCGGCACACTCATCGGCAGCATGGTCCCGCCGACCGACCCGTGGTACGAGGACCTGTCGAAGGTCTACCCGTACGACCCGGCGAGGGCTCGGCAGCTGCTCGCGCAGGCCGGCGTGAAGAATCTCGATCTGCGCCTGCGGATCCCGAACCTGCCCTACGCCGTGTCGGCCGCGGAGGTGGTGCAGTCGCAGCTGGCCGACGTCGGGGTGCGGACCACGATCGAGCCGCTCGACTTCCCGGCCGTGTGGCTCAAGCAGGTGTTCACCGACGATGACTACGAACTGTCGATCATCCAGCACGTGGAGGCCCGCGACATCACGACGTTCGGGAAGCCCTCGTACTACTGGGGTTACGACAGCCCCCGCGTGCAGCAGTTGCTGGCCGAGGCCGACAGCGGCACGCCACAGCAGCAGGTCACGGACATGAAGCAGGTGGCACGTCAGCTGAACACCGACGCCGCGGCCGACTGGTTGTTCCTGTTCCCCAACGTGATCGTCGCGAAGAAGAAGGTGACCGGGTTCGCGCGCAACCAGGTGAGCGAGTCGTTCGACCTGACGGGGCTGAGGCCGGCATGACCGCCAGGGTGGCTCGCCGTCTGGTGATCTTCGTGGTCAGCCTGTTCGTGGCGTCGATCGTGGTGTTTCTGTTCATGGCGGTGCTGCCGGGCGACCCCGCGCAGGTCGCGCTCGGCGTGAACGCGACCCCGGAGCTGCTGGCCAAGACGCGCGCGGAGTTCGGCATCGACAAACCAATGGTCACGCAGTATCTGTCCTGGATCGGCGGCGTGCTGCACGGCGACTTCGGCCATTCGTACGTCACGCGCGAAGCGATCGGCCCCCAGCTGCTCGACCGGCTGGGCGTCACGTTGTGGCTGGTGGGCGCCGGGATGGTCGTGGCGCTCGTGATCGCCGTGCCGGTCGGCACGTTCGCCGCGGTGCGGCACCGGAAAGCCGCCGGTGCCGCGGTTTCCGGGCTGTCGCAGATCGGTGTCGCCGTCCCGGCGTTCCTCGCCGGCATCATCCTCGTACAGATCTTCGCCGTGCAGTTGCGCTGGTTGCCCAGCGGCGGGTGGACGCCGCCGAACCAGAACGCGGGCGAGTTCGTGCGCGGCCTGATCCTCCCCGCGTTGTCGCTCGGACTCGTGCAAGGCGCGGTGCTCACGCGGTACGTGCGCTCCGCCGTGCTCGACACACTCGGACAAGACTACCTCCGCACGGCGCGGTCGAAAGGCTTGCTGCCGGGACAGGCGTTGCGGCGCCACGGGCTGCGCAACGCGTCCGTGCCCGTGGTCACGGTGCTGGGCCTGCAGCTGGCGACGCTGCTGATCGGCGCCGTGGTGGTGGAGCGGGTGTTCGTGCTGCCGGGCCTCGGCAGCATGCTGCTCGACGCCGTGTCGTCGCGGGATCTGCTGACGGTGCAGGGGATCGTGCTGGTCCTCGTGACGGGGGTGCTGCTGGTGAACTTCGTCGTCGACGTGCTCTACACCGTGCTCGACCCGCGGCTGCGGGGGTCGTGATGACCACGCTCACGCCCGTGCGCTCACGCGACACCAGCCTCGTCGTCGGCGCGATCCTGGTCGCACTGGTGGTGCTCGCCGCGCTCGTGTCGTTCGTCTGGACCCCACACGATCCGGTGCAGGTCAACGCATCCGACCGGCTGCTGGGCTTTTCGGGTTCGCACCTGTTCGGCACCGACAAATTCGGCCGCGACGTGTTCAGCCAGATCATGGTCGGCGCGCGCACCACGCTCTACGTCGGTGTGGTGGCCGTCGGCATCGCCGCGCTCATCGGCACGCCGCTCGGCGTGCTGGCGGGGCTCGCGCCGCGGTGGTTCGGCGAATTCGTGATGCGCGTGAACGACCTGGTGCTCGCGTTTCCCGCGCTCCTGCTGGCGATCATGTTCGGCGCGGTCTTCGGCGCCGACACGCTCACGGCCATGGTCGCGATCGGCATCGCGACCATCCCGTCGTTCGCACGGCTCGCGCGGTCCGGCACGTTGCAGGTGGCGAGCAGCGAGTTCGTGCTGGCGGCGCGCGCGGCCGGGCGCTCGCGGACGAACATCGCGGCGCGGCACGTGCTGCCGAACATCTCTGGCCTGCTGATCGTGCAGTCGTCGGTGTCGTTCGCGATCGCCGTGCTGGCCGAGGCAGCGCTGTCGTTCCTCGGCTTCGGCACGCGCCCACCAACCCCGTCGTGGGGCCGGATGCTGCAGGAGTCGCAGGACCTGCTCACGAGTTATCCGAGGCTGGCGCTCGTGCCGGGCATCGCGATCGCGTTGGCCGTGCTCGGGTTCAACCTCCTCGGCGACGGCCTGCGCGACCGGCTCGATCCCCGATTGGCGGCCAGGACATGACACTCACGGTCACGGACCTGCGGGTCGGCGAGGTGGTGCGCGACGTGTCGTTCGAGATCGGCGCGGGCGAACGCGTCGGGCTGATCGGCGAATCGGGTTCGGGCAAGTCGCTGACGGCACTGTCGATCATGGGCCTGCTACCCGAGGACTTGCGGGCCACCGGTTCGGTGCGGCTGGGCGACCGCGAGCTGCTGAATGCGGCAGAGAAGGACCTTTCGCGCCTGCGTGGCAACGGTTTGTCGATGGTGTTCCAGGAACCGATGACGGCGCTCAACCCGGCGATGCGCGTCGGCCGGCAGGTGACGGAGCCGTTCCGTGTCCACGGACGGCCAGGCCGCCCGGCGGAGGAACTGCTGGCGGCGGTCGGGCTGCCGGGCACCGCGCGGGCGTATCCGCACCAGCTCTCGGGTGGGCAGCGGCAGCGCGTGGTGCTCGCGATGGCGCTGGCCAACGAGCCGTCGCTGCTGATCTGCGACGAGCCGACGACGGCTCTCGACGTGACCGTACAAGCGCAGATCCTGGCGCTGATCAAGGATTCACTGTCCGCGGAGGCGGCACTGCTGTTCATCACGCACGACCTGGCGGTGGTCGCTTCGGTGTGTGAGCGCGTGCTGGTGATGCTGGACGGGGAGATCGTGGAACGCGGGTCGACGCGGGACGTGCTGACCAGACCGCAGCACGCCTATACGAAGTCGCTGCTGGCCGCTTCCGATCTGGAGGCGTCGCGATGATCGAAGTTCGTGAGCTGACGCGCCACTACAAGCGCCGCGACGTCCACGCGTTGCGAGGCGTCAGCTTCGACATCGAAGCCGGGCAACGATTCGGGATCGTGGGCGAATCGGGTTCGGGCAAGTCGACGCTGGTGCGCCTGCTGACCGCGCTCGACCGGCCGACGTCGGGCACGGTGTCGTTCCAGGGCCGGCGCATCGACAACCTGCCCGAACGCAAACTGGGGTTCCTGCGATCGGAATTGCAGATCGTGTTCCAGGACCCGATGGGTTCGCTCGACCCACGAATGCGCGTGCGTGACATCGTCTCCGAACCGCTCGGCCGGCGTTCGCCCGAGCGCGTGGCGGAACTGCTGGCGGCCGTCGGCCTGCCTTCCGATGCCGCTTTCCGGTACCCGCACCAGTTTTCCGGCGGCCAGCGCCAGCGGATCTCCATTGCCCGCGCGCTCGCGCCGAACCCGAGCGTGCTGGTGGCCGACGAGCCGGTGAGCGCGCTCGACGTGTCCGTGCGCAAGCAGATCCTCGACCTGCTCGCGCGGCTGGTCGAACAGTTCTCGCTGACGCTCGTGTTCGTCTCGCACGACCTCGGTGTGGTGCGGCACGTATGCGACCGCGTCGCTGTGATGCGGCGCGGGGAGATCGTGGAACTCGGTGCGGTGGAAGAGGTCTACGAGGCTCCGCGCCACGTTTACACCCGGGAACTGCTGGCGGCCGCGCCCAGCTTGCGCGCTGAGCTGTCCCGGTTGAGTGGAGGGAGTGCACACGATGCCTGACTACCCCGAGGGGCTGCCGATCGGCCCCGGCTGGATATCCACAATGGACACAGATGAGGTCGTGTTTCCCTATGACGGCAGCGTGATCGGCACCGCACCCGTCGGCACGGCAGAGCTGGCCACCCAAGCGATCGACGAAGCCGTGGCGGTCGCGCGCGAGGTGGCGACGCTGCCCTCGCGCGATCGGCGGACGTTGCTGAACGCCGTGGCCGCCGCGCTGCGCGAGCGGCAGGAGGACTTCGAGCGGTTGCTCGTGCTGGAGACGGGAAAACCGCTCGTCGACTGCCGGGTGGAAATGGCGCGAACCATCGTCACGTGGGAAGCGGCGGCCGAGGAGGTGTCGCGGCTGCACGGCGAAACGGTGCCACTCGACCTGCTGCCTTCGGGCGACGGGCTGGTCGGCTTCTGGAAACGCAAGCCGATCGGTGTCGTCGTCGGCATCGCGGGGTTCAACTACCCGGTTCTGCTGGCGTCGCACAAGATCGCGCCGTCGATCGCGGCGGGCTGCCCGGTGGTGCTGAAGCCGGCGCCGCAGACTCCGCTCGCGACGTTGTGGCTGGTGCACCTCATCCGGTCGCTTGCGCCGGTGCCGTCGATGGTGCAGCTCGTGACCGGCGACGCCGCCGTCGGCTCGGCGCTGGTGTCCGACCGGCGGATCGGCGCGGTGTCGTTCACAGGTTCGGCGGCCGTCGGACATCGGATCGCGCGCGCCGCGGCGCCGACGAAGACGTTGCTGGAGCTGGGTTCCAACGCGGCACTCGTGGTCGCCGACGACGCCGACCTCGACGCGGCGGCCGACGCCGTGCTGCGCGGCGGGTTCTACGCGTCGGGGCAGGCGTGCATCTCGGTGCAACGGGTGCTGGTGGTGGCGTCGGTGGCCGCGGAGTTCACGGCGAAGGTGCTGGCGCGCCTCGGCGAGGTCACGGTCGGCGACCCGCGGCTGGAAACCACGCGGGTGTCGAAGCTGATCGACCGGCGCTCGACCGAGCGCGTGCGGGAATGGGTCGACAAGGCGGTCGCGGCCGGCGCGCGGGTACTGGCCGGTGGCGGGCTTCGCAAAGGCGTGCTGGAGCCGACCGTGCTCGCCGACGTGCCCGACGGCGTGGAATGCTGGGACGAGGAGGTGTTCGGCCCGGTGGTCTGCGTGCGCACTGTGTCCGATGTGGACGAGGCGTTCGCGGCGGTCAACGCGTCGCGCTACGGCCTGCACGCCAGCGTGTACAGCCGGTCGCTGAACACGGCGTTCCGCGCGCTCGACGAGCTGGAAGTCGGCGGCGTGGTCGTGAACGAGGTGCCGGGCTTCCGCTCGGACACCATGCCCTACGGCGGAGTGAAGGACTCCGGCATCGGGCGTGAAGGGCCGCGCTTCGCGGTGGAAGAACTGACCGTGACGAGGATGGCGGTGCTGCGCCCGTGAGTTACGAAAACCTGTTCCGGCTCGACGGCCGCCGCGCCGTGGTGTTCGGCGGCGGCAGCGGCATCGGCCGTGAAGCCGCGCGGGCACTGGCGGCACACGGTGCACACGTGATCTGCGCGGACCGCGACCTCGATGCGGCCCTCGAGACGGACGTCGCCGAGACGTACGAGATCGATCTGCTCGAGCCGGGTGCGGTCGCCCGGGCCGCCGCGGCGATGGGCGACCTCGATGTCGTGGTGCTCACGGCCGGCGTCAACGTGCGCAAACGCTTGCTGGACTACACGCGGGAGGAGTTCGACCGCGTGGTGGAACTGAATCTCGGCGCCGCGTTCGAGGTCGTGCGGGCGTTCGGTGGGCCGATGGTCGAGCGGGGGCGCGGCAGCATCATCGGGTTCTCGTCGATCCGCGGTACCGTCGTGGAGCCGGGTCAGGGTCCGTATGCGGCGACGAAAGCCGGGCTGGTGCAGCTGTTCCGCACCGCCGCCGCGGAATTCGGCGCCGCCGGGGTGCGTGTGAACGCGATCGCGCCGGGTGTGGTCGAGACGCCGTTGACCGCACAGATCAAGGCCAGCCCCGACTGGTACGACGCGTACGCGGCGAAGGGCGCGCTCGGTCGCTGGGCGCGCGCCGACGAGCTGGCCGGCGCCGTCGTGTACCTCGCTTCGGACGCCTCGACATTCGTCACCGGCTCCGTGCTCGCCGTCGACGGGGGCTGGACCGCTGTCGACGGCCGGTTCGAACCACCCGCTTCGTGAATCGGAGGTTCCGCATGGTTTCGTTTTCCGAGCTGCCCGACCTGGCCGCGGTGGAGCTGGTCGCGCGCTACCACTCACGTGAGCTCTCGCCCGTCGAGGTCACCGAAGCCGTTCTGGCCCGCATCGACGCCCGCGAGCCCTCGCTGCACGCCTTGTACGCGCCCGATTTCGCGTCGGCGCGCTTCGCGGCGAAGGAGTCCGAAGCGCGCTGGCACGCGGGCGAGCCATTGGGGCCGATCGACGGCGTTCCGTTGACCTTGAAGGAAAACATCGCCACGCGCGGCACACCCGTCCCACTCGGGACCGCGGCCACGACGTTGACCCCGGCCCCGGCCGACGCCCCGGCCGCCGCGCGCGCCCGCGAATCCGGCGCGGTGCTGCTCGCCAAGACCACCATGCCGGATTACGGCATGCTCACCTCGGGTCTGTCGAGTTTCCACACCGCGACCCGTAACCCGTGGGACCTCTCGCGCACCCCGGGCGGCTCCAGCGCCGGCGCCGCCGCTGCCGCCGCTGCGGGCTACGGCCCTCTCCACGTCGGCACCGACATCGGTGGCTCGATCCGCCTGCCCGCCGGCTGGTGCGGCCTCGTCGGCCTCAAGCCGAGCTTCGGGCGCGTACCGGTGGACCCGCCGTTCCTCGGCCGCGTCGCCGGCCCGCTGACCAGGACCGTCGCCGACACCGCGCTGATCATGAGCGTGCTCGCGGCGCCCGACGCGCGTGACCACCTGAGCCTGCCACCCGCGGTCGTGGACTGGTCTTCGTGGGAGGGCTCGCTGCGCGGCCTCCGCCTCGGCCTGCACCTCGACGCCGGCGTCGGCTTGCCGGTGTCCCCGGAGATCACCGCGGCCGTCTCCTCCGCTGCCGCGACATTCGAAGCCGCCGGCGCCGTCGTCTCCCCGATCGAGCCCTTCCTGACGCGCGAACTCCTCGACGGCCTCGACGTCTTCTGGCGGGTGCGCGCCTGGTCGGACCTGCTGGGTCTACCCGAAGACCGCCGTGCCCGCGTCCTGCCCTACATCGCGGACTGGGCCTCGGGCGCCGCCGAGGTGTCCGCGGTGGACACCTACCGCGGCTTCGCCTGCATCGACCGCATGAGTGTCGCCGCGTTGAGGGCCACCGCCCCTTACGACCTCGTACTCTCGCCGACCTGCCCCGTCTCCGCCCCGCCGTACGACCACGCGTCCCCGACGAATGACCCGCGGCTCCCGTTCGAGCACATCGCCTTCACGGTGCCCTACAACATGTCCGGACAACCCGCCGTGTCCCTCAACTGCGGCTACACCGCCGACGGCCAGCCCATCGGTCTGCAACTCGCCGGCCCCCGCTTTGCGGACCTCGCCGTGCTGAGGGCCGCCGCGGCGTATGAACAACTGAGGACCGAGCAACAACCCTGGCCGATCGGCTGAGCGGATTCCCGCTCAGCACGCGCGGACCTCATCGAGGTCGGACGGGACCCAACGCGCAGTCTACAGTGGACTCAACCGACCGCCTCGGCCAGCGCCAGCACCCTTTGCGCCTCCTCCACGTGCAGGTTTTCCACCATCCGGCCGTCCACCGTCACCACCCCGCGGCCGGCCGCGCGAGCTTCGTCGAAGGCGGCGATCACCCGGCGGGCGTGGGCGACCGCTTCGGGGGAGGGGGTGAAGACCCGGTTGCACGGTTCGACTTGTGACGGGTGGATGAGCGTCTTGCCGTCGAAGCCGTACTCGTGGCCCTGGCGACATTCGGCCTCGAAACCCGAAGCGTCTTTCACGTCGTTGTAGACGCCGTCGAGGATGATCTTGCCGGTGGCACGGGCGGCGAGGACCGCGTGCGACAGGCTGGCCAGCAGCGGGCCACGGCCAGGGACGAACTCGGCGTGCAGCTCCTTGGCCAGATCGTTCGTACCCATGACGAGCACGGTCAGCCGGTCCGATACGGCGGCGATCTCCGCCGCGCGCAGGATCGCGACGGGTGTTTCCAGCATCGCCCAGATCTTCGTGTGGGCCGGGGCGGCGGCGAGCGCCTGGTCGAGGGCCCGCACCTCGGCGGCGGAATTCACCTTCGGAACGACCACGGCGGCGGGACCGGCGGCCGCGACGGCCCGCAGGTCTGTGGCATGCCATTCGGTGTCGAGGCCGTTCACGCGGACGCCGACCTCGCGATCGCCGTAGTCGTCCAGCGCGGCGCACACGCGGTCGCGCGCGGCGGCCTTCGCGTCGGGCGCGACGGCGTCCTCCAGGTCCAGGATCAGCGCGTCCGCCGGCAGGGTCTTCGCCTTCTCGAGCGCGCGTTCGTTGGCGCCCGGCAGGTAGAGCACCGATCGGCGGGGACGGGCCTGCGGCATGTTTGCTCCTCACGTGTGGGACGCCGCAACGTTACTGCGCTGCTGGTGACCACCAGCGCTGCTCGTGATCAACGCCGCTGGTGACCGGGCTGCTGGTGACCGGGCTGCTGGTGACCGAGGCTGCGGGTCACCGAGGCTGCCGGTGACCGGGCTGCTGGTGACCCGGGGCCGCGACAGTTCGGCGGAAGTCGTCGGCACACACGTGGACCGCGACGACACCTCGCGGCGAAGGTCACCCGCCATCCGGGTGATGGCTTTGACCAGCGACGCCCACGGCGAAATCCACAGCGCAATCCACATCGCTGTCTACAGTGGAAACCGCTGTGGACCACGAAGTTGAATCCACACCCGAACCCACGCCGGAACCCGCAGAGGAACCCCCAACGAAACCCACAGAGGAACCCGCAGAGGAACCGACAGAGCTTCCACAACTGCGCCGAATGGAGCAATGCGCTGCACCTCTTGCCGCGCCGGGCCCGGCGGGACCCGTCGCGGCTGGTTCGCGGTCCGTAACGCCACTCAACTCCGGCTCACTCGGTTGGCCGCACCGTCGCGCCGAAGTCAGACGACCGCCCACCGACCGGTCACCGACCGCTGAGCGCCGCCGATCGCAGCCACTCTCGCTACGTGAAGACCCCGTGGCGCCGCACTGGTACTCAGTTCATGTGCCCATTTCACCGGGCACGCAGGGGTACAGGTTGTTGAAGGAGGCGGACTCGTGGCGGCTACACCTCAGAACACCGAGAGCTCGACGGTCGCCGGTGGCGCGAAGCGCAGCCGGACGACGGCGAGCCGGGTGGTGCCGCCGATCGAGTTCCCCACGTGCGTCGACGAGCTGGCGCGCAAGGCCGCGGCCCTCATGGGCTGGACCGGTGTTGTGCTGCCCGCGACGACCCTGCTCGGCCGCAAGGTCAGCATCGTCGCGCGGCTCCGGACCGACGTGCACGCGGAGCGCATCGCGGTGGGTGTCGGTCCCGTCGCCGATCGCGCCATCGTCGACACCTGGACCTGGCCAGAGCTGGCTGCGACCGCACCCGCGCCGGCCGCCGAGATCATCGGCGTCCTCGCGGTCGCCCGGCACTGGCGCACCGCGATGGCCTCCGCGGTTCCGTTCGCACGTTACGGCGAGGCCGCGATGGTGCTCCCATCGCCTGCCGTACTGACGGAGGACTACGTGGCGAACTGCCTGCCGCGTGCTCGCGCATATGGGCTGGCCGTCGCCACCGCCGACCCCCACGCCCAGGTCGACCTCGACCTCGAAGGCCGCACCGAGCGCATTCTCCTCGCCGAGGACCCCGTGTCGCGCTGGGTCAACGAAATGGCCTACGACCAGCTGTTGCGCTCTGCCGAAGTTCCCGCCGACGTCGACTGAGGCGCGGTTGCTCCAACCGGACTACCCTCGTGGACATGCGAGTTGTCATTGCCGGTGGACACGGTCAGATCGCCCTGCGTCTCCAGAGGCTGCTCGCCGAGCGCGGTGACCAGCCCGTCGGGATCGTCCGGAACCCGGCCCACGAAGCAGACCTGACGGCGGTGGGCGCGGAGACCGCGGTACTGGATCTCGAAAAGTCTGATGTGGACACCCTTGCGGGCGTGCTCCGCGGAGCCGACGCCGCCGTGTTCGCCGCGGGCGCCGGCCCGGGAAGCGGCGCAGATCGCAAGGACAGTGTCGACCGCGCCGCTTCCGTCCTGCTGGCCGACGCCGCCGAACAAGCGGGGGTACGCCGGTTCATCCAGATCGGGTCCATGGGCGCCGACAACGCTGACGCCGAGGGGCTCGATCCCGTTTTCGCCGCCTACCTACGGGCGAAGTGGGCCGCGGAAGAAGACCTTCGTGGGCGCCAGCACCTCGACTGGACGATCCTGCGGCCCGGCATGCTCACCGACGACTCCGGCACCGGCGCGGTCAAGATCGCCGATAAGACGGGCCGCGCGCCCGTGCCACGGGAAGACGTCGCCGCCGTGGTCCTGGCGCTACTCGACGCGCCGGCAACTGCCGGACGCACACTCGAGGTGATCTCCGGTGAAGACGCGATCGCGGACGCGATCTCGGCTCTCTGACCTGCACCGTTAGGATCGGTTCGTTTCCACTCGAACCATGCGGACAGGGGACTTCTCCTTGCGGGACATCGCGGTTTTCAGCGGCAGCGCACATCCCGAACTGGCGGCGGAAATCTGCACCCACCTCGGCGTGCCGCTTCTCCCGGCACACGTCGAACGGTTCGCCAACGACTGCCTCCAGGTACAACTGCAGGCCAACTGCCGGGAGCGCGACGTCTTCCTCATCCAACCGCTCGTCCGGCCGGTGCAGGAAAAACTGGTGGAACTGTTGCTGATGCTCGACGCCGCCCGCGGCGCATCGGCGGCCCGCACCACCGTCGTGATGCCGCACTACGCGTATGCCCGCTCCGACAAGAAGGACGCGCCGCGGATCTCCATCGGCGGTCGCCTCGTCGCCGACCTCATGGTGACGGCGGGCGCCAACCGGGTGTTGGCCATGACCATGCACTCGCCGCAGGTCCACGGCTTTTTCTCCGTGCCCGTCGACCACTTGCACGCGCTACACGAACTGGCCCGCCACTTCCGCCGGTACGACCTGTCCCGCGTCACCGTCGTCTCGCCCGACCTCGGCAACGCCAAGGAGGCGGCGCATTTCGCGCGCCTGCTGGGCGTCCGCGTCGCTTCCGGCACGAAGCAGCGATACGCAGACGACCGCGTGGTGATCACCTCCGTCATCGGCGACATCACCGGCCGCGACGTGATCGTGCTCGACGACGAAATCGCCCGCGGCAGCACCGTGCTCGAATTGCTCGACCGGTTGCGTGAGCTCGAGCCGCGCTCGATTCGCGTCGCCTGCACCCACGGCTTGTTCGCAGACAAGGCACTGGATCGGATCGGCAGTCAAGAAGACGTGCTGGAAATCGTCTGCACCAACACCGTGCCGGTGCCGGTCGAGGAACGCACGGAAAAGCTGAAGATTCTTTCGATCGCGCCGGCGATGGCCGAGGCGATGCGGCGGATTCACAACGGCGAATCGGTCAGCTCGTTGTTCGAACCGAACTGATCACACCGGGCCCAGCACTCGGTCGAGATGAGTGTTGGAGAACGTGCCGCTGGGGTCGCATTCCTTGCGTACGCGGAGAAAATCTTCGAAACGCGGGTAGCGGGTCCGCAGCGTGTGCGCATCGAGGTCGTGCATTTTTCCCCAGTGCGGGCGACCGCCGACCTCGGCGCACATCGCCGCGAAGCCGTCGAAGTACTCGCGATACGGCATGCCGACGAACTGGTGGATCGCGATGTACGCCGAATCTCGACCGTGTGCCGTGGAAAGCCAGATGTCGTCACCAGCTGCCACCCGCACCTCGACGGGGAACATCACTGGGTGCTCCAGCCGCGGCACGAGCGCGCGCAATTCGGCCAGCACGCCGAGTAGCGATTCGCGGGGCACGGCGTATTCCGATTCGACGAATCGCACGCCGCGGTGGGTGACGAAAACGCGGTGCGACAAGTCGCTGTAATCACGAGCAGAAAGCGCGTGTGCGGCGAATCCACCGAGCGGCCGCACGAGCTTCGGCACCGCGCGCCCGATGCGACAGATGCCGCCGAACGCGACATTCTCGGTCAATTCGTAGTCCACGAACTGCCGCAGCCTGGACAGTGGGCGGCGCGCGCTGCCCAGTGGCTGCCGGTTGTTGCGTTTGACCAGCGCGTTCTTGCCGTAGGGGAACCAGTAGAACTCGAAGTGGTCGTTGGCCGAGGCGAATTCGTCGAAACCTTCGAGGACCTGCTCGAGCGGCTCCGGCCGTTCCCGGGCAGCCAACACGAACGAGGGTTCACACTGCAGCGTGACCGTGGTGATCACGCCGAGCGCGCCGAGGCCGACGCGGGCGGCGTTGAACAAGTCCGGCCGCTCGTCGGCGGAACAGGTGACCACGGAGCCGTCGGCGAGCACGAGTTGCAGCCCGACGATCTGCGTCGCGATCCCGCCGAACTGCGCGCCGGTGCCGTGGGTGCCGGTGGAGATCGCGCCGGCGATCGTCTGTGCGTCGATGTCGCCGAGGTTCGTCATGGCGAGCCCGAGTGCGTCGAGTTCGGCGTTGAGCTGCTTGATCGTGGTGCCGGCGCGAACGGTCACCTGGTGCGTTTCGAGGTCGGCGCGCTCGATGCCGCTCCAACGCGTGAGGTCGAGTGCGTCGCTGTCGGCGGCGGCGATGGCCGTGAACGAATGTCCGCTACCCCACGGTCGCACGCGGAGGCCGTGGTCCGAGATGCGGCCGACGACGGCAGCGATCTCGGCCGCGTTCCGGGGTCGGTGCACCCGCTGCGGGGAGGCCTTGGCGGTGCCGGCCCAGTTGCTCCACGGAGTCATTCACGCACCTCGTCGTCGCTGAGCTGAGTGCCTTAACGGTAGTGGGGGAACCGTAAGTGAATGAGATTCGCGTTTCAAGCGGTGTTGTCGTACCGTGAGTCGGTGACCACCTCTGCGCACGGGTACGACCTGGCGACGAAGGATCTCGACCCGCCCTTCGCGATCGTCGACCTGGACGCGTTCGACGCGAACGCCGACGACCTGCTGCGCCGCGCGGCGGGCAAGCCGATTCGGGTGGTCAGCAAATCCGTGCGCTGCCGGGCGTTGCTGGAACGCGTGCTGGCTCGAGACGGCTTCGAGGGGTTGATGTGCTACTCGCTCGCCGAGGCGGTCTGGCACGTCGAGCAGGGAACGACCCGAGACATCGTCGTCGCCTACCCGACGGCCGACCACGAAGCGCTGCGCCAGCTAGCCGCGTCGCACGAGGCTCGCGCGGCCGTCACGATCATGGTCGATTCGCCGCAGCACCTTGACCTCGTCGACGCCGCCCTCGGCTACGACCACCCGGACATCCGCGTCTGCCTGGAGCTCGACGCCTCGTGGCGGCCGCTGCCCGGAATCCACGTCGGCACGCGGCGTTCGCCGGTGTTCACCGTGAAACAAGCCGTGGCGCTCGCCCGCACGGTAGCCGCCCGGCCGGGGTTCGTGCTCACGGGCCTCATGGCGTACGAGGGTCAGATCGCCGGCCTCGGCGATGCAGCCGGCGCCGGCGTCGCCAACGCCGTGATCAGCTGGATGCAACGCCGCTCGGCTGCCGAACTGGCGCGCCGCCGCGGCGCTGTCGTCCACGCCGTCCGCATGCTGGCCGACCTCGAGTTCGTCAACGGTGGCGGCACCGGCAGCATCGAATCGACCGGCGCGGACCCCGCCGTCACCGAGATCGCCGCCGGCTCGGGCCTTCTCGCCCCGACGCTCTTCGACGGCTACTCCCGCTTCCACCCGCGTCCGGCCGCACTGTTCGCGCTGCCCGTCGTGCGCCGCCCGTCCCGCGACGTCGCCACGCTGTTTTCGGGTGGTTACATCGCCTCCGGTCCCACCGGGGCGTCGCGGGTCCCCTCGCCGCACTATCCCGCCGGCCTGAAACTGCTGGGGTTCGAAGGTGCCGGCGAGGTCCAGACCCCCGTCACCGGCCCCTCTGCCCGCGCCCTGCGCCTCGGCGACCGCGTCTGGCTCCGCCACGCCAAGGCCGGCGAACTCGCCGAACGCTTCGACCACTACCACCTCGTCCGCGGCGCGGAACTCCAGCGGACCGTGCCCACCTATCGTGGCGAGCACAAGAACTTCGGCTGACCCAGACTCGTGAGTGCGCCGGCCGGTTAGAACAGGCCAGATCCGGCTAGAACCGGTGCTGCACTCACGAGTCCGCCGGTGAAAAGTCTCGGTGGACCGCCTCACTCGCCGAACTTGCTGGCCAGGTAGCCCTTCACGACGTGTTTGGCTTCGGCGACGATCCGCTCGTCGCCTTGGGGGTCGCGGCGGAAGGCGAGCTTCAGCAGTGCGTCAGCGGTTTCGTTGGCGATCGCGATGGCGAAGCGGAGTTCGTCGGCCGGCCGGTCGACGTGCCTGCGCAGGATGTCGACGAGCGAATCGACGATCACGGAGTTGTTGTCGCGCACCGGGTCGAGGAGCTGGAGATCGATGACGTCGCCGAAGTGAACCTTGGAGAAGCCCGGGATTTCGCGGTGCATCCGCAGGTAGATGTCGAGCACGGAGTCGACGACGTTCCACCAGTGGTCGGGGCTCAGCTCGCCAAGCCGCTCGTTCACGGCGGCTACGAAACGTTCGAGATTGCGCTGCGTCAGCGCCTGCACCACGGCCCGCTTGTCAGGAAAGAACTGGTACAGCGAGCCGACCGCGACGTTCGCGCGCTTGGCGATCAGGGTGGTCGTCAATGCGTCGTAGCCGAGCTCGTCGATGAGCTGGGCACTGGCGTCGAGCATCTGCTCCACGCGCTTGGCGCTGCGCTGCTGCACGGGCTTGCGCCGGAGGGGAGTGGTCTCCGCCTGCGTCTCGGGCACTGTCGTTCCTCGGTCTTTCTCGCGTCCCCGTCCCGCCGGTGACGACGGAACCACTCGTCTGATCTGCGACTTTAGCGCCCCTGGAGGCTTCCCCCTTGACGAGTGACGACCTAACATATGAGAACTTTTCACGTTCACCCGACCGGGTGGCCGGATGAGAAAGGTGCGTTCCGCCGGTGGACTACCCGACGTTCCCGCCCGACTTCCTCTGGGGTGTTTCGACCTCGGCGTTCCAGATCGAAGGAGCCACGACCGAAGCAGGCCGTGGACCGTCCACCTGGGACACCTTCACCGCGACCGACGGCAAGATCGCACGCGGTGAGGACGCCAAAGTAGCGGCCGACCACTACCACCGCTACTCCGAAGACGTCGCACTGATGGAGGAACTCGGCGTCGGCGCGTATCGCATGTCGATCGCCTGGCCGCGGATCCAGCCCACCGGCACCGGAAAACCCCGCGCGGAAGGCCTCGCCTTCTACGACAAGCTCATCGACGAAGTGTGCGGCGCCGGCATCGACCCCGTCGTCACGCTTTACCACTGGGACACGCCACAGGCCCTCGAAGACGAGGGCGGCTGGCTCAACCGCGACACCGCGAAACACTTCGCCGAGTACGCCACCGTCCTGGGTGAACACTTCGCCGACCGGGTGAAGCTCTGGATCCCCCTCAACGAGCCCATGGTCATGTCGATTTATGGCTATGGCATCGGGGAGTACGCGCCCGGCCGGACCCTCCTGCTCGACGCCCTACCGACCGCCCACCACCAGAACCTCGCCCACGGCCTCGCCACGCAGGCGCTGCGGGCCGCCGGGGCCACGGGCATCGGCACGGCCAACAACCACTCACCGATCTGGCCGGCCGACGCCGAAGCCACTGAAGCGCAAGCTTGGCTCGACGCCCTCCTCAACCGCACCTTCGCCGACCCCGTGCTCCTCGGCACCTACCCCGAACAGATTCACCCGCTCCTGCCCGAAAATTTCGAAGCCGACCTTCCGACGATCCGCCAACCGCTCGACTTCTACGGCGTCAACTACTACGAACCCCAGTGCGTCGCCGCACCCGGCGCGGGGAATCCCCTTCCCTTCGAGCTTCGTCCGATCGAGGGTTATCCCATGACGACCAACGGCTCGCCGATCGTGCCGCACGGACTGCGCGAACTCCTCGTGTCGTTCAAGGACCGCTACGGAGCTGCTTCTCATCCCGGCTCGTCGGCGGTGGAGTTTGATTCCGCCTCCGCGGGAGGGAGTACGTCGGCGGGGTTTGATTCCGCCTCCGCGGGAAAGAGTACGTCGGCGGGGTGTGATTCCGCCTCCGCGGGAGGGAGTGCGTCGGCGGGGCTGCCGCCGGTGTACGTCACCGAAAACGGCTGCAGTTTCGCCGACGAGCCCGACGAAACCGGTCGGGTCCACGACCCCGAACGCATCGAATTCCTCGACCGCCACCTCCGTGCCGTCCGCGAAGCGATGGACGCGGGTGTCGACGTGCGTGGCTACTTCGTCTGGTCGCTGCTCGACAACTTCGAATGGTCCAAGGGCTACGCACCACGCTTCGGGCTTGTGCACGTGGACTACGAAACTCAGCGCCGCACGCCGAAGGATTCCTTTACCTGGTACCGAAAGCTGGTGCGCCATGAGTGACGCGACCACCAACCGGGTGTCGTCCGCGCTCGCCGAACCGGTCGTGCCGGTGCGGCGCGGCTGGATGAGCCTGCTGTTCTTCGCGAACATCGCGATGTGGCTCGGCATCTACGCGCCGATCCAGGTGCTGCTGCCGCAGCAGGCCGAGCTCCTGGCCGCCGCCGACAAGGAAACGGTGTTCGGCGTGGTCACGGGCGTCGGCGCGGCCGTGGCGCTTGTCGCGAACCCGGCCGTCGGGCTGCTGTCGGACCGCACGGTGTCGCGCTTCGGGCGCCGCCACCCGTGGACGGTCACGGGTGCGGTCTTCGGTGCGGCCGGCCTGCTCGTGCTCGCCGAAGCGCCCAACGTCGTCGTGATGACCCTCGGCTGGTGTCTCGTGCAGGCCGGTCTCAACGGCATGCTCGGCGCCACGCTCATGTGCGGCATCGCCGACCGGGTGCCGATCGGCCAGCGCGCGCAGGTCGGCGGCCTCGTCGGTATCGCGCAGATGCTGGGCACTGTGCTCGGCGCCGTCGTGGTGGTGGTGATGCTCGACTTCGCCGGCCTACCGCTGGGCTACGCGGTGTGCGCTGTGATCGTGCTCGGCGGCGCAGGCGCGTTCGTGCTGCGGACGCCCGACGCGCGCCTGCCCCTCGAACACCGTCCGAGCGTGCGGTTCCGCGCGGTGCTGCGAGACCTGTGGGTGTCGCCGCGCAAGCACCCGGACTTCGCGTGGGCCTGGGGCTGCCACTTCATGATCAACCTCGGCAACGCGTTCGGCACGCTCTTCCTGCTGTACTTCCTCAAGGACGCCGTGCACTACCCCGATCCGGACACGGGGCTGCTCATCATGATGGGTCTCTACGGCGTGGCGCTCGTCCTCGGCGCCGTGCTGGCCGGGCACTTCTCCGACGCGTCGGGGCACCGCAAGCCGTACGTGCTGGCGTCTTCGGCCGTGATGGCGCTCGCCGCGTTGCTGCTGGTCGGGTGGCAGAGCTGGCCGGCCGCGCTCGTCGCGTCGCCGCTGCTGGGCATCGGGTTCGGCACGTACATGGCCGTGGCGCTGGCTCTGCTGACGCAGGTGCTGCCGGTCGCACAGAACCGGGCGAAGGACCTCGGCGTGGTGAACATCGCCGGCTCGCTGCCGCAGGTCGTCGCGCCCCTGCTGACCACGCTGATCCTGAAGTGGCTCGGCGGCTACCCGGCGCTCTTCGGGGCGGCGGCGCTCGCAACGGTCGTGGCCGGAGTGCTCGTCACGCGGGTGAAGGCCGTCCGGTAATCGGGCAAAGGCGATAACGCTGAAAGTGGAACCGTGGGCCGGTGCCGGTCGGGGGAGGGGAGTGCAACGGCACCGGCCCACGGAGCTCGTGGTCGCAGCCAGGTGATTTTCCCTGTCTGCGATGATCTTCAATCTAACGGCGGAATTCGTCGTTCGCTAGATGTCTTCGTGATAATTTTCGATTAATCGCGGTGAAGGCCGGGACTGGTTCGTCTCGCTCGGGGGGACGGACGAACCAGTCCGCGACCGACGCGAGGGCGCCAAGCCGAACTGGGGCGGTCTGGCCAGGCGCGCTCGCCGGATCGGGTCAGGCCGTGGCGGCCCGCGGGGTTACCAGCGCGTGGCGGCCGGTGGTTTCGGCCGCCGTGGGTTGCGGGAGCCGGCGGCGCGCCGCACGCCGCTCGTCCTGGCTGCGGGCCTGGGGCGCGAGGCCGCCCGCCACGAGATGCTCGTGGGCGACCTGCCACACCGAGCACGGCGCCTTGAACCGGTGCCACCGCGTGGAGCAGGTCGGGCAGTCGCCACGCTCGTCGGGCTCGTGCGCCTGCAGCATCGCGCGCCAGCCTTCGGTCAGCCGGGGCAGTTCGGAGCGGGCCACCGAGACGAGCGACTGGGCGTCGGCGCGGTTCGCCAGGTCGGACAGCATGTCGAGGCGTTCCCAGACCGCGTTGCGGAGGACCTGCCCGAGTACCTGATCCATGGAGAACTCACCGTTACCTTTCCGCCATTTTGGCGGCTTCGTTGAGCGCGGCCCTGAGCTGGCCGAGCTGGCCGGACGTGAGGCGGGCGGTCTCGCCGGGTGGCGAGACGACCACGACCTGGTTGTCCTCGACGAACACCGTGACCGCGCGCTCGCGGCTGATGAGGTCGCCGCACTGCACGCGCCACACCAGCTGCCCACCTTCGTAGTGACGGACGCCCGCGGTACGGGGGTCGGCGACGGCGGAGGGGGTGATCGGCCGGGTCGCCGTGGCGACTGCCGGCGCGCCCGGGGTGGGCCGCACGGGCCGCATCGCGGTCCCGGCATGTCCTCCTGCGAGCGTGTCCACGAACTCCACTGGCCCTCCACCGCTCTCTCGTCGGGGTGCACCTTGCGAGATGCACGTCCACACCGTCACTGGTCTCCGTCCGGTCCGGCCTGGGAAGTCTGGCGTCGAAAGCCCTGACGTCTGACAATCCCTTGGCGGGCCGATCGGTTTTCGTAGCTCTCCGTGATCGCTGCCGGTGTCCGGGCGGTGACGGAGATCTGACAACTACAGTGATGTGAAAGCGAGTGCGATAGAAGGTCGAAACCGCGTCACAGCGGTGACCGGACGAGGTTCCACGGTAAGCGGTCAGTGGACTTCGGCTCGGCCGATCAGGCCTCCTGTTCGCTCGTTTCACAAGGTTTCACAGGTGTGCTTAGTCTGCTTCCGACGCCCAACGGATGGTGAGGGGTCGTTATGGACGCCAGTTCCGGCGACAGTGTGTCCGGCGCTGTGACCGGGGCCGATGCCCGGCAGGGTGGCCCGGTTCCGCCCGACGCGTGGGAACAGCCCGAGATGCGCTCGGCGCTGGCGGCCAGGGAGGTCAGCGCGGTCTACCGCCTGTTGCGCAAGCACGGCGTCTCGCAGCGCCAGATCGCCGCGATGACCGGCCAGTCGCAGTCCGAGGTGTCGGAGATCCTCAAGGGTCGCCAGGTCATGGCCTACGACGTCCTCACGAGAATCGCCGACGGCCTGGGTGTCCCCCGTGGATACATGGGTCTCGCGTACGACGAGACCACGGCGATACGGGTCGTCGGTTCGTCCGACGGCCGGCAGGCTGAGGAGGACGAGTCCGTGAAGCGACGGAGGTTCCTCGCGCACGCCGCCCAGGTCACGATGGGTGCGGCGGTGTTCGGTCCGGAATCAGGAACGTGGTCGGCGGCTCCCGCGCGAACGCCCGCCCCCGGGCGCATCGGCATGACCGACGTGCGCCAGGTCGAGGCGGCGACCAGAGCGCTGCGGGCGCTCGACTACCAGTACGGCGGCGGGTTCTGCCGCGACGCCGTGGTGGCGCAGCTGTCCTGGGGCCAGCAGATGCTCGAGTCGAGCTCGACGGAGCTGGTCAAGTCCCGCCTGTTCGTGGCACTCGCCGACCTGCACAGCCTCGCCGGCTGGACGTCGTTCGACACCGGGCTCATGGATTCCGCCCGCGGGCACTTCGCCAACGCGCTCGACCTGGCCAAACAAGGCGAGAGTCATCCGCTCGTCGCCAATGTGCTCTACCGCATGGGCCGCGTCTACCTGCACCAGGACGCGCCCAACGACGCGTTGAAGCTGTTCCAGCTCGGTCAGATCGCGGCGCAGGAGTCGGGTTCGGAGCTCGCGGTCGCGGTGCTCTGCGCCAACGAGGCGTGGGCGTACGCGATGATGGGCAACGAAGAGCAGGCCACGAAGCTGCTCGGCCGCAGCAAGGACGAGTTCGCGCGCGCCGACATCGCCAACGCCGAGTCGTGGGTGAAGTTCTTCAACGAGACGGACGTCTACGCGATGACCGGCACCGTGCACACCGTGCTGGCGCAGAAGAACCCCGAGCACACGAAGTACGCGATCCCGGCGCTGACCAAGGCCGTCGACTCCTACACCGACGACATGGCGCGCAGCAAGACGTTCATGCTCAGCGCGCTGGCCACCAACCACCTGCTCGACGGCGACCTCGACCACGGCGCCAAGGTGGGCAGCAAGGCCATCGACTACGCGGAGAGCATCAAGTCCGAGCGCGTGAAGGACCGCATGCGGCCGCTGCAGGTGGAGGCCGAGCGCCGCCGCAACAACGGGGACGCCCGTGACCTCGCCGACCGGCTCAAGATCTTCTACGCCGCCTGAGGTCGCCGGTGACCCCGGCGTCTCGGACGGCCGGTTCACGCCGGAAAAGCTGCGGGAAGCTCTGGTCGAAACGTGTGCGCTGCTGGGATTGGACCCCGCGGGCGCGCGGCTGTTGCGGTTCACCAACAACGCGGTATACACGCTGGCCACGGCTCCCGTCGTCGTCCGGATCGTGGGGTCCACGCGCCTGCGGCACCGCGTCGGCACCGTCGTGTGGGTCGCCGAGTACTTCGCCCGCCACGGGGTGCCCGCGATCCGGCTGCTCGAAGGTGTCGGTCAGCCGATCGTCGTCGGCCCGCACCTGGTCACGGCGTGGCACGAGGTGCCGTCGGTCGGGTTCCCCGCAACCACGGCTGACCTGGCTGGATTGCTGCGGCGCGTACACGCGCTCCCGCCGCCCGAAGGGCTCGTGGCGTGGGCGCCGTTCACCGCGATCCGGGCCAGGGTGTCCGACGCCGAGGAGCTGTCCGACGGCGATCGCGCGTTCCTGTTGGACCGCTGCGCGGAGGTCGAGGGCAGGCTCGCCGAGCTCGACTTTCAGCTGGCCAGGAGCCTGGTCCACGGCGACGCGCACCCGGGCAACGTGATCCCCGGCCCCGCCGGACCGGTGCTGTGCGACTTCGATTCGGCGTGCGTTGGCCCGCCGGAGTGGGACCTCACGCCGCTGGCCGTCGGCCGTGAGCGGTTCGGTGACCCGCCGAGCCACTACGAGCGGTTCGCCGAGGCGTACGGCTTCGACGTCACGGCCTGGTCCGGCTTCGCCGTGCTGCGTGCGGTGCGGGAACTCAAGCTCACGACCAGCGTGCTGCCGATCCTGCGCAGCCACCCGCAGGTGCGACCCGAGCTGCGCCGCCGGCTGGACGACCTGCGCCACGGCCGCACCGACACGGTCTGGGCGCGGTACCGCTGAGCCACCCCTGAGTGCTCTGCGTCACATTACTGAGCCGATGCACGTGCATTCGGCGACAGCGGATGACCGCTTATCGCCTTTCCGCCGACTGCTCACGAAGTGCCTGCGCGGGTAGAAAATTCGGTCCGGCTGATCGCCACGGACGGTGCACGGCTACTCCCGTGGTGCAAATTGCAGCTACGCGAAGTGATCTAGGCGGGTTCAGGACGGTCAGGAAACCGCCACCGGCGCCCGGGTGAGAACCACGGCGAAGCCGAACGCCAGGCCCATCACCGTGAGCTCGACGGTCGCCCACCACGCGATCGCGGTTCGGTTGTGCCGCACGATCTGTGGCATCAGGCGCCAGCGCAGGTTCGCGGCGAGCAGCGCGATCGCACCGGTGCAGCCGAGTTTCAGCAGTACGAGCTGCCCGTACGGGGTGGTGAACAGCCCGGCCCAGAAGCTGATGGTGGGGTTGGCGAGGATTTCGACGGCGCCGTTGAACAGACCGGTGACGGCGGAGATGATCAGGCACAGTGTCGCGAGCTTCGAAAACCGCGGCAGCGCGTGAGCGAGCAGCGTGCGGTTGGCGGCGAGCAGCACCGTCATCGCGCCGAGCCCGCCGCACCACGCGACGGCGCTCATCACGTGCAGCTCCAACGAGATCATCGTGTAGTCGTGCCAGGCCGAGCTCCCCGCGTGCCCGGTCACCGGCAGCGGCAGCAGCCCGAACATGCCGACTCCCACGCGCACCTCGGCCGGCACCTTCTCGCCCTGGCGCAGCGACAGCACCCCGAGGCCCGCGTGGATCAGCGCGAGCACCGCGACGATCACGAGCGCCTTGCCGGCTCCGACCTCGGCGATGTAGGAGCCGATGTCGCTCGCGGTGAGTGTCGGCGTGCCCGGCTTGTACTCGGCCGTCTGCAGGATCAGCGCGACCACCGAGGTCGCCGACCAGATCAGCGCCGACGCGACGGCCGCGGGCCGCGCGCGGCGCATGATCGGCTCGGTGAGCTTCGGCCGGTCGTAACCGACGAGCACCGAAAGCAGCCCCAGCCCGACCGTCGCGACCGCGGACAGGTCCATCAACACGCGCACGAGAGGAATGGCGGCCGAGACCACCTCGCTGGGTTCGACCACACCCGGCACCGGTGTGGCCGCGGTGAGCGCGACACCGACGAGCGCGCCCAGCAAGCCCGCAGTGACGACGCACAGCAGCGTGACCCAGCGGACGGAGGAGGTGGTCTCGGCGCGCGTCACTTCTTCGTCTTCTCCTGGTCCGGCTCTCGCCCGGTGCGTAGCGCGACGGTGAGCCCGATCGCCAGCAGGACCACCGCGCCGGCGATCCACACCCAGATCGGGATGCCCGTCGAGCTCGACGACGAACTCGCGGTGGAGCTCGCGGCGCCGGTGGCCTTGGCCGCTTCGACCTTCGCCGGCGTACCGGTGCCCGCCTTGGTGAGCGTGAACGGGATTTCACCCGACACCGGGTGTCCGTCGGCCGACAGGATCCGGTAGCCGATGGTGTACTTGCCCGCCGGGCCGAGCGGACGCAGCGGTGCGCTGATCACGTTGTTCGTGACGGTCACCGGGCCTTCGGCCCACTGATTGCCGTCGGGCCCGGTCACCGCGATCTGGTTCACGTCGGCGTCCTGCACGTACTGGTCGAACGTCAGCGTGACCTTCGCCGGCCCGTTGGCCACGGACGCGCCGTTCGCCGGGTCGGAGCTGATCAGCACGTTGTGTGCCAGCGCCGGGGTGGCGAGACCGAACAGCGCGGCCACCGTGATCACCAGTGCGAGGAACGCTTTCCGCATCACTTGGTTCCTTCGTTGCCGCCGGTCGTCCTCCGGCGTGACCGCAGCACCGCGCCCCCGCCGACGCCGAGCCCGAGCGCACCGACGATGAGTCCGGCGCCGCCGAGCCAGCGTGCGGTGGTGTCTTCGGTCGCCGGTGACGCCGCCTCGGTGTCAGTCGCGCCTTCGGTTTTCGCCGCCAGTTTCACGACCGGTGCCGGGTGTTCGGGTTCTTCGCCGTTCGCGGGCGTCGGCTGGTTCCACGAAACCACCTTGCCGCCCTCGTACGTCTGGATCGCCGGGAACTCGAGCTGGTCGACGTTCGCCGGCAACGGCCCGGCGCTGATCTCGAACTCCTGGAACTGGCCCTCCACGATCTTGGTGCCGGGTTGCGCGGTCCAGACCACCTTGGTCACGGCCTCGGTGATCTTCGTGCCGGACGCCGTGGTCACCGGCTTCGCCAGCGGCGACTCGGTGACCTGGGCGCTCCAGCCGGGGATCGGTTTGGTGCTGACGCTGCCGATCCCGTACTCCGGCTTGATGTCCACCTCGAGCTTGATGGTGCCGAGTTTCGCGTCTTCGCTGGGGACGCGGAAGAAGATCGCGCCGTAGCCGCCCTTGGCCGGCGGGCCGCCGTAGACGTTGGCGGTCACGTGCGCCGAAGCGACGCCGGCACCGAACAGGCCGGCGACGCCGACGGTCGCGGCCACCACGGCGGCGCGCTTGAAAACGTGCTGGGACAACGGGTTCTCCTGAACAGGGTGATCCGGCGGCGCCTGGCAAAGCCTCCGCCGGTGGGGAAAGGAATCTGGGTTCAGGAGAAGACGGGCGGGCCGCGCCGTCCGCGCACGCGCCGCCGTTCGACGTCGAGCACCACGCCCGCGCGCGCGGGCCTCGCCGGGAGGACCGTGGCCGCGGCCGACGGCACGGGAAGCGTCGGCACGAGCCGGGGCAGGACGGTGCGGACCACGTGGAGCACCGCGAGCAGCAGCGCGTCCGCACGGGCCAGCAGTAGTGCGGTGAGCACCGTGGCGATGGCGTGCGTGGCCGTCATCGTCCAGCCGCTGGAGGCGGCGCCGTGGTGGGCGAGGGTGGTGAGCACCAGGTGCATGATCAGCTGCCCGGCGCCGAGCACGGCAACGGTCGCGAGCGGTCCGCGGGCTTTGCCGGCCAGTGCCGTCGCGATCCAGCCGAGGAGGCCGGTGAGCAGCACCGTGAGCGCCGGGTCCGGCAGCCCGCCGTCGGCGACGGCATGAGCGGTCACCGCGAGTGACGCAGCGCTGCCAGCGAGCAACCCACCACGCACGGTGGCGAGTGCGCCACGTTGCCGGGTCCGGGTGCTCACGGGGGCAGCCTATCGCCGGTGCACGGCGTGATCGAGCCTTCCCGATCTGTGAGTTCGCGTTCGCCTGCCGTCCGGGTAGCAGCTGGTCGGAGCGTTGCGATCAGGTGACGACAGCCCGGCCACTGCGCTTGCTTCGGTTGCCGAAGCCCCCGGAATGCGAAACGGTGGTCCGACCGACGGTCAGAGGGAGGTTTGGTCCGTGCTCGTTCCGGGTAGTCACTCATCCGGCTGATGAGCTACTCCGAACGGGTGACGTCTGGGGTTCCTCACAAGCGGTAGGAGAACTAATACGCATGAACCTCTTCGGGTATATCTCGGACCGGTGGGACCGGTTGCTCCTGCAGTCGTGGCTGCACACGAGCATGGTCGTGCAGTGCACGGTCCTCGCCGCGGTGCTGGGTGTCGTGATCGGCATCGCGGTGTACCGCAGTCCCATCGGGTCGGCGGTCGCGACCGCCCTGGCCAGCACGATCCTGACCGTTCCCTCGTTCGCCCTCCTCGGGTTGCTGATCCCGATCTCCGGACTCGGCTCCACGACCGCCGTCATCGCGCTCGTCCTCTACGGACTACTGCCGATCGTGCGCAACACGATCGTGGGCCTCGCGGGCGTCGACCCGGCGGTGACCGACGCGGCGCGCGGCATCGGCATGAGCCGCCTGTCGGTGCTCACCCGCGTGGAGTTGCGCCTGGCCTGGCCCGCCATCCTCACCGGCATGCGCGTGGCGACCCAGATGTTGATGGGCATCGCCGTCATCGCGGCCTACGCCAAAGGTCCTGGCCTCGGTTCGGAGGTGTTCTCCGGGCTCACCAACGCGGGCAGCACCAACTCGCTCAACCAGGCCCTCACGGGCACCGTCGGCGTGGTGATCCTCGCGCTCGTGCTCGACGGCATCTACGTCCTGATCAAGCGATACACCGTACCGAGGGGGCTCCGTGGCTGAGCAGACCGAAGAGCAGGTGTCCGGCGTCGAGATCGAGCTGGACCACGTCACCAAGCGCTATTCCGGCACCAGGACGCCGGCCGTCGACGACTTCTCGATGACCGTGCCCGCCGGCAAGATCGTGGTGTTCGTCGGCCCGTCCGGTTGCGGCAAGACCACCACGATGCGGATGATCAACAGGCTGATCGAGCCGACGTCCGGCCGGATCACGATCGGTGGCGACGACGCGCTGAAGCTCGACGTCGACACGCTGCGGCGGCGCACCGGCTACGCGATCCAGCAAGCCGGCCTGTTCCCGCACTTCACGGTCGCGCAGAACGTCGGCGTGGTGCCGGGGCTGCTCGGCTGGAACAAGAAAAAGGTCTCCGACCGCGTCGAAGAGATGATGGACCTCGTCGGCCTCGACCCGGCCGAGTTCCGCGACCGCTTCCCGCGCCAGCTCTCAGGTGGTCAGCAGCAGCGCGTCGGCGTCGCCCGTGCGCTCGCCGCCGACCCTCCGGTGCTGCTGATGGACGAGCCGTTCGGTGCCGTCGACCCCATCACGCGCGGCAACCTGCAGGACGAGCTGCTGCGGCTGCAGACGGACCTCAAGAAGACGATCGTGTTCGTCACGCACGATTTCGACGAGGCCGTGAAGCTCGGCGACAAGATCGCCGTGCTCGGCAACCAGTCGAAGATCCTTCAGTACGACACCCCGGAGTCGATCCTCGCCAACCCGGCCGACGACACCGTCGCCGGCTTCGTCGGCGCCGGTGCCTCGCTCAAGCAGCTGACCCTGCTGCGCGTGCGCGACGTCGAGCTCAGGCAGGACGCGCTCACCACCATGGCCGACGCGTCGCCGGCCGAGCTGGCTGTGAAGCTCGACGAGCAGCGCAAGCACTTCGTGCTCGTGCTCGACGCGCGGCGCCGCCCGTTGCGCTGGATTCACCGGCGCGAGCTCACCCACGCGACGTCGCTGGCCACGGCGGGCAAGCCGTTGCGTGACGTCGTGAGCCTGCAGTCGACGCTGCAGGACGCGCTCGAGGCCATGCTCGCCGAGGGCGGCGGCGTGCCCGTCACCGGCCCTCGCGGTGAGTTCGCCGGCGTCATCGAGCTGGACACCGTGATCTCGACGATCCAGCAGCTGCGTGACGACCACGCCGACGACCACGCCGAAGATCCAGAACAGGTCGGGGGTGTCCCGCAATGACGGCAGTCATCGACACCGGCTTCAGCACCGAATCCGGTTCGCGTGGTGCCGAGCGATTCCGCCTGTTCGCGCAACCCATCGCCGTGATCGTGCTGGTCGCGGCCACGCTCGGCTGGGTTTTCGGCAGTGGCCTGACGGCCACGGAGAAGGAGACGCTCAACGCGACCTCGCTGCTCACCGCGCTGCGCGACCACGTGGCGATGACCCTGGTGGTCGTCGTGATCGTCGTGCTCGTGGCCGTGCCACTGGGCGTGATGGTCACGCGGCGCTGGGCGAAGTTCCTCGCGCCTGTGTTCCTCGCGATCGCCAACATCGGCCAGGCCGCGCCCGCGCTGGGTGTGCTGGTGCTGTGGTTCATCGTCACCGGTGCGGTCGGCGGGCTGTGGGTCGCGGCGCTGCCGCTGGCGTTCTACTCGCTGCTTCCGGTGCTGCGGAACACGATGGTGGGTCTGCAGCAAGTCGACCCGGCGCTCATCGACGCCGGTCGGGGCATCGGGATGTCGTCGGCGGGTGTGCTGTGGCGCGTGGAGTTCCCCTTGGCCATCCCGCTGATCCTGGCCGGTCTGCGCACCTCGCTCGTGCTGGCCGTGGGTACCGCGACGTTCGGCATGTTCGTCAACGCCGGCGGGTTCGGCCTGCTGATCGACACCGGCTACAAGCTCAACCTCACGAAGGTGCTGATCACGGGGTCGGTGCTGGCCGTCGCACTGGCACTGCTGGTCGACTGGCTCGGCGCGGTGGCCGAACAGTACTTCGGACCGAAGGGGTTGCGATGAACGTCCTGAAGAAGGCGGGCGCCCTGGTCGGGGCGGCGGTTCTCGCCGGGACGCTCTCGGCGTGCGGGCTCGACCTGAACACCGCTCTGCCGTACTCGATCCAGCCCGGGTCGATCCAGCCGATCCCGGCGCTCAAGGGGCAACGGGTGGTGGTGGGGTCGAAGGACTTCACCGAGAACATCATCCTGGGTTACATGGCCGAGATGGCGATGAGCGCCGCCGGCGCCGACGTCGTGGACCTCACCGACATCAAGGGTTCGAACTCCTCACGGCAGGCGCTGCTCAACGGGCAGACCGACCTGACCTGGGAGTACACCGGCACCGGTTGGATCAACTACCAGGGCAACGAGCTTCCCGTGCCGGGCGGTGAGAAGGCGCAGTACGAAGCCACCGCGAAGGCCGACGCGCAGAAGTTCGGCGTCACGTGGCTCAACTACTCGCCGCTGAACGACCAGTACGCGTTCGCGACCACCGAGGCGTACGCGAAGAAGAACAACCTGAAGACCACCACGGACCTGGCGAACTTCCTCAAGTCTCATCCGGACCAGGCCAAGTTCTGTCTCGAGACGGAGTTCACCAGCCGCCAGGACGGGTTCCCGGCCGCGGTGAAGGCGTACGGATTCCAGAAGCCGAAGATCGAGAACTTCGGCATCGGTACGATCTACTCCGCGGTGGCCAACGGCACGTGCCCGGTCGGCGAGGTGTTCACCACCGACGGCCGGATCGCGGGCTTGAACCTGCGGGTGCTCGAGGACGACAAGAAGGCGTTTCCGCAGTACAACGCCGCGGTGACCGTGCGTACCGACTGGCTCAAGGCTCATCCGGAAGTCCGTGGGCCGCTGGAGAAGGTGACGGCCGCGATCGACAACAAGCAGATGGTGGAGCTGTGCAAGGAGGTCGACGTCGACGGCAAGGACGCCGGCGTCGTGGCCCACGAGTGGATGGTCCAGAAGGGCTTCATCAAGTAACCGATCCCACACCCGCCGCTCGACTAAGGAATGCTAAGTTACTCAGGATTCCTTAGTCGAGCGGCCCGTGTTCACGGGCCGGGAGGAGGCGGAGGCGTTGCCGAAGCTGGAGATCATCCTGGCGAGCACCCGGCCCGGCCGGGTCGGCCTGCCGGTGGCCAAGTGGCTGGAGGCCGCGGCGAACGAACACGGCGGGTTCGACGTCGAGCTCGTGGATCTCGCCGAAATCAACCTGCCGTTCATGAACGAGCCCAAGCACCCCCGGCTCGGGCAGTACGAGCACCAGCACACCAAGGACTGGAGCGCGAAGGTCGGTGAAGCGGACGCGTTCGTCTTCGTGACGCCGGAGTACAACCACAGCTTCAACGCCGAGCTCAAGAACGCGATCGACTACCTGAACAACGAGTGGAACTACAAGGCCGTCGGGCTGGTCAGCTACGGCGGCGTCGCAGCGGGCACGCGGGCCGTGCAGCAGCTCAAGCCGGTACTGATGGCGCTGCGCATGACGCCGGTTCCCGACGCCGTGTCCATTCCGTTCGTTCAGGAGTTCCTCAACGAGCAGGGCGAGTTCGTGCCCAACGACATCGTTTCGATTTCGGCCAAGGCGATGTTCGACGAGCTGGTCCGCGTCACCGCGACGCTCATACCTCTCCGGGACGGCAAGTAGGCCGTGGACCGGCACGAAGAGGAAGCGCACCGGGTCTGCAGCCGGTTCCACGCGGCGATCGAGCTGATCGGCACGCGTTGGACGGGCGCGATCCTGCGCGCTGTCTTCACCGGTCACCACCGCTTCGCCCAGATCAAGGCCGCAGTGCCGGGCATCAGCGACACGATGCTCGCGCAGCGGCTGCGGCTGCTGGAGGAGGAGGACCTGCTGGAGAAGCGGGTTCACGCCACCACGCCGGTGCAGGTCGAATACCACCTGACGACCAAGAGCCGCGATCTGGAGCCGGTGCTCGACGCGGTGATGGCGTGGTCGCACAAGTGGATTTCGCTGCCGTCTTGACCACCGGTTCGCCGCGCGGGCCGCGCACCTCACCGGGTGCGCGGCCCGCGTCGTGCTCAGACGCCGAGCCGGTGCAGCAGCTGCTCTTCAAGCGCGTCGAGCTCGCTCGCGACGGCGCGGTGCGCGGCCTTGCGCCGCGTGGTGGGCATGCGCTCGGCGGCGCGGACGGTGGCGGAAAGCTGTTCGAGCGTCCCCTGCGTGGTCGTGGCGAACTTCTGATCGGCGTCGCCGGCCTTGGTCGACTGCTTGAGCTCCGACAGCCCCTGCGCGAGCCCGGCGATGCGGGCGTGGAGCCCGGCGCCGCGGCCGGTGAACTCGCCGAGCCGGTCGACGGCCACACCGAGCTTGCGCGCCTGGTAGCGGTCGTACGCCTCGCGCGCCGCGCCCGCCGCGCGCACCGCGTACGGGGCAACGATCGGCAGCACG
The DNA here is from genome assembly GCA_035551175.1 of Amycolatopsis sp. Classification (GTDB taxonomy): domain Bacteria; phylum Actinomycetota; class Actinomycetes; order Mycobacteriales; family Pseudonocardiaceae; genus Amycolatopsis. Next base: position 58,426 of record DASZNR010000129.1, on the reverse strand, counting down.
GCCGGGCCGAGCACCTTGGCCACCGCGATCGCGTTCTTCGCCTTCTTCGGGGTGATCCGAGCTTCACCCGCGTCTTTCTTGGCCTTGCGCGCCATGGCCCACCTCCTGGGACGTGTCGGGGTCGAACTTACTGGTCGCACCGGCGGCGGGCATGTCGGCTCACGTCGAGGACCGGCAATTCTGTCGGGGTCGGCGGATAAGGTGATCGTCATGGGTAACGAGGTGCTGCTCGACGCGGGCGCGGTGAGCCGCTGCCGTCGTCGTGTGCATCTGGAGCACGACCCCGCGATGCGCGAGGTCCCGCTGCCGCCGCCCGATCCCACGTCGCAGCAGCGGATCGCCGACGCGACGGCGCACCGCGAGGCGATCGTGGACCGGTTGGGGGCGGCAACGGGTCCGGATGCGAAATGGGCGCGGATCCCGCGCGACCAGCCGGCCGCCGATCGGGTTCGGCTCACGGAAGAGGCGTTCGCCGAGGGGGCCGATTACATCTGGGCGCCGCTGCTGCGCGCCGATCCGGTCGGGCACCGGCGCGGCGGCGTCGACCTCCTCGTGCGCACGGCGACCGGGTATGTCCCGGTGCTCGTGGTGCGCCACCGCATCACCGACCGCGGCCAGGGCGCGCCGACCACGGAGCTGACCGACCTCGACCCGGCCCACCGGAAGCCGGACGAGACGCGCAAGGTGCGTTCGCAGCCGCGGGACCAGCTTCGGCTCGCGCATCTGCGCCGGATGCTGCAGACGTACGGGAAAGCCGAAACCGGCCGCGCGGTCGGCGGCGTGATCGGGCTTGATGCCGACGTGGTGGTGTGGCACGACCTCACCGCCGGCTCCTGGCCGGGTGGGCGCAGCGCGCTGAACGAGTACGACGTGCGGTTCACCGACCGGCTGGCCGTGGCCACGGCGGCGGCGACCGGGGGTGAGCCACTGGCCATGCCCTCACGGGTGCTGGAGTGCCGGCGGTGCCCGTTCTGGCCGACGTGTGAGGTGGTGCTGGGTGAACAGCGCGACGTGAGCCTCGTCGTGCGCGGTGAGGACGCCGCGGAGCTGCGCAGGGCCGGTGTGTCTACTGTGGACAAGTTGGCCGCGCTCGATCCGGCCGCCGAGCCGCCGCCGATGAGCTGGACGGGTGGCACGTTCGCCGACGCGATCATGCTCGCGCGGGCGTGGCTCGCCGACCTCACGGTGGTGCGCCGCACGCCGCAGGTCGAGGTGCCCCGGGCCGACGTCGAGGTCGACGTGGACATGGAGAGCTTCGGCGATGCCGGCGCGTACCTGTGGGGCACGCTGCTCTCGGGTGCCGACATCGGCGTGCCGCAGGGCTACCGCGCGTTCGCGACCTGGGATCCGTTGCCGACGGTCGACGAAGCGCGTTCGTTCGCCCAGTTCTGGGCGTGGTTCACCGACGTGCGTGAGCGCACGCTCGCAGCCGGGCTCACGTTCCGCGCCTACTGCTACAACGCGCTGGCGGAGAACCGCTGGCTGTTCGGCTCCGTCGAGCGCTTCGGCGACCTGCCGGGGGTACCGTCGAAGAAGGAGATCCAGTCCTTTGTGGATTCCGACGAGTGGGTGGACCTCTTCCGCAGCGTCACCGACCAGTTCCTGTGCTCACGCGGCAAAGGACTCAAGGTGATCGCGCCCGTCGCCGGGTTCCGGTGGCGTGACCCGGAGGCCGGCGGCGAAGCGTCGATGCGGTGGTACCGCGACGCCGTCGGAATGGACGGCGACGTGCCCGACGACGAGCAGCGCGTGCGGCTCCTGCGCTACAACGAGGACGATGTGCAGGCGACCCGTGCGCTGCGCGAGTGGATGTCCACGCGGGCGCAGGCCGAAGTGCCGTACATGCTCGATCTCTGAATCCCGGGGTTTTCCCCGAGGTGCTCCTACCTGGCCCTCAATATACTCGTCTGCGAGTACTCGGCAGCGAGTAAGGAGTGTGGTCGGGGTGAAGCGGCGCAAGGTCGGCAACATGCTGGGGGTGGCCGTACTGGCGGCCCTGCTGGAGCGGCCGATGCACCCCTACGAAATGGCCACGGTGCTGCGGGAACGCGGCAAGGAGGCCGATCTGAAGATCAAGTGGGGTTCGCTCTACACCGTGGTCGGCAACCTGGAGAAGCACGGGTTCGTCGCCGCCGCCGATCGGAAGCGCGATGGCGCCTGGCCCGAACGCACCATCTACCGCCTCACCGACGCCGGCCGCGCCGAGTTGGAGGACTGGGTCGCCGAGCTGCTCGGCGAACTCGACCTCGAGCCGACGAAGTTCCGCGCCGGCCTGTCGATCATGGCCGCGCTCGGGCCGGACGAGGTCGTCGCGCTGCTCGCCACCCGGCTGACGGCGCTCGAGGAGGTCATCGCGCAGCGCACGGCCGCGCTGGACGCGATGCGTGGCCAGGTGCCGCGCCTGTTCCTCGTGGAAAGCGAGTACGAAGTGGCCCTGCTGCGCGCCGAAGCCGAGTGGGTGCGTGGCCTGCGCTCCGAGTTGGCGTCGGGCGAGCTGCCGGGCGTCGCCGAATGGCGGCATTACCGGGAGACCGGGGAGCTGCCGCAAGACTTGACCGCTTTCGCCGAAGGCGGTCGGGATCGCTGAGCCGGCCAAGGCGGACGAATACGCAGCGGGACGCTACCCGCGAGTGGCACTCGCTTCCGCCGACACGGTGGTCGGATCAATGGGGAAAGAAGTGTGTGAAAGCCGGCTCCGGCGGTAGTGCTGGCACACCGCCACCGGAGCCGGGAGAACCGTCGAACCGATTCCGCGGACGCGGATCCGATTCTCGGGCTGCGATCACAGGATACGGCCCGCGGTCGCCGGAGGGGTTCGGCCCGACACCGAACTGGAGTCAGACCATGGGAAACACCGAAGTCGAACGGCACCGGAGGAAACTGCTGCCGGAAATGGCAGGACCGGTCGCGCGGGCGTATGCACGGGGCCGCGGAACGGCACCGCAACTGGCGGTCTACCGCTCGTCGGCGGCCGCGCTCGCGGCCGAACTGCCCGAAGGCGCCGACGTGCTGGAAGTGGCGCCGGGGCCGGGTTTTCACGCGGTGGAGCTGGCACGGCGGGGCTTCACGGTGACCGGGCTGGACGTGAGCCGCACCTTTGTGTCGCTCGCGACCGACTATGCGCGAGAGCAAGGAGTTTCGGCGAAGTTCGTGCACGGTGATGTGGCGAAGATGCCGTTTGACGCGGAGTCGTTCGACTTTCTGATCTGTCAGGCGGCGTTCAAGAACTTCGCGGATCCGGTCGACGCGCTCGACGAGGTGTGGCGCGTGCTGCGGCCCGCTGGGGTGGCCGTGGTGCAGGACCTGCGCAAGTCGGCGTCGGCGGGGGACATCGCGGCCGAGGTCGATGGCATGTCGCTGGGTCGGGTCGGCGCCTTGACGACCCGGTTCACGTTGGGGCAGTTGCGGAAACGGGCCTACACGCCGGAAGCCTTCGAGGCGCTGGTGAAGCAGAGCCGCTTCGGCACGTGCTCCGTCGTGGTTCACGGGATCGAGCTCGAAGTCCGGCTGACGAAGGCCTGATCGATCGGCGGTCTGGACCACCTGCTCCGAGGGCGTGGTCCAGACCGCCGCGGGTCAGCGCGGGGCCATACGCAGCGCGCCGTCCATGCGGATGACTTCACCGTTGAGGTAGTCGTGGTCGATGAGCGACAAGGCGAGCTGGGCGTATTCGTCCGGGCGGGCGAGGCGCTTCGGGAAGGGCACGCCGGCGGCAAGGCTCGCGCGGAATTCGTCGCTGACGGTGGCGAGCATCGGGGTGTCGACGATGCCGGGCGCGATGGTCAGCACACGGATGCCCTGCGACGCGAGGTCGCGCGCCGCCGGCAGCGTCAGACCGACGACGCCGCCCTTGGAGGAGGAGTAGGCGACCTGCCCGATCTGGCCGTCGTAGGCGGCGACGGAGGCGGTGTTGATGACGACGCCGCGGGCGTTTTCGGCCAGCGGCTCGGTCTTGGCGATGGCCTCGGCGGCGACGGTCAGCACGTTGAAGGTGCCGATGAGGTTGATCTGGATGACCTTGGCGTAGAGCCCGAGGTCGTGGCGGCCCTTCTTCGACAGGATGCGCGCCGACGGGCCGATCCCGGCGCAGTTGACGACGGTGCGCAGCGGCACGCCGGAGCCGGCCGCGGTGTCGACGGCCGTCTGGACCTGGTCGGGGTCGGTGACGTCGGCCTCGACGTAGGTGATGCCCTCGATCTGCTCGGCCTTCTCGATGGCCGCGGCGAGGTCGAGCGCGAAGACGCGCGCGCCGTTGGCGGCCAGCGCCTTGGCGGTCGCGCCGCCGAGGCCCGACGCGCCACCCGTGACGAGCGCTGCGGTGTCGGTGATCTGCATCTTCAGCCTTTCTGGTCCGGGTGCGGCCCTGCACCACAGTCGACAGGTTAACGGCCGTTCGCACGCCCGACGGGTGTGTTGGCTCACGAACGGTGTGTTCTTCACTTCTCGCGTGGAGTATTCGGCCCCGCCGTTTTCCGTTAGCGCCCGCTTCAACTCCGAATGTCACCTTCGGCAGCATGAGCGCAGCTCGGATCGTGGTGGTGGGGACGGGGTACGTCGGGTTGACCACGGGGGCATGTCTCGCGAGTCTGGGGCATCGCGTCACCTGCGTGGACGTGGACGAGGCGAAGGTCGCGCGCCTTTCCGCCGGCAGAGTGGACATTCTCGAACCGGGGCTGGCCGAGCTGGTCACTGAAGGCATCGCCGGCGGACGGCTCCGCTTCGTCGTCGGGGCGCGGGAAGCGGTGCTCGACGCGCAAGGCGTGTTCCTCTGCGTGCCCACGCCGATGGGCGCGGGCGGTTCCGCGGACCTGCGCGCGGTGGAAGCGGTGACCGCCGAGATCGGCGACGCCCTGCCCTCCGGCTGCGCGCTGATCACCAAGTCGACCGTGCCCGTCGGCACGTCCCGGCGCATCCGCGCGATGCTCGGCCGCGAAGACGTACCGGTGGTCTCGAACCCCGAGTTCCTGCGCGAAGGCACGGCGGTGTCGGATTTCCTGAATCCGGACCGGATCGTCGTCGGTTCCGACGCGACGGCCGCCGCGCGCTGGGTCGGGAACCTCTACGCGGACCTCGGCGCGCCCACCGTCGTGGCCGACGCCGCGAGCGCGGAGCTCGTGAAGTACGCGGCCAACTGCTTTCTCGCGCTGAAACTGTCCTATGTGAACTCGATCGCCGAGCTGTGCGAGCGACTCGGCGCCGACATCGATCTCGTCACCGAGGGCATGGGCTACGACCGGCGCATCGGCCGCACGTTTCTCAAGCCCGGCCCGGGCTGGGGCGGTTCGTGTCTGCCCAAGGACACCAGCGCGCTCGTGAAGGTGGCGGAAGCGGTGAACTACGACTTCCGGCTGCTCACCTCGGCCATCGATGAGAACATCGCGCAACGCGACCGGATTGTCGCGAAGATCGCCGGCGCCTGCGGCGGAACTCTTGCGAACGCGCGGATCGGCGTGCTGGGCCTCGCGTTCAAGGCCGGCACCAACGATCTGCGCGACTCGCCGGCGCTGGCCGTGTCGTCCGTGCTGGGCGCGCTCGGCGCCGAAATCACGGCCTACGACCCGGCGGTCGACGGCGGCCTTCCCGGTCTGGGCGGCGGTATGACGGTGGTCGACGATCCGTACCAGGTCGCGAAAGACGCCGACGTGATCGTGGTCCTCACCGAATGGGGCGAGTTCCGCGACCTCGACTGGTCGGTGATCGCCGAGGCGATGGAGGGCGACGACGTGGTCGACACGCGCAACCTCCTCGACCCGCACGTGATCCTCGACGCCGGTCTGTCGTGGCAGGGAGTCGGGCGCCCGCGTGCCGCCGTTCGCAAACGCGTGCCGATTTCGTGACGGGCTCGGCTACGCTCGGGTGCACGGCATCGCGTGTCGGTCACCGGCTGGGTGAGGCATGGAGGTGCCGGGATGCCTTCAGGAGGCATTGTTCGTGTCCGTTCCCGTTTCCGTTGAGCTCAACCATCTGATCGTGCCGTCCCGGGACAACCGGGAATCCGCGGAGTTTCTCGCCCATTTGCTCGGCCTCGAGGTGGGCGAAGAATGGGGGCCGTTCATCCCCGTCGAAACCCGCAACGGAGTCCGGCTCGACTTCGCGACCGTCCCGCCGGAGGATCTCCGGTTGCAGCACTACTGCTTTCTCATCCCCGAGGCCGCATTCGACGCGTTTTTCGCACGGTTGCAGGAAACCGGCGTGGCCTACCACGCGGACCCACAGGGGCGGCTCGTCGGCCGGATCAACCACAACCACGGCGGCCGCGGCGTCTACTTCCTCGACCCGGGTGGCAACGGCATGGAAGTGATCACGCAGCCGTACGAGCCGGAGCGCCGCAGGCCCGAAAGCTGGTAACCGCTTTCAGACAGACAGCGTCGACCAGCCGCCGCCGGCCGCGAGCAGCGTGCGGACGGCGGCGGCATGCTCGGCGAAGAGGGCGAGATCGCTGTGCAGCAAGGAGGCGCGTTCCGCGTCGAGCGGTGCGGAGTCGTCGCTCCACAACGTGAACGTCCAGCTGGCCGCGACGAACATCGAGCGCACGACGCCGATGATCTCCGCGTCGCGGGGCCCGCTACCTTCGCGGTAGCTGTCGAGGATTTGGTTGCACGTTTCGGCGAGCCGCGCCAGCCCGCCGACGGCTTCGGCGGGCGTGCCGTCCCATCCGGGACCCGGCCACGAGCAGGAGCCCAGCTCCAGCCACAGCCGCCAGCCGGCGGTCAGCTCAGCGTCGTTGCACGGCGTCCATTGCCTGGGCATGGACCGAGTGTGCTCCGCGATCCAGCTGTTTTGGCCGCCGCAATGGGGTTTCTCACTCGCGCGGTCGTTGCCACATCCAGAACTCGATGCCTTGGTCGTCGGCGCAATCGGCAGTCGTGCCGTACGGGTGGTGCTCGATTTCGCCCGCCGTGCCGCCGTGTTCGCGTACCCGGATGAGGGCGGCGGCGAGGTCGTCGACGGCGTACATCAGCTTCCAGCCGACCTGCCGTCCTTCGCCGCCCCAGAGCCCGCCTTCCAGTCCGGGCCCCTCGAACCGCCACGCTCCGGCGGTGGACCCCGCGGTGAATTGCCAGCCGAGCACCCCGCCGTAGAACGCCTTGGCGCGCGTGTCGTCGGGCACCTGGAAGGTGAAGTACATCGCTTCGCCCTGCCGTGCGGGCGGGGTTTCGTGCTTCGCGCTCTGCGCGGACTGCGCGACGATCCACCGCTGGCCGTAGGGGTCCTTGATGTTGCCGGCCAGCCCGTAGCCGCGGTCTTCGACCGGGCGCAGGAGCTCGGCGCCCAGCTCGACGGCCCGGCGCGCCGACTCCCGGGGGTCGGCGACTTCGACGCGGACCAGCGGCCCTCCCACCGGGGCGACGACGTTGCCCAGCTCGGGGAATTCCTCGGCGAGCATCAGCACGCTGTCGCCGATGGCCAGCTCGGCGTGGCCGATGCGGCCGTCGTCCATCACGATCGGGTCGGATCGGCGGCGGGCGCCGAAAACCTCGACGTAGAAGTCCAGCGCGGCCCGAGCATCGGTGACGATGAGGTACGGCGCGAGCGCGCGCACTCGCTCGGTCGTGGGTGTTTCGGTGGCGGTCATCTCGGCTCCGTTCAGGATGAGGCGCTGCAGGTTGTCGCGCAGTTCCGCGGCGAATGCCGGGTCGGGGTCGACCGGAGCCGAGGGCAGGCGCAACGCGTCGAACGGCTCAGGCATCACGGCCCCCTTTCTCCTCGTAGCTGCGCCGGAACGCGGCCTTGGCGCGCCTCAGCAACGCTTCCGTCGCGTCGACCGTGCGCCCCAGGCAGGCGGCGACGTCGGCGACCGGCAGGCCGTCGACGTACCGCAGCGTGAGCACGGCCTGGTGATGCGCCCCGAGCGAGCCGAGTACCTGCCGCGCGCGCAGGGCGTCGAGCCGCTCGTCCCATGGGTCCTCGACCTCAGGTGTTTCGTCGTGCACCAGCCGCAGGCCACGCTCTTCACGAGCCTTTGCGCCGCCAGTGATCGGCGAGCTTGTGCCGGGCCACGCCGATCAGCCACCCGGTGCTCACCCGCGGCGCACTCTCCTTGCGACAGGCGGCGACCGCGCCGAGGAACGTCTCCGACGTCAGCTCCTTGCGTGCTTGCGGGCGAGGAAGTCGTGCGCGCACGCGGCGCCGTATTTCACCGTCCATCCCACATAACGCTCCGACCGGTGCTCCAGCACGAACCGGCCTCGACGCACTCCTACGACGGCGAGCGTAGGGCCGAAGCCGCTTCCGGACGGACGCGCGAACCCCGTCCGACCGGTAGTTTTCTGCACCATGCAGGACTGGTGGCGGGCGCGGAACCCGTGGTTCGGCCGGGTGTTCCGGACCCTCGTGGTGCTCGCGTTCGTGCTCGGCGCGACGAGCGCCGCGGGCCGCTGGCAGCCCGGTGGCCACCACCTGTCCGGCGGTGGGGCCGCGTGGCTGATCGCGACCGTGCTGACGCTGCTGATCGTGCACCGTTACCCACTACCGGTTTTCATCGCGACGGCTGCCTCGGCGTACGCGTTCTATGCGTCGAGCGAGCCGGGCGGACCCGTGATCCTGGTGCCGACGATCGCGCTGTTCATGCTCACGCGCCGAGCCGGCCCGATGGTCGCGAGCTGGATCGGTGCGGGCGTGCTCGCGGCCGGCTACGTGGCGCACGTGATCATCGCGCGAACGTTCGAGGTCGACGCCGCCGCAGGGTTCTCCGTCGTGTGGATGGCGGCCGTCATCGGCATCGGCACGGCCGTGCGCTACCAGTTCGCGGCCATCGCGGCCCGGCGCGAGCAGGCGACCGAGCACCGTCACCGCCTGGCCGAGCAGGAACGGCTGCAGATCGCGCGCGAGGTGCACGACGTCGTCGCCCACAGCCTCGCGATGATCAACGTGCAGGCCGGCGTCGCCGCCCACGTCGCCGACCGGCGACCCGAGCAGGCGAAAGAGGCGCTGCTGAACATCAAAGCGGCCAGCGCGTCGGCGCTGGGCGACCTGCGCGCAACGCTGGCCGTGCTGCGGTCGGGCGAGGACAAGTCGCCCGCACCGAGCCTCGCGCAGATCGGCGAACTGCTCGATCACACGCGAGCCGCGGGCCTGCACGTCGAGCTGCACGGCGACCCGGGCGAAGTGCCCGCGCCCGTGGCCGGCGCGACCTACCGGATCCTGCAGGAGTCGCTCACCAACGTCGTCCGCCACGCCGACGGCGCCCAGCACGTCGCCGTGCGCTTCGACCGGCGGCCGGGCGCACTCAGCCTGACCGTGCGCGACGACGGCCGCGGCACCACCGCGCCCACACCCGGCCACGGGCTGCGTGGCATGAACGAGCGGGCCGCGGCGCTGGGTGGCATGGTGCGGGCGGGCGTGACCGATGGCGGTTTCGAGGTGCGGGCCGAACTGCCCGTGGAGGGGGAAACATGACGATCAAGGTGGTGCTGGCCGACGACCAGGCCCTGGTCCGCGCCGGGTTCCGGGTGCTGTTGGAGACCGAAGACGGCTTCGACGTCGTCGGCGAGGCGGGCGACGGCGCGGAGGCCGTCGCGCTCGCGCAGCAACACCGGCCGGACATCGTGGTGATGGACGTACGCATGCCCGGCACCGACGGTCTCGAAGCCACGTGCCGCATCACCGCCGACCCGGCCCTGAGCGACACGAAAGTGCTGGTCCTGACCACCTTCGACGTCGACGAGTACGTGTACGAGGCCCTGCGCGCCGGTGCGAGCGGGTTTCTGCTGAAGGACACCGAACCCGTCGAGCTGCTGCGTGCGTTGCGCGTGGTCGCCGCGGGCGAGGCCCTGCTGGCGCCGACTGTCACGCGCCGGCTGATCGCCGAGTTCGTCGGCCGCCCCGAGCACCGGCGCATCGACACGGGCGCCGTCAAGGAGATCACCGAACGTGAACGCGAAGTGCTCGGCCTCGTCGCCGGCGGCCTCTCTAACGACGAAATCGCCGCCCACCTGGTCATCTCGACCGCGACGGCGCGCACGCACGTCAGCCGCATCATGACGAAGATCGGGGCCCGCGACCGGGCGCAGCTCGTGGTACTTGCCTACGAATCCGGCCTCGTCACCCCGAAACGACGCTGACCTCGGCGCTAGCCCGAAGGTGTGAGTTAGGCCGTGTCAGTGAACGTTCTCCCACTCTCGGACGCCTTACCGACAGAGCATCGGTTCACCGATGCGTCTGGCGGAAGGAGCTCCCGTGATGTGGGAGGTCGTCGTGGTCGCCGCGCTGGCCGTTGTTTTCCTGGTCCGGCTGGTGCTGCAGCTCAAACGGGGCTGACGGGCGTCGCCGGGGCTTGCTCCGGGCGCCGCGCTGCACGTGCGGCTCGGCCGTGCGGTCGGAGCCTGGCTCCTGCGAAAGCGGCGGTCGCGGCCGCGAGTGCCGGGGCGGCGCCGTCCGCGTGATCATCGTCTTCTCCGCGTCCGATTCGGGCTCGGGTTTCGGCTGAGGCTGGGACTGACGCGGGCCAGCACCCGGCCCAGGTCGCGGCACGGGTCGGCGACCGGCCGCTCCCGGATGAGGCCCGGGGCCGGCGTTCGGCGTGAGGCCCCTCGGGGGCGTCGGTGGATGCTCCGGCAGGCTGCCGTTGAGGGACCCGGCGCCGGCCGACGAATGCCGGGGCCGCGCCGTGACCTTCGGGATCTCGATGGTGATCTCACTGTTGACCTTGATCGAGGTCGATTTCCGGTGCGAAAGCCGCCGGGCCAGCGCGTGGCTCGGGCGTTCGACGAACCGGTAACTCACCTCGACCACACCGAACACCGCCGGAATCACGATCAGCAGCGCGATCGGCAGCGGCACCGCCGGGCGCAGCAGCTGCAGCAGCACGAAGGACACCAGCATGTGCAGCAGGTAGATCGAGTAACTGCGCTCGGACACCAGCGTCCAGAACTTCCGCTGCTTGAGCTTGTGCTCCGACATCATGCCGAGCAGGAACAGCACCACGGCGAAGGCCATCGAGAGGTTGTACGAGGTGTCCACTCGCCCGACGTCGATGATGTCGGCCAGCACGTACAGGCACCAGGCGCACGCGCCGTACAGGGCACCGGTCCACAGCGGGATCTTCTTCGAGCTGCTGGCCCAGATGATCTGCCCGATCACCAGCACCGGGAGGTACGAGACGTTCACGGCGAACAGCGAGTACGACGGCCCGAGCTGAGAACGGCTCATCATCACCACGAAGATGAACGTGAGCTCGACCGCGATCGCGAGCCACACCCAGCGCTTCAGCAGCGGCATCAGCGCCATGAGCAGCACGTAGAAGACGATCTCGATGATCATCGTCCACGCCACCGGCACCAGCACGACCTGTGGGTAGATCAGGTAGTTCACGAGGATCGTGTTCGTGAGGATCGTGAGCGGGTTGAGTTCCTGCGATTGACCCGTCGACGGCGGGTGCAGGTTCACCACCAGCATCAGCGCGGTGAGCAGCACCACGAACAGCATCGGCGCGTAGACGCGGATGAACCGGTTCGCGGCGAACCGCGCGTAGCCCTGGCGCAGCGCGATGGGCGTGACGACGAACCCGCTCACCAGGAAGAAGAACGGCACCGCAATCTCCCCGATGCCCTGCGTGGACATGTGCATCGGGTCGCTGGAGAACCGCTCGATGAAGCTGATGTACGGGGCGCTGTCGTGCTTGGCGATCACCCACGGGTGGGCGATGTGGCTGTAGAAGACGAGGAGTGCGCCGAGGCCACGGCCGATGTCGATGAAGACGATGCGGGTCTTCTTCTCAGCAGGCGGCTGCTCAACCAGCGCGACCACCCCCTGCTCCTCGGCTGATTCTCTCGACGAGAGTAGCGCCTCGCGACACCACCGCGGGGCCGGTCCCCGGAATCTCCCGGGTGGGAGAAAGACCACCATCGGCGTTCTGGCCTCGGAAGATGCCCGTCACAGGTAAGATCAGGAAGGAATTCGTCCGTTTTGGTCCGACCTGGTGAGGAGTTCCGCGCGAGTGCGATCCGACACCCTCGACGCGGATCTCGCCATTCCCCGTCCCGGCACGAGAATCCGCCCTGCGTTGCCCGCGGTGGGCTTGTACCTGGTGTTCCAGCTACTGGCGTTCGGCGTGCTGTGGCTGATGAGCTGGAAGGCCACCGTGTCGCCGGGGCGCTTCGTCGGCGCCTACGACGCGAACTGGTTCCTCTCCGTCGCCGACCACTGGTACACACAACCAGTCACTGCCGGCGAGGTGCCGCACCAGAACAGTTTGGTGTTCTTTCCGCTGTATCCGGCGTTCATCGCTCTCCTCGGGCTGGTGGGAGTGCCGGCGCTGCCCGCCGCGCTGACCGTCACCTTCCTGGCCGGCTGCGCGGCCGCGTGGGGGCTCTACGAGCTCGGGTGTGACTTCGCCGGACCACGAGTCGGGACGCTACTGGCGGTGCTGTGGTCGATCACGCCGGGCGCGGTCGTCCTGCACATGGCGTACTCCGAGTCGCTGCTCGTGGGGCTCGCCGCGTGGACGCTGGTCGCGCTCGGCCGGCGCCGGTGGCTGCTCGCGGGCGGGTTGACCGTGCTGGCGGGGCTGACCCGCGCGGGCGCGGGGGCACTGGTGGCGGCCGTGTGCGTGGCCGCGCTGGTGGCGGTGGTGCGCCGCCGGGACGGCTGGCGGCCGTGGGCAGGCGGGCTGGTGGCGCCACTCGGCCTGCTCGGATACCTCGCGTACACCGCAGCGCGCACCGGTCGCCTCGACGGCTGGTTCTGGCTGCAACGGGCCTGGCACATGAGCTTCGACTTCGGCCGTTTCACGTGGAGCCAGGTCCGCGAGGGGCTCACGGCGAACACGTCGAGCTGGATCACGGTCACCGCGTTGCTGGTCATCGTCGCCGTCGGGCTGCAGCTGTGGACGTGGGTCACGCGGATGCCGTTCGCGTGGCAGATCTACGGCACCGCCACGGTGCTGATCGCGCTGTGCTCGTCCGACTTCTTCCAGGCGCGCATGCGTTTCCTGCTCCCGGCGTTCGTGCTCACCGTGCCGATCGCGCTGGTGCTCGCGAAGTTCCCGAACCGGGTGCTGGCCATCCTGCTCCCGGTGATCGCCGCGGTCAGCGCCTGGTACGGGGCCTTCCTGCTGGCCATCGTGCACCTCAGCCCGTGACGGGGCTCAGCCACAGCGTGAGGAACTCCTTTTCGTCGGCCTCGGCGGCGGCGATCAGCGCGGCGTCGTCGAGCTCCCGAGGATCCGGTCCGGAGTCGCCGACGATCTTCAGCGCGTAACCCAGCTCGCGGTAGCCCGCCAGCACGGCCGCGGGGTCGTCGCCGAGCTCGCGGATCGCGCTCGGGTCGAACTCGCACACCACGTGCGGCCGATCGCGGCGCAGCACCTCGCCGAGACCCGCCAGCGCGCGGTGGTCGCGGCCCTGCAGGTCGACCTTCACGAGGCCGATCCGCTGCGCCGTCACCTCGGGAACGGTGTCGAGCCGCACGGCCGGCACCTCGATGCCCGGACCGTCGGTGTGCACGCGGTTGTCGCCGCTGTTGCCCGGCGAAGCCTGCGTGAGCCGGACCGTGCCGGCCGAGTCCCAGGCCGCGGACTCGACAACCGTGACCAGCTCGGCAGCGGCGCTCGGAAGGTTGACCTCGACGTTGCGGCGCAGGAACGCCGCGTTGCCCGGGTCGGCCTCGACCGCGACCACGCGCGTGACGTCCGGCGCCGAGCGGAGGAGCCGCAGCGTGTGGTAGCCGACGTGCGCTCCGACGTCGAGGAACGCCCCGCTCGCCAGGCGTGCCATCAGGTCGGCTTCGCCGTCCTCCCACGACCGGTGGAACACGATCCACGGCAGCATGACCTCGTCGACCGGCATGAGCAGCGCGCCGACGTCGCACGGCACCACCTCGGCGCCGTGCGGCACCGGGGCGTGGGCCAAACGCGCGGCGTCGCGCATCGCGGCCACGTCGATCGTCACGCGCTGGATCGCATTTTCGTCGGCGTCGAGGCGTTCGTCGCGCTGGGAGAACATGCGGTGCACCGACGCCGCGCTCGCTTCGAGGTCGGCCCCGAACCCTTCGTAGCCCTCGGAGAGCTTCACGACGTCGGCTTCCAGGTTCCGCAGCGCGAGCTCGGTGCCGGGCGCGCGGCGCCGCAGCTGTTCGAGGGTGTCGTCGATCGACTTCAGGCGCTCGCTCACCCGGTGGCTGTCGCTGCGCGCACTCTCGGCCGCCCGGGCCGACTCTGAGTGGGTGCGTTCGAGCGCTTCGATGCGGTCGAGCAACCGCCGGTTGCTCTCCTCCGCACCCGCCAGCAGCGCGGCCATCACCTTGCGCTGGTGCACGTCGTAGTGATCGATCGCCCGCAGCACGGCCTTGCGCAGCGCGGGCGCGAGCGGCAGCCGCGACGGTGCGTCCGCCGCCGGCCGCCAGTGCAGTGCCTGCGAAGCCTTCTCCAGCGGCGAAATCGGGTGGGGCGGCGCCGGCCGGTCGACGTGCCGGCCCGCCTGCCACACGCCGTACGCCTGCTTCAGCTCGTGGTGCATCCACTCGGCCGCGGTGGCCATGGAGCGCTCGCGCAGGATGTATGCGCGCGCCGCCCGGCCACGCTTCGCGGCTTCGTCCGGATCGTCGGCGACCTGGCGCATCGCGGCGGCCGCGGCGTCGAGATCGGGATCGGCCCACACGGCGTCGGCGTGGTACGGGTAGTTGTCCTTGCCCACCGGGACCAGGCGGTACGGGATCGGCCAGCCGGTGGATTCGTCGAGGAACTCCGTGGTGCTGGAGTAGTCCGTGGAGATCACCGGCATCGCGCGCGCCATCGCCTCGGCGACGGTGAGGCCGAAGCCCTCGCTGCGATGCAGGGAGACGTAACAGGTGCTGCGTTCGTACAGCTGGTGCAGCTCCGCGACCGTCAGGTAGCGCTCGACGAGCTCGATGCGGTCATCACCGAGTACGGCAGCGCGCAACCGCTCGGCGGCGTTCGGGTGGAGCTTCGCGTTGATCGCCTTGATCGTGAGCCGCACGTCGTCGCGGCCCGGGAACGCCCGGCGGAACGCCTCCACGGCACCCCACGGATTCTTGCGCTCGGCGACGCTGTTGAAGTCGAACGCGAACAGGAACCGCACGGGCTCGCCCTGCTCACGGGCCGGTGGCGACGGTTCGCCCGGATCGCGCACCGGCACCGGGATCGTCTTCACCGGGATCGGCGAGTGCTCGGAGATGGCGCGGCGGCAGAACTCGCTGACCGTCCACACCTCGTCGAGCATCCCGAACGCTTCGTGCTGCCACTGCGGAAAGTCTTCGAGCTCCCACGCCCACAGCCCGATGCGGTAGCGGTCCTTGCCGACCTCGGGGTGGTTGGTGAGGATCACGCGGGTCTGGTCGGCGTTCACGGCCAGCACGCTAAGGGGGAACCGCGGGTCGCCGACCGTCGACGGCCGCTCGATCCCGGTGCGGTTCGACACCGCCTTCTCCTCGAGCACCGAAACCACCGGCACCCCACCGGTTTCGATGGCTTCGAGCACGATCCGGCCCATCTCGCCGAGGCCCAGCTCGGCCGTGAGGTAGCCGAGCAGGTTCACGCCGAACTCGTCGACCGGTGGGTCGCCCGCCGGACGTTCCGCCGGCAGCGCCCACTCCGGCAGCCCGGCCTCGGACACGCCGGAACCGCCGCACCAGTGGCGGAAACTCTCGGCGTCGGCGCCGAACGGGTGCGGGAACGCCATCTGCAGGTCGATGCGCGAGGCCCAGATCGCGTGCGTCAACCGGTTCAGTCCCGCGGCGGCCTGCGCCTGGTCTTCGGGCGTCGCCAGCCATTCGCGCAGCGCCTGGCCGCCGTCCTCGCCGTACGCGTGTGGCGGCGCCGGCTTGTTGTCGCGCTCGGCCTTGATCCAGCCCTCGCGGAACACGCGCCGGGCGAGCTTCGGCACGTCGGTGCCGTCGCGGAAGTTCTTGAAGCCGTAGGGGATCGAGTCGAGCGTCTCGGCGTAGCCGGCGTCGCGCAGCTTCGCACCGTACGAATCGCACACGGCGCGCAGATCGGCGTTGTGCGACAGCATCACGCGCGGCTTGCGCGCGCAGTGGAAGCTCAGCAGCCACGGCTTCTCCGGCCGGTAGCCGCTGAAGTGGAAGAAGCGCAGCTTCGCGCCGCCGGCGGTGAGCGTGCCGGTTTCGTCGCGCGCGATCGGGCGCTCGTGGAGGTTCCAGTACGCGACGTCGAAACCCGGGTCGGTCACCACGTGGTTGCGGAAGAGGGCGGGCACCTGGTCCACCCAGCGCTGGTCGGTGAACAGCTGCTGCTCGGGCGCCACGATCGCGTCGTGACGCAGGCGGCCCGCCCAGAAGTCGAGGAACGCGCCCGCGCCCTGTCCGACACCGATGAAGCCGAGGTTGAAGATGCCGGTGCCCATGATCACCGCGTCGTCGGGCTCGAGGCCGTCCTTCGGCAACGGGGTCAGGAAGTGGGGCACCAGCACGATGTCGTGCTCGCGCGCCAGCTCCGTAACCTCCGGGATCGGGGCGAACAGCTCGATGTCCGGGTCGATGTACATCGCGACGTCGGACTGTTTGAGCAGCTCACGCAGCAGGTACGGCTTGACCGACGTGGCGAGCTCGGTGACCGAGTACGCCGTGGCCATCCGCAGATAGTCGTCTTCGTCGATGCCGAAAGCCGCGGGCCCGACGACCCGCGTGCCGTCGTCGAGTTCCGTCACCTCGTCGCGCGGCGCGTCGATCACCGCGATCACGAAACCGTCGGCCGGGTGGTGCTCGAGGTACGAGCGGGCCAGCACGCGCGCGGCCGGAACGTAATTCCTGGCGACGATCGTGCAGGCGACGGTGCCGTCGGGCTCAGGCATTGGCGGGCAGCGTGGTGAGCTGCTGGTTCAGTGCCGAGGTGAAGTCGGTCTTGACCTGCGAGAGCGACGTCTTGCCAGCCACGTCGATGCGGACGATCACATTGCCGTGCGAGTAGTGGCCACGGGCCTGGGCGGGCTGGCCGTCCTTGGCGTCAATCGTCGTGGCGTATACCCCGTCGGGTGCCGTGGTGTCACGCTGCGCGCCGTTGGTCACCTGGATCTGCATGAGCTTCTCGGCGGCGGTCTGCGCGGCCGTCGCGCTCGACGCCTGGGCCATCAGCACCGTGATCTGGTCACCGTTGTCGAGGTGGTACACCACCAGCTTGACCTTGCTCGCACCCGCGCTCTGGTAGGCCGTGAGTTCGTCGCTGTTGAGGTAGTTCAGGCCGCTGACCTGACTGAACTGCGTGATCTCGTCGTGGACCTCCGCCTTACCGGGCATCTGCGCGACGGCCAGTGGGTCCGGTGCTTTCTGCGAGCTCGACGGGGCCTGCTGCTGGTTCGTCTGCGCGGTGTGCTGGTCGTCGCCGCCGCCGGTGCCGCGGCCCCACAGCCAGTAGGCGCCGAACGCGATCGCGGCGAGCACCACGACGGCGCCGACGATCGCGCCGATTTTCTTGCCGTTGCCCGACTTGGGCTTCTCCGAGAAGAACTCGGGACCCTGGCGGACCCACTCGTTGTCGCCGCCGGACGGGCCGAGCGGCGGCAGGTCGCCGCCTCCCCACGGCGGGCTCTGGTCGCTCTCGGGGGCGTTCCACGGCTGCTGGGCCTGCGGGAAACCACCGGCAGGCGACGCGGGCTGCTGGAATCCGCCGGGCGGCGAATAGTGCGCCTGCGGTGGCTGCTGCGAGGGCTGCACGTACTCGGTGCGCGCCGGTTCGGCCTGCTGCGTCTGCCAGCCCTGCACCGCCTGAGTGCGCTCGGGGTCGGCGGGCGGCTGCGGCTGCGCCGGGGACTGAGCGGGCGGCTGGGCTTGCTGAGAGGGCGGCTCGGGCTGCTGCGCCGGTACGCCCTGAGGCGGGCTGACCGGCGAGATGATCTGCGTCGAGTCCGCGCCCGCGTTCGCCTGCGGCGCCGCGGGCTGGTCCTGCTGGCCGACGGCCGAGGACAGCACCTGGTCACGACGGATCCGGTAGTCGTCCGCGGACAGCCGTCCTGACGCGAGCTCCTCGTCAAGCCGCCGCAGCTCCTCCTGCCAGGACACCAGGGCCCCCCTTATCTGTCGGCCTTATCTGTCGGCAAGGCGACGATCCGTGCGTCACCCGACCCGATGTGTGTGACGACGTGGACATTGTGCACGGCAGCGACCCCGCGCGACCTCGCGGGTCGGCTTCGATGTCCGGCCCTCGGCTCAGCCGGCGGGCAGTGCCGCCGCGACCTTCTCGCGGATCTGTTCGAGACGCGACTTGAGCGCCGCCGCATCCTCCGTCAGTGGCTCCGAAACGCCGATGCCGATCGCGACGGGACCCGAGGTGTACCAGTACGCGAGCACCCGTCCGGCCGGACTGCTCGCCGAGTAGATCAGGTCCGTCGGCGCCGGGCCGAGCGGCGAAGTCGTGAATCCGCCGGTCGTGAGGTTCTTCCGCAGGCCGCTCACGAGCCGGCCCGCCTGGTCCGCCGACGGTGCGGGCACGGCGATCAGGGTGGTGCCGCTGTTCTTCTGCGTGGCGTCCGCGTACGCGCGGTAGACCAGCTCATTCGCGCCGGAGGACTTCATCACGTCTGCGTCGGCCTGCGACACGAGCTTGAGCTGCACGGCCTTGTCGAGCGACATCGTCGAGTCGTCCGGGCTCGGCCTGCCGTCGAGTTTCGGCAGTTTGTCCTCGAGCGACGCCGCCGGGTCGGTGCCGCCGGTGGCCGAGGGGACCGGCGGTGCCGAAACGCTGTCGGCCCGATCGTTCGGGGCCGTCCGGTTACCGAGGTAGAAGATCACGCCGACAACGAGCGCCAGCACGACCAGCACGCCCACGGACAGGAAAAGCCACGTGGGCCGCTTCTTGCGCGGCGGCCCTTCCTCCCACAGCCGGCGCAGCTCAGGTGTCTGCCGGGGCGGTTCGTTCGTGTCGCCGGTGACGGGCAGGAAACCGGTCGGGTTCACGTCGGCCGGGCTGGGCGCGGTGCCGAACGACATGTCGCCGGTGCTCGGGTCCCACCGCGCCACTCGGCCCGGCGGTGGACGTTCGGACTTCGCGTCAGCGCCCGGTTGCTCGGGCGTGGGCGGTTCGAGGTGCTGCGCAGCCGGGTTGGCGCTGGTCCAGACATGGGTGCCGGAGTCGGTGGTCGGCGTGGTGGGGATCTGGGGCGTGGCGCTCGGTGTGTTCGGCGTGGCTGGGGCGCTGGGTGTGGTCGGCGTGTTCGGCGTGAAAGACGAAGGGGGCGTGGGGGTGTACGGCGGGTTCGGCGCTGAAGACGGAGGGGGCGTGGCGGGGGCGCTGGGCGTGTTCGGCGTGAAGAACGAGGTGGGCGTGGGGGTGTTCGAGGTGGGCTCGTTCCAGCGGACCGGCTCGGCGTTCCAGGTGCCGGCCGCCGCGGTCGCCGGCGGCTGCTGCTCCGAGGGTTGCAGAGGTGCCGCCATGGCCGAGGCGTCACCGCCGCCGGACGCCTCGGCGAGCAGCTCCTCGCGCTTGCGCCGGTGCTCGGCGTGCCCGATGCGCCCGGCGGCCAGCTCGGAGTCCAGCCGCCGAAGCTCTTCCTGCCAGCTCATCGCCATCCCTCTGCCGCCGGTTCGGGCGTAGTTTTTCATGCACCCGGACCAGCGGGGGTACCGGTTTGTGAACGACTTTCCACTCGTGCATCGTCGGCGAGATCATTCCGCGTCGCTCGCGTGCCGTCCAGGGTCACGGGCCGTCCGTAGGATCGGGGTATGTCCTCCGCCCGCGGTGAGCTCGCCGCACTGGCCGTGGACCGGCTCGCCGGCCGGACCGTTCTCCCCGACGTTCTGGTCGCCGCCGCGGTGCGGGCGGTCGTCGAGGGACTCGACTCGCCGACCCTGCCGGAGCTGGCCGCCCTTTCCCGCGACGACACGACCGCGTCCGAGCTGTTCGCGCTGGTCGTGGCCGAGCTGGACCTCGAGGTCCCCGCCGACGCGGCCGCGGCCCGCTGGCAGCTGCTGGGCGAGGCACTGGCCGTCCTCGCGCGCGGCGAGGTGCCGGTGGGCAAGGGAGCCGCCGCTGTCGGGGAGCTCGACGACCGGCTCGGTCACCCCGACGCGCTGCGGGAGATGCGGTCGTGGATCGCGATGTTCGACTCCTGGATCCCGACCGACGTCACCCCGGTCAGCTTCCCCGAGGACCAGATCCGTCAGCAGGCGCGAGAGCTGCTGGCCGGACCGTGGCCGCCTCATCATCCCGACTCGTGAGTGGCAGCGCCGGTTAGAACAGCCGGTTCTTAACCGGCCGCGCCACTCACGAGTCCTGGAGCCGGACGCTCGGCTGCGTTGGGTCACCGCGGGTCTCGGGACCCACTCAGTCGGGTGACGGTTTTTGCTTATGGCGGCCGTGGACTGGACAATCCCGCGCCCGGACACGAAGCTTTCGGCAGTTTTGAGCCCGGTCGATGAACTTCCGAGGTCGACAAGTTGAATACAGCAGCAGCCTGGGAGCCACTCTCGCGAGTGGCCGACGAGCCCGCTTGGTACTGGGTCTACGACAAGCTCGGCTTCTGGCCGAGCACCTTCGCGCACGATTGGCCGGGCTTTCGCGAGCCGGCGCCGTCGCGTACCTGGGACCTGTCCGCGGGCGGCTTCGATCGCGGGTCGCCCGAGTTCCGGCTCGGTCCGTATGCGGTGGAGGAACCCGATGTCGCGCGGATCGTGCTCGCGGCGCTGAAAGAAACCGTCGCCGAGGACGAGTGGCTGTGGGTCTTGCACTGGCAGCACCAGTCGTTCAAGTTCTGGCCGCACCGCATGGCCGAGGGTGGGGCGTGGCCCGTACCGGTGTTTCCGCGTGGCGACTACCACTTGTTCCTCGCGGCGGACTACTCGTACGGCACGCTCGGGCATCCGTGGGAGCGCACGCTGTGCGTGTTCGGCGGGAAACTCTTGCCCGCCGTGGAAAAGCACGGCGAAGGGGTGCTGACCAAGGTGCTGCGCCGCGACGGACGGCCGAGCGCGCTGGCCCGCTGAGGCGGTGTCGATCGCCGCAGCTTGAGCCGCTGCTACCGTTCGCGCCGTGTACGAATACCACGGCTGGGTGACCATCGCGGCGACCGCGAGTGGCGACGACGACGCGAATCTGCTCGAGCGTCTTGTCGACCGCGTGCACCGCGCCGTGCGCGACGCCGGCACGCTCGATCTCGTCGACCTCCGCTGGAGCGCCGGCCTGCCGATGCTGCACCTGGGTGGTCTGGACAAACACGGTGGTGCGATCGCGCCGGAGCTGGTGGAGACGTTCACGCGCGTCGGCGAGCTGGCGCCTGGCTCATACGGGTTGCTGCACGTGTGGGACGACCAGGATCCCGACCACGACAACGAATTCCGCGTGTACCGCATGGCGCGGGGTCTCGTCAGCGAGCACGTCGATCCCCACCTCACGCCCGTGGCGCCGACCGTGCTGGACGTCTACGAGCTCTGACGTTTCCTGTGCCGGGTTGATCGAATGCCTCGCTGCGCACCAGCTGCTGTGAGCTCACGAACTCGCCGACCACCGCGGCGCTTCCGGTCCGCCTGATCGCCCGATCCGCCGCCGCACCCTGACGCCTCCCATGGCACCGGCCGGTAATCACCGAGGGCAGACCTCGCCATCGCGCTCACCCAGGCAGTCCACACGAGACACCGCCGCGGTCGTCTTACGACGGCAAGACACCGCCGTAGTTGTCTCGCCGCGGCGCCTGGCCGCCGCACTGGTCTGACTGCGGTGCTCACCGCCGCGGTCGTCGCGCCGCGCCTCACCGCCGTAGTCGTCTCACCAGGGCACTGCGCTCTGCGCAGTAGCCCGTAGCCCGTAGCCCACGCTGGAATGGTCACCGATCGCACCGTGGGGGTCCGGGGGCTCGGCCCCCGGGAAACACGGCGAGGGCCCGTATGTCTACGCACTCCGTAGACATACGGGCCCCAGGACCGAGCGGATGACGGGATTCGAACCCGCGACCCTCACCTTGGCAAGGTGATGCGCTACCAGCTGCGCTACATCCGCGTGAACCGCTTGGTGCTCGGTGTTGTCGTAACTCTATACCGGGGGAGTCGGGGCGGTTTCGGGGGGTCCACCTTGGGTAGCGCACTGTGGGGGTGTGCCTCGTCTCGGTGCTTCGGTGTCACATCGGGCGTACAAGGGGTGACGACGAGCTTTTCCCTCCGTATGGTGTCCCCATTCGACCGAATGGTGAGTCCTTCGGGGGAGGAGGTGCCTTGCCGGATGACCGAGCTGGGCACGGCGCCGCCACCAGCGGCCTCGGAATCCGACGAGCAGGCACTCTTGCAGCGACTCCGCGAGGGGGAGGACGCCGCGTTCGGGGAGTTGTTCGAGTTGCACGCGGGGGCGGTGCGGAGGCTCGCGCAGAATCTCGCGGCGGACAGCTCCGAAGCTGAGGACATCACGGCCGAGACGTTCTTCCGGGTGTTGCAGGCGTTGCGGCGAGGGGCGGGGCCGCGGGAGTACGTCCGGGCCTATCTGCTGACCGTGGCGCGGCGGGTGTCGTGGGAGTGGCACGGCGCGAAGCGTGACGTGCCGGTTTCCGACGACGAGCTGACGTTCCGCGCGGGGGCAGGCGCCGACACGAACGCGCGGACCGCCGAGCACACGTTGATCACGACCGCGTTCACGAGCTTGCCGGAGCGGTGGCGCACGGTGTTGTGGCAGACGGAGGTCGAGGGCGAGCAGCCGGCGATGGTGGCGCCGCACTTCGGGTTGTCGGCGAATGCGACGGCGGCGTTGGCGCGGCGCGCACGGCAGGGGCTGCGGGCGGCGTATCTGCAGGCACACCTGTCGGTGAACCGTGGGCCGGAGACCTGCCGCTCGGTGGTCGAGAAGCTGGGTGGGTTCACGGCAGGCAGCGTGACGGGTGCGGAGGCCGAGCGGATCAATGCGCACCTGCTGGGGTGTGCCTCTTGCCGCGCGACGCACGACGAGCTGCGCGACGTGTGCTCGTCGCTGCGGGCGTACGCCGAGGTGCTGGTGGTCGCGGTGCCGTCACTCGTCGGTATCGGAAAGACGAGCGTGGCCGCGACCGTGAAGAGCGTGCTGTTCGGGTCGAAGATCAAGGTTGGCCTGGCGCTGGCGTCGACGGCGGCCGCCGGCGCCGTCGGGGTCACGACGGGTCCACTCGTTTTCGGGTCCCATCCGGTGCAGGACCTCGGCTTGCGCGGTGGCGCGCCCGAGCTCGCGCTGCAGCCACCGTCGCGGGGCCAGCAGCCGCCGCCGCAGGTTCAGCAGCAGAGGGTTGCGACGGGGCAGTTGCACGGCGTTGCGCACTCCGAAGGCACGCTGCACCACACCGGCGTCGGACCGGAGCTCAAGACCAACGACGTGCCGAAGCTGCCAGGGGGATCCGTCCCGGTGGGTGGCGGCAGAGCCGCTACGCCGCAGGCCGGTGGGACCGGTCGCGACGACCTGCCCGCCGGCGACCGAGACGCGGACGGCCACAGCACAGGCGACCAGAGCACACCGATGTCGAGTGAGTCGACGACGTCGTCCCGCGACGACCTCGCCCCTGGCGGAGACCCGTGCGACGACCCGACGACCGGCCCGGACCGCACCTCCCGGACACCGACGTCGTCGTATGTGCCGCCGACCTACACCTACGTGCCGCCGCCGGAAACCTACTTGCCGCCGACGGTCACGACCACACCGACAGCCACAACTACACCGACTGCACTGACGCCGGTCACAACTACGCCGACAGTCACGACTACGCCGACGGCTGGTGACGACAGCGGCACCACCGCGACCACCAAGTCGACCCGGTCCGAAACCGAGCGCAGTACCGGCACCAGTTCCCAGTCCTCGGGAGACCGCACCCCGTCGACGGTCACCGGTTCGGCCGATTCCGACTCGACGACAGGGCCGTGAGCAGCGGAAATCGGGCAAACCGTCGGCCACGCTCCGTGATCACCTCGCGTCACAGGGCGGCGTCGCGGTAACTTGGGTGGAGCTCGAGCATCGCCCAGGAGGCAACAGGATGAACCGGCTGGTGCGCGGTGAAGACGGCCGCGACTGGGTGGTCCGTGCCCAGATGGAGTGGCGGGCCCCCGCCACCGCGGACGATTTCGAACACGACGTCGCCGGCAGCTACACGCCGGGCGTCGCGATGCTGTTGGTGACCGCGTTCCTGGCGATCGTGCTCGTGATCTGGACGCCCGATCAGGTACGCGTGCCGGCGTGGGTGCTCCTCGCGATCGTGCTCGTGCTGCTGTTCTTCCCGTTGCGCTGGATCCTGCGCCGGCCGTGGACGGTTGTCGCCGAGACTGAGGGCGACGTGGTGGGCGACCGGCCTTCGGAACGCTGGGTCGGCACGATTCGCGGCATGTTCACCGTGTCCGGCGAGGTCAAGCGGATCACGAAGACCATCCGAAAGCATTCGCTGCCCGACTTCGACGGTCCGCTGCACCCGGTCGAATAGAACCTGGCCCATTCGGGCGGCACGAGCGAGACTGGTGGCATGCCCGAGTTGCCCGAGGTCGAAGCACTGGCCCATCACCTGCGCGAACACGCCGTGGGTGCCACGGTGTTCCGCATCGACGTCGCCTCGCTCAGCGTCCTCAAGACCGCCGTGCCGCCGTACAGCGACCTGCACGGCCGCGAGCTCACCGGCGCCACGCGCCACGGCAAGCACCTCGACGTCGTCGCCGGTGACCTGCACCTCATCGTCCACTTGGCGCGCGCCGGGTGGCTGCGCTGGTCGGATCAGCTTTCCCCGACGCCGTTGAAGCCGGGCAAGGGCCCGATCTCGCTGCGGGTGCACCTCGACGCCGCCGCCGGCCCCGGCTTCGACCTCACCGAGGCCGGCACGAAAAAGGGTCTGGCCGTGTGGGTCGTCCACGACCCCGGTGAGGTTGCGAGCATCGCGCGCCTCGGCCCCGACGCGTTGACCGTCGACGCCGCCCAGTTGCGTGAACTGTTCGCCGGCAAGGGCACGCGGCTCAAGTGGGCGCTCACGGACCAATCGGTGATCGCCGGCATCGGCAACGCCTACTCCGACGAGATCATGCACAAAGCGAAGCTCTCCCCGTACGCCACTGTCGGCAAACTCGACGACGGCGCGCTGGAAGTCCTCGCCGCAGCCATCCGGGACGTCGAGAGCGACGCCGTCGAGCGCTCGGTCGGGCAGAAAGCCGCCATGCTCAAGGGCGAGAAACGCTCTGGCCTCCGGGTCCACGCGCGCACCGGCCTGCCGTGTCCGGTTTGCGGCGACACCATCCGCGAAATCTCCTTCGCGGACAAGTCGTTCCAGTACTGCCCCACCTGCCAGACCGGTGGCAAACCGCTGGCCGACCGCCGCATGTCGCGCCTGCTCAAGTAGGACGCGTGAGTGGCGGTGCCGGTTCTAACCAGGTTCTAACCGGCGCGAACACTCACGAGTCTTACCCTGGGTCGTCACAGTTCGACAGAAAGTGGAGACGAGACCTTGCACCCGGCTGGCCGAGCGCAGAGCATGGACGTCGTGTCCGCCTTCCCCCTCGCGCAGGTCGTTCCGTGGGCGCTGGTCGGCGTGCTCGCAATCGTGGTGCTCGTGCTGCTGTTCAAGGTGCGCCGGCCCAAGGGCGTGATCCAGGACGCCGTGTTGCAGGCCGTGCACCGGATGTCGAAGGCCACTCCGAACCTGCGTGCCGGGCTCGACGAGGAGGCCGCCAACCGGATGACGGCCGAGTTGCTGGAGGTCCTCGACTGCCTTGCGGTGGGGATCACCGACAGTGAGGGCACGCTCCTGTCGTGGGCGGGCGAGGCGACCGACCACTACCTCGATCTCGTCGAAGACGTCGGCACGGCGCTGCGCAAGCACCGCCGCGCCGTCGCCGACCACAACAAGCTGCCGTGCAACCACCGCGGCACCTGCAAGATGAAGACGGCCGCGATCGTGCCGATCCTCGTGGAGGGCACGGCCGAGGCGACGCTCATCGTCGTCGGTCGCACGCGCGGGAAGCTCGTGCAGATGGCCGAGGCCGTGGCGCAGTTCGTGTGCACCCAGTTCGAGCTCGCGCGGCTTGAAGAGTCGCGAAACCAGCTGCAGCAGGCCGAGATCAAGGCCCTGCGCGCGCAGATCTCGCCGCACTTCGTCTACAACGCGCTCAACACCATTTCCGCGCTGATCCGCACGGACCCCGAAGAGGCCCGTGAGCTGCTGCAGGACTTCGCCGATTTCACGCGCTACTCGTTCCGCACGTCCGGTATGTACACCACACTCGCGGAAGAACTGCGCAACATCGACCGCTACCTCACGATCGAGAACGCGCGGTTCGGCGGCCGGCTCGAGGTGCGGATGAAGATCGCGCCCGAGGTGCTGAGCGTCGTCGTACCGTTCCTGATCATCCAGCCGCTGGTGGAAAACGCGGTGAAACACGGCCTGGCCAGCAAGCCGTCCGGCGGCTGCGTCACCGTGATCGCGCAGGACTACGGCACCGAGGCGCTCATCAGCGTCGAGGACGACGGCATCGGCATGGATCCGCGCGCGCTCACCGACCTGCGCAATGCCCACCGCACCGGTGCACACGTGGGTCTCGGCAACATCAACCAGCGCATGCGCCAGGTGTTCGGCGAGGACTACGCGCTCACCGTCGACACCGCGCCGGGCGCGGGCATGAAGGTGACGTTGCGGGTGCCGAAGTTCAAGCTGGGTGTGCGCCCGGACATGCCGGACTATTCGGCCGACGTGCCGCCGCAGGGCGAACCCGAGGACGAGGTCGAGCACGACGGCGTGGACGGATCCCGATCGGGCATGCTCCCTGCCGTCTGAAGTGGTTAGCCTGGCGACATGAGCGTTGCCGACAAGCTGACGTCCCGCCTGCCCGTGCTCGGTGACCGCGTCGAACGCAAAGACGTGGTCGCTGTCGTGAAGTTGCACGGCGTGATCACCCCGACGCCTTCGCCACTGGCGCGGGGTTCGATCAACCTCGCGGTCGTCGAGTCGGCGCTGACCAGGGCGTTCGGCCACGACCGGCTGAAGGCCGTGGCGTTGCTGATCAACTCGCCCGGCGGTGCGCCGACGCAGTCGGGTCTGATCGCGGAGCGCATCCGCCAGCTCGCCGACGAGAAGAACGTGCCGGTGCTCGCCTTCGCCGAGGACGTGGCGGCGTCCGGTGGCTACTGGCTCGCGTGCGCGGCCGACGAGATCTTCGCGCATCGCACGTCACTGGTCGGCTCGATCGGCGTGATCAGCGGCGGTTTCGGGTTCACCGGCCTGCTCGAACGCTTCGGAATCGAACGCCGTCTGCACACGGCGGGCGTGAACAAGTCGCGCCTCGACCCGTTCAGCCCGGAAAAGCCCGAAGACGTCGAGTGGCTGAAGAAGATGCACGGCCAGCTCCACGAGTTGTTCGTCGAATGGGTCAAGGAGCGCCGCGGGACCCGGCTGACCGACGGCGAGGACCTGTTCACCGGTGACGTCTGGCTCGGGCAGCGCGCGCTGGACCTCGGTCTCGTCGACGGTCTCGGTTCGTTGCGCCAGATCGTCACCGAGCGGTACCCCGACGCCGAGATCGCCGTCGCCGAGCCGAAGAAGCCACTGCTCGCCCGACTGGGTCTCGGTGCGCCAGCCGCGGCCAGTGCAGTGCTCGACGCGGTGACCGCGAAGGCCGCGTGGGCCCGTTTCGGGTTGTGACCGTCCGACACCCGGGTGGCTCCGACCCGTCACCCCGATGGCCGCACCGCGGGCCCGTGTTCGTCACCGTGATCACGACGCCGGGTGCGGCCACGGTCCCCGACGGGCGGGTTGACCGGCCCGGGTCTGGACATTGCAGTCGGCAATGGGCAGGATGCGACTCACTGTGAGTGCTCATGAAGACACCCGGAAGCTCATCGTCCTTGCGGTGGACGACGAGCTCAACGGGCTCGACGAACTGACCCACGGCTTGAGGAACAACCCACACGTCCATCGCGTGTTCAGTGCGTCGGACGCCTCCGACGCCCTGCGGCTGTTCTCCCACGACGACCCCGAGCTGGTGGCCCGCCGCGCGCAGGGCCTGCCGACGGTCGACGCGGTGTTCGCCGACATCGACATGCCCGGCCTGTCCGGGATGGAGATGTCGCGGGTGATCGCGGCGATGAACCCGTCGCCGATCCTGGTGTTCGTGACCGGGCACGCTGAGGAAGCCGTGAACGCCTTCGACCTCGGTGCCGTCGACTACGTGCTGAAACCGTTCCAGCAGGACCGCCTCGACCGGTCCGTGGCGCGCGTGCGCGAGAAGCTGACGGTGGCCGCCGCGCCGCCGCCGGGCCAGTCGCCGGCCGGGGCTGCGGTGAAGAACGACGACGAGGTCATCCCCGTCGAGCTCGCCGGCACCACCAAGCTCATCCCGCGTTCGTCGGTGCGCTGGGTGGAGGCGCAGGGCGACTACGCCCGCCTGTTCACCACCGAAGGCAGCCACCTCGTGCGCATCCCACTGGCGCAGCTCGAGGAACGCTGGGAGAAAGCCGGGTTCGTCCGGATCCACCGGTCGTTCCTGGTCGCGTTGCCGCTGATCACGGAGCTGCGCATGGGGCAGGGCGGCTACCAGGTCGTGATCGGCAACGAGGAGAAGGTGCTGCCGGTCAGCCGACGGCACACGCGTGCGCTGAAGGACCGGCTGGTCGGCTCCGGCCGCGGCGGCTGACGCCGTGACTTCCCCCGACGACCCGTACCACCGGCTGGCCAACGGTGTCCGTAAACCGGACCCGACGCTGGGCAAACCACCCGAGGACGGCGCGGTCGTGGAGCCGGTGCCGCCGGCGCCGGAGCCGCTGCGCACGGCTGAGCCCGCGCACGAACGGCCCAAGCGCCAGCGCGTCGTCCTGGCCGACCCACGCCAGTCGGCGGGCGGCCGCATGCGGGCGCGCATCGAGCTCGAAGAGCAGACCAGCTGGGGGAAGCTGCTGGTCCGCGACCTGGTGAAGGTGCAACTGCGCACGGCCGTGCTGCTGGCCGTGCTCGTGCTCGTGGTCCTCGGTTCGATGCCGGCGCTGTTCTACCTGCTGCCCGGCGTCGCGCGGTTCACGGTGATCGGCATCCCGATCCCATGGCTCGCGCTGGGGCTGCTGCCCTTCCCGTTCCTGTTCGCCGTCGGCCTCTGGTACAACCGGCTCGCCGAACGCCACGAACGCGATTTCGTCGACATGATCGAAAACTGAACGCGCGTCCCGAAATACTCCGGTAGCGGGTCATCGACGGACCGTGAGCTCGTGCGAGGATTCGAGCCGTGCAGCTGAACCCGTGGGCGTTGACCAGCATCGTGCTGGTCGCCCTCGCGACGTACTACGTCGGCTACCGATCGTCGCGAGCGGCCACCAGCACACACGATTTCCTCGTCGCCCGGCGCACGGTCCGGTCGCGGCGCAACGCGGCGGCGATTTCGGGCGAGTACCTGTCGGCGGCGTCGTTCCTCGGTGTCGCGGGCATCGTGCTCAAGGACGGCGCGGACGCCACGTGGTACCCGATCGGCTTCACCGCCGGATACCTCGCGCTGATGCTGTTCGTCGCCGCACCCCTGCGTCGCTCGGGCGCGTACACACTGCCGGACTTCGTGGAGGCGCGCCTCGGTTCGCTCGGCCTGCGCCGCTTCGCGACGGCGTTCGTGGTGTTCATCGGGATCCTGTACATGGTCCCGCAGCTGCAGGGCGCGGGGCTGACGCTCGCGTCGATCCTGCCCGTGCCCGCGTGGGTCGGCGCCGTCGTGGTCACCGTGCTGGTGGCGGTCAACGTGATCGCCGGAGGCATGCGCGCGATCACCGTGGTGCAGGCGTTCCAGTACTGGCTCAAGCTGTTCGCGATCTCGGTGCCCACGTTCATCCTGTGCCTGGTCTTCTTCTCCGGCGGCGGGCCGGGCGGCCCCCGCGCGCTCGGCGCTCCCGCGCCGCCGGTGTTCACGCAGGACACGAAGGTGTCGGTGCAGACCGACGTAACGGTGAAGGTCACCACCGAAACCTACTTCTACGCCGAAGGCCACATCGACGAGTTCCCCGCGCGCGGCGCCGTCCGGTGGTCACCGCTGATCCCGCACACCGTCGAAAAGGGCACGACGCTCGAGTTCGCCGCGGGCACGCCCGTCCCGGTGATCAGCGACGCCCCGGCGACGAACGACGCGTGGCTGCATCCGGCGTCCGGCGACATCACCGACCTGCTGCGGACGTATTCGCTGATTTTCGCGCTGTTCCTCGGCACCATGGGGTTGCCCCACGTGCTCGTGCGCTTCTACACGAATCCGGACGGGAAGGCAGCGCGGCGCACGACGGTCCACGTGCTGTTGCTGCTCGGGCTGTTCTACCTGTTCCCGACGATGCTGGGCGCGCTGTCGCGGATGTACGTGCCGCAGCTGCTGCTCACGGGCAACACGGACGCGGCGGTGCTGCTGCTGCCGTCGGCGGTGCTGCCGGGCGTCGCCGGGCAAATCCTTGCCGCGGTGGTGGCGGCAGGGGCGTTCGCGGCGTTCCTGTCGAGCTCGTCGGGGTTGCTGGTGAGCGTGTCCGGTGTGGTGTCGACGGACCTGCTCCCAGGGCGCGTGAAGGACTTCCGCGTGGGCACGGCGATCGTGGCGTTGTGTCCGTTGGGGCTCGCGTTCCTGCTGCGCACGGAGGACATTTCGCTGTCGATCGGGCTGACGTTCGCGCTGGCCGCCTCGACGTTCAGCCCATTGCTGCTGCTCGGCATCTGGTGGCGCAAGCTCAGCTGGCAGGGCTCGCTGGCGGGGATGATCGTCGGCGGCGGGCTGGTGCTGGCCGCGCTGGGCGTGGACATCGCGAGCGGCTACGCCGGCTTCGACCCGCCGTGGTACGCGAGCCAGCCGGGCCTGATCACGGTGCCGGCGGCGTTCCTCGTGACATACCTGGTGAGCCGCGTGACCCGCTACGGGCGGCCGGAGCTCGTGAACGACATCATGCTGCGCCTGCACGCCCCGGACCCGCTGGGCCTGATGCACGACCGGGCCGTCGCGCGCTTCGGCCAGGCGGAAGAGCGCACCCGCACCGCGCGCGGCCGGCACCGTAAGTAGCGGCGGTTTCACCCGATCCGCGGGGTCCGGTGCGGCCTTTCCGGGGCGGAAGATCGTGGGTGACGGAGAGGGACAGCCCGTGGACCGCACCGACACCGAGTGGGACATGATCCAGGCAGCGCCCGAGTTCCGCCTGCTGCGCCGCGGAAGACGCCGGTTCGTGTTCCCGATGTCGGCCGCGTTTCTTGCGTGGTATCTGCTGTATGTGCTGCTCGCGGACTACGCACACGGTTTCATGAGTGTCCGGATGTGGGGCTCGATCACGGTCGGGCTGGTGCTGGGTCTGGCGCAGTTCGTGACAACGGGTGTGGTGACCGCGCTGTACGTCCGCTTCGCCCGCCGCAAGCTAGATCCGCTGGTCGCGGATTGCGCGCCAAGTACGGGGGCTAGCGTCTGGTTCCTCACGCGCGTACAACGCCTGGACATGGGAGCATGGAATCGTGGTTAGTCCCGCTGAACTGCCGACCGCCGAGGTCCGCGACCTGCCGAAGGACGGCGTCCCGTTGCTCGACGTCCGCGAGGACGACGAATGGGCGGCCGGCCACGCACCCGCCGCGCTGCACATCCCGCTCGGCGAGCTGCCCGCGCGCGTCGCCGAACTCGCCGACCTCCCCGACGACCAGCCCGTCTACGTCATCTGCCGCAGCGGCGGCCGCTCGGCCCGCGCGACGGCCTGGCTCAACGCCTCGGGCTGGGACGCCGTCAACATCGCCGGCGGCATGGGCTCCTGGGCCGCAGAAGGTCGCCCCATGGTGACCGACAACCCCGGCGCCGAACCCGAGGTCCTCTGACGAATGCCCCCAGGCCAGCCCCCTGTCCCACCGGGACCACCGACCCCTTCCGGCCCTGGTGGCTCTGGTGGCTCGGACTCGGCTTCCTCCTCGGCCGGTGATCACCGGGTGGCTGGCGGGTCCGCTGTCCCTTCGGGGCTCCCGACGCCTTCCGGTCCTGGTGGCTCTGGTGGCTCGGACTCGGTTTCCTCGGCCTCCTCGGCGGGTGATCACCGGGTGGCTGGCGGGCCCCCGAGAGGCCAGAACGGTGTCGGTCCGGCGTCGTACTCGGTCGGCGGTGGTGGGGCCGGTCGCCAGGAACCAGTCACTGACCCGTATGCCCAGGCCGGGCTCGAGCGGCAGCCGGTGGGACCGCCGGGGCAGGTGCAGTACCCGCCGTTCGCGCCGGCTTTCGCGCAGGCGCGGCCGTTCACGGCGGCGCCTCAGGGACAGATTCACCGGACCGGCCCGGCTCCCGCGCACCACCAGCAGCCGGTGGCTCGGCAGCGTCCGAGACCACGGCTGAAGTGGGTGGCCTCGCCGCCGCCGGGGGTCGTCCAGCGGCGGCGCGCGGTGGCGGCCAGGCCGTATGAAGGCCCGCCGTCGTATCCGGTCCCGCCGCAGTGGGGCTTTCCGAACCTCGCGTGGCGCCGCCCGACCGCGGTGCCCGGCACGGCGTCCGGCGAGGTGCGGCCCATCGACCGCATACCCGTGCTGGCGCAGAGCCTCGGCACGATCCTGTGGACCTTCGCCCTCCTCGCCCTTGCGGCCGCCGGCTCCGAGATCTGGCGCTACGTCCTGCTCGTCCAAAGCCGCGATTCCGCGCTGAGCTCGTCGGTGGTCGGCTTCTCCGACGCGTTCGTCGTCACCGCCGGCCTGCTCACGACGATCCTGTCGTTGCTGCCGGCCGGTCTTTCGGTGTGGTGGCTGCTCGTCGCGCGCCACGCCGCCGCCGACGAATCCGGCGTCGAACCGGCGCGGCCCCTCTGGCAGGTGCTCGTGGGCGTGCTCGTGCCGGTCGCCAACCTGCCACTCGCGCTGTCGGTGGTGGGCGAACTGGAGCACGCGATTCTCCGCCGACCCCGTGACGAACGCCCCAAACCGTCCCGCCTGGTCCTCGCCTGGTGGGGTACGTGGCTCCTCAATTGGTGCCTGCTGGCCATCACGATCATCTGGCGCCTCCGCCCCGGCATCCAGGCACTGGCCGACAGCGTCGTCCTGGTCGCGATCACGGACGTCACAGCCGCCGCCCTCGCCATCACCACGGCCCTGGTGATCCGCCGCTTCTCCAACCTCCTCATGCCCATCGCCCCCGACCGCCTCCACGCTTTCCGCGTCCTCAAGGTCGACGGCGCCCCCGCACCCGACCTTCACACGGCGCGCCCGGTCGGCGCCGCTCGCTGAAATCTCACGTACTTTCGGCGTTCGATTCTTTCGGCGTTCGATTCTTTTGGAGGCCGATGTGGTCGCTCGTGCCGGCAATGGTCCCCACCTCCGACGGTCGGGCTCGTTCTCGCTCGCAGGCCACCGCGATCGCCGCGTCCGGGGCCGGTTGGTCGGCTAGCCATTGCCACGGCTGCCACCTCTGCAGCAACTGGCCGGTGTGATCGGGCAGTGTGATCGGCCGGTGCGCTTGAGCGGTGCGATTGATGCTCAACCGAGCGCCGGCTCCAGCTGCTCGAACGCAAGCTCCGCCGCCGTGCGGACTCTGTCCACCAGCTCGCCCGGTTCGACGCCCTGGTAGGTCAGGTCCCAGACGACGTCGAACAGCAGCCGCAGTACGGCCGTCAGGTGCGCGCCCGTGGCGTACGGCAGGATCGTGGCTCGCCTGTCGAGCTCGGTCAGCTCGGCGACCAATGAGAGCTCACGATCCAGATGCATCTGCATGAGCGCCGTCCGCAGCGTTTCGCTTTCGCGCACCATCCGGACGAATCCGACGTCGGCGAACCCCAGCAGCGCGCTCCGCTCCTCGAGCGCCGCGAAGTACCCGTCGCGCACCGCGACGAACGGTGTCACCGAAGGCGCCCCCAGCACCAGCTGCGCCGGCCAGTCGACGAAATCATTGCGGATGTCGAAGACCAGATCTTCCTTGCGGCCGAAGTGGTTCGTCACAGTCATCTTCGCGACGCGTGCCGCCTCCGCCACCTCCGCGATGGTGACGTACTCGAAACCCCGCCTGATGAAGAGTCGCGTCGCCGCGTGGGAGATGGCCCGTCGGGTCTTCAGCTTCTTCTGCTCTCTCAAGCTCATCCGGCCACAATACTAGGTTCGACCTAAACTTAGGATTGACCTACGGTTTAGGTCCGACCTAATCTCAGGATCGACCCAGCCAGCTGAAGGGCTGAGGAAGACGACCGGCACGCTTCACCGTGGCTCCGCCGCTGGCATTCACCGTCTTCGGCTCCCTCCCCTCCACTGTCTCGGTCGCGATTTCTGCGACCTGCAGGCCAGCGCTCTTCGCGCCGGCCACCCGCCCGAAGCTCCTCCTCACCAGATTTCTCGAAGGACGATGAAGATGTCCCTTCGTCTGCTCGCCGTCCACGCCCATCCCGACGACGAATCCAGCAAAGGCGCCGCCACGCTCGCCCGGTACGCGGCCGAGGGCGTCGACGTCCTCGTGGCGACCTGCACCGGCGGTGAACGCGGCGACGTGCTCAACCCGGCGTTGGACACCATTGCGGTCCACGAGGACCTGCCCGCGGTTCGCCGCCGCGAAATGGCTGCCGCCGCCGCGATCCTCGGCGTGCGCCAGCAGTTCCTGGGACACCTCGATTCCGGCCTCGGTCAACCTCTGCCGGAGGGCTGCTTCGCGACATTGTCCATTGAGGACGCAACACGGCCACTCACGCAACTCATGCGAGAATTTCGTCCACAGGTTGTGGTTACCTACGACGAATCCGGCGGTTATCCCCACCCCGACCACATCCGGACCCACGAGGTCACCCGCAAATCCTTCGCCGCCACCGACGATGGCCGCCCACGCAAGCTCTACTATCTCGCGACCCTCAGCCGAGCGTGGTTTCAGGCCATGCACGAGGCCACCGAAGCTGCCGGCCTCGAATCGAAAATGGGCTCGGTCCTCGCCGAACTTCCACCCGACCGGCTCCCCGTCACCACGAGAATCCGCTGCGAACAGCACTTCGCCACCCGCGACCGGGCACTCAAGGCCCACGCCACGCAGACCGACCCGGCTCACCCGTTCTTCCACCACAGCCGTGACATCGAACGCGCCACCTGGCCGTGGGAGGAATACCACCTGGTCAACGGCACCGTGGACACCATCGAGGACGACCTGTTCGCCGGGCTCCGATGACGATCAGGCCGCCACGGGCAGCGTCCGCAACCCCCGGATCACGAACTCTGGCCGCAGCTCCGGTTCGCCTGCCAACCGCAACCCTGGCAGCTTCGTGGTCAGCGCCGAAAGCGCGGCCGCGATTTCCACCCGCGCCAGCGGCGCCCCGACGCAGTAGTGGATGCCCATCCCGAAGCCCAGGTGTGGATTGGGTGACCGCCCGATGTCCACCGTGTCCGGGGCGGCGAACACTTCCGGATCTCGGGCTGCCGCCCCGAGCAGTGCACCGATCTTCGCTCCGCGCTCGATGTGGTAGCCCGCGATGACCACATCCTCGGTCGCCGTTCGCTCGAACAGCTGAAGCGGCGAGTCGAACCGGATCAGTTCTTCCACAGCCGAGTCCAGCAAACTTGGGTCCGATACAAGCAGCTCCCATTGCGACCGGTGGGTGAGCAGGGCGGTGACTCCGTTGCCGATCACGTTCACCGTCGCCTCGTGCCCGGCCATCAACAGGAGCACGGCCGTCGCGACGACTTCGTCCGCTGTCAGCTCGCTCGCCACGAGGTCGGCGACGATTCCCATTGCGACCGGGCCACCTGCCGTTCCGCGCACGACGTCGCGCAGATAGGCCACGAAGTCCGCCGCAGCCTGTTCCGCGGCCTCGCGCCCCGCGGTCGGAAGGCCGAACTCGTACATCTTCACGATCGCGTTGCTCCATGCCACGAGCTGCGGCCCGTCCTCGACGGGGATCCCGAGCAGCTCTGCGATGACGGCGACCGGCAACGGCTGCGCGAGGTGCTCCAGCAGGTCGGCCTGGCCGTCCGTGTCGATCTTGTCCGCCACCGAGTCCACCATGGACGAAGCGAGCCGCGCGACCATCGGCCGCAGGCGCTGCACGTGGCCGCGCCCGAACTCCCCGGCGATCACGCGCCGCAGCCGGGTGTGGGCAGGCGGCTCGTTCTCGAGAAGGGAGTTGCGGTGCAACAGGTTGAAGGAGGCGAACCGTTCGAGCGGCTGCGCGTCCGTCCAGATCCGGCCGAGCCCGCGATGCCGCAGCACGGCGCCCGCGGCGGCGTGCGACACCGCGATCGCCATACCGAGCCCGCCGTGGTGGTGCACATCCCCCTCGGTGCGCAGCGCGGCGAACGACGGGTACGGGTCGGCGAGGAACGCGGGGTCGGAAGGGTCGAACACGAGCCGACTCTAACCCGGGCGATTCCGGCGGGCTTCGCTTCGATAGCGTCTGGCGTCGAGCTTCGAGGAGGCAGTAGTGGGTAAGGGCGCGAGGAAAAAAGGTCCCAAGCCGGACCGCAAGCCGAAGGTGCGCGACGTCTTCGTCGGCCAGCCCTTCGAGGGGCTGACGGCCGAGCCGGAGCTGATCGCGCTGCGTGAATTCGTCCCATCGGCCACGGCGAAGCTGACCCTCGCCGACGGTGGCGAAGTCACCCTCGCCACCGTTCTGCCCATGGCGGCAGCCGCGTTCGTGCGCTCCGACGGACAGCGCTACGTCGGCCTGCAGGTGCAGACGCGCTCGTCCGACATCAGCCGAGACGTCGGCCGCTCGCTGCGCTGGGTGCTCGCCGCGAAGCCCGGTGCCGTCCTGTCCGTGCCCGACACCACCCCACCGGCCGGCCCCGACGAGCACAACCGCCTCCAGGATCTGCTCGACCCCACCGCCGAACTCGACGTCCAGCTCCACAGCGACTTCGGCTGGTGGCTGCCCGAAGACGCCGACGCGAGTGGCGACGTCGCCGTGTCGCTGGAGCGCGCGAACGCCGCGATCATGCCCACCGAACGACTCGGCACCGGCGTCTACTGGGTGCTCGCCGGCGAGAAGGCGCACCTGCGCTGGGTCCGGCCGGAGCCGGAGAACCTGCTGCTGCAAGCGCTTGCGCGCCTCTCGGCAGCCGGCACGCTCGGCCTCGGCGAGGGCACCCGCTACGCGGGCTCATTCCGCGCCCACGGCCTGCTCGTCCCCGTGTGGGACCTCGACCCCGAGGCCCACGCTCGTGAGTGGGCCGAACCCAAGGACCAGCTCGGCGTGCGGCTCGAGGAAGCACTGAAGTCGCTCGACGCCGAACCCCTGACCGCCGCCGAACGCCGGGCCCGCGACGGCCTCATCGGACGCCAGCTCACCATTCGTTGAGTGGTTGTGGAAGTTCGTCCACAAACTTCCACAACGTTCGCTCGCCGCCCTGCCCCGGTCACTGGGTCCGACCCAACGTGGCACGATCGCGTCCGTGATCCTCCACATCTGCTCCCGCGACGACTGGGCCGCGATCCCCGAAGCCGGGGAATACCGCGCGCCGTCGCTCGCCGAGGTCGGATTCATCCACTGCTCGGACCCGGGCACCGTTTCCGTACCGGCGAACGCGCTGTACCGCGGTCGCGCCGACCTGCTGCTACTCGAGATCGACCCGACCAAGCTGGACGCACGTGTCGTCTGGGAGGAAGGCGCCCCACCGCACCCCGACGGAATCCTGTTCCCGCACGTCTACGGACCGATCTCGACACACGCGGTGGTCGCGGTGCACGATTTCCCGCCAGGTGCGGACCGGTCGTTGAAGCTGCCCGAGTCACTCTCCGTTCGCTGACCGGGCCGGTGAGGCGCCGGTCCGAGCGACAAAGCCCGGACCGTCCCGCTGGAGACGGCCCGGGCTTCGTGAGCTGGGCTCGTTACAGCGCGCCGCCCGCAACTGGGGGCATGCCCGCGTCGGCGGAGGAGGTGTCGGTGGATTCACGGTGCAGGAACTTCTCGATCTCGTACACGTTGTCACCCGCACGGCGCGCGACGGTCACCAGAGTGGACATCTGCGCGATCTCTTCAACCTGCTCCTTGAGGAACCACTGCGTGAACTGCTCGCTGATGTAATCCTCTTCGGCGCGCGCGGCCTTCGCCATCGCGGAGATGTCCGCGGCAACCTCCCTCTCCTGATCCAGTGCGAGCTGCAGAAGCTCGATCGGAGCGGAGAAGTCGTTGCGAACGTCCTTCACGCCGGGGATCTCCACGTGATGGTCGCGGTCAAGCATGTACTGGACGAGCGCCATGCCGTGGTTGCGCTCTTCCACCGACTGCCGGTAGAAGTGCTTGGCGAGCTGCGGCAGGTCCTCGTGGTCGAACCAGACCGCCAGCGCGATGTACTGCTGGGCGGCGTGGAACTCATTGTGGATCTGCGCCTGCAGCAATTCGTAGAACTTGGAGCGCGGTTCTTTCCTCGAGGCGGTCATGGCAAATACGGTACGGCAGTCGCGGGTCGATCGCCAATTTTTGCTGGTGATCTCGCCCCTATTAGGTTACCATTCCTAAGGGCGTCTTCGCATATTTTGGTTAGCCTTCCCTTAATTAGGGGAATTCAATAAGGGAAGGCTAACTTCGCAGTCAGATCCCCTCGCGCACGATGGGGCACGACATGCAGCGGGGCCCGCCGCGGCCGGAGCCGAGTTCGGATCCCGCGATGGCCAGCACTTCGATCCCCGCGTCGGCGAGGCGTTCGTTCGTCTCGACGTTCCGCTCGTATCCCACGACGACGCCCGGTGCGAGCGCGAGCGTGTTGTTGCCGTCGTCCCACTGCTCACGTTCGGCGGTCAC
This sequence comes from Amycolatopsis sp., assembly GCA_035551175.1. Classification (GTDB taxonomy): domain Bacteria; phylum Actinomycetota; class Actinomycetes; order Mycobacteriales; family Pseudonocardiaceae; genus Amycolatopsis. The sequence goes on along the minus strand of DASZNR010000129.1, from coordinate 19,896 downwards.
CGGGTCGAGGCCGGTGTCGATCACGCGCAGCCGGTCGATCCCCATGGCTTCGGCGGCCGCGCTCAGGAACGGCGCCGCGCCCGCCACCTTCACCCCGCCGTCGCCCGTCGGGCGCACGGTGAACGCGGTGAGCGAATCGCGCGCGAGCGGGTACATGACCACGGCGTCGGCGGCGACCATCGTGCACACCGTGTCGAGGTGCATCGTCGCGCGCGACTGCTCGATCGGCACGGCCAGCACGGTGTGCGCGAGCCCGTCGGCGAACACCGAGCGCGCGAGGGACTCCGCGCCCGCCGGTGTCGTCCGCTCGCCGACGCCGATCGCGAGCACACCCGGAGCCAGCAGCATCACGTCGCCACCCTCGATGGGCGCGGAGTGGGCGCCGTACGCGCGCGCGGCGTGCCGGAAGCGCGGATGGTAGGCGTACACGAGGTCGAGCACAGCCGTTTCGCGCCGGCGCGCGGGCATGGTCAGCGAGGAGATCGCCACGCGATCGCCTATCCACACCGACGAATCCCGGGTGAACAACAGGTTCGGCAGCGGGTCGACGGCGAAATCGCTGGGGTCGTGCATCATCCGTACCAGTGAAGCGCCCTCGGATGACGGCAGCTCTTCGAACGTCATGCCCGCCATCAGCACCTCGGCGAGCGTGCCGGCGTCGACTCCGCTGAGATGCGACCGCAGTGAGTCTGCGAGGTCGGCGCCGAGCCGGCGTTCGTCCACAGCCGCGTGGACACCGGCCGCGTGCGCACGCCGATCCTCCAGCGCGGTGCGCAGTGTGTCGGCCAGTAGCAACACCTCGACGCCGCGGCCGCGGAGCACCTCCGCGAACGCGTCGTGCTCCTGCTGGGCGCGATCCACCCACGGGATGGAGTCGAAGAGGAGCTGGTCGTTGTTGCGGGGCGTCAGCCTTTTGAGCTCGTTTCCCGGCCGGTGGAGGAGAACCGCGCGAAGGGGTCCGACTTCGCTGTCCACCCTGGGTGATGCCGTCACGTCGTCGTTCACCGGCCCGAGCCTAATGAGCGGCGGTCAGGGGAGCCAGGAAACGTGGCCCTTGAGGAGCGAATACCCGACGAAAGACACCACGTCGAAAAGGGTGTGGGCGGCGACGAGCGGCCACAGCCGGTTGGTGCGCTGCCAAACCCGGCCGAAGACGAGTCCCATCACGAAGTTGCCCACGAACCCGCCGAACCCCTGGTAAAGGTGGTACGAGCCGCGCAGCACCGCGGCGCCGGCGAGCGAGGCGTTTTCGCGAACGCCCAGTTGCCGCAGCCGGGTCAGCAGGTAGCCGATCACGAGCGCCTCCTCGGCGAACGCGTTTCCGAACGCCGAGAGCGTGAGCGCGATGGGACGCCACCACGTGTCGCCCAAAGTGGACGGTTGCACCGCGAGGCTGAAGCCGAGGTGATAGGAGAGGAAGTAGAGGCCGAGGCCCGGGATGCCGATGACGGCGGCGAGGCCGATGGTCACGAGTACGTCGAACCGGGGAGAGCGTTTGTCGAGACCGACGTCACGGAGCTTGAGGCCGGCCCGCCACAGCAGGTAGAGCCCGAGCGTGCCCCAGCCGAGGAGTTGCAGCGCGTTGAGCAGCTGCTGGAGCAGGTCCACGAGGCTGGCGGCCGCCAGCGGAACGTTGAGCTGCGCCTGCTGCTGGGCCAGGGGTACGGGCCGCAGCAGGGAGTCCACAAGGGACAGCAGGCTGCGCGCACCCGATAGCCCCAGTGTGATGCCGAACACGAGCACGAGTTCCAGCTTGATCGCCCGCCGTTCGGCTTCGTCGGCGACCGACGCCGGGAATTCGGGCGGAACGGGCGCTAGCCATGATCGCAGCCCGGATCGCTCTGTGGTGCTCATGAGCGCACGCTACCGTCGGGGTCATGCCTCGGACTATCGCCACCAACACCAAGGTCGACCGCAACGCGCTGGTCGAGTTCCTGCGGCCTCGCCACCGCGCGATCCTCGTCACCACGCGCGCCGACGGGCGTCCGCAGATGTCGCCGAACACGTGCGGCGTCGACGAGCAGGGCCGCATCGTCATCGCGACTTATCCACGGCGCGCGAAGGTGACCAACTTGCGGCGCAACCCATCCGTGTCCGTTTGCGTGCTGTCGGACGAGTGGAACGGGCCGTGGGTCCAGGTCGACGGCACCGCGGAAGTCATCGACCAGCCCGACTCGACCGAACCGCTTGTGGACTACTTCCGCAGCATCTCCGGAGAACACCCGGACTGGGACGAGTACCGCGAAGCCATGCGCAAGCAGGGCAAGAGTCTCATCCGCATAACCCCCGACCGCTGGGGCCCCATCGCCACGGGCGGCTTCCCCCCGGAACTCGCCGACGACTGACCTCGCGGCGGCGCTCGGGTCGGCTCCGTTTCGGTGGAGCCGACCCCTTTTTGTGTTCGGCCCAGCCGGGCTCAGTCCACCGGTGCACAACTGGAGTTGTCCCCAGCTGGACCGTCGGGTCAACTGTCCCCATGGGGATCAGCCATCCCCATGGGGACAACTCAGCCTGGGTTACGCCTAAGAAACGGGCATCCCACCAGGCGCCGCATTTCGGCGGCCAGTTGGGACGGGCCCTCGACAACGCGCGAGAACGCCAGGCGCACGTCGTGGTCGCCGGTGTCGGATTCGACGCGGAGCCGGAGGCCATAACGGTCGAGGCCGAGGGGGCGGATGCGACCTTGCCGGAGGTCGGGGGGAAGGTGCCGTGCGAGCTGTGCCAGCACGTCCGCGTGGTCGCTTTCCAGGTGGCGCAGCCAGTCGGCCTCGTAGCTGTGGAACGGGTCGGGCGACGCAGCGCTGAACATGTGCGGCCGCAGGGAGTGGGTTCCTTCGGCGTCGGCCAGTACGAGAGACGCGGGCGTCAGGCGCAGCAGCGTGAGCCCGTGCCCGACGTCCAGTAGTCGGTGGTCCGGCCGGTGCTCGGCGATCGATACGGCACGCGCCCGTGCTGAAACGGCCGAGAGGGGTCGGAGCCACCCGGTTATCCACAGCAAGCCGCGGACCGGTTCCCGCAGATCCACCGGGGCGTGGTCGGCGAGCTCGGCCATGACGGCGAGCTCGCTGCGCTGCGTCTGCCGGGACCAGCGGACCATCGGGTGTTCGTCGGGCAGCAGAACGCTGACGCTGCCGCTGTGGTGCACGTGGTACAGCACGGGCGCCACGCGTTCGGCCTCAAGATCGGCGCGTTCGACGGTCGGCATGATCGTCGCCGGCCCGTTGCGGGTCGAGAGCGTCTTGGCCCGTTCGGCGGGATTCGGCGCCGGAGGGCGGCGGACGGATGTCGGAGCCTCGGTCACGGGGTCACCTCCTACTTAGGTGAGCCTAACCTGAATTCCGTGACCTTGGGAAGCCCTCATCGCCGACAACGCGCGCGATCGGTGCAGTGCCGGCAAATTCCGCGAGGCGACGACCCGGATGACCCGGAGGCCCGGATTACGCCCCCGGGCGCCTCCCGGACCACGACCACGCGTAGGCGTCGTCCTCGGAAGCCGCGGCCGCCTCACCCAGCTCCAGTGGCGCGAACGTATCCACCATGACGGCCGTCTCGTCGAAGAACTCCGCACCGATCGACGACTCGGCAGCCCCGGGCTGTGGCCCGTGGGTGAAGCCCGACGGGTGGAGCGACAGGGAGCCGATGCCGATGCCCGAGCCGCGGCGGGCTTCGTAGTTGCCGCGGACGTAGAACATGAGCTCGTCGGAGTCGACGTTCGCGTGGTTGTAGGGCACGGGGATCGAGTTCTCGTGGTAGTCGACCTTGCGCGGGCAGAATGAGCAGACCACGAAGTTCGGCCCCTCGAACGTCTGGTGCACGGGCGGCGGCTGGTGCACGCGGCCGGTGATCGGCTCGAAGTCGTCGATGTTGAAAGCCCACGGGTACAGGCAGCCGTCCCAGCCGACGACGTCGAAGGGGTGCGTCGCGTAGGTGTAGCGGGTCAGGCCCGCGCGGTGGCGGACGAGGACATCCACTTCCGACCCGTCCACGACCAGCGGCTCGGACGGGCCTCGGAGGTCGCGCTCGCAGTACGGCGAGTGTTCCAGGAACTGCCCTTTCGCCGACAGGTACCGCTTGGGCGGGCCGACGTGGCCGCGCGCTTCCAGCACGTACAGGCGCACCTCGCCGTCCGGGACCACCCGGTACGTGCACGACGTCGGGATCACCACGTAGTCGCCGTCGGCAACCTCCAGTGCGCCGTAAATCGTCTCGAACACCGCCGTGCCGCCCTGCACGTAGAAGAGCTCGTCGCCCGCGGCGTTGCGGTAGAGGGGCGACGGGGCCGTGGCGACGACGAACCCGATGGTCACGTCGTTGTTGCCGAACAGCCGTCGCCGGTCGGTGACGGCGTCGGCGGACGCGCCGAATTTCAGCTCCGGTGTCTTGAAGTGGCGCGGCTTCAGCGGGTGGTTCGGCGTCAGCGCGCCTCGGTCGTCGGGCACGGCCACGGCGTCGACGATCGCTGTCGGCAGGCCGCGGTGGTACAGCAGGGCGGAGTCGGCCGAAAAACCTTCCACGCCCATGAGTTCCTCGGCGTAAAGGGTCCCGTCGGGCTGGCGGAACGCAGTGTGCCGCTTGTGGGGAATCTCGCCTACTTGCCGGTAGAAGGGCATGGGTGGCTCCTCGCGCAAGTGTCCGCAGAACGAACGATTTTGTCCTCTTCCCGTACGCTACTAGCGTGTCAGTCGTGTCAAGCGCTGTGGAACTCACGCCCCCCGGCCCCCGTGGAATTCCTCCCCTGTTCGCGAGGCTCGTCGACGACTCGGCGCTCTTCCCGCCCGCGGACGCGGCCATGCCCGAAGCGTTGCGTGAGCACTACGAGTCCCGGGGCGGTGAGCACGCCGGTGTGCTGGGCGTTTTCCTGTGCCAGGCCTCGCGGCTGCCGGAGCTGATCACCGAGTTGATCAAGGTCAAGCCCAAGGAACCGTTGCCGCTTTCGCTGATCATCGACACCGGGCTCGGCGGCGTGCCCAAGGCGATCTCGATCGTGGAGTCGCGCAGCGAGCTGCTGTCGCTGCGGATGGTGGAGATGCCGGCGCCCTCGGACGTCGACGAGGTGTGGCTGGAGCGCGTCTCGGAGTTCGTGCCCGAGGACGTGATCCGCGTGGTCGAGCCCCGCCGCGGCGTCGGCTGGCTCGACGGCGTGCGCAAGGTGATCGAGCACGGCAGCTGGCCGAAGATCCGCTGCGGCGGTCCCGCCGGTGAGAACTTCCCGAGCGTCGACGAGGTCGCCGACTTCCTGTCCGTGGTCAGCGGCTCGCCTGGCGCGTCGTTCAAGGCCACCAACAGCCTGCACCGCGCCGTCCGGCACACGGATCCCGAAACCGGCTTCACGCATCACGGGTTCCTGAACCTGATCGTCGCGTCGGGCCGCTGCCTCTCGGGCGGCGACGTGCGCGAGGCGCTGGAGTCGACCGACGGGACGGCGCTGGCCGACGAGGCCCGCGCACTGCCGGAGCCGGCCGTGAAGGCCGTGCGCGAGCTCTTCGCGTCGTACGCCGCGGCGTCGTTCGCCGAGCCGGTGGCCGACCTGGGTGAACTCGGACTGCTGTGACCAGGGAGGGGTCGCTGACCCTCGACCGCGGGCTGGCCCTGCTGCAGGCGGTGGCCGACGCGGGTGACGGAGCGACGACCATCTCCGAGCTGGCCGTCGCGATCGGTGCGAGCCGCGCTGCCGTCTACCGGCTGCTGGTGCCGCTGTCGGAACGTGGCCTGATCTGGCGTGATGGCACGAAGGTGCGCCTCGGGGTCGGGCTTTTGCGGCTCGCCGGACAGGTGCTGCCGCAGCTGCGTGAGGCGGCGCGTCCGGTGCTGCGCGAGCTGGCGGAGGCGGTGGGCGCGACAGCGCATCTCACCGTGGCGCAGGGCGATCAGGCACAGGCTGTGGCCGTGGTGGAGCCGTCGTGGACGAGCTATCACGTGGCGTATCGCGTGGGCAGCAATCATCCGCTGAGCGCGGGCGCGGCGGGCCGGGCCATGGCGTTGCGGCCAGGCGGCGACGGCTGGGTCGCCTCCACCGGCGAGCTCGAAGCGGGCGCGTCGGGCGTCGCCGCGCCGGTGCGGGGCGTGCCGGGGCTGCGGGCGAGCGTCGGGGTGGTGTCGCTGGAGCCGCTGGCCGCCGCGGTGGTCGGGCCGCAGGTTGTGGCCGCGGCCGCGAAGCTCACCGACGTGCTGCGGACGGACTTCCCGCCACGGCCAGCAGCGGCTGCAAAATCGTGAGCAGCAGCGCGAGGTCGACGACGAACGGCAGGCGTTCGAACAAGCCCACCGTCACGGTGTGGCCGAACGGCTGCCGAGGTGGCCGTACCCGTACTCCGAAAGCGGCTGCCACACCGGGCTGACCTGCGCCGACAGTCACAGGGGCAGGTCAGCCGCGATGGCCACCGCGAGCGCGATCCGCGCGAGTGAGAGCCGGCCGTGAACGGGGGACACAGCTGCGGGCACGGGGTGCTCCTCGGCGGTCATGGCGGAGGGCAAGGCGCTTCCACGTCATCGCGGATTCACCTTGCCCTCATCCACTGGTTCCGAGGAGGTTAGCTCGTCGTGCTGTGAAGTCGCTGTGTCCGAGCCGGTCACCAGAGCAGCTGGGCCAGTGCGAACACGGCGAATCCGGCGAACGCGAACCCGGCGGTGCGCTGGATGAGCTTCGGCCGGATGCGGTCGCGGATCTTGGCGCCGATGAACACGGCGAGCCCCGCCACCGACACCAGCGCGACGAACGCGCCGATCCCGACCGCGAACGGGTTGCCGAGCCGTGCGACGAGGCCGGCCGTCGCGAGCTGCGACGCGTCGCCCCACTCGGCGGCGAACAGCACGCCGAACGACGTCAATGCCGAGCGCAGGAAGGTCCTCGGGACGGCGCCGGACATCGCGGCGCCGCTGCCCGTTTCGTCTGCTGCGTTGAATCCCTCGCGCAGGAGCATGAAGGAACCGAGCCCGAACATCGCGGCCACCAGCAACGACACCGCCGTTTCCGGAAGAAGGGTGAGGACACTCCCGAAAGCCACGGCGATCACGCACTGGATCGCGAATGCGGCGCACACTCCCGCGAATACCGGCCATGCGCGAAAGCGGGTGGTCAGCACGAGTGTGGCGACCAAGGTCTTGTCGGGCAGTTCCACCGCCAGGACCAGGCCAAACGCGCTGAGCGCGGCAATGAGCACGGGAGACATGAGCTGGTGAACACCCCTTTCACTGCAACGATAAAGGAGTTATTCAGAAAGGCGCAAGTCGATCGGGTCTGCGAATTGACCCGTGCGGATCGGTGAATTGCTGGCCGCGGGTGCCCTGAATCTTTTTTTCGGCACACCGAATTCTGTTTTGAGGTTGCGGTACGGTGCGGGTCATGCCTGCTGACCACGTCGTCGTGACCACTACCGTCGACTCCGAAGCCGCTGCTCGCACGCTCGCCACGAGCGTCGTGGAGGCGCGCCTCGCCGCGTGCGCCCAGATCGTCGGCCCGATCACCAGCGTGTACCGCTGGGAAGGCGAGGTGCAGACCGACTCCGAGTGGCGGGTCGAGTGCAAGACGGCAGCCGACCGGGCAGGGGCGCTCGAGGAATTCCTCAACGTGCGTCACACCTACGACCTGCCGGAGGTTGTGGTCACCACGATCGTCGGCGGGGGGCCGCGGTATCTCGCGTGGCTCGTCGCGGAGACCCGATAAAACCCGGTTGGGTACACAGTGGACTGAACGGTTCGGGCTGACCAGCGGGTTTATCGGGATCAGGACGTTGGTCCCTGGCTATTCGGGACGTGTTGAACTGGTTGTCGCCGAGGCGCGAGAGCAAGCTCGGATACGTGGATGTCCTTGAGCTCGCGCGGTGGCAGTTCGGCATCACCACCGTGTACCACTTCCTGATGGTCCCGCTGACCATCGGACTTTCGGTGCTCGTCGCCGGAATACAGACCGCGTGGGTGCGCACCGGCCACGAGCGGTACCTGAAGATGACGAAGTTCTGGGGCAAGCTGCTGCTCGTCAACTTCGCCATGGGTGTGGTGACCGGCATCGTGCAGGAGTTCCAGTTCGGGATGAGCTGGAGCGCCTACTCCCGGTTCGTCGGCGACGTGTTCGGCGCACCGCTCGCGATGGAGGGCCTGGTCGCGTTCTTCGTGGAGTCGACCTTCCTCGGCCTGTGGATTTTCGGGTGGGACCGACTGTCCAAGCGGGTGCACCTCGCGTGTGCGTGGGCGTTCTCGCTGGCGACGATGGCGTCGGCTTACTTCATTCTGGCCGCCAACTCGTGGATGCAGCACCCGGTGGGTGTGGAATTCGTCAACGGCAAACCGACGATGAACTCGATCTTCGCCGTGCTGACCAACAACACGGCGCTCGCGGCGATCCCGCACACGCTGGCCGGTGCGTTCTCCGTGGCGGCGGCGTTCCTCGTGGGGGTGGCGGGCTGGCACCTGTGGCGCCGGCGCGGCTCGTCCGACGCGCACGCGAACGTCTGGCGGACGTCGTTGCGGCTCGGCGGCTGGGTAGGTGTGGTGGCGTTCGCGGTGCTGGCCATCACGGGTGACACGCAGGGCAAGCTGATGTTCCAGCAGCAGCCGATGAAGATGGCGTCGGCGGAGGCGTTGTGCCACACGGAGAAACCGGCCAGCTTCTCGATACTGGCGATCGGCGATGTCGCGAACGCCGACTGCGAGGACGTCAAGACATTCACCATCCCGGCTCTGCTGTCCTTCCTCGCCCACAACGACTTCTCCACAGAGGTCAAGGGTGTGGAGAACCTGGTGACCGAATACCAGGCCAAGTACGGCACCAACTACCCGAACGACCCCGACCTCGGGCCGCTGGCCGGCAAACCCATCGAGTACGTGCCCAACCTGCCGGTGACGTACTGGGGGTTCCGGGCGATGATCGGCTTCGGCGCGGTATCGGCGGGTATTGGGGTGCTCGCGCTCTGGCTCACGCGCCGGGGCCGGCTGCCGAACGGGCGCTGGTTCCCGTTGTTGCTGCTCGCCGGCATCGCGACGCCGTTCATCGGCAACAGTGCGGGGTGGATCTTCACGGAGATGGGGCGTCAGCCGTTCGTGGTCGCGCCCAATCCGACCGGGGTGCAAGGCATGTACATGTTCACGGCCGAGGCGGTGTCGAAGCTTTCCGCGGGTGAGGTGTGGACCTCGCTGATCTCGCTTTCGGTGCTGTACCTGGGCCTGGGCGTGGTCGAGGTGTTCCTGATGCGCAAGTACGTCCGCGGCGGGATCGAAGGCGTCATGCCCCCGGCTCCGGCGCACGAGGACTCGGATTCCGATGACAGCACGCTCTCGTTCGCTTACTGATCGGCACACCGACGCGCTGGGTTCGACCCAGAGTGTGTGCCAGGTCACCCACCTGAGTTACCCACAGCGTGGCTGTGGACAACTTGGTGGGCTGTGGATAACCCAGGGTGTGGGTGGGCGGCCTGTGGATGAGGTCGTCGTGGAAGGCGTGCCTGTGGACGGGCTGCCTGTGGACCGGGCTGCCGTGGACGAGCGGCTTGGGGATGGGCGGCTTGGGGATGGGCGGCCTGGGGATGAGCGCGGTTGGGGACTCCGGCCGAGGCGCCTTGTGGATCTTGGCTCGGGAGTCGGCGAGGAAGCAGCCGCTGGATCGGCTGTGGAAGGAGGGATGGGTCGATGACAACGCTTCAGCTGGTGTGGTTCGGGATCATCGCGCTGTTCTGGCTCGGCTACCTGTTCCTCGAAGGCTTCGACTTCGGCGTCGGCATGCTGCTGCCGGTACTGGGGCGCGACAACACCGAGCGACGCGTCATGGTCAACACCATCGGGCCGGTGTGGGACGGCAACGAGGTCTGGCTGATCGTCGCTGCGGGCGCCACGTTCGCCGCGTTCCCCGGGTGGTACGCGACGCTGTTCTCGGGCGCCTATCTGCCGTTGCTCGTCGTGTTGCTCGCGCTGATCGGACGCGGTGTGGCGTTCGAGTACCGCGGCAAGGTCGATTCCGAACGCTGGCGGCGCACGTGGGACCGGGTGATCATGGTCGGCTCGTGGATCCCGCCGCTCGGCATCGGGTTGCTGCTCGCGACGACCGCACTCGGGTTGCCGCTCGACACCGACGGCAACCGGGTCGGCTCACCATTCGAGGCGGTGCGGTGGGACACGCTGCTGGGGGCGCTGGCTGTGGTCGGCTTCGCGCTGGTGCATGGGGCGGCCTACCTGACCTTGAAGACCAGCGGTGACCTCAGAGAACGGGCGCGCCGGTTGACACTGCGCCTGTTGCCGGTGGCGTTGCTGCCGCTCGTCGCGTTCCTTGTGATGCTGCAGCTGCGCGAGGGCGAGGCGTGGACGATCGTGCCGCTGGTGGTCAGCGTGATCGCCGCGGCGGCCGCGTGGCTCCGGCTGCGCGCGGACCGTGACGGCCAGGCGTTCACCCTGCTCGGCGTCGTGATCACGGCTGCTGTGGTGACGCTGTTCGGGGCGCTGTACCCCGACGTTCTGCCGTCGACTGTGGACACTGCGAACTCCCTGACCATCGCGAACGCGTCGGCGAGCCCGTACGCGCTGAAGGTTGTCACGTGGGTCGGCGCGTTCGGCGCTCCGGCCGTGGTGATCTACCAAGGTTGGACCTACTGGGTTTTCCGCAAGCGCATCGGAGTCCAGCACATTCCGGCGGTGCACGCACCGTGAGCAAGCTTCCCGGTCGCGCGACCCTTTCCGCCCCGAGGTCCACAGTGGACCAAGTGCGGCCGGGCAAGGGGCCGCTCGGCGCGCTGCCGGCTCTCGGGCCGTCCGCGCGCCGGGCTCTGCTCCTCGTGGCGGCGTTGTCGTTCGTGAACGCCGTATTCCTTGTGGCTCAGGCTTTTCTGCTCGCCGACGTACTGGCCGCCATCGTCTCCACCGTCACCGGATCCACAGGTACAGGCTCCACAAGTACAGGGGCCTTCACCGCCCAGCTGGCCGCCCTGTTCGCGCTCGTCGCGGGCCGCGCGCTGGCCGGCTGGGCGGTGCGGGTGGTGTCGGCGCGCGCCGCGGCGACCGCGCAGGAGGAGCTGCGGGCTCGCGTCGTCGCGCACACCCTGCGGCTGGGACCGGAGTGGCTGGCGCGCCACGGCCACGGGTCGCTGACGGAGCTGGTGACGCGCGGCCTGGACGCGCTCGAATCGTATTTCCGCGAGTACCTGCCGGCTCTCGTCGCCGCCGCGGTGGTCCCCCTCGCGGCGGGTGTGGCGATCCTGTGGGCGGACTGGCCGTCGGCGGTGATCGTCGCGTTGACGGTGCCGCTCTTGCCCGTTTTTGCCGTGCTGGTCGGTAAATTCACCGCGGACCGGGTGGCAGGCGCGACCGATGCGGTGCACCGGATGTCGGGATTGATGCTCGAGCTGGTGCGGGCGTTGCCGGTGCTCACGGCGTTCCGGCGGGCTTCGGCACAGGTGACGACCGTGCGCCGGCTTTCCGAGCGACACCGGCGCGCGACGTTGCGGACGTTGCGGGTCGCGTTCTCGTCGGCGTTCGTGCTCGAGCTCGTGGCCACGCTGTCGGTGGCGTTGGTGGCCGTGGTGATCGGCGTGAGGTTGGTGTCGGGGTCGTTGCCGCTGGCCGTCGGGCTGGGCGTACTGATTCTCGTGCCCGAGTGCTACCAGCCCTTGCGCGCAGTGGGTGCGGCCTTCCACGCGAGCGAGGACGGTGTGGAAGCCGTGCGGCGAGTGTCCGACGTCTTGTCCACACCCGCGCCGCAGACCGGCACGCGCGTCGCTCCCTGTGGACAACTGACTGTGTCCGACCTAACCGTGGCGCGCCGCGGTGGGTTCGCCCCAGCGAACACTTCATTCTCCGTTCGCCGCGGCGAAATCGTCTGGCTCCGGACGCCGAGCGGCGCAGGGAAATCCACAACCCTCGCGGCTCTCCTCGGGTTCGTTCCAAGTTTCGACGGCTCCATCCACATCGGGGACGTTCCCCTCCCCGCGACCGACCTCGACCGTTGGCGCGCCGACGTCGCCTGGGTTCCCCAGTCACCCGTGTTCAGCGGGGGGACCGTTCGCGACGAGGTGTTGCAGGGGGCTGCTCGACCGGGCGCCGGTGACGGGACCAGCGGCACCGATGTCGTTCGCGCGGGCAGCGGCGACGGCCCGGAGGCAGCTCGGGTAGTTGAGGAGGTGCTCGGCGAGCTGGGGCTGGCGGGGCTCGCGGAGCGGCCGGTGGAGCAATTGTCGCTGGGGCAACGGCAGCGGGTGGCGGTCGCGAGGGCGTTGGTGCGAATGCGGGCCGGAGCTTGGCTGTTGTTGCTCGACGAGCCGACCGCGCACCTCGACGAGGTGAACGTGCGGCGCGTGATGGCGGCCGTCGAGCGGGCCGTGACCGGCGGGGCCGCGGCGGTGATCGCGGCTCACGAGCGGGCGTCGGGTGTCGTGGTGGCGGAGGAAGATTCGTTGCCGCGTAAGGAATCTGGGCGTGAGAAGGCTGCGGGGGCGCGGCCGTTGGGGTGGCGGTTGCTGGTCGACCGGCGGTTGTTCGCCGGAGCGGTGCTGGGGGCGTTGGCGTTGCTGGCGGGGGTTGCGTTGACGGCGACTTCGGGCTGGCTCATCGCGACGGCGTCGTTGCGACCGCCGATCTTGACGTTGACCGTGGCCGTGGTGGGGGTGCGGGCGTTCGGGCTCGGGCGGGCGGCGTTGCGTTATGTCGAGCGGCTGGTGACGCACGACGCGGCGTTCCGCATCGCCGGACGGCTGCGCGTGCTGCTCTGGGACGCGTTGGTGAAGCTCGGACCGGCGCGTGGGCTCGCCGCCGGCGAGGGGCAGCGGCGGCTGGTCGCGGACGTCGACAGCGTTCGCGACCTGCTGCCGCGTGTCGTGGCGCCGCCGATCGTCGTCGGTCTTGTCGCGGCGGGGGCGGTTGCCGTGCAGGCGATGGTCTTGCCGTCGGCCGGGCTGGTGCTCGGGGCGGCGGTCGCGCTCGGTCTCGTCGCGCCGCGGCTGGCGTTGTTAGCCGAGCGCCGCGCGACGGCCGCACTCGCCACCGGACGTCGTGACCTGGCGGCGCGCGTGCTGGTGCTCTTCACGTCGGCGGCCGAACTGCTCGCGTACGGCACGGCGAGCGCGCGCCGCCGCGACCTGCTGGCCGCCGACGCCCGCCTGACCGCCGAAACCCGCCGGCAAGCATTCGGCACGGGTGCGGCGGAGGCGTTGATCACCGTCGCCACCGGCACCGCCGCGGTGGTCAGCACCGTCCTCGCCGCGGACGCCGTGGCGGCGGGCGAGCTGGCAGGCGTCATGGCGCCGTTGCTCGCACTGGTGCCGCTGGCGCTCGCCGAGGTGCTCGCCCTGCTGCCCCCGGCCGCCACCCACTGGGACACCCTGCGCGAAGCGCGCGAACGGCTGGGGGAATTGCGCTCAGCCGCGGTGCTTTCGCCGGGCGAGACTTCGACCGGAGACGACGCGCCCACGGCGGCGGCCACCCTGCGTTCGGTGCCGGCGCGGGATCCCGGCGAGCGTGCTGTGGCGGGGCAGGCTGTCCCCGGGCGGTCGGCTGCGGTGCGAGTAGCGGATGCGGACTTGCGCCAGCCGGGCGGCGAGAGCGTGCTGGGGGGCGAGCGGCGTGGGGACGCCGCGCCAGGCCGGGTGGTGCAGCAGTCGGCTGCGGTGCGGTTGGCAGGGGTGGACTTGGGTTGGCCGGGCGGCGAGAGCGTGCTGGAGAACGTCACGCTGGACATCGCGCCCGGGACGTACGTGGCGGTTGTCGGCGCGAGTGGGGCGGGGAAGTCGACGCTGGTGGCCGCGTTGTTGGGTTTCCTCCAGCCGCGGTCGGGGGTGGTGGTGGCACCCGGGCGGGTGGCGTGGGCGCCACAGGAGCCGATGCTCGTCTCGACGAGTGTCGCGGAGAACGTGCGGCTCGCGGATCCACGGGCCACGGACGCCGAAATCCGTCGGGTACTCGACCTGGTGCAGCTTCCGGACCTCGACCCGGCCACAGTGCTCGACAGCGCCGGCGCCGGTTTGTCCGGCGGGCAGGCGCAGCGGGTCGCGCTCGCGCGCGCGTTGCTGGCCGCGCCGAGTGCCGAGCTCGTGGTGCTCGACGAACCCACGGCGCACCTCGACGAGCCGACGGCGCGAGCGTTGCGCACGGCCGTGCGGTGTGCGGTGGCCGGGCGGACGGTTGTCCACGTCACACACAACGTCGACGAGGAGCTCGACGCCGACGTCGTCCTGGAAGTCGTAGGTGGGCGTGTCACCGAGCGGGTGGCGGCCACCGTGGCGGAGGGTGGTTGGTGACGGTCACGATTCCGGGTCCGGGGCGACGCCACGCGCTAGGGTCGGTACTGCTCATGGACCCGACACTTGCCGCGCGGGCGTTGTCCGCCGCCACCGAGATCACCAGCACCGCGTTGTCCGGGGACGACCCCGAGGCGGTGTTGGACACCGTCGTGGTCAGGGCGGCTGAACTCGCCGACGCCGACGTGGGACTGGCCATGGTCAGCACCGACGACGGGCACGTCGTGGTCGAGGCCGCAGTCGACTCGAGCGGGCCCGGCCGGTCGCTGCGGGGACTGACGTTGCCCGCTGAGTCCGCCGCCGGTCGCGTCGCGCGTGGCGGCGAACCCGTGGTGAGCGACAACTTCATCGTCGACCCGCGCACAGCGCCGTTCGTGCCCGACGAGCTGCGTGCGTTCGGCCCGTTCGCCGCCGCGCCGTTCGGGTCCGGTGGACGGGTGCTCGGCGCGCTGACCGTGTACCGGTTGCAGGGGCGCGAACCGTTTTCGCCGGGGACCGTCGAGATGCTCGTGGCGTTCGCCGCGCAGGCGGGAGTGGTGCTCGCGCTCGCCGAAGGTGCCAACGCGCGGCACCGCGTGACGCTCTACCAAGAACGCGAACGCATCGCCCGCGAGTTGCACGACGTGATCGTGCAACGCCTCTACGGTGCCGGCATGCAGCTCGACCGCGTACGTCGCAACATGCGCAAACGCTTCGCCCAAGCCGACGGCGCCCGGCTTTCGGACGCGATCGACCAGCTCGACCAGACCATCGAGGAAATCCGTGGCACGGTGCGCGCGCTGCGCTCCCCGGAGCCGCACCACGAAACCGGAACCCCAACCGATCTCGCCGAATCGGCCCGCGGTGAAGTCCGCATCGCCGGCGAGCTTCTCGGCTACCCGCCGACACTCGAACTTTCCGGCGAGTTCGCCGACATTCCCGCCGAGCGCGCCGACCACATCCGCGCCGCCCTCCGCGAAGCACTGTCCAATGTGGTCCGTCACTCCGGGGCGAGCGAAGCCCGCGTGACTCTGACCCGCGACCGCGAAGGCGTCAAACTTCGCGTACGCGACAACGGTTCCGGCGTCCCCCAAGGCGTCGCCACCCGCGGCCTCCGCCACCTCGCCGAACGCGCCGACGCCGCCGGCGGGAAGTTCTACATCAACTCCTCACCGAGCCTTGGCACGCTCGTCGCTTTCGACCTGCCCTTGGACTAGTTGGAACGAGCACGTTTGAACCAGCACGTTTCAACCAGCACGGTTCGACCAGCACGGGGATGTGGGTTCGGGCTTACTTGCCGCGGCGGGCGATCCAGGCAGCGGCTTGGGTGCGGCGTTGCATACCGAGCTTGGCGAGGACCGACGTGACGTAGTTCTTGACCGTCTTCTCGGCCAGAAAGAGCCGTTCGGCGATCTCGCGGTTGGACAGGCCTTGGCCGATGAGCTCCAGCACGTCGCGCTCGCGGTCGGTCAGGTCGGCGAGCTCGTCGATGGGTGGGTGGCGCAGCTTGTCGAGCACGCGGGCCGTGCTGACGGGGTCGAGCAGGGAGTGGCCGGCCGCGACCTCGCGGACGGCGTTGACGACGTCCTGGCCGCGCACTTGCTTCAGCAGGTAGCCGGACGCCCCGGCCATGATCGCGCCGACCATGGCCTCCTCGTCGTCGAACGCGGTGAGCATGAGGCACGCCGGGGGATTCGGCTTGGACCGCAGCTCGCGGCACAGCGTGATGCCGTCTCCGTCGCCCAGCCGCACGTCCACCACGGCGACGTCAGGCTCCAGATGCATCGCGACCGCCAGCGCCTCCTCGACGCCGCCGGCCTCGGCAACCACCTCGATGTCGGCCTCGTCGCCGAGGAGATCACGCAGGCCACGGCGAACCAGCTCGTGGTCGTCGACGAGCAGCACCTGGATCGGCATACCTCGAGGTTACGGCCTGGTGCGGCGCGTCGCCGGGGCTGGTGTCAGGAGCGAGGTGATCGTTTCGGGAATCAACGTGCGGCCGACGCAGAGCGAAGGGCGCGATAGTGCTGCCGGTAGCTCGCCGGTTCCTCGCCGGTTCCTCTGAGCCGAGGCCGGTACGTCAGCGCTGCGCCGGTGGAAAGCGGGTCTCGTTGCGGTCGATCTTCGCGTTGCCCACTTCGATGAGGTCGATGTCCAGGGAGTCGGCCAGTTGGACCAGGTAGAGGAGGACATCGGCGATCTCGTCGCGGACGTTGGCGGCCAGCGTGGGGTCGGAGCGGTATCCGCGAGCTTCCTCGGGGGTGAGCCATTGGAAGAGGGAGATGAGCTCGCCGACCTCGCCGGAGAGGGCCATGACGAGGTTCTTCGGGTGATGGAAGGGTCCCCAGTCGCGGGCGGAGGCGAAGTCGCGGAGGCGTTGGGTGAGCGCGTCGAGAGTCACGGGAGATTGCGTAGCACGGCGGCGGCGACCGGTTTTCGTGGCCTCGGCCGAACCGGAGGTCACCCGCGGTGCGGGGTTGGGCCGGAAAGACTACGCCGTTGGCCCATCCGCGCACGGCAGTGGATGCGGCAGACTGTGGCCCGTGAGTGCTCCCCCGGATTTGCGGTCGCGGTTGCGTGCGTTGCCGCCGGAGGAGCTGGTGGAGCTCCTCGTGGTGCACGCCGAGCGTTGCCCCGGGCTGCGGCAGGCGCTGGAGCTGAGTGTCGCCACGCCGTCGGGGGAGGTGGCGGAGGCACATCGGCTGCTGGACACCGCGGTGTCGGACGGGACCGTCGAGTACGGGGCCAAGGTCGGTGCCGTGCTGGACACGCTGCAGCGGTTGCTCGACGCCGGCAGCGCGGCGGACCTCGGGCCGCTGGCGAGGCGCACGGTGGACGACATCGGCGAGGCCCTGGAGCAGTCCGGGGACCCGTCGGGTGAGCTGGCGGCCAAGCTGGGGCTCGCGGTCGGGCTGTACGCGCGGGCGTGCGCGGCGCGGCCCCCGGACGCCGAGGGGCTGGCGGACTGGCTGCTGGAGACCGCGTTCGACGGGCCGGGCCGGCCGGTGATCGCGCTCGCCGACTTCGCGAAACCGTTGGGCGACAAGGGCCTCGACCGAATCAAGTCCACAGTGGACGACATACTTGACGCGGGTCCCGAGACGTATCGGCGGGAGGTCGCCCAGCGGTTGCTGGAGGAGCTGGCCGAGGTGCGCGGCGATGTCGACGCCCTCGTGGCGATCCTGGAGGCCAAGCCGCGCAGGGTGGACGTGAGCCTGAAGATCGTGCGGGTGCTGCGGGCAGCCGGGCGTCACAGCGAGGCGATCGCCCACGCCGCGCGTGCGTTGACGCCCGGCCGCGAGCCGGTGACCCAGCCCGAAGGCGAGACGGTTGCCTTGCGCCGCAAGGAGTTCGACGAAGATCCGAACAGTGGCACGTACACGGCGTTGCGGGAAGCGGCGACCGAGGCCGGCGTGTGGTCCGTGCAGCGCGTCGCGGCTCTCGCGCGGCTTCGTGAACGTGCGGCGGCCGACGAGCGGGGTGCCGACGAGCTCGTCCGGGCCCTGCTCGCCGAGGACCGTCCGGACGAGGCGTGGCGCGCCGGCGTGCGCTTCGGCGGGTCGCTCGCGTTGCGCGTGGAGCTGGCCGAGCTGCGCGAAGCGGCGCACCCGGCCGAGACGATCCCCGTGTACCGGAGCCAGGTCGAGCAGCTCATCGGCCAGAAGGACCCGCAGGCCTACCGCGAGGCCGCGAAGCAACTGAAGAAGCTCCGCACGCTCCACAAACGCGCCGGCACGGCGGAGGAGTTCACCGGCTACCTCGCGGACCTGGTGAGCGTCCACCGCCGCAAGACGCGGTTGATCGCCGAGGTGCGCGCGGCGCGGATCGCGCTACCGAAACCGCGTAACCTGCCCGCCTCCGGCTCGTTGACCAGCTGAAACGGCGCAACGCCTCGGTGGTCTCGCTCCGCGTCCGGTTTCCCTGGCCGGACCCGGAGACCGCGCACGGGACCACCATGGCGGCGCCGTGGCCGCGGTCGATGCAACGATGTCCCGCATGAGCCCGGTGAGTCGCGCCCGCAAGAAGCCAGCCCAGCCCGCCACGCCCAGCGTGACCGGCCTGTTCAAGGACGTCCTTCGGGACTTCTCCGCCGTCGCGAGCGACCCCGGGCCGTTCGACGTCGAGCTGCTGGCCTCGGAGGTTCTCGGCCAGTGGCGGGACGAGGAGGACAGCGACGAACTCGGCTTGGAACTCATCGCGTTCGCGCAGCGCAAGATCACGCCCGGAGCGGCCGCGCTGCTGGCGACGCTCAAGGTGCTCGCCGAGACCCCGCAGGAACGCGCGGCCGCGGCGAAAGCACTCGACGTCGTGCTGGCCCGCGGAATCCCGGAGCCCGAGTGGGCCGGCGAGGTCGGCCGGGTCACCGCCGGCGAGATCTGGCGAACCGGCGACGTCTACGGCGACGAAACGTCTCTGCTGTGCGTGTTTTCGCGCGGGGACGCCGCACTCGGCCTGCTGGCGTTGCTCGACTTCACGGAGCAGGGCTGCGTGCGTGACCTGGTGGTCGTCGACGAGCCGCACGAGGTGCTCGCCGAGATGCGCTCGCAGGTCGCCGAAGACGGCGAGCTCGTGGTTTTCGAGAAGGTCGAGCCGGCCGACGCGCACCGCCTGCTGCTCGACGGGATCGCGACCACCGACACCATGGAAGAACCCGAAGTCGGCGCGGACTACGCGCGCTTCCACGCCGTCGCGACGACCTGGCTTCGGGCACTGCCGGAACCCACCGCCGCCGCGCCTGTGCCGAAGTGGACCGCCGAACAGCGGGCCGCGCTCGTCACCGAGTTCGTCACCGCCGCCGGGCTGCCGGAAGCTCGCCCGGTCGCCGAGCTGCTGATCGACTACGGCTGCCGCGTCGAGCCGGCGGACCCGGTGCGCGTGGGACCGGAGAAGCTGGCGCGGTTCCTCGAAGCACTGCTGGGCGGCGAATACGAGATCGAAGACGAAGACGCGCTGGCGCCCGTCCTCCTGGCGTGGGTGCGGTGGGCAGCCGCGCGCGCTGGTCTGCCGGAGGCCGCCGTCGTCGCGCTCCTCGAGGACACCACGGAATTCCTCGAGGAGTACCTCGCCGACGAGGACGACGAAGCCGAAGAGCTCGTGGACTACCTCGACGGCACCGAAACCCCCGAAGAAGCGCTCGCAGTAGTGACGCGGCGGAAGTTCGCCGTGCCGTCGCTGGCCACGGTCATCGGCGACGAGGAGCTGACCGACCTCGACCCGTCGGATCCCGAGCAGCGGCGCATCCTCGTGATCGGCGAGCACCCGGAGTACCACGAATCATTGGCCAACGACGAATTCGACGGCACCGACGGCCTTCGCCTCGCGCTGAAGACGACGGTCGTGGACCAGCTGTGGGACAACGAACCCGGAGAGGTCTGGACCGCGGCGCAGGTGCTGCTCGGCCGGGGCCGGTCGCGCGAAGAGGTGCTCGCCGAGCTCGTGACGGTGCTGCAAGACCAGCTCGAGGAGACCGACGACGACCGCCTCGACTACGACCCCGACGGCTACCGCGAAGCCCTCGCCGCCATCGAATAGCCGAGCAGCAAAGGAAAAGCCCCGGCTGGAACGAGGGCGGATTCTCGGGGTCCTCGCAACACCTGATGGCCTATGTGGTTGTCAGTAGATCACGCAGGCGCTCGGCTGGGGTTTTCCAGTCGAGCGTTTTGCGTGGTCGGCGGTTGAGTTTCTGGGCAACGTGTTCGAGGTCCTC